>JBARCL010000113.1:0-18590 GCA_049794055.1 Sulfitobacter sp.
CCCGGGCCGCGGCGCGGATGTCGGGGTGGATAAGGCCATAGCGCAACCGGCCTTTCACGGCGGCCACCGTGGTGCCGAAGGTCTTTGCGATGGTCTCGGGCGTCTGGCCGTCGACCTCCATCATCCGCGCGAAAGCCTCGAACTCGTCAATGGCGTTCATCGGCGCCTGGGTGATGTTCTCGGCGAGTGACAGTGCCGTGGTGACGTCGCAGTCTTCCGGCACGAGGCGGCAGTCCACCTTGGTCTTCGCCGTGAACCCCTTGGTGGCCTTGTCGGCGATCAGCTCCTTCAGCGCGGCATGGCGTCGGCCACCGGCCAGCACTGCATATTTGCCGTCAAGCTTCTGGACCAAGAGCGGCTGGAGCAAGCCCAGAACGGCAATGCTGGCTTTCAGATGCGCGATGTTCTCGGGGTCATAGGTTTCCGGCGAGTTGCTGCGCACATTGGCGGGATGCGGGACCAGATCGCCGATGGCGAGGGTGAGAGGGTTAAAGCTTGTGGTCATGGGATATCCTTCTCGGTGGGTGAGTTGTGGCCCGCGCCTTCACGCGCGTGACCAATCCCCGGCTTCAGGGATCACCACGACAAAAGGCCCACTTCCGTAATGGGGCGGGCCTTTGTCAATAGCTTCGGAAATGTCAAAAACGTCCGGTGAAGAACTTACTCTCCACCAAATTTGAGATACCAATTCATAAGCTTACTTTTTCTTTTTCACTGCAACCGCACTTCAGGTCTGAGGACTACCCCATGCTCGGGCTTCGTTCTTCCGTCCGTAGTCAGCCTGTAGCTGCCACTCTATGCCTGGTCCAAATATGGTCCTGGGTGCCCATCTTTCCCGCGTATTCAACGACTGTTGATAACTTGCGGGCCTTCGGCATCTCCAGAAACCGCGTCCCGGCAAGGGACCTCGTTGTACCTGTTGTCAGGCGCAGCTCATACCTCCGTTTCGAGAAACTGTTGAAGCCTTCACTCAGGCTGTTGCGCTAGAGCTTTGCGTAAAGCGAAACGGCGTGCCGTCTCTCCACATGCGGTGCAAAATGACTCCAATTCGTCGAGCAAGTGCAACTATGGCCCGTTTCGCTCCGCGCCTGTGCGCCACTTTGAGTGCCCAGGATTGCAGCCAGTTTGGGGCACCGCGGTGCATCAGGATCATCGCCGCTTGATACAAAGCCGTTCGCAGGCCGCGATCACCAGCTTTGGTAATTTGCCCGACAATGTCCATTTCTCCAGATTGAGTGCGCCTCGGCGTCAGCCCCGCCCAAGGGCCAACGTCTTTCGATCGCGCGAAGCGGTTCGGATCGTCGATCGCAGATCTTACAGTCAGAGCAACAATCGGACCGACACCCGGCATCGTCATCATCAGCCGACAAACGTCGTCATGTTTTGCCAACCCGGTGATCTTTGTGTCCAGACTTGCCAGCTCCGCCCGCAACTGCTCCCGGGCACGTAGAAGCGACAATGCCGAAGCGGACAGGATGTCGTTTTGGGCAACGAGTTCCCTCACCCGGGCGTCGTACCTGATCCGGGTGACGTGTCCGAGCTTCAGGCCGAAGTTCCTGAGAACTCCCCTCATCGAGAGTTCGATGTTGATGATCGCCTGTTGAACGGACTTTCGCGCGGTCAGCAAAGCGCGAATTTCCTGGGAGGACACAGATTTGCGGTGCACGGACCTGTACCAACCCATCTGCAGCAATCGAGCAATCCCCTGAGCATCGCGCCTGTCGGTCTTGATCGGCATCGCTTTCAAGGCAGCCTTCACCAACCGCGTTTCCATCAAAACCACGTCAAAGCCAGCCTCTTCGATACCCTTGCTCAGCCATTGGGAAAGCGGTCCCGCTTCAAGTCCAATTGCGTCGATCGAATACGGAAGTGAACCGACCGCATGAACCAGTGCCTCAGGTTCGCTGGCTGCTTGCAATTCTTCGACAATCTTCCCCTGCGGCCCCAGCACACAAATAGCGGTGCTTGCCAGTGAGACGTCCAATCCAATATATACATTCATGTCGTTGCCTTTCTATTCTTAGGAATTGAGGCGCATGGAAACATACGACCTCGTAGACGCGCTACTGGCGCATCAAGGGCAACGGCACTTCAAATCAAGCCAGCAAACAAGCGAAACGTGTTTGATTCGCGGTAAGCCCCATTACGGCATCTTTCCCTTTGGAGGGGTCAGCGGGCCTTCAGATTGTGCATCGTTTGTGAGGTTGGGCCCCCTGCCCTACCAGTCGGATGCCATCATAATGGTGAGCACGCGCATGGTGGTTGCAGGGTTGTCAGGAGTCTCAGCACCATACCGGAAATCGCTATCCGCTTCATAAAGATCGATTTTCCAAAAGACCTTTTGCCCCCGAATATCCACGGCCCCGAAGTCGTGGCATCCGTCAGGATCATTCTCGGGCTCAAAGACCTCAAACTCACCGATCGCCTTCACTGCTTCGTCCATGAACCCGTCTTCCGCTTCCATCAACGAGCGCGTGACATGCATACGACCGGGAATGGCGATGTTTGGAGGCGTTCCAAGACACGCGAATTTGCGGAAGGCATCGTTGTGCGCGGCAATCACAGTGATGTCGGGGCGATCTGTTGTCGAGGCTTGGGATGTGGTCATGGGTCTGTCCTTTCGAGGAAATTGAAAACACAAAACCAAAAGCTTGCTTTCACTCTTTGAGAACCGCCGCCTGCGACCGAGCCAAACTTCTCAAGCGGCCTGATCGGTGGCCCCTACCCTGCCCGCTTCCGACCTCGCGATCAGATAATCGCAGGCCTTCTGGGCATCGGCCGCATGTTTGAAGATAGCGGTCTTGTCCGAGCGCAGCACACGCAGCCAGTGATACAAGTACGACGCGTTCAGCTCTAGCGTATGCGCAGTGAACCCAAGCTCCTGCCCCAGAAAGCAGGACGTCAACTCGGCCACGATCTCTTCGCGGGAATAGGCTGTGTTACCAAATCGGCTGAGACCGTAGTCTCGGTTCAAGCGATGCGGCGCCTTGGTGGCATGAGCAAGCTCGTGCGCCCAAACCCCGTAAAAGTTCAGCGGGTCCTTGAAGCGCTCGATGCTTGGCATGAACACCTTGTCGACCGGCGGATTGTAGCGGGCCTCGGTTCCACCAAAGACCGTCGTAATATCGATGGCATCAAAGAACGCCTGCATATGCGGGATTGGCGCAGATGGCGGATGATCGGGGACCGGACAGGCATCCGGGTAAAAAGCGTCCGGCAAGCCTTCAATCTGGTCTGCGTTGAACACGCGATATGACTTCTGGAAACGAAAGACGCGGGCTTCTTCGGTATCGCCATCATTGGTGTCTTGCTCATCGTCCGACTGCGTTCGACTCTGGCCATAATAAACAACGACAGACGATCGTTCGCCTTTCCGGATCTTTGCTCCGAGAGTATTCGCCTGCGGCACAGTCATCCAGAACGGAGAGGTATATCCGGCCATCAACGTGCGCATGGTGAGCAGGAAGTTGTTAACGCCCTGATAGGGTTCAGAGTTGTGGCGCAACGGACGCGCACTGCCGCCAGCGGTCCAAGGTTTGCGCCAAGGAAGAACCCCGCGTTCTATGATGCGGATGAGTTCATTGGTGATGGCTTCTGATGCGTCGAATTTAGACGTGCGGGAACGGGCCATGGCTGGCCTCCTTTCGATGTTGAACTTGATTGGGGGAGTTAGGTTAGGTCGCGTGATTGATGCGCGGGTCATTGACGATACGAGCGCCAAGGCGTTCGACAAGATCCAGATATGTTAGAAGCGGTATCCGGCTGGAGGACTTCCAAGGTTCTGGATCAACCGTGCCATCCATTGTGACTTTTGGCAGGTTTGCGAAGGCGATGATGTCGCGAACGGTGCGGCAGTCGATCAGAGGCGTTCCAAGCCGGACAGCCAAGTCGGCGAGTGGGAAGCGTTCAACGGGGGCGTAAAGCGAGACTGTTGTCAGGCCGAGGTGAAGGATGGTCCCTCCCCCGCCGCAGCTGACATAGGCATTGGGGTTGTTGATCGCCGCCCGCAGGCAGCCAATATCGCGGCTGATTGTTTGGCGTTCCAGCCGATGCGCCGCATCAAGGTCACCAGTTCTTCTTAGCTCTCGATGTCGCCACCACGACCGTGCCTCTGCGCGCAGGATGCGCAATACTTCTGTTTGCATGCGAGGTTCCTTGTCAGGACAGACAGACCGGAATCCGGTCCAGACCCGTCAGGAACACCCCACAAGGGTCCATCAGACGGTCCTAAAACAAGAAGGAAACTTTCACTTTTCGGCAGCACTACTAACCAAAACAGTGTCTAACGGCCCCTACAGACTCTTTTTTCTTCTCATGGGCTGGAGCAATGTGTCCCAGGCCAAAGTCCCATTGGTAAGTCCTTGCAGTAAGTGGAATGCATAGCCACGAGGTTTCTTAATGCTTTCTATGCGCTCTAATAAGTAACCTAGGGTCATAAATGTTTTTGCTGGACCAAGTTTTTTAATGTCGAACCAAAGGTTACCTAAGTCGAGATGGTTTGCGATATCGCTCATTCGACGTTCACAATCTGTTTGGCTACGTGCTGTTCTCAGTTCAGCGCAGAGTCTAGGGTAGGCGCGTTCCATTTCGTCTGGACCAACTTCAATCCTAAATGAATCTTCTTCTTTAACTGACTGATTCAAATGAGGTTCTTTGTGCCCCTCATTTTTTGGGGCTGTGTCCCTCAAATTGTCTGTCTGATCAGGAGTAACTTCTTCAATGTGAGTGGTAATATTCTTCAACAAGGCCGTTAGAGCTTCTTCGGGCGAACGCCTGCGCAGGAGGTTTCGAGCAGTGTTGAAGAAGGCTTCAAGATCTGGGCGGGCCGGGAGATACCTCTTGAGGCTTGCCAGCGCGATTGCACACTTGTCTCGTAAGATTGATAGATTAGCAGCGCGTTCTTTATGCGTTTGATTTATTTGAACAAATTCAGAATATCGCGCTGATAGCGGCATCAAAGAAAGTCCTGTGGCGAGCACTATACGGCCACTTGTGTCCCGTCGAGCCCATCTTTTACCGTTGGCGCTGGAGCGGCGCGACAGGAGGCCAAGAGAGACGAGTTTGGTGATGTGCCGTTCTACGGTTTGAACACTAACATGTGTCCGCCTTGCCAAGGCAACGTTGGATGCAAAGCAGATATGCCCGTCATCTTGTGCGGCAGAAATATGATCGCCCTTGATGAAGGAGATCATGGCACGCAGGAGGGAAATCGATGTCCCCTTGAGCCCCAAGGGCTCTCGAATGTCTTCTATGACCTGCAAGAGTGTCCACTTTGACGGGGCAATATCTCGCTGCCCCGCTGAATATACTGGCGAGTGGGCTCCATTTGGAGCCAGTCCTGTCATTGTTTTCATGATTTTGTCGGCAGACAAAAAATTCCCATGCGCTCGGAAGCGTTTTTTCTTGTTCGATGATTCGGGGACTGCTACCGTTTAGGTGTCTAGTCTAACGGCGCTTACGCGCTGCAGCCCTCGAAGCTCCGGCTTCGGGGGTTTTCTATTCGCCGTCCTCCTTTCTGCTTTGGCCTCGGGTGTCATCCTGCGAGTTTACAGCTGTAAACTCCTTATAGGATTTGGTGATGATGTCTTCGAGATGGCGGTCGAGCCATGCCCCGAAGGCGGCATCCTTGCCAGTCTTTTTAACGGCAAGGGTGACGGAAGAATTGCTAGATTTGATCGTAACGCCTGGTGCGGGCGTGACCGCCCTGCCCTCTTTTGGGCGTGCACCGCGTCGGGCGATCTCTGCCAAGAGCCGCTCCAGGCGATCATCTGATGAGAGATCAGAATCCAGTTTCGAGAGAATTGAAAATGCGGCGCTTGCGGTAACCTTCTTCGCGATGAAGGCGTCTGCAAGCGCCGTCCACTTCGGACGGCCTGACTTTTGGGCAGCGCCAATGGCGTCGCCGACATCGTCTGGAACATTCTCGGTGACTTTGGTGAGGTGGGATAGCCCAGGGGCTGAAAGGCTCAAGACTTGCCGCACCGTCTTGGTGTTATGCCCCGCAACCTGAATAACGGCTGCGAAGCGCGCTTTTTCATAAAACGACAGATTGCGGCGTGCAGCATTCTCGAGGCCCTTGGCAAGTAAGGCTGAAGCGTCATCAAGGTCTTCGACATTGGCGCGAACCTTCAGTCCCAATTCACGACAAGCCTTGAGGCGGCGGCGGCCATAAATGATCTCATATCGTCCGTCGCTACTCGAGCGGCGCACAAGGATGGGCACCTGTTGGCCTCCCTCTTCGATGCTGGTCTTGAGGGCTTCGAACCCGTCCCCCTCTTCATCCGAGTTTACAGCTGTAAACCCGTCAAGACGGTCTTTCGGACCCCATTCATCAATCAGCTTTGGATCAATCTCGCGGATGGCGGATAGAGAGCCTTGGAGAGCACCAAGTGCCGGAGCGCTGGTATTTGGTTTGCGCTCAGAGGTGCGTGGACCAGAATCTGCAATCGTCTTGGCGATGCCGGAGAGACCTTGAAGGGATTTACGGGCCATTAGTTACGCCCCCATGATTGGTGGATCATTGCTTCAACCTCTTTGCCGACAGCATCCATTGAGTTTTTCGCGCGATCATAGGTTGCGCGCGTCATTTCTGATTTCACGACCTCGTAGATCGATTGTTTGAGCATGGTAGCGTCGCTGATCGCAGTGCTTTTGAGGGCGGTCGCGCCCATGACGCGATCTTGAAAGAGCGCGCGCATAAAGGACGTGAGCTGTTGTGATGGGACGTCTGTCGGCTCATCGCGTGTGATCAGGAACTTAAAGTGATCGTATTGCAATTCCGCGCCTGCTTCTTCGATGACGCCCATATAAGCACCCGCCAGTTCCAAGAACTGTGCGGTTGAGGAGACGTCGAGCATGGATGGCGTGAGGGGTACAATCAAAGAGGTCGCTGCCGCCATGCCGGAAATCGTCAGGAAGCCAAGCTGAGGCGGGCTGTCCATTAAGACGACATCATACTGGTCTTCGACTTGAGCGAGCGCACTTCTTATTCGTGTGAAAAACGGCTGATCAGGGCTCGAGTTTACTGCTGATTCCGTTTCAAACTCTGACAGGAGCAGGCGGGAAGGGGCGAGAGACAGCCCTGGAAAATAGGTTTCGACGATTGTGTCGGCAAAGGGCACGGGATCGTCGTACCTAATGGCATCATAGACAGTTAGTCCGTCAAATTCGATCTCTGGGCTGATTCCGCACATGGATGTCAGTGAGCCTTGGGGGTCTAGATCAACAGCCAAGACCTTATAGCCTTGCAGTGCGAGAAAATGGGCCAAATGGATTGTCGTGGTACTCTTACTTGAGCCGCCCTTGAAGTTCATCAACTGCCAGACTTGTAGCTTATCTCCATCCCTCCGGCCGGGAAGATAACGACCCTTTTTGCGAGAGGTTTGTTCGAGGATCTGGCGGGCATTCCAGATGTCGCGTGCGGTATAGTAGCGACGTCCAGCGCGGATCTCTTGTGGCTCGGGCAGGGTGCCTTCACCGTGTACTTTGCGCATGAATTGACCCGATACACCCAAGAGTTCGGCGGCCTCAGGCGCGCTGAATAGGCGTAGGGATTTCGTGTTGTCGGGCGCGAAGGCCGACAACAAATGTTCGCGGATCGCCGTGGTGAGGCGCTCTGAAATATCGGTTGCCAGCTCCGACGGTCGGTTGGTAACGATTGGTGTCACGGGAATCATGTGGTTGCCCCAAATTGCTCAATATGGCTTTTTTCGCGCCACTTGGGGATAAAAGCTGCGATTCACAGCCTTAAGTCAATGCTTTTTTGCCTATTTAGTGTCTAATGTGCCGTCATCCGCTATATGGTGCAGCGTAGTGGATCAGTTTACAGCTGTAAACTTTGAGCGTATTTGGCTGGATTCTCCACTTTTCCGCGGACGAATTTATCGTTGATTTGGGTTGCTGTTGTCCCCGGCTCGCGAAGCTGGGGTAAGTAACTCGTATGATTTAGATGGTCGTATCGGAATAGGGCAGGGGGGCTGCTTCGCATGCCGGTGGTCCGCGAGAGTGAAGAGGTGATGGTCCAAATTGCTCCGTTGATGGATCATCTTTCTAATTGTGAGTTCCTTTAGGTAGCGCAAAGGATCGTATCCCGAATGGGCGGAGACGCTGATTTTGCGGCTTCGGGCGCAGCCAAGAGCCTGGTCAGCGCCTAAGCGCTGATGTGCCAGTATCCGTGACTGAAGAGTTTGATCGAATCTCTTGCGGTAGCGGAACCATCAGAGACCTGTTCGCGTTTGGGGTGAAACCGGCTCGGATGAGGAGCCGTTGGGTCCGGAAGCAATCGCTCGGTCCGTGTAGATGCCTTCTCACAATCGGAGTGTTCGGCGCAGAAAGGCGTGATTAGCGAGGAACGCAGATTCGGAATTGGCCTTCCAGATGCCAGAGTTGCGCAGGTGCGCACGGATTTTAGATTGAGCCGAATTCTGTTGAGAGTGCTTTTCTGGTCCGGCGCGCGCTCCATTCTATTGCGGCGGGGTAGGGGGCGACTGTAGAGATGTCGGTGGCAGTTGAGTTGATCGACCGGTGCTGCTCCCAGACACAAGCTCGACACGGCCCTTTGTTTCCGCTTATCAAGTGGTACGCTTTGGCTGATGGTTCGTGAGTTCTGGAAAGCTGCAAGAGACCCAATTTTAATGCAATCACGGCGTTCTCTGCCTCTTTGGTTTGGGACAGTTGGCCTTGATATCTTTTGCCAACTCATTTTTGACGAGCCTTCAGGAAGGTACGCGTACCAAAATTGAACGACCACAACATGGTCTTGGTTATGGCTTTTGTGCGCGTGGCTACGTGTGAGGCCTCTTCGGAGTGGCGCTTCCGACCTAACTTTCGCGCATGTCATGTGCGGGATAGTTGGAATTTCTTGACAGGTGTCATAAAAAACTCTAACTATCTCGTATCTCAAGTGCGCGAAAGTTAGAATATTGCTCTATCTCATTGGTGAAAACCTCGACAAGGACCGTGCTCACTACCAAGCTGAGACAGGAAAACTTGTTCAACTTATGCGAGGCATCTACGTCGACGCAGACGCAGACATAGATGCAATTGTTCTGCGGAATGCGGTGCGGATTGCGCATTATCTTTATCCAAAGGCGTATCTCTCGGCAGCCAGCGCCACTCTGCTCGCACCTACGCGAGACGGTCGCTTATTCATAAGCGGGAAACGAAATCAGCGTACTCGGATCAGGTCTCTGGAGATCATCCAGAACGTAGCGCCAGATCAGCCAGCGGTCGCGACTGCCATTGTCGATGATGGGGCAGGGGAGTTCAAAGTCGCCGTCTCGTCGATGCGGCAGCGATTTCTTGAAGCCTTTCGGCAACGCAGCGAGCACGCCAGCGCGATTGATGAAGGGATGCGGACCGAGATCGCCGCGCGTCTTATTGAAGAATACGGCAGCCCGTCTGCCGCGGCGGATGCGGTTTGGGCGCTCGCGCGCGAAAACAAATGGTACCGCGAGGGGGAGCAGACAGAGCGGTATTTGATGCGCTCTGCTGTTGCGGTGGAGGTGCGCAACGAAGCAGCACTGACGTTCTCGGTTGCTTGGCATGGGCAAATCGTCGGTCAGCTGGGTCATGACGGTTTTGAATGGCGATGGCAGCCGCAAGACAATTTCAACTTGCCGCTCGTGCAACAGCGGGTTCCTGGCAGGCTACCCCCCTTCATCCTCTCACTGTTGCCTGAGGGATGGCTCGAGAAGGTTCTCAAAGACAATGACGAGCGTGCGGTTCTGCGCTCGGGCAAACGATATATGTCCAACATTACGATCAGCGAAAACGCAGCCGAGCTCGCATCGCTCCCCGTAGACATGCTGTCCGTGTCGTTGTCCCGATATGCCCGCGACGGTGTGTTTACCGGAAACTATGCCGGCCCCGGGCGGGGCAAGCTTGAAGCAGATTTCGAGGCCGGGCTGGCGCGCCTTTATGAGCGGGCGGACACACCGCGCCTGTCTGGCGTTCAGATCAAGGCGCCAATGTATTTAGCGCAGGATGGCCAATTGTCGCCGAGCGCGGGCTTGCCGTTCACTCACATTTTGAAGCCGGCGGGAACTAGCGGATTTCAGGCGCTTCCCGTGATCGAGTATCTTGCCATGACTCTTGGCCGTGCTTCAGGGTTGGAGGCACCTGACATCGCTTTGGTAGCAATGCCGGATGACATGCCCCCTGCTTTACTGGTCGAGCGCTTTGATATTCGCACATCGCCAGAGGATGAACGCCGCTTTGCTTTGGAGGATCTTTGTTCGGTCCTCGATCTGCCCCCCGATGCGAAGTATGATGGAACAATCGAGAGGATAACGCGTGCTGTTCGACCGCTGTCGACATCTGCCGGGGAAGATCTTCTGTTGGTCATCAAGCGCGCCTTATTCGCTTGGTTGATCGGCGACGGCGATATGCACCTGAAGAATTTAGCGCTCCTAAAGATTGCCGGTCCTGTTGCGGATCGCTTCAGCACAATCCGCCTCGCGCCGCTCTATGATGCGGTAACGACCAGGGTCTTCCCGAGCCTTGAACATGATCGCATGGCTCTGAAGCTGAACGGCAAAGATGACCGGTTGCGGCGTCGTGATTTCATGCAGGTTGCGGCGATTGCCGGTTTAGCTGCAACCGGCGTAGGCGAAGAGATTGATCATTTCTTGCAGGGCTTCGCCGAAGCCATAGACAAGATTTCTTTGCCTGATCTTCCTGGTGTGGACGGTGATATCGAAGAGCGGGCAGAGGCTATGTTTGCCCTGTGCAGGGAGCGGGTTGCGGCATTCTCATAAATATAGAGACTTTGTAGGTCGCTTGAGAAAAGCGAAAATGCTGAATTTATAAGGCAACCCGCGCGCACTCTCTCGACCGGGAGGGGTCATCCCTCCCGCTCTGTCTATTGCTCTTCTTGTTTCGGCAAATTCCAATTGGCAGCAACGATCTCATTATCAAAACCAAACGCCTTTTCTTCGCAGGGACCAATTTTCAGCTTGAAGTTGTGACACTCGTTACCCACAAATGACTGGTATTACTTTATTTTAGACTTGGGTATTTCGCCGACGATGGATGAGCAAAAAGCACCACCTATGGACCCACAAGTTCTGCTCAGAACCAAAGACTTTCTTGTAAGTCGCACACAGAAAACTCTAAATGCACCTCCATTTCTAGCGCTCGCAATTGAGTTAAGCCATCTGCCAGATACGCGAACTGCACTCCAAGCCTTGGTGAAAACAGGCTTCACGCCGCAGAAATTGCTCCAAAAATTCCCAAACGTTACGGCTTGGGCAATATGTGCTTCGTTGCTCGAAAACTACGGCAAAGGAACCCAAGAAATATGGCCTCTGATTGGTCGATTGTTTGGCAAAGACCCCTCGCTTCCAGCGCGTACAGAAATCGTAGCCTCATTCAAATCTGTCTGCCGAAAGATTGGACTGGTGACAGATGGTTTTGACCGTAATGTTGATGTCTTTCTAATTCATGTTGGGGTTGCACGCGGGCAGTTGGGACATGTTGCAAAGGCGTTTTTGCAGCAAGAGGCGGCCAACGGCTTGCCTTCCTCTGACGACGTCGTTCAATTGAACCGTTGGGAAGACGATGCTGTTTTGACATTCTTACCGGTCGGCGTGCATGTTCCCGAGCGCCCTATCTTGCACGACGAAACTGCGTGGATGGCGGCTCTTTTCCTAAAATGGCGTGTGAATCCTACAGAGCTTCGAGAGCAGAGCACTTTTGCTGCGGAGTTCGCGGACACTCTTGAGAAAATCGAAAAAGATGTTGGCTCGACATCACTGCTTGCCTCGCAGCCCTCGCCACGGCTGATTTGGCTGGATGGTCGCCCACAATTACAGGTGCCTGCCGGTGCCGGAAGGCTACAGGTCAACATCGGTTCGCAAACACTCAGACTCAGGCGTGGTCAAACATGGCCACTACTTAATCCGATTCCCCCAGATCTTACTTGGGTCGCAGATGGGGAAAGCCGCCATTTACCGCTATACAACGCGGCTTTTGTCATCTTCGAACCAGAAGATGGCCGACAGTTGGTGCCTCGCAAAGGAACCAACGAATGGATTGTTCAGACAAGTGTGGCGACGGTGACCTCTACCCGGGAATTCACGGTGGATGGGGTTCCGGCTGACCTATTTGGGCCCAACCTCTATGTTGCTCAAGTAAGTTTGCGGGAAAATCCTGCCGAACTGCGATCACCCAACCAAAGCGTGCTATTACGCGGCTCCAAAAGAACCAGGATTAGCATCGAAGGCCGCCCAATCGCGGTGCAATCCGGCAGAGCTGGCAGTTTATGGTCAGGTGACGCGGACATCGTGCTGGAAGCAGCGCTTTACACAGATCGCCGTGTAACTATTAAAGTAGAATGTGGTGATCAATCAGAACGTGTCCATTGCCAACTCGATGAGAACGATATTGGCCGACTGTCTGTGGCCAACATCCTAAAAAGTTTGGGGCTAGATCAGACGGGTGATCCCATCCGCATCGTTTTAACAATGCTACGCGAAGCGGACGGTCAACTCATCGAGACGCGCATCAGGCGGGAAATTTTTGTCTGGCCAACATACGCAGGCTTGGATGGCGTCACTTTCCTATGCGCGAACCAACCTTCAAATTTTGTGGAAGCATCATCCAAATACGTTTTGCACGACGCGTCCGGAAATCTGTGTTTGGATCGCAGGGGCGGCTACGACAAAGCCCTGATAGGTTTTGAGATTGACTCTGAAACACGCCAGTTTCTCGTAGATTGGCCTGAGATATCCATGGTGTTGGAAAGAACAAACGGCACACGAGAGCCATTGATGCTTGGGAGCGCAATCATTCTGGGTCCTGATGATTGGAACAGTTCACTTGTAGTTCGATCTCCAGATCGTCGGGCAACCTTGACCATTGCAGGTCGTGCGTTGGAACGGCCTTTCGCCAATACCGGTAGCTGGGCAATTCCACTTCGTCAGCTTCACCAAGCTCACGACAATCACATTTACTTGCTCAACGGTGCTGCTCGTACTTTGCTGGCACGCATTGAGACAGTTGCCGCCCCAAAAGAGCTTACGATAAACCACCGCGCAGATGGGGTCACGGCCCGGATCTGTGCCCCTTTTTCAATTGGTGGGGTATTGCTTGTCGCCGAGGATGAAGATGGCGAAGTCGTTTCTAGCGAATTTAGCTACGATCATTTCCCGACAGACATGCCTGCAGAACCAAAAATTAGTGCGAAAAAGTCAGCGGAAGACAGCGTCAGTATCCTGCTCAAAAACTCGCGGAGTTCTGAAAAACTGCGATTGTTTGACATCAGTTTGCGTGAAGTCGGTCGTCGCACCTGGACGCGCCTCTCTACAAATCGCGGCGATCGCATAACACTTGCGGTTCCAGCGTCTGAACCGTCCGATCCGTCCGTTGACGCCATGACGCGTGTTGACGCCTGGATGAGCCAATGTTTCGCAGCAGAGTGTTGGGATGGTGGCTTGAATAGGCTGTTGACGAGCCGTTGGGCAGAAGTTGTTCGTGCAATTGATCATCACGCCGGTGGCCGTGCCGCTGTTCTCAGCCTTGCCCATGCGGAGGAGGGAGATTTCAACTGGCTGCCCATGAAACACGTCGTTGAGATCGTACCTGAACTTCACTCCGCCGAGGCCTTTGAATACTCTTCCCTCAAGGCGATAGACTCGCAAATTGGAAGAGCCCTTTCAGTGTTGAGCTCAATCGGACGAGGCCAGATCCGACAAAACCCATCCATAGACACCCGCGCATTTCTCGGTTTCAAGAACGCACGGTCAGCAGATCGCCTCGGAGAGGAACTTTCCGGCTTTTCGACGCTGCGCCTCATAAGTGTTTTGCAAATGCTCGGCGTTTCTCGCGCGTTCTGGGATGGCCGAACTGTGCTTGGACCCGAACATCGACAGGCAGCTATGACCGGTTTGATAGAGCGCTGTGAGGACTTTCGATTGTTCACAGGAGACGCGGCAGAAGGCCCCATGAGCCTCAGAAGCGCGCGACTCAATCAACTAATGCAAGGTGTCATTAAGAACAGCCCGAGCATCCCGAAAGGTCCGGAGCATGATGAGCAAGACTATTTACTTTGGATCGATCAGACCCTCATGGCTTATGCGAGGGCAGCGCGCCGCCGCAAGGTGCCTGAGTTTTTTGATACGGTCGCTCAAGCGACTGGGTTCTCACTGGCTGAAACCAAAAGATTGTTTGGTGAACTCCTAAGGTTGGCTCCAGAATTGCTCACGTTTCACCTATTGTGCCAAGAATTAGAAAGACTACGTACATGAAAGACCTGCCTGAGCATAACGATGATCTCGACCCAGTTGCTTTCAAGAGAACTTTAGCGACCCGCCTGCGTGATTTCACCCTATCTGCAGCGTCCATTTCGCCAGTGCATGCGCCTCGCCTGGCGTCTGCCGTTGAAACCCTGATTTCGCGCCATCCTTTCGTAAGCGGTCCTTACGTCGAAAGCCTTCCAGACTTCGAAAAAGGTGAATCAATCGCAGAGCTTGTTGCGTCTGGCGTTCTTTGTGAAGCTTGGAAGCCAATGGGGGAGAAAGCTCCTGCGTTGTTTGAACGCAAACTTCATCTGCACCAAAGAGCGGCAATTGGACGAGATGAAAATTACCTTGTGGCGACTGGTACTGGCTCGGGCAAAACCGAAGCCTTCTTGTTCCCACTTATTGATGCGCTTTTGCGTTCGGGTTCAAGCAAACCGGGTGTTAAGGCGATCCTTGTCTATCCTTTGAACGCTTTGGCGACGGACCAGATGCATCGTATTTCTAAGCTTCTGTTCAAAGAGCTCGGCAATCCCGGCCTCACGCTTGGGCGCTTTACGGGCCAAACAAGTGCACGCGCGGGCAGGGCTGAAATAGAGCGGGAGATCAGTGAAGCACCAAGCTTTCAATCCGCTTTCGGATACGATGAAAAGGTCCCCAAAAACTGGCTCTTGTCGCGCAAAGAAATGTTGGAGAACCCGCCTGACATTTTGATCACCAACTATGCAATGTTGGAGCATATTCTACTTTTGCCCAAAAACCGCGCCCTCCTCAAAGGGGCTGACCTGCAGTGGATCGTGCTCGACGAATTACACACATACACTGGTGCCCAGGCAATTGAAGTGGCCTTCCTTCTTAGAAAGCTGAAGGCCGCGTTAGAAATACCCTCGAACACACTAAAATGCGTTGGGACATCTGCCAGCCTTGATCCCTCTAGAAAGGACGAACTTGCAAGATTTGCAGAAGATCTGTTTGGCGAACCTTTCGGCGGCGGAAGCGAAGCAATCATCACGTCAAAACGCGAACTTCATCCCACCTTGAAGATCGACAAGCCGATTAGATCTCTAACTGCAGAACAATGGATCAAGCTGGGCGAGGGTTTGGCCGAATTAAAAAGGGATGGCGCGCTCCACCCCGATGAAGCCAAAAACCATGTTGACGACTGGAATGACATCTCCGGCGGCATCCTCGACCTAGCTGATGGGTCTCACCTTGGGAGCCGCCTTTCCGAAGCGCTTTCCTCGCTTGCCGAAGTGCGCCAGACGGCTCACCTTCTTTTGCCCGCTGAAAATGCTGGGGCCAAAATTTTGCCTTTAGACGTTTTGGCTGCTCAAATTTTTCCCGATGTAGCCCCAGATATATCAACGAAAGCGATGACCGCGCTAATTTCAATCGCTGTTTTGGCAGTTCCCTCGGGTGTTGACGGCTACCCATTGCTACCCGCCAGATATCATATCTCCGCGAGCGCGACTGAGGGCATTTTGGTTGGCCTGGATCCAAGCAACGAGGAGAGCTGGGCAACGCCGGAGATTGGTCGGAATGGACGCGATGCAACTGATAAAACTCCTGCAGTTTGGTCTCTACTCGTGTGCCGTAGCTGTGGGCAGCCATATATCGAAGGCTATGACGATCAGGTACGCATCTTGCCGAGCCCACCTCGCAATGGATCGTCTAAACGCATTGTTCTGCGACTTGGCAAAAGCGGAACAGCAGCTACCGACGATGTTATAGACGACATATCGGAAATTGATCTTGAATACCTGAACCCTGTCGATGGCGAAATCATGGATGGGCCCGCCGATGGTGTGATTG
This sequence comes from Sulfitobacter sp., assembly GCA_049794055.1. GTDB lineage: Bacteria > Pseudomonadota > Alphaproteobacteria > Rhodobacterales > Rhodobacteraceae > Sulfitobacter. The sequence continues at coordinate 16,050 of JBARCL010000113.1, forward strand.
AACTTCAAGTGGCCAGCACAGAAGAAGATGACCGCGATCGCAAACCTTATGTGAAAAAATGTCTTGCGTGTGGGGCAGGGGCCGGAAATTACGCTGAACCAATTTCCCATATTCACCCCGGCGATGAGGCTGTTTCTGCGATGTCAGCCCAAGCTTTGCTTGAAGCGCTGCCACCACGAGAGCATTCCGACGGTCCAATGGGTGGCCGTGCTCTGTTGGCATTCTCGGATAACCGGCAAGATGCTGCGTTTTTTGCTCCATTTTTTGAACGCACTTCTCGCTTGGAAGCAATGCGTGGCGCAATCTTAGATTCTATCCGCGACGAAGGTGAACCAATGGGGATCCGCGATCTCTCGGATTCTGTCGCGAGGCGATTGCGAAAACACAAGTTCGCTCTTTATGATCGCAGAGACTTGGAGCGCCCCATGAAAGGCGACCAGTTCAAAGACAGATTGTTAGCCTTGGTCGTCGCAGAGATGACGCTGGCGGCGACGGGGCGAATTTCGCCGGAAGCGTTTGGGCTTTGGCAAGTTAGTCACACAAAACTCGATCAAGTCATCAAGAAAGCACAGGTCGAGCTTTCGTCCGAAAAGTTGACTGCGCTTGTTCCGGGTACCCTCAAGCTCATTCTGTTGATGATGAGGCAAAACAGAGCAATCAACGACCTTGGTGGCATCATTGATTTGACCGACGAGGCTATCTGGGGCAGGGGACGCGGTTCGATTGAGACGTCATATGACTTAGATCGTACGTCAGAGGGCAAACGTCTAAGAACCCTTCTTCCCGCTAAACCGACGACGCCCACGAGGCTTACTTGGGTCCTGTCAGAACGACTTGAGCTGAGTTTTGACGAGACCGCCACATTAGCAAGAGCTTGTTGGAACGCACTTTCTTCGCGACGAGCGGGCATTTTGCAAAAACATAAAGCTGGGTTGGTGATCGATTTAGATGGATTGCAGATTGAAAAGGGACGCGACCGTTTCCAATGCGACAAATGTGGTCGTGTGGCTGGATTTGACGTTGCCGGCGTGTGCCTTGCGTTCCGGTGCACTGGAGCCACCAAACGCGTGGATAGTAGCGAATCCAACACTGAGAATTACTACATCCAGCGCTATCAGGCACTTTCGTCCGCAGCAATCGCGCGTGAACATACTGCTGCGATCGGCCCAAGCTTGAGGAACGTGATTGAGGGTGGATTTAGGGAAGGCAAATTCAACCTCCTCAGCTGTACGACAACTATGGAAATGGGTGTTGATCTCGGCGATTTGGAAGCCGTGATTTGTCGGAACGTCCCTCCTGGCATCGCGAATTATCAACAGCGGGCCGGGCGCGCGGGCCGTAGGGCACAGGCGGCTCCTATTGCACTGACTATTGCACGAGGCAGCCGATATGATCAGGCAACATTCAGCGCCTTTCCAGAATACTTGGCCAGCATGCCGTCTATGCCTTATATTTCGTTGGATAACGCTCGATTTTTGCGACGCCATCAAGTGTCTTGCGTTTTGGCAAGCTGGCTCGATACGCGCCTTGAAGCCAGTGACAGAAAAGGCGCACCACGCTTGCGCGATGTCTTGGCAGATCGCCTTGATGCGGAAGAAACGCGCGCTCTTTTGCATGACCTAGACACTTGGCTTGCCAGTGACCAAGGCAAGGCTGCGCTTGGGCGCGCGACAGAAATGTCCAAAGGATTACCGGCTGGCACTGCCCTGCTGGGCAGTGAGCTCGTATCCCATGTACGCAATGAAATCGGTGGTTGGCTGGATCAAGTGGCCGGGCGCTGGTCAAGTATACAGCACAGGTATGAACTCGCTGAAACCGAACAGGCATCAGCGGAAACTGAAGAACTGAAGTCGCGCGCGTTGGGGCGGATGAAGTGGGCGGACGGAGAGAAGAAACGCTATCTTGACCGCCTGCTTGTGGAGAGCCTATCGCGCGCCGCCGTTATCCCCACATATAGCTTTCCGGTACATTCGTTGACGCTCGAAATCGTCCAACATCGCGACAAACAAGGTCCTAGTGAGGGCGAGATCGAGCTGAGCCGCGATGCAACATTGGCCATCTCAGAGTACGCGCCTGGTGCCGAGACCGTCGCCGCCGGCCGGATTTGGCAAAGTGCAGGCATTGCCAAGAGACCCTCCAGAGTGTCTGGCGATGCATGGTTGGAAGAAGGGTTCATTCGTATTTGCGATGCGTGCCAGCATGTAGAGCGCGTGGATGAATGGGATCAGCTTTCCGAGCAGTGTTTCGGGTGTGGAACGACCCAGCTACCAAAAGCACGAAAGTATTTGGAGCCCATCGGTTTTCTGACATCTTACAAGGACAAGGCTGGTGGCGAGCCAGGGGTGAGCAGGCTGCGAACGCGTGCAGTTGATGAAGCTCGCCTTTTGACCCGCGCCCCTCGCGACAAGATGAGCAAGTCTGATCTTGCGCGCGTTACAACTTTTTTAGCCCCATCACATGGTGGTGTTGAAGGTGAGGAAGGCCGCATGGTTGTGGTAAACCGCGGTCCCCACGGCAGCGGCTATTTCCGTTGCCCAAGAT
>JBARCL010000114.1:0-2310 GCA_049794055.1 Sulfitobacter sp.
TTCACGACAATCTCTTCGGGCTTGGGTCTCTTAATCGCCATTCTTGGTCCTCCGCTTTCCTAACTATAGGGGCGGACCACTGCAAAGGGGGAGGCTCAAAACCCAGAAATCAAGAGATTGCGAAATGGCGATGAGCTGGCGACGGCACCGTATGTAGAGAACAACTATTTTCCGTTTCTTGTCGCCGATCCGTTTATCTTTGTCGCTACCGGAAAAACAAACGACTACCTGTATGAACTTGGCGATATTGTGGAGCTATAGAGACCGATATGAACGATAACGCCACTCGAAATCGCGGCTCCGAGGCCCAAGCTGTAAAAGCCTTGCGAATTGAAGAGGCGATATTCGGCAAATATATCTCGGAACCCGGCGGCCCTTTTGTCGGCAAGGAATACGGGTTTCTGTCACGATCCTCTGAATTTCCGGAAGATCACAGCGATATCGAAAGTCTGATCCGCGATGTCGAAAGCCGCGTCCTGATCGACCCTGACCAACAGGAAAACGGGATGGTCTTTGGCCTCTTTGACGACAACGGCTTTTGGGGAGTGCAGATTAGGTTGCAGGATAATGCCACCGAATCCGGCGCACAGGCCCGTGCATCCATTGTGGCAAGGGTGCGTTATTTACCGGATGTAAGTCACTGGGGGGATCTGCCGCCGGGCTTGCTGTTGAACCTGGTCGCGGAAAAACGGCCCGAGACGGTTGTTCGGGGCCATCCAAAAGAGATCGCCCCGTTTTGGTACATGCAAGGTGTTCACCAGGAAGTTTTCGAGAGTTATTTGGTTCTTTTGAAAGATTCGGACGTTCTGCTTGAGCGTTTCACTTTTCTAAACAATAAGCTTTTTCCTATGATCAAATCCCACCTATCCGTGTCAATATGTGGGACCCCCATGATGAGGATGACGCCTCACACAAGCTTGTCGTCGGTGCGGAGCTGGAGTGCCTTAGAGTAGCATCAGAAGTGCATGAGTTGCAGATCAACGCAGCTTTTGCAGTGTTCGGGACGCTGAAAGACGTTGGCACAGGCGCTTTCTATAGCGAACAGGCCAAGCGTCTTCCGAAACAGGAAGTGACCGAGAACAAAAGACAGTCTTTGATGGAATATGTGGATGCGGCGCAGGGGCTGGGTCATGTCAAAAGACAACTCTCACCCGTTTCGCTTGTGAGTGAGGAAAGCACACGCAATATCAATCAGGACACTTGGGTGTTTGAACGTTTCTGATCATGGCACACGCTCTGACCCACCTTTCTGGGGCATGATCCGGCGTGTCTGAAAATCACAATTTTATCTCGCTGATCTCCGTTAATGACAGCTCCATTGCACAGGAGCTTACCGTCCGGTCTTCAGTAACCGCTCCATTGCTACCGCAGTTGCTTTGCCTCGACCTGGGTAACAAGTTCGGCGTCATCGACGAAGTCATCAAGGAATTTGTGCCAGGTTTTGGCGGTGATACGAGCGGCTCCGATCATGTCTTTCAGTTCTTCCACCCCGTCATCAGTCAGGTCGGAGATTATGTCGTCGGGCCAGAGGTAAACGGTCACGATGTTGCCGTAGGTGAGGTTGTCATCATTGGCGATAATGGCTTCGAGAAGCTCAACGTCCTCGCCTAACATTTTGGCGACGTAGTCGATTGTGCAGACACGGGTAACCGCAGCCATCAAGCGGCCTCTGGATGCGCAGCGTTCAGCGGTGCCCAGTTCCACGGCAGCAACTCATCCAGTCGGTTGATCTTGTAATCGTGGATGCGGTCGAGAATGTCGGCAAGATAGACCTGCGGGTCGAGACCGTTGAGCTTTGCGCTCTCGATGATGGTCATCGCGCGGGCCAGAGTTTCCGCGCCTGTATCCGCCCCTCCAAATAGCCAATTTACCTGCCGATTCCAATCGGGCGCAGGGCGCGCTCTGCTGGATTGTTGTCGATGGGAACCCGGCCATCGTTCGAACAGGCTGAATGGACCTGTCGCGCTTCTGTGCCGCTCCAGGTGTTCGTTTAGGCCACCTTTCGTTCGAAGGCGACGGGGCTTTTCCAACCTAGTGCTGAGTGCCGGCGACGCGGGTTGTAGAAGCCGTTGATGTATTCAAAGATCGCCATCTCAGCCTTGCGGCGCGTTTCCCATGACCGCCGCCAGATCAGTTCTGCTTTGATGGTTTTGAAGAAGGTCTCGATCGCGGCGTTGTCATAGCAATTGCCTTTGCCAGACATCGACACCTTGAACCCATGTTGGCGCAGGATCTTCTGATAGTCGTGAGGACAATATTGGCTGTCACGATCCGTGTGGTGGATGCAGTCCTTCGGCGGTGACCGGAATG
>JBARCL010000115.1:0-15180 GCA_049794055.1 Sulfitobacter sp.
TTCTCGGCGGCCTCTTTCGATGTTTGTGGCTTCTTCGTCATCTCGATCTCCTAATCGATAAGATGAACCAGAAATCCTCCGTTCTTCAAATCCTCAAATCTGTCCCACGGGTGCTGACGTCAGACACTGTGGACAGCGCCAAAGTGGGCTGCGCAATATAGTTAGAGGGCCGCGCCCTGAGCTTTTCGGCAAAATCAGCCAACTCGCGCTTGCTGGCCGCTGGGCCAACCAACATGCCATATCCGCCCGACCCGTGGACTTCTTTCACGACCAGATCCGCCAGATTGTCCAACACGTACTTCAATGTCTCAGGTTCCCCGCAGCGATGGGTTTCGACATTCTTCAAAATCGCGCGTTCGCCAGTGTAGAATTTAATAATATCAGGTAGGTAGCTATAGATTGCTTTGTCGTCAGCGACCCCGGTACCTGGTGCGTTGGCAATTGTGATGTTCCCAGCACGATAAACATCCATAATCCCCGGGACGCCCAACATCGAACTGGGATTAAAGGTCAGCGGATCAAGGAAATCATCGTCCACCCGGCGGTACAACACATCAATCGTTTTGTAACCGCGTGTTGTGCGCATCGCGATATGGCCGTCCACAACGCGCAAATCATGCCCTTCAACCAGCTCAACACCCATTTGATCGGCCAAAAAACTGTGCTCGTAGTAAGCCGAATTATGGATGCCGGGCGTCAGGATCGCGACACATGGCCTGCCGGTGCAGGAAGCGGGTGCGCTGGCCTCGAGTGAACGGCGCAGGTTTTTCGGATAGTCGCTGACAGGACGCACGCGGATTTTACTGAAAAGCTCTGGGAACATCTGCAGCATCGTCTCGCGGTTTTCCAGCATATAGCTGACACCGGACGGGGTGCGGGCGTTGTCTTCCAATACAAAGAATTCGTCTTCGCCTGTACGTACAATATCTGTCCCGACGATATGTGTGTACACATCCCCGGGTGGACTAAAGTCCATCATTTGCGGCAGGAATGCATCGTTTTGGGCGATCAAATCTATCGGCACAATGCCGGCACGCAGGATTTCTGCCGGTTATAGATGTCATGCAGAAAGGCATTGATGGCACGCACGCGCTGCTCAATCCCTCGGGAGACCGTATTCCATTCCCTGTTTGAAACGATCCGAGGGACCAGATCAAAGGGGATCAGCCGCTCTTCGGCGTCTTCGGCACCGTAAACATTGAACGTGATGCCGGTGCTACGAAACAAGGCCTCGGCTTCGCTTGCCTTTTTCGAAAGGCGCTTGGTGTTTTGTTCTGAAAACCACCCGGCGTATTGTTCGTAGGGTTGCCGCACGCCATCAGGCGACTGCATTTCACTGAAATAGTTTTGCTTTGTAGCCATCTATGGATGATTGCAGCTTCTGGTGGAAACATCAACTTGAAGAGTGCTTTATTTGGTTTCCAACCGTTACGGGCACCCAAGAAACGGGGCATTTACAGATCGTTATCCGGCGGATTTTCATGTATACGCTTCATTGTAAAGTTCGCGGCTGGGAGAATGCTTTCAAGCGGTTAACCGGCTTTTTACCAAATTCGGGAAAGGGGTTTTTCAACGCGTTGAACCGATGTCTTATCCTGCCAGCGCAGTGGTGGGTATCCTCGGCTGGAGACGCACGCTTGAGCCTAAAACATATGGGCGATCCGGATGCGCATCGAGCCGGAAGGAGAGGTCAGGCATGGCCGATGACATCTGGTGATGCCAGACCTTACAGGTGATCGAAATCGGGCCTTCAGGCTTTTCACCATGGATTTGTAAAACGCGGGTGCCGCAACAGGGCCATTCGATCCGGCCCATCTTATCAGCAAAATCCTGATCATCCCGACATTGCGCTCGACCGTCTGATCAACCAGATACACTACCGACGTAGTGCCAACAGCTTCGACCGGTCCAGTGATCAAGCCGTAATTCGGCAACGTATGTATCATACTCGAATGAAAGGCGACGGTCTGGTCATTCCATATCTCATCCGGCGTCACGCGCCGAGGGGTGTTTACGACAATACTGTTTTTCGCCCATGCTGTGAACGGCAACGGGCTGCCGGGCCGAAAGTGCGGGAACGAACGGAGCGCGTACGTTCTGGACTGCCGTGCCTTTGTGCCCATCCGTACGAATGAAACGGGGCTTTTCCACCCCGGCGCACAGCGTCGGTGGCGCGGGTCGTAAAAGCCGTTGACGAATTCATAAGCGGCCATCTCAGCCTGCCGCCCGGTTTCACAAGACGGTGGCCAGATTGCACTTCATGCGATTGCCCAGCAGTTCACGGGCTCGGTCCTTTTGGCCTAGTTCCGTCTAACCAGCGCCATCATCGCGGTTCATTTACAATCTATCCTTAATTTTCAGAAGACATTTGAGTTAGGAAGTATCTGTGACCGTCCGTAGTTTATTTGCCATCGACAGTGACGCTTTGACAGTCATCTATTCCAGAACGCAAAGCCTTGGGGACAGGGTCATCAACAATTCGGATTCGCCGGACGGAACCCGATATGCCTTTGGATCAGGGTTCTCGACGCGGAAGGTCATCGTGGATGACCGGGGTGGCAATGCAGACACGCTAGAGGATGACAGCTATCGGTCCCATGTGGTGATTGATGGTGCGGGGCTTGTCCGCAATGGCACCGGGATCGAAGCGGAATCTGTCATTCAGCTGCGAGAGTTGAGCGATACCGGTACCCCGACCGGTCCAGTCATCAATATTTATGTTTTGTCGCAAAACGGCGCCACCGGGGACATCTGGGGGTTTGCAACCGATACCTTGCTTGTGCCGGGCACCAACTATCAAAAGGTCGGCGGCAACAATATTGGGTCGACCGACTATTCAAACTACCAGACTTCTTGGCTTGTGACAGTTGACGGAACAGAGCAAGACGACGTGATGAACGTCGGCTATTCGGACCTGGAAGGGGATCAGATTGACGGCACCGACGGCACCAACGAAGCAATTTATGGCTATGCTGGTAACGACTATATCAACGGTGGCAAAGGCACGGACACCCTTTTTGGCGGCGAAGGTTCGGATACCCTCATCGGTGGCGCTAAGGCAGATAAATTGGACGGCGGCAAGGGTACAGACCTTGCGGATTACAGCGACTCTAGCGCCGGGGTCACCGTCAGCCTGCAAGACGGCACCGGGGTCGGCGGCGACGCGCAAGGCGATACGCTTTCGAATATTGAAAACCTGAAAGGGTCGGAATTCAACGATAGCCTGACGGGTGATGGAGAAAACAACGTTATTGAAGGCGGTTCTGGCCGTGACACTTTGCAAGGCAACGGTGGCTCTGACACATTGCTGGGCGGTGACGGGAATGATCAGCTTGATGGCGGGCGTGATCACGACAGTCTATCTGGCGGTCTTGGCGCAGACACGCTTGTCGGGGGTGATGGCAATGACACGTTGGATGGCGGCAGCGGCGATGACAACATGGCTGGCGGCGATGGCAAAGACAGCCTGACCGGCGGCGGCGGGGCGGATACGCTTGACGGTGGCGCAGGCAAAGATACCATTTTTGGCGGCAGCGGTGACGACCTCCTGTCTGGCGGCGATGATGACGACATCTTGACCGGTGATGAGGGTACAGACACGCTGTACGGCGGTGCGGGCAAAGATACGCTCTACGGCGGCGATGATGGCGAAGAGATGTACGGCGAGGACGACAACGATGTCATCGTCGGAGGCACCGGTCGCGACACGCTTGATGGCGGTCAGGGCAACGACACACTTACCGGTGGCGAGGGCGAAGATGACCTGTCCGGCGGTGACGGTGATGACCTATTGATGGGGGGCGATGGAGCAGACACCCTTGACGGTGGAATGGGGCAGGACACCCTGGTCGGTGGTCGTGGCGCAGATAGCTTTATCATCGAAAAGGCAGATTTCTCTGGTCTTGGGACGTCCCAAGAAGTGGCAGAGGCGATCGTCCGCGAAAACCTTGCGGATATCAGCGGATGGGCCGCCAAAAAAGATTATGACCCCTTTCCTGATGCCAACGACAACTTTCAAGCGTCAGCCCTTGATATTCTATCCATCGGCGCCGCGGTTAGGGACGCAGCGCCGGCAGACTTGGATGCCATCACTGTCGAAGCGATCGCCACATTGGTTCAGACCACGCTTACAGGACTGGTGCTAAGTGACCCGGGGGCCTACCTTGATGCCAAAGATGTATCTAAAGACATCAAGGACCTCGTAAAACCGATCTACGGCAACAATGCCGCAAAGCGGGCCGAAGAAGCTGTCAAGGAAGACATCGGCAGGCAGTATGGAGATCTGGAAGACCAGTTAAGCCCGCCTACCGTGGACAAGGGCGACATCCTGGGTTTGGCGCGGGACGTTACCATCGAAGATTTCCAAATCGGAACCGACATCCTGGATCTCTCGTCACACGACTACCTTGGCAAAGCGGGCCTCTCAACCAATGACGTTAAGGTCACTGATGCGGTCGGCAACGGGACAGGGGATGCCATACTGCACCTTCCTGATGGCTCCACCATCACATTGATAGGTGTGGATCCGGCGACACTCGATCCTGAAACGCTTGAGGGCATGGGCTTTTTTGCCTCGAATGACACAAGTGACTTTCAGAACAAGCTTCTAACGGCGGCAGGTAAAATCTATGGCGGTGGTGGCGATGACGAACTTGTCGGGTCATCCAACGCCGAAGCAATTTCCGGCGGTACGGGTAACGACGTCGTGTTTGGCGGCGGGGGGGCCGACACGATCTATGGTGGCACCGGATCGGACTATCTTGAAGGTGGTGACGGCGACGACGTTTTGTACGCCGGGACCGGCGACGACACACTTATGGGTGGCGAAGGTGCCGACGTTCTCAACAACTCATCTGGCGATGATAGTCTGGTTGGTGGAGCGGGCGACGACAAACTGGTTGCCTCGGCAGGTGACGATACCCTCGAAGGCGGCGCCGATAACGACACACTCATCGGCGGTATTGATAATGACAGCCTGGATGGCGGTGCTGGCGACGACGTCCTTATGGGCGATTTCGAGGCCAGCGGGCTGATCGAAGCGAACCTGCTGTTCGCCTACGAGTATTACGAACTGGATGGCGTCGGTTCACTTGCCAGCTTTGCGGATGCCGGTTTCACGTCCGGAACAGAGAACGACAAATCCCCCGATGGCGAGGGTGTTGTGCAAACCATCGATCCCGCCGCGATTGACTCGTTCCATGGCGGCAACGGCGATACTTTTGCTGTCAAGCTGGCGACGACATTGACGGTGATCAACGCTGGCACCTATACCTTCGATCTGAGCTCTGATACCGGCGCGCAAATCTATGTTGACGGCGCGTTGTTGTCAGAAAGTAACGGTGTCGGCGCGGATGCGACGGCCTCCACTTTACTTGGTGCAGGCGAACATCTCATCGAGATTATCTATTTCCACGAGACCGGCTCTGAACTGTTGAGCGTGGATGTATCCGGCCCCGATACACGTGACGTGTCCGTCGGTTTGGAAAGCACAAGTCTTTCCACGTCTTTCGACGACATCCTGATCGGTGGTACCGGCAATGACACCATCACCGGTGGCCTGGGTAACGACACCTTTGTCTATAATGTAGGCCACGGCGCCGATACGATTACCGATTTCAATGCCGGCAACACCGGATCGATTTTCGATGATGACATCAATAATAACGACTACATCAACCTGAGCGGCTACTACGATAAACTCTCCGAACTGCAAGCCGACCAAGCGGACGACGGGATTCTCAACCAGTCCAACGATGGCATTGGTGGCGTGGACTACAGTGACAACACCAGTTTTGGCACAGGATCACTGACATTTGCCGGCGCAAGCAGCGACGGAACGTTTTTCACAGCGGACAATACCGGTGTGGTCTGTTTCACATCCGGCACCGCCATTCGGACCCCGAACGGCGATGTGCGGATTGACGATCTGCGTGTTGGCGATTTGGTCTGCACAATGGACAATGGGCCACAGCCCGTCCGCTGGATCGGGCGACGCGAAGTTGGCCCCCAAGAGCTTGCGGCTGACGAGAAACTGCGGCCTGTCCTGATCCCCAGAGGGATGTTTGGCGCAAATCGGGATTTTCTGGTTTCGCGGCAGCATGCTCTTCTTATCGACACAGATCGTTTTGCCCGTGCCATTCATCTGACGGGCAAGAGAGGTCTGCCCGCGCGGATCGCGTACGGGAAAAAGCTGGTGACCTACCTTCACCTGATGTTCGACGAACACCAAATCGTTTTCGCCGAGAACGTATCGGCAGAAAGCTTCTACCCAGGCCCAAATGCAGTCAATATGCTTGACTTGAAAGCACTGGATGATCTTTTGCAGGTCTTTCCGGAACTCTCGGATGCAGGTTGCCCAGAGGACATCGTGCGAATTTACGGTCCGACAGCACGCCGGATTGTCGAGCATGATGAAATAGCGGAAGTAAGTTGCAATGCGTGGAGACGCAAGGCTCGGCGATACTCGCTCGACCCGCCAAAGACCTTGCCGGCACAGGTAATGTTCTAATCGTTGGCGTTGCAACGATCCGCGCCATCCGCGCTGTCAAGGTGAACAGGGTCGTGGCGCTGACATACAGGAAATGCAAAGCTGTCATCAAAACGCTTGAAAAGACCAAAAGCCAAATGAAGCGAGTTACGTGGCGCAAAGACCGGCAGACACGGGCCGGTAGCGCTGGAGTTTGCAAGGACAGCGCCCATTCCCCTTAACTAGGATGATCTGAAAATCCTGCTGGCCGTCGCGCGGGGGGTCGTTGTCGCGCACGGCGATCATCCTCGACGTTGATCAGTCCACGGTCAGCCGCCGCTTGTCGGGTATGGAAACAACGCTTGATACGGTGCTTTTCAAACGCTCCAAAAACGGGCTGCAAGCGAGCGATGCCACCGAAAGGCGGCTGCCTCTAAGCAGAGTCAGGCGGCACGCAGGGGCGCAGCAGTGAACAAGGCACGGGCGCGGGTCCATGCTGAGAACGTGTTGCCAGTGGTCGAGCAGATAAGGGAAGGGCGCGCATCTCTTCGCCGGATTGCGTCGGAATTGAACGCACCCGCGATCAAAACCGCACGGGGCGGCAAATGGCATGCGACAACCGTGCGAAATCTTCTAATAGCAGAAAGCGGGGCTGAGGTCTGCGCTGCCTAAAACGACCGAGACTGGTGAAAAACACGGGGGCGCTGCAATTCGACATAAGCAGCTTTCCGGCCCTCAATATCCTTTGTCCCCAGCCGATCAGAACGCCGGTGACGCGCCGCCCGGTTTTCTCAGGCACCACGGTCACAGTGAAATCGGACAGGGCATTCACTTTCATCAAAGCCGGTTTAATCGCCTATTGGTTCAGGTTTCCAAAGGTTGTCAGCTTGTCCAGTTCGATGCCTAAGAGTTCCGTGTAGTCATCCAGGGCAAACCGTTCGGTGAACACATGCTTGAGCCGCACATGCCGCGCCACGGCTTCATAGAGGGCCAAAGAATACTTCGAGGTGAAGGCCCGCGGCACCTCCAGCTTCAGCTTGGCAAAGACGGTTGAACCCTTGAGCAACAACGCCAGCTCGGGCGGGATCGCATACTTGAGGTTGCCGCGTTTCCGCTTGGGGTCTGACAGGATGTTCCAGCCTAGAAGCTGCACACGGTCGGTTGATCCCTCCAAGCGCTGGATCGTCACCACGGTTGTCATGAGGGCTTTAATCGACTGCACAAGCCGATCAATGCTTTCGTGCGTTTCTCTTAGGTCAGCAACCGCGATTTCAAAGTGCCTGCCTTCTGACGCCAGGTCTGGCCCAAAGGCATGGCGCAACAGGACATTGAACAAGTGTCAGTCTGCCAGCGTCAGCCTGGATGCGCCCTTAACCTCGATCAGCGCGGCAGGTTTCACCATCTCGTCCATGTTCGGGGCGACATCGAGCGTCCGCCTTTTATTAGTTCTGGGGCGGGTCGTTTCTGACAAAGCGTTTCCGCTCGCTTGGGATTCGCCCAAAGCCAAGATTAAACCCGTGACAGAGGGAAGGTGTTGTGTCTCGATTCAGGCTGTGCACAAGCCGCCTGAATCCGAAGCGATAACCGTAAGCCGATCCTCAAGGAGTTGGAGAAGATCGACGTAGCGGCTTGATCGGTCAAGAAAGCCGACACAAGCACAGGGGCGAGTGTTCCAGACCCGTTGATTTCAAAGCACCGCCCCGATGCGACACCACCAGATGGCGCAAAGGATACGCAGGGTTAAAGCTGCCTTGCGCACTGCCGCAATACAGCAATCTGATAAGAGGTTCTATTCGACATAGGCGCGCCACAACGGCCGACCGATGACATCTCCGATGTTGGGGCCGCTGCGCCTGTCGGAACGACACCTGACTTACGAACAGCAGTGTTTTGTTAAATAATGTGACCGCGCGAACGGGGGGCGGTAGAGGGCCGGTTCGCGCGCTTGCCCTATATCCTGATGGTCCGGAACCCGCATCTGACTTTCTCATAAGGCTTGTTATCGCGCACTTCGGGGCTTGTGTGACGACGGTTTGATGGTTCGCATTGGTCGTGGGAAAAATGCGCTGACATCGCGTTCCAATGCGGGTGGCGCATCAGTGCGTTGGATTTCGGCTGGCTTGGACTTCTCGTTCTCGATCAGACCAAGTTGATCTGATGTAGGCGAGGATATTCCAGATTTCGTCATCAGTGAGGGTTTGACTAAAAGAGGGCATGCCACTGTTGAATCCCGAAATGCCTCTGACTGCCAAAGCCGCCTTGCCGCCCAGCTTGGTATACTCAAACAGCAGATCATCATCGTGATGCCATGTGTGACCTGTCCCATCATGCGGTGGGGCCGGAAGCACACCATCGGCACCCGGAGACCGCCAATTTGGCTGCCCTTCAAGGTTTGCACCGTGGCACGAAGCGCAGTCTTCAGCATACAGGCTTTGACCTGTAACGACGTCACGGTGTTCCCAGTTGTGATCAGCAGTAGCAGTGGTGGCGAATGGCAGCAGGACAAGTTTTAGCCAATTCATGCGACGTTCACCCAGGTGCGCATTCCGCCAACAGCGTGGCTAAGCATGTGACAATGCAACAGCCAGCGACCAGGGTTGTCGAATACACAGATGACATCGCGGCTTTCACCTGCGTTCACCAGAGTTGTGTCGCGCAGGTCGCCCAAGGCTCCATTCTCTTCAACCTCGTAAAAGTGGTGACCGTGCAGGTGGATACCGTGCGGGAACGATGTGTCGTTTGCAAATGTGATCCGCACCGTCTCACCCTTTTGGAATGATCCGAATGGGTCGGCTTGCAGATCCGAGATGTTGTTGAAGGCCCAGATGTTGTCGCCGTCGTGGCGACCTCCCATTGCACCACCCATCATCGTCAGCGTCAGATGTTGGCTAGGTTCAGCAGGTGTTGGCAGGTTTGGCAGTGACAGCGCCCTGACCGGTCCAGCTTGCCTATCTGCATTTGTGCCACTTACAGCGAGATCAGCCAATCGATATGGCCCTTGCCGGGTCAGCATATCGAAGCCCACGGGGCCAGTGATGTCCACAATCAGATCAACCCGTTGTGCAGGTGCAAGAACAAGTTCGGATATTGGACGCGGCTCGGATAGGGCCATGCCGTCCAAGGCAACAACTGATCCACTAATACCGCTGACCGCTATAGGAAAGATGCGGTTCGTTGCGCCGTTGATCATACGAAACCTTACACGATCCCCAGTATTCACCTGATCTTGGGACAGGAATGCGCGGGCGAAGTTCCCCATGTAACCGCCATGGGCGACACTGTGCATATCGGCGAACTCATCTGACAGACTGCCATCTTCCTGTATCCGCCAATCCGCCATCAACACAGTGATGTCGTGATCAACATCTGGGGGTGTTTCATCCTCGACAATCAAGGGTCCCATCATGCCACGTGCGACCTGTTCATAAGAAATGTAGTGCGAATGATACCAGAAGGTGCCTTCGTCTGGCGGAATGAAACTGTAGGTTTTCGTGTGCGAAGGGTCGATCAACTCCTGCGTCAACATTGGTACCCCGTCCATCTGGTTCTCCAACCTGATGCCGTGCCAATGAACTGCGGTCCCTTCTTCCAGACCGTTCTCGACTTCAATGCTTACCCGTTCGCCACGACGCACTCGAAGTTCCGGACCCGGCATTGATCCATTAAAGCCCAGCATGGACGTTGCAGCATCGCCATCAGGCAGGATTTGCTGCGTCACGGCTTCGGCCTTCAGTCGCAGCGTATCTTGGGCTGCGAATGTGGGCATTGGTAAGATCGCTGTGGCCGAGCCCGTCGCCAAGAAATGTCTTCTGTTCATGTGGTGCCTCATGTTGGCAAAGTCAGGTTTGTTGTCAGAACAGCGGTCGTCCCGAGCACAGCAAGGATGACCAACCATTCGATTGATATGGACCTCGTAAGATGGCCGGCGGCTGCTGGATCCCCCATACGCAACGCTGGTATGAACCAAAGTTTGTTGGCAGCGGCCAGCCCCAGAAGCAAACCGACCAGCAGTACTTTGATGATCAACGCCTGCCCGTATCCAGTGCCCCTGAGTGCAGTGAATGACCCGACAAGCTGAAAGCTCATGTAGCCACCCAAAATAATCAGAAGGGGGACAGTGAACGAGGCAACAACGCCAAATTGATGCCCAACATCCGCAGCCTTAACATAGGTGCCTGATGATGACGCCAAGCGTTTCAATGGTATGAGGATACCGATCCACAGGGCAACGGCCAGCAAGTGCAACGTCAAAGCGATGTCGAGCAACGTCGTGTCGCGGCCAGAGACGTGTCCGACGTGATCGAAAGACCAAATCGCCATAATCCCACCCAGCACCGACAACCATGACCCAACGCGGCCCATGAACAGCCCAGCAATCAGCAAACCAAGGCCCGCCAGACGTAACAGCAAGGCAGTGCCGACAGGTGTGGACCACAAAAGGCCCAACATTTCAGGGTCGGTCATACCGCTGACATCTCCCGTAAGATTGGCCCCCCGCAATGAGAAAGCGAGGACAGTCGCTATCAACCCAAGAGTCGCATATTTAGCGGCCAAATATCGTGTGCGATCAAGCCGAAAAATCAGCGCGCCCGTAACTGTCCCTGCCGCAGTCATAACACCAAGATAAAGCGCAAACTTGGTGAGGATGGCCGCCAGACCGAAGGCATCAGGCATCGTTATTCGACTGTGAAGCTAAAGGTGCCATTCAGGGCATGGCCATCGGCACCCAGCCCACGCCAATCAACCACGTAAACACCCGCACCCATATCATGCATCGGCAGGGCAAATTCCTGCATGAATGCCTTTTGATCCCCAAGGTCCATATCCACGCTGTGGGTGTCGGCATGGGTGATCGCGACCCGCGTCAAACGGATGTCACCTTTGAAGTCCATCAAGACTTCGGTCGGCATCTGCGTCACAGTGGACTCGTTAGCTGGTGTCGTCCCATCGAGGGGGGAGTGTGCCATCGCGCCCGTTGCCCAAATCCCGATCATACCTGCAAGTAGAAATGTCTTCATTGTTGTTCCAGTCTTGTTGTTGGCGATCAGTTGATACCGTTGGCACGTTGTAGTTCTCGAATGTAAGCGATGATCATGGTCACGTCGCCTGTTGTCACGCCTTTAACAGGAGGCATGTCCCCAAAAGGCCAGTGATGCCCCCGAACGCCCATAGCGGCAGCCCGCTGGAACGCTTCGTCGCCGTGGTGGCCCGGTTCATAGATGATGTGTACCAACGGTGGTGCCACGCCATCTTGACCCGCTGCATTAAGCCCGTGGCAAGCCGCGCATTTGGTTTCGAAGCCGCGTTGACCGATCTGGGCATTCTGCGACAGTGTTTCAGGCAACAAAACATCGGCAAGAATCCCCGCATCAAGACTGGCTGCGGCATCGTTGACGGGTGTTTGTGATGTTGCAGGCCACATCGCGTAACCTACACCACTCGCAACAAGAACGGCGGCTATTGCGATGCCCGACTTCATTGAATGCACTGATCCTTATGTCTTTCTGACACCAGTAATCCTTCCAGTGGGTGGAGGGTCAAACGCTTTCTCATCACAGCTTCGAGAGCATCCCGATGCCATGCCGATCATCAGCAGGTTTTCGTTCAGTGACACGAACCCCCAAGGCACTTTGCTGTCACCGCCGACGCAAGCGCACCTGAGTTTGCGTTTGTCGATGTAAACCGCCTTGAAGACACTGATTGCGCCAATGCTGGCTGCGAACAGTGCGGCTGGCGCGGACAGCCATGTCATCACAACTGCTATTTCCACAATGTGGACTTGGGTCGTGGAACGCAGCATTTGCATTAATGATTGAGCGAAACGCGCAGAAGCCGACTTTTGTGTCGACTACACTGAGGTTTGCCTTGCCAAATTCACCAACGCCAGAATTGGCCTGCGGACATATTTAGTTGAAATTTGATATGCCAGTTGCGCCGGGACGTACCCGTGGCGCACAGGGATGATCATTGACGCCCCAGGCATCTGGAAAATGCGGTAGGCCGCGCAATATTCGCG
This sequence comes from Sulfitobacter sp., assembly GCA_049794055.1. GTDB lineage: Bacteria > Pseudomonadota > Alphaproteobacteria > Rhodobacterales > Rhodobacteraceae > Sulfitobacter. Next base: position 12,483 of record JBARCL010000115.1, read on the forward strand.
GCCTACTCTTTGGGCGTTCTAGCTATTTTTTGCTCTGATACTGTCGCGGTACAGCGCTTTGGTCAGGGAAATCATCATGAACACCATGACAATCGTGAACGGCAATGCCCCGATGATCATCGCATTTTGAAGTGCGCCAAAAGGATTTGACTCGGCACCGCTGTTGCCAGCGATGATCAAAGCACCAATCACAGCGGTCAGGATCAGACCCCAGATGATGCGGTGTTTGATGCCGGTTTCCTGTTCGCCGCCAGACATGATCGTGTTCATCACGAGGATGCCAGAGTCAGCCGAGGTCACGAGGAATGTCATGATCAAAACCACACACATGATGGTGATCGCCGACAAGAACCCGCCAGAGATCATTTGCTCAAGCGTTGCAAACAGCTTGGCCGTATTGGTGGCGCCGATCAAAGCCCCCGCAGCGTCGCCGTTCAGTTCCAGATCAATCGCTGTGCCGCCCAGAATGGTCATCCACAAGAAGCATACAATGGCAGGTGCAATGACACAGCCAAAGATGAACTCGCGCACGGTGCGACCCTTGGAGATACGTGCAAGGAACAAGCCAACAAAAGGGGAGAAGGCGATCCACCAAGCCCAGTAGAACGTGGTCCAGCCAGACTGCCATCCGAATTGGCGGCCTTGCTCACCGGCGGCATAAATTGCCTCGGCGTCCAGGGCCGCTGCAGAGGCAGGCAAGCCTTCGGTAAAGCCGGACAACGAACCCCAAGGGGACGTAGCAGAACCATAGATCGCCGCAACATCTTCAGCAGGCAACGCCTGTGCCGCCTCAGGAAGGGCCGCCGCAAATGCGTCCGCTGATTGCGGTCCATATGCGCCAAAAGACATCTGAACAAAGTGCAAGATATAGTCGACCAAACCTGCACCAAACTTTGTCATAGCAAAGAAGAACGAGCCGAAAAACACGAATGTCAAAAGCAGGATCACCGACAGAACAAGATTGAGGTTCGACAGGTATTTGATCCCGCGGCCCACACCTGACACGGCTGACAGGATGGACAGGCCCATGATCACCAGCAAGGCAGCAATCAGACCAACGGTGCTTGGCTTCGGGGCCTCGGCATCGCCATTCATCAACCATTCAGCGCCGGACACGGCGTAAACGCCGTCTACGAACTGGCTGACACCAAAGCCGATGGTGACAGACACACCAAGGATCGTGGCCACGACGCCCAATACGTCAACCAAATGGCCAACAAAACCATTGGCAGCTTTCCCCAACAGCGGCGTCAACGCCGAGCGGATGGTCAGCGGCATTTCACGGGTATAGGCGTAATATGCCAGCGACAGACCGGTCAGAACATAGATCGCCCAAGCGTGAAAGCCGTAGTGCAAGAACGTATAGCGATACGCAGATTGCACCGCTTCAGCTGAATTCGCCGCGACCTCGCCGGAAATTACAACCGGGTTCGACCCCCACAGGCCAAGCGGTTCGGCGGTCGCAAAGACCATCAGACCGACACCCAGACCGGCGCCAAACATCATTGAGAACCAAGAGAAGTTTGAAAATTCTGGTTTGGTTCCCGCAGGCCCCAGCAACTTGCTGCCGGTTGCTGGCAAAAGGGCCAACAAGAACAGGAAGAATGCAAATAGACCGACCGAAATGATATAAAAGCTGTTGAACCCGTTCAACAAGCTGCCGTTCACTGAAGACAGAACGCTGCTGGCGTTGCCCGGCCAGACAAGCGCCCAGACAACCAGCGCAACCATGATCCCCTTACTGATCAGTGCGATGGGAAGGCTGTAGCCTTCGTAAAACCCGGATGGAGCCTTTTCGATCTCCAACTCGGTAAATGGTGGTTTGATAGACATTTTTAGTCCCCTGTTTCATTTTTTGCGCCGTGTTTCGATTTCTCGTAGCCGACTGGCGATTCAGCTACGGGATTGGTTGTTGCGTTCTAGTCATTGTCAGATGTGCCAGCACCGGCCCCCAACTGGCGCGATGCATCAGTCGCGGGTGCAAATGTGCGTTGCGCAAATGCATCCAGCCGGGCCCAGACTTCAGGTGTCACGGCGCCGCGCAAGGAAGGCAGATTCGCGATGTCTGTGCGCTTGGTCGCACGCTGGCAGATCAATGATTTGGTTTTGCTTATGTTGATCTCGTTCTGCGGATCATCAATCCAGATCCCATTGCCATCCGTCTCTATTCGCACGTTCTTATAGATCAGCCGCACAGGCTGTTTAAGATGAACAGCGGCCCAAGCGGCAAATGGCAACACCAGCAAGGGGTATGAAACATTGGTCGCTTTGATGGGCGGCCCTCCAGCCAGCTGGTCAGCGCAGTCGTTCAACGTGGTGCCGACGATCAGCGGGCACAGATCACCCACAGGTGCGCGCCATTCCCCTTCCAGGGATACAGGGGCAACCTGCGCATGGGGCCGCCCGTCATTTTGCGCCAAGACATCGGATAAATGTGCCGGGCCCGCCAGATCATGAGAGGCAAGCCATCGTGTGGCCCGCGCGGCTTCCTCTGCCATGCCCCAAGACAGGCCAGCCCCGCGGGCGGCGCGTTTGGCATGGGCTGCGATTTCGTTCAATGAATGGCTCACGGTCCGCCTCCCTGTAATGGGGGATAGATCCAGTCATCGCCTTGAATAGATGCCAGTTCTTCCGGGTAGGGCGCGTTGCCGAACATGCATATTCGCACCCATCGGTCTGACCTCGGGTCAAAATGCGT
>JBARCL010000116.1:0-2731 GCA_049794055.1 Sulfitobacter sp.
CACCATAGAATAAAAGATGTTGTCCCATGTCTGGTAGCCAAATGCGAACAATGCGTTCTTGCGTTTGAAATAGGGGCGTGGGTCGTATTTCAGCAATTTGCCCTGCCCGTCGATTCCATAGAACCAGTGGTGCAGGCCTCCGGCAACGATACCCAGAAATATCCAGTTGCGTAAAAATACCCAGGCCACCCAGCCAAAGCCGAGGTTTGCTTGCTCTGGTCCTACTGGTTGCAGCCAGAAGGCAACCAGAAACGCCAGCACCAGAAAGATCGAGCGGTCCGAGAACTGTAACCAGTTTTGCCACACCCATTTCGCCAGAGCGGCAGGATTGGGCGGCCACAGCCAATAGGGTGCGTGCTTGACCGGCAGGTCTGGATGCCAGTGCCATTCACGGCTCATTGGTTCGGTGTCGGTTTTCTTCGTCATCTAGGCTTCACCTTGTTGGTATACTGAATATTACCCTGTCTGAATGTCAGTGCGTCTTATCTAAAAGCGACGTCCAGCGCCCTGCAAACTGCCCTTCTTCTTGTTGGTGGGTAGATGTTACAGAAAATACTATTGAGCGATTGAAAACAGCGAGGTCTGCGGAACATCGTTGTTGCGACGCGCAGTTTCATAAAACAAAATTATCTTGACAAGGTGCGGGTTCACGCGAACCTGATCCAAGTCAATCCACAAAGGTAGTGAAAACCAAATGCAGGTTAGTGTTCGCGACAACAACGTCGATCAAGCTCTTCGGGTTTTGAAGAAAAAGCTACAACGCGAAGGCGTATTCCAAGAAATGAAACTGAAGCAACACTTCGAAAAACCGTCTGAGAAAAAGGCACGGGAAAAAGGTGAAGCAATCCGCCGTGCCCGCAAACTGGCGAGAAAAAAACTGGAACGCGAAGGGTAACCAATCGTCCTTCTGATGAGTGTTTCATTGCGGATTGATCAGGACCGCACTGGCGGACAGACCGGTAACGCATGCGAACCGCAGAGAGAGAGCGACCCTTGATGTCATCGTTTGGGGGATCAAACTTGCACAATATCTCATCCCGTGGCGTGTCGCTTAGGATCACTCGGATACAATTTTGTAGGGCCTTCGACAGAGATGCGCGCCTGTCCAAGCCTTGGGTGCAGCTTATTCGCTAAAACCCAAGCCATGAGCAGCCCTGCACCACCTGCAACGAAGACGCCAGAGATTGGCGAAACCAGTAAGACCAGCCAAGCGGCACCAGGAGTCAGGATACCCGACACATCTCGGAAGCTGGAATATATTGCGGACATTTCTGTACGCTCTGATGGCTTGACGGCAAGCAAGAAAGGTAGACCGGCGCACACGTCCAACAAGATCAGAAAAAAGGAACCAGCCATCAAGCAAACAACGGCAATCGGTGGAGTGTCATGTGGCGCGCCAGCCACCAGGAACAAAAGTCCGGAGATCAAGAACCCGACTCTCACGGCCTTCTTGACGGACCTGCGCTGTATGAAACGGAACATCAAAGGTGTAAGGAAAAGTGCGCCATTTGAAATCGAAAGTGCGATCCCGCCCAACTGTTCGCTCAATCCGTTTTCGAGGGCATAAATCGGAAGATACACGACATAGACCCACCACCCGCATGATCGGATCACGGCGAAGGTCCAACCTGTAATCAGACGTGGTTGCTCCGCAAATCTTCGAAAGTAACCGAAGGGATTGGCGGGCGCTGCCCGGCTTTTGGTGATCAACTTCCCATCCCCAAGGCGCATTACGAGAAAGACAAGAAGCATCGTCAACGCAGCGCTGGCTGCAATTAAGAATGGTGCTGGCCGCCACCAACTATATAGAAACACACCCAACGCAGGGCCAACCGTCCATCCCAATGCACTGTAGAAAAGCCGCGATGTTTCCAGCTTTCCCAGCTCAATTTTTGATACATAATCAAGCACATACGCGTTGAAGCATACAAAGGTTGTAACTGTCGCAAAGGTCGTGAACGAAAGCCCCAAAACGACTGCTATAGGGGATTCAAAGCACGCCAGTAGCGCTCCGATTGCAAACATTACTGTTCCGGCAGCGTAGACCCACCGTCGCGGCACATAGCGGATAATGAAAGGCACCAATAAGCCAATCATCAGTGAGCTCAAACCAATGAAGAAGTAAACTTTGGACACGACGCCAACATCTTGCAGGGCACGGTAAATTATAAGAGGAAACACCGAAATCAGTATGCCTCTGGCTATCGCTTCAGTTCCCGCCAAAACGGCGAAACCGCGAACGCTAGGCGCAGGTGCATGGCGAAGCCATTCTGGGATTCGACGTTCGTGCATCAGGACTACTCATCTGGATAATTCCGTAAATCACAGGTTTCGTGTGGCTGTGCATTTCCAGTTGCGACCCAATGTCGTTTTTGCGCAAAACCCTCTTTCCTACAGTATGCCGAGGCACCGAACAGACGTCGTTGAATGTAGTCGTATTTTGCCTTTTTGGTCGAAAACGTGGCAGCGCTTTACAGGAATCCTGTCGAAGCTATCAAAGACAACTGCAAATGGTGGCCAAAATGATGGGCGTTCACTCAATCGAAGGCGGGTTCACACCCAAAGAATGTGATGCGATTGTCATCGCAACGAATGCGGCCCCTGCGCGAGAAGCGTTGCTTGTCGGTCAAAACCGCGATCACAATCTACGCCGCTCTGACTTGGTGTGGCTGGATGAAGTCGACGGCATGGGATGGGTCATGGACCGGCTTATCGACGTCGTCCGAAAGTC
>JBARCL010000117.1:0-1580 GCA_049794055.1 Sulfitobacter sp.
TTGTATCGGGGGCAAAGTTGATGGTGGCTCAAAGGTCGGCTCTGCGGACAACATTGCTGCCGTTCACCTCGCCCTCGAATTCATTTGCTAGGCAAACGGAAATCAGATGCGAACCGCCGAGATGACAACTGACGGAGCAGGGACAAAATAGCCTTGTTCTTGCTTGGTGCCTTCACTTCTTGTCCGCATCGCTAAATCACTTCGAATAGCATCCCGTTTTGAAGCGGATTGTCGACTAAGTAACGAAGCGGTCCGAACAGCACCTCCATCAAAAAGATCAAACAATGCCTCGGGATCTTGCAGGCTCAATTCGGAGGCGACCTCAACCAACTTAACATCGGTGAAACCAGCATCTTCGACCATTGATTTGGCTAATTCAAAGTCAACAAGTACGTGCGCGTCAGGGCCAGCGGGTAGTGTAATCAATGGATCAGCCAAACGCCCAATCGCGTCGAACAACCAACCAAACGATCCGTTTGATCCTTTTCCATGCCAAATGGAAAACGCAATTTTCCCACCTGTTTTCAGAACTCTGGCAGCCTCAATCAATCCACGACGGGCATCAGGGAAGTGTGGAACTCCGAACCCGATGGTCACAGCGTCGAAACTTTCGTGTGAGAACCCCATTGCCATCGCATCACCCTGAACAAATGTGGCATTTGGGACAGCAGACTTTGCAAGGGAAATCATCGGTTCTGAGAAGTCCAGCCCAGTTACTTTAGCGCCCCTCGTCACCAGTTCATTCGCGACCACGCCATGCCCAGTACACAGGTCAAGCACCTCAACATTCGGTTTGGCATCGACCGCATCTGCCAGCTTTTCAGCTACAAGATGTGTCGCCATCTCGAAACCATCGGCATAACCTTTGGCAATGGACGGGTTGCTCCAACCGTCACGTTCCATGTTCTCAAAATCACTGGTATCTGTCATTTTATCCTCCAATAAGGACAACCGTATATTCAACGCGCTCGGTGACAAAGAAATAAAATGATGCGGTAAGTAATGGGCTCACAGCGGTCATCTGACTGTTTCGGTAGATCATCAAGTGTTGAGCATTTGAAATCACGTCAGTACTTCAAGTTACTTATTTTATTATATTATTTCCCCCAAATAACGGGCGTTATGTGAGGTTCTACAACGGCTGATAACCAACCTCTTTCTGGTGCCGTACTGCAACGACCAAAGCCACGTCCTGCTGCAAGCGATAGAGCGCAACATAGCCGCTGGCGCCAAAGCTGATCGGCCATTCCTGAAACTCTGGGTCCATGTCATCGACGGGACGGCCGGCATCTGGATGGTCTGCAATGATCTGCATCCCGTCACGGATTGCACTTGCCGCGCGTCTGGCAGCATCAGGGTTCTTCTCAGCAAGAAAACGATAGAGGCGCTGAACATCTGCCAGCGCCTCAGGCGACCAGATCAGTTGTGGCACTCAGGCGGCTCCTGATCGTCACCAGCGGCGAGCTGGGCCAGCCAAGCGTCCGCCTCGGCATGTGTCACGTGCAGCCCGGTCTCCTGATAGGCGTCCCAGGCGCGGATACCGTCCTGGCGGAAGGCTTCGCGTTTTTCCTCGCGCTCGA
>JBARCL010000118.1:0-1766 GCA_049794055.1 Sulfitobacter sp.
TCCTTGCTGGGTTATTTCAAAGCGGCGCTCAGCCCGTCTGTTACAGAGGTGGTCGTCACGCGCAGCAGGTCAAGGTAGGTCGGCACCGGCCCGTCCGGCCCCGACAGGCTGTCCACATACAGCACACCGCCGTAGGCCGCACCGGTTTCGCGGGCCACCTGTTCGGCGGGGGCGGTGTTGACGGTGCTTTCACAGAACACCACCGGAATAGCGTTGTCGCGCACGCCGTCGATCACCTTGCGCACCTGTTGCGGTGTGCCTGTCTGATCCGCGTTCATCGGCCAGAGGTACAGCTCTTGCAGGCCCAGATCGCGGGCCAGATAGCTGAACGCGCCTTCGCAGGTCACCAGCCAGCGCTGGTCCTGTGGGAGATCGGCAATTGCGGCTTTCAGCGGCTCAAGCGTGTCGCGCAATTCTTGTTTGTAGCGCGCGGCATTGGCGTCATATGTGGCAGTGTTTTCAGGATCGTTTTCCGCCATGGCTTTGGCAATATTGTCGACGTAAATCAACGCATTATCCAGCCCCATCCATGCATGCGGATTGGGCATCCCCTGATAACTGCCCGAGGCAATGGAAATCGGGTCGATGCCATCGGTCAGGGTGGCGGCAGGCACGTCCGACATGTTGGTGAGAAACTGTTCAAACCACAGCTCGAGGTTCATGCCGTTCCACAAGATCAGATCGGCGTCATAAGCGCGCACGATGTCTTGCGGTGTGGGCTGATAGCCGTGGATTTCCGCACCCGGTTTGGTGACGGACACCACCTCGGCGGCGTCCCCCGCCACATTGGCGGCCATGTCAGCCAGCACTGTGAAAGTGGTCACAACCTTCATCTTGTCTTGGGCGGCAGCGGCGGATGTCAAAACTGTCGAAAACAGGCCAGCTGCCAGCAATGCGGCGCGTCGGTTCATCATTCGGGCTCCAGAAACAAAGCAATATTTTCCCTACATGCAAATCATTCGCAACAAATGTCAATGCTGTTGCGACTTATTCTCATTAAGGGCGAGAGAATTGCCTGTTTCTGGGGCGCTGCGCGCTTGAGTGTTAGAGCGTGATGTTGCGATTTTCGTCGGGCAGGGATGCAAGACGTCCCCATCCGATCCTTTCCCAAATGCGTTCGTGCAGGATATAGCTAAATGTGCTGGTGACGAAGGCCGCAACAGCCATACCTCCCGCCGCATTCAGCGACCCTGTGGTCACATAGCCAATGAGCACCATCATCACAAAACCGATGACCTGCCAGCTCAGCGCCTTGGCGAAGGTGCGTTTCTTTAAATCCATGCGGCTCTCCTGTATCTGCGATCTTCGGCCTGCATATCCTCTGGCGGCAGCGGGCAACATTCGGAGAGTTGTCACAAAAAGCATCATTTGTTGCCAATAGTAAACGATGTTGCATTTTATTACATATTTTGGCGCTGACGGAACCCGGTTGCAGGCACCACCGCCGCGCCTGTTCTTGACATCAACCAGTGGCTTGGGCCACCTGAGCCTAACATTTTGGAGGAAAGTACAATGATGAAGACCCGCGCCGCTGTCGCCGTTGCCGCAGGCAAACCGCTCGAGATCATGGAGGTCAATCTGGAAGGCCCCAAACGCGGCGAGGTTCTGGTTGAAATCAAAGCCACGGGCCTGTGTCACACCGATGAATTCACCCGCTCGGGCGACGATCCCGAAGGCATCTTTCCGGCCATTCTGGGCCATGAGGGCGCAGGCATCGTCATGGAAGTGGGCGAGGGCGTAACCACGTTGGAAGTCGGCGACCACGT
>JBARCL010000119.1:0-38297 GCA_049794055.1 Sulfitobacter sp.
GCTGTATTTTTCCGCGCACGGGGGGTCGATACTTCCGACCCGCAAAGCTATTGTGCGGTAGGACTGCAAGAGATTCAAAAATCGAGCCGGATCGGTTCGTTACTAAGAGCAAAGTGAACCTATGAGCGACCTGCGCAAGATCATCATCGACGGTAAAGAAGTTGAGACTGAGGGGGCGATGACGCTCATTCAGGCATGTGAGCAGGCGGGGGTCGAAATCCCGCGGTTTTGTTACCATGAACGTCTGTCGATTGCGGGCAACTGCCGCATGTGTCTGGTTGAAGTTGTGGGTGGCCCGCCCAAGCCAGCAGCCTCCTGCGCGATGCAGGTCCGCGATCTGCGTCCCGGTCCCGAAGGCCAGCCGCCGGTTGTGAAAACCAACTCGCCCATGGTGAAAAAGGCGCGTGAAGGGGTGATGGAATTCCTGCTGATCAACCATCCGTTGGATTGTCCGATCTGTGATCAGGGCGGCGAATGTGACTTGCAGGATCAGGCGATGGCCTATGGCGTCGACTTCAGCCGTTATCGTGAACCGAAACGGGCCACTGAAGATCTTGATCTGGGTCCTTTGGTTGAAACCCATATGACGCGCTGTATCTCCTGCACGCGTTGTGTACGATTCACCACTGAGGTGGCTGGCCTGCATATGATGGGTCAGACGGGGCGCGGCGAAGACGCCGAAATTACGTCCTATTTGGGTCAGACGCTTGATTCGAATTTGCAGGGCAATATCATCGATCTTTGTCCGGTTGGGGCGCTCGTTTCCAAGCCTTACGCCTTTACCGCGCGGCCTTGGGAGCTGACCAAGACCGAATCTATCGACGTGATGGATGCACTGGGTTCGAATATCCGTGTGGATACCAAAGGCCGTGAAGTGATGCGAATTTTGCCACGCAACCATGACGGTGTGAATGAGGAATGGATTTCCGACAAGACACGTTTCGTTTGGGACGGTCTGCGCCGCCAACGTCTGGACACACCTTATATTCGCGAGAACGGCAAACTGCGCAAAGCCGAATGGCCCGAAGCGCTGGCGGCGGTTGCTGCTGCGATGAAGGGCAAAAAGGTTGGCGGTTTGGTCGGTGATCTGGTGTCCGTCGAAGCGGCATACGCCTTGAAAACATTGATCGAGGGGCAGGGCGGTTCTGTTGAATGCCGCACCGATGGTGCAAAGCTGCCTGCCGGTAACCGGTCAGGTTATGTAGGGACGGCGACGGTCGAGGATCTGGACAACGCTCAGGCGATCATGCTGATCGGAGCAAACCCGGCCGTTGAAGCGCCGGTGTTGAACGCACGCATTCGCAAGGCCTGGACCAAGGGCTGCGGTATTGGCGTAATCGGCGCAAATGTTGATTTGACCTATGAAACCATGCACATCAGCGAAGACCCCGCGATGATGACCGAATTGTTGACGCGCGATCATTCCGACGTGCAGGAGAAGCCATCGGTGATCATCATCGGGCAGGCTGCGTTGTGTCGCGAAGATGGCGCTGCGGTGCTGGCCGAAGCGATGGCATTGGCCGAATCGACGAAATCCACCTTTATGGTTCTGCACACTGCTGCGGGCCGCGTTGGCGCGATGGACATTGGTGCAACCAGCGAAAACGGAATCACCGATGTGCTGGCTGCAGATGTGATCTATAACCTTGGTGCCGACGAAGGTGACATTCCAGCAGGCCCACTTGTGATTTATCAAGGGTCGCACGGGGATCGTGGCGCACATCGCGCTGATATTATCCTGCCCGGTGCCGCCTATACCGAAGAGGCCGGTCTGTTTGTGAACACAGAAGGGCGCCCGCAGCTGGCGGCCCGCGCAAGTTTCGCACCCGGCCAGGCCAAAGAAAACTGGGCGATTCTGCGGGCTTTGTCTGCGGAAGTGGATGCAACATTGCCCTTTGATTCACTTGTCGCCTTGCGTAAGGCGCTGGTCAAAGAGGTGCCGCATCTGGGTGATGTTGATGTGGTGGCCGAAAATGAATGGCAGCCGCTGGGCCGTGGCAAAGTAGGTTCAACGCCCTTGACACCAGCCATCGCGGATTTCTATCTCAGCAACCCGATTGCACGGGCCAGTCAGTTGATGGCGGAGCTTTCTGCCAATGCTGCAGCGCGCGCTGCCGCACCTCTGGCGGCTGAGTGAGATCGGTGAGTGCCCTTGCCCTCATAGTTGCGGCAATGACGTTGGGGGGCTGTGAACCACGGGTTCCACTCGCGTCGGATTTTATCCCTGAATACAAAGGGGTAGACACAGCATTGCTGGACGGCGATCTGGTGCAGTTCACTGTGACCATGACCAAAGCACAAAGCGGTCAGGATGTCGCGGATTACGCAGAATGCGCGGCTGCGCAATATACGCTTATTCGGGGCTACGGATTCGCAAGACATGTGCGCACAAATGTGGCTCAAGAGGCTGGCCTTTGGCGGGGCGATGCTGTTTATACGATCTCGCCAAGCCTGCCACGTGGCATAAAGACAATCGATGCCGAAGTGACCGTTGAACATTGCGTCGAAAAAGGCATTCCGAGGGTATGAGAAACAATGGTTGAATTCTTTACACAAACCGGCCTCGGCATGGGGCTTTTGTTGGTCGGGCAGGTGTTGCTGCTGGTCGTTCCCTTGCTGCTTGCACTGGCATTCCTGATGTATGCGGACCGCAAGATCTGGGCGGCTGTAATGATGCGGCGTGGGCCCAATGTGGTTGGCGTCTTTGGCCTGCTGCAATCCTTTGCGGATTTCCTGAAATACATCGTAAAAGAGGTCGTTGTGCCCGCCGGTGCCGACCGCGCGGTGTTCTTCCTTGCTCCGATGATTTCTTTCGTCATGGCGATGATCGCATGGGCAGTAATCCCGTTCAACGACACGTGGATTTTGGCCGATATCAACGTCGCCATCCTTTATGTCTTCGCGATTTCCTCGCTTGAAGTATATGGCGTGATCATGGGCGGTTGGGCCTCAAACTCCAAATACCCCTTTCTTGGTTCGCTGCGTTCTGCCGCGCAGATGATCTCTTACGAAGTGTCCATTGGCCTGATCATTATCGGCGTGATCATTTCCACCGGGTCAATGAACTTTGGCGCGATTGTTCAGGCTCAAGAGGGCGGTGGTGGTTTGCTTCACTGGTACTTCCTGCCGCATTTCCCGATGCTGATCCTGTTCTTTATCAGCGCCTTGGCCGAAACCAACCGTCCGCCGTTTGACCTTCCCGAAGCGGAATCAGAACTGGTTGCGGGCTATCAGGTTGAATATTCGTCCACCCCGTTCCTGTTGTTCATGATCGGGGAACTGGTTGCGGTTGTGCTGATGTGCGCGCTGGTGTCGCTGCTGTTCCTTGGCGGCTGGCTGTCGCCCGTCGCCTTCCTGCCGGACGGTTTCTTCTGGATGTTCATCAAGATGCTGGGCGTGTTCTTTGTGTTCTCGATGGTCAAGGCAATCACGCCACGCTACCGCTACGACCAGTTGATGCGTCTGGGCTGGAAGGTCTTCTTGCCGTTCTCGCTGTTCTGGGTGGTTTTCGTGGCCTTTGCAGCGAAATTCGAATGGTTCTGGGGTATCTACGCCCGCTGGCCGATGTGAGGATGATATGAGTCAAACCGATTTTTCCCGCAAAGCCGGATATTTCCTGCTGACCGACTATGTCAAAGGCTTCATGCTGGGTATGCGCTATTTCTTTGCGCCCAAGGTCACGTTGAACTACCCCCACGAAAAGGGGCCGCTTAGCCCGCGTTTTCGGGGGGAACATGCCTTGCGCCGCTATCCCAACGGGGAAGAGCGCTGTATTGCGTGCAAATTGTGCGAGGCCGTGTGTCCTGCGCAGGCCATTACCATCGACGCGGAACCACGCGATGACGGTTCGCGTCGCACGACGCGCTATGACATCGACATGACCAAATGCATCTACTGCGGTTTCTGTCAGGAAGCCTGTCCGGTGGATGCAATCGTCGAGGGACCGAATTTCGAATTCTCCACCGAAACCCGCGAAGAGCTGTATTACGACAAGGCAAAGCTGCTTGAAAACGGCGACCGTTGGGAAGCCGAGATTGCCCGCAACCTTGAGATGGATGCACCCTACCGATGACCGATCCCACCAACCCTTTCGAAGCGATGATGAAACAGGCGCAGGATATGGTAAAAGCCATGCCCGCGATGGATGCGTTTTCGCCCAAGGTGTTTGAGGCGATGATGGGTACGATGCCAAAAGACATGATGGAAATGATGTTTGGCAACGGTTTGAACGAAGGTGGTCTGGACGCCCGTACGCGGCTTTTGCTGACTTTGGCAGGGCTGACGATGCAGGGCGCGCAGAATGATATTGCAGTCCGTCAAACCGTGCGCCATGCGCTTGAGGCAGGTGCCACGCGCCAGCATGTGACCGAGACGATCGCGCAGATGTCTGTCTTTGCAGGGCTGCCGGCGATGGCTCGGGCGACGGAGCTGGCCAACCAGGCCATGGACGAGAAAGAGAAAGCCATGAAGGGCGATGACATGAAGGGCAGCGGAGCATGATTGTTTTTGCATTTTACCTGTTTTCGATTTGCGTGATTACGGGCGGGCTGTTCACAGTTGTCAGCCGCAATCCGGTGCATTCCGTGCTTTGGTTGATTCTTGCCTTCCTGTCCTCTGCGGGCCTTTTTGTCCTGTTGGGTGCCGAATTTGTCGCCATGTTGCTGATCATTGTTTACGTCGGCGCAGTTGCGGTTCTGTTCCTGTTTGTGGTGATGATGCTGGACGTCGATTTTGCCGAATTAAAGGCAGAGATGGCGAAATATATGCCGCTGGCCCTGTTGATCGGGATGATCATCCTGATGCAGTTCGTGATGGCATTTGGGGCATGGGAAACAAATGCAGCGGCCGAAGGGCTGCGGACACAGGTCACTGATCTTGACGTGCAAAACACCGCGGCTTTGGGGCTGATCCTCTATGATGACTATTTCCTGATCTTCCAGCTGGCCGGTATGATCCTGCTGGTGGCGATGATTGGCGCGATTGTGCTGACCCTGCGCCACCGTGTGGATGTCAAACGTCAGGATGTGGTTGCGCAGATGATGCGCGATCCGGCCAAGACGATGGAACTGAAAGATGTGAAACCGGGGCAGGGGCTTTGAGCCTGCGTCAGCCAATGAGGGGACAACACCATGTCTAGAAATACAATCGTTGTACTCGTGGTGGTGCTTGTCATCCTGCTGGGTGGATACGGGTTCATGGGCTAAGCAGCCATTGGTGGCTTTCTGCCACAAGACTAAGACGAAATGCCTGACAACAGGGCGACAACCGAGGGACGACATGATCGGACTTGAACATTACCTGACAGTAGCGGCTACGCTCTTTGTCATCGGCATCTTCGGGCTATTCCTGAACCGTAAAAACGTGATCATCCTGTTGATGAGCATCGAACTGATGCTCTTGGCGGTGAATATCAACCTGGTCGCCTTTTCCAGTTTCCTCGGGGATCTGGTCGGGCAGGTCTTTACCTTGTTTGTGCTGACCGTTGCGGCGGCAGAGGCCGCGATCGGTCTTGCGATCCTCGTTTGTTTCTTCCGCAATCGTGGCACGATCGCGGTTGAAGACGTCAATGTGATGAAGGGCTAACCACATGGAAACCATCATCCTTTTCGCACCACTTGTCGGTGCTATCATCGCCGGTTTCGGCTGGAAGATCATGGGCGAGGCGGCCGCGCAATGGCTGACAACCGGCCTGCTGTTTCTGGCAGCAGCGCTGTCATGGGTTGTTTTCTTGACGCTGGACGGCCCGACCGAACATATCCAGATCCTGCGCTTTATTGAATCCGGTACGCTAAGCACTGATTGGTCCATCCGTATGGACCGGTTGACGGCGGTCATGTTGATTGTTGTGACCACGGTTTCAGCGCTCGTGCATCTCTATTCCTTTGGCTACATGGCGCATGACGACAACTTTAACGGCGAGGGTGAAAATTACCGCGCGCGTTTCTTTGCCTATCTGTCGTTCTTTACCTTTGCGATGTTGATGCTGGTTACGGCCGACAACCTTGTCCAGATGTTCTTTGGTTGGGAAGGGGTGGGCGTTGCATCCTACCTGCTGATCGGGTTTTACTACAAGAAACCCAGCGCCAATGCCGCTGCGATCAAGGCTTTTGTGGTCAACAGGGTTGGCGATTTCGGTTTTGCGCTGGGGATCATGGCGCTTTATCTGATGACGGACAGCATCCGTTTCGACGATATCTTTGCAGCAGCTCCTGATCTGGCTGAGCAAACCATCAGCTTTCTTTGGACAGACTGGAACGCAGCGAACCTGATTGCCTTCCTGCTGTTCGTCGGTGCCATGGGTAAATCCGCGCAGTTGTTCCTGCACACATGGTTGCCAGACGCGATGGAAGGTCCGACACCTGTGTCTGCGCTGATCCATGCGGCGACGATGGTAACGGCGGGGGTTTTCCTTGTTTGCCGCATGTCGCCCCTGATGGAATACGCACCCGAGGCGATGATGTTCGTGACCTTCATCGGCGCAACCACGGCATTCTTTGCCGCGACGGTTGGTCTGGTGCAGAACGATATCAAACGTGTCATCGCCTATTCGACCTGTTCGCAGCTGGGCTATATGTTCGTTGCCGCAGGTGTTGGCATGTATTCGGCAGCGATGTTCCATCTGTTTACGCACGCGTTTTTCAAGGCAATGTTGTTTCTTGGCGCAGGGTCGGTAATCCATGCGATGCACCATGAACAGGATATGCGTAACTATGGCGGCCTGCGCAAAAAGATCCCTTATACATTTGCGGCGATGATGATCGGTACTTTGGCGATCACCGGTGTCGGGATCCCGTTGACGCATTTCGGGTTTGCCGGCTTCCTGTCCAAAGACGCGATCATCGAAAGCGCCTGGGCTGGTGGCTCGATGTATGGTTTCTGGCTCTTGGTAGCCGCTGCAGCGATGACCAGCTTTTACAGCTGGCGCCTGATCTTCATGACTTTCTACGGCACGGCGCGGGGCGACAAGCATACGCATGAACATGCGCATGAAAGCCCGATGGTCATGCTGGTGCCTTTGGGTGTGCTGGCGTTGGGAGCGGTGTTTGCCGGTATGATCTGGTTCAAACCGTTCTTTGGCGATCACAAATATGTTGCGGACTTCTACAACATCCCGCTGGTGGAAATGGCCGAAGGGTCTGATGCGCACGCAAGTGGCGCCGAGGACAGCCATGGTAAACCCGAGGGCGCGCATGACGCTGAAGAGGGGCATCATGCTGCCTTTGGCGGTGCGCCGGGTGAGGGCGCCTTGTTCTTCGGTCCTGAAAATACGGTTCTGGCGGATGCACACGCGGCACCAAAGTGGGTGAAGGTTTCTCCGTTCATTGCGATGTTGTTCGGTTTTGTGATGGCACTGTGGTTCTACATCTGGAACCCGAGCCTGCCCAAACGGCTGGCCGAAAACCAGCAGCCTCTTTACCAGTTTTTCCTGAACAAATGGTATTTCGACGAGATATACGATGTGGTCTTTGTCAAACCAGCCAAGGCGATTGGCCGTTTCCTGTGGAAGCGTGGCGACGGAAATGTGATCGACGGTTCATTGAACGGCATCGCCATGGGCATTGTTCCATTCTTCACACGGCTCGCCGGTAAGGCGCAGTCTGGCTATATCTTTACCTATGCTTTCGCCATGGTGATCGGCATTGCGGTGCTGGTAACATGGATGACGATGTCCGGAGGGGCGCACTAATGGATACCCACTTGCTTTCCATTATCACGTTTTTGCCGGCTCTTGCGGCGGTGATCCTTGCGGTTTTCCTGCGGGGGGACGACGCGGATGCACAGCGCAATGCCAAATGGCTTGCGCTTATCACAACCACGGCGACCTTCGTGATCTCGTTGTTTGTGTTGTTTGAATTCGATCCACAGGATGCCGGTTTCCAGTTCGTGACCGAAGCCGAATGGCTTTTGGGTTTGAAATACCGCTTGGGCGTAGATGGTATTTCGATCCTGTTTGTTATGCTGACCACCTTCATGATGCCGCTGGTAATTGCCGCGTCATGGAACGTGGACAAGCGCGTCAAGGAATACATGATCGCCTTCCTGCTGCTGGAAACGCTGATGCTTGGCGTGTTTATGGCACTGGACCTGATCCTGTTTTACCTCTTCTTCGAGGCAGGTCTGATCCCGATGTTCCTGATCATCGGAATCTGGGGCGGGGCCAACCGCATCTATGCCAGTTTCAAGTTCTTCCTCTATACCTTCCTTGGTTCTGTGCTGATGCTGGTGGCAATGGTCGCAATGTTCTCGGATGCGGGCACGACCTGTATCGGTGGCTGTGACATCAGCCTGCTGAACCATACCTTCGGTTCTGAAAACTTCTCGATCCTTGGCGTACAAATCGTTGGCGGTATGCAAACGCTGATGTTCTTGGCCTTCTTTGCCAGCTTTGCAGTGAAAATGCCGATGTGGCCTGTGCACACGTGGTTGCCTGACGCCCACGTTCAGGCCCCCACAGCGGGTTCTGTCGTGCTGGCCGCAATCCTGTTGAAAATGGGTGGCTACGGTTTCCTGCGCTTTTCGCTGCCAATGTTCCCTGTCGGCGCAGATGTCTTGGCACCGCTGGTGTTGTGGATGTCTGCCATCGCCATTGTCTACACTTCGCTGGTGGCGCTGGTGCAGGAAGACATGAAAAAACTGATTGCCTATTCATCGGTTGCCCACATGGGTTTCGTGACCATGGGTATCTTTGCCGCCAACCAGCAGGGCATTGATGGGGCGATCTTTCAGATGATCAGCCACGGTTTCATCTCGGGTGCGCTGTTTCTTGCGGTGGGGGTGATCTATGACCGTATGCACACCCGCGAGATCGACGCCTATGGTGGTCTGGTCAACCGGATGCCGGTCTACGCGTTGATCTTCCTGTTCTTCACCATGGCTAACGTGGGTCTGCCAGGCACATCAGGATTTGTCGGTGAATTCCTGACGCTAGTCGCTGTTTTCCAAGTGAACACTTGGGTTGCAGCTGTGGCGACGACGGGTGTGATCTTTTCAGCGGCATATGCCTTGTGGCTCTATCGCCGCGTGGTGATGGGTGAGCTGATCAAGGAAAGCCTGAAAGGGATCAAGGACATGAGTGCCCGCGAAAAGTGGATTGTTGCGCCGTTGGTTGCGATGACCCTGCTTTTGGGTGTCTACCCGGCGCTCGTGCTGGATATGATCGGACCGTCCGTGACGGCCCTGGTCGAAAACTACGCAAGCGCGGTAGAGGCGGCTGATACCGCTGTTCAATCCGCCGCTGCTTCACACTAAGGATAGATGCGATGATTACCGCAGACCTGAACGTCATTCTGCCCGAAATCCTGCTGTCTGCCTTTGCGCTCGCAGGGCTTTTGGTCGCTGTCTACACCACCAAGGACAAGATCGGGGGGATGCTGGTCTGGCTCACGGCGGCTGTATTCATTTTGCTGGCTGCATGGATCGGCACCACTGGCGAGGGAACGCGGGTCGCGTTCAACGGCATGTTCATAGAGGATGGGTTTGCCCGTTTCGCCAAGGTGACGATCCTTCTGTCTGCCGCCGCAGTTCTGGTGATGTCCGAAAGTTATATGCGCAGGCGCGGTTTGCTACGGTTTGAATATCCCATTCTGGTCGCACTCAGCGCTGTTGGCATGATGATGATGGTTTCTGCGGGCGATTTGATGGCGCTCTACATGGGATTGGAGCTGCAGTCGCTGGCGCTCTATGTGGTTGCCTCCCTGCGCCGCGATTCCGTACGTTCAACCGAAGCGGGCCTGAAGTATTTTGTGCTTGGCGCATTGTCATCCGGCCTGCTGCTCTATGGTGCATCGCTGGTTTATGGTTATGCCGGAACCACGCTGTTCTCGGGTATCATTACCACGGCGCAGGCAGGTGAAACGTCTATCGGCATGCTGTTCGGTATTGTCTTCCTGATCTCGGGTCTGGCGTTCAAAGTCTCTGCCGTGCCGTTCCACATGTGGACACCTGACGTTTACGAAGGGTCGCCCACGCCGGTCACAGCATTCTTTGCCACTGCTCCCAAAGTGGCGGCCATGGCGCTGTTTGCGCGTGTGATGCATGATGCCTTTGGCAACGCGGTCCGCGACTGGAGCCAGGTCGTCGCGTTGCTGTCGCTTATGTCGATGTTTCTGGGGGCGGTTGCTGCGATCGGTCAGACAAATATCAAGCGTCTGATGGCGTTCTCGTCCATCGCTCACATGGGCTATGCGCTGATGGGGCTGGCCGCAGGGACCGCCTTTGGTGTGCAGGCGATGCTGGTCTATATGGCGATCTACGTAACGATGAATGTCGGAACATTTGCCTTTATCCTGATGATGCAGAAAGAGGGCGCGCCGGTCACGGATATTGCTTCGCTCAATATGTATGCCAAAACCCATCCGGGCCGCGCCTTGGCGATGCTGGTTCTTCTGTTTTCCCTTGCGGGTGTGCCGCCGATGTTGGGGTTCTTTGGCAAGCTTTATGTCCTGCGCGCCGCGTACGAAGCGGGTCTCGCATGGCTTGCGATTGCCGGTGTGATCGCGTCTGTGATCGGGGCGTACTATTACCTGCGCATTGTCTTTTACATGTATTTCGGTGACGAGCAGAGCGAGCAGCTGGACCGTTCCTCGGGCCGTATCCTGCCGGTTTTCCTGACAGTATCGGCGCTGATCATGGTCTTCGGGATTATCAATATGTTCGGCGTTGAGGCAGCCGCTTTGGCCGCTGCGGGTGCGCTGGTAAATTGAGCGGGCGGCACATGCGGCCCCCCTGTTCCGGCGACCACAGATTGCTGCTGTCATGAGTGAATGGCCTGATGGGTACGCCCGACAGGTGGTGGATGTCGTAGACAGTACCCTTGCCGAAGCCGCACGCATGTTGCCGACCCTTCCTGGCCCGACGTGGATCCTCGCACTGGAACAAACTGCTGCCCGCGGGCGCAGGGGGCGTTCATGGGCGACACCAAGGGGAAACTTTGCGGGCACTTTGGTTACCCGCCGCCTTGAGGCACCGGGTGTTGCAGCACTGCGTTCTTTTGTGGCGTCGCTGGCCCTGTATCGCACATTTGTTGTGGTAACGGGGATACCCGAGGCTTTTGCGTTGAAATGGCCGAATGATGTTTTGTTGCACGGCGGCAAGGTGGCCGGAATATTGTTGGAAAGTACCGGTGATCATCTGGTGACAGGTATTGGCGTAAATCTTGCGCATGCGCCGGGTGCCGATCAGGTTGAGGTGGGGGCGCTTAAACCGATGAGCCTTGCCCGCGATCTTGATATCGAAGTTGCACCCGAAGTTTTTCTGGATGTGCTGGCGGGCGAATACGCGATTCTGGACACCCAGTTCACGACCCATGGCTTTGCCCCGATCCGCCGCGCCTGGCTGGAGCATGCCGCCAAACTGGGCGAGGTGATAACGGCACGTACCATGCGGGACGAGACAGTCGGCACGTTTGAGGGGATCGACGAAAGCGGCAGCCTGATCCTTCAAACATCCAAGGGGCCTGCCTTGATTGCAGCCGCGGATGTGTTTTTCTAAACGGAGATTATCGATGCTCTTGGCAATTGATTGCGGCAATACCAATACGGTCTTTTCGATCTACGACGGAACAGAGTTTATCGCCACATGGCGCACAGCGACCGAATGGCAGCGGACGGCGGATCAGTATTATGTCTGGCTGACGTCGCTGATGCGGTTTCAGAGCATCGAAGCAGATATTACAGATGTGATCATTTCATCCACTGTCCCGCGGGTGGTCTTTAACCTGCGTGTTTTTGCGGACCGGTATTTCAATACCCGTCCCATGGTGGTGGGAAAAGCGGGATGCACCTTGCCGGTTGACGTGCGCGTGGACGCTGGCACGGCCGTGGGCCCGGACCGTTTGGTCAATACCGTGGCGGGACATGATCTGTTCGGTGGCGATTTGATCGTGGTCGATTTTGGCACAGCGACCACCTTTGATGTGGTGGCCAGTGACGGTGCCTATGTGGGCGGGGTCATCGCACCGGGCGTGAACCTGTCGCTCGAGGCGCTGCACAATGCCGCCGCCGCTTTGCCCCATGTGGACATCAGCCAGCCGCTGCATGTGGTGGGAACCAACACTGTTGCCTGTATGCAATCGGGCATTTTCTGGGGTTACGTCGGCCTTGTTCGTGAGATATGTGCGCGGATAAAGGCGGAACGTGGGCGCGAGATGCGCGTGATTTCCACCGGTGGTCTGGCCCCGCTGTTCCAGCAGGCGGCAGACCTTTTTGATGAATTCCGTGATGACCTCACAATGCACGGTTTAACCGTGATATATAAGTATAATAAGGATTTAGCTGACCAATGAGCAGTGAACGATTGATCTACCTGCCCCTCGGTGGGGCAGGTGAAATAGGCATGAACGCCTATGTGTATGGCTATGGTAAACCGGGCAAAGAACGTTTGATCGTTGTCGACCTGGGCGTCGCGTTCCCCGATATGGACGGCAGCCCCGGGGTGGATTTGATAATTGCGGACATCGCGTGGCTGCGCGAACGCAAGGACCGCATCGAAGCGGTATTCGTCACCCATGCCCACGAAGACCACGTTGGCGGCATTGCCCACACCTATGGGCAGTTGCAGGCGCCAATCTTTGCCCGCAAGTTCACCGCCAATATCGCCGCGCGCAAAATGGACGAACATGGCCATCCCGCAGATGCAATCCATGTCACCACAGCTTGGCCGCAGCAGGTGACTGTTGGCCCCTTTACCGTTGGCTTCCTGCCGATCTCGCATTCGATTCCCGAAAGCTCTGCTTTGGTGATTGATACGCCCGAAGGGCGTGTGATCCATTCGGGTGATTTCAAAATCGACCTGACACCGGGTGTAGGTGAAGCATTTGATCCCGAACTTTGGGCAGAGGTTTGCAAGGATGGCGTCAAGGCGCTGATCTGTGACAGCACGAATGTCTTCTCTCGCAACCCCGGCCGCTCTGAAGCGACCGTTGGCCCTGCGATTGAAGAACTGGTCAGCAACGCGGAAGGCATGGTTGTTGCGACGACGTTTGCCTCTAACGTGGCACGGGTGAAGACACTGGCTGTTGCGGCGGACAAGGCCGGACGATCGGTTGTCCTGCTGGGACGCGCGATGAAACGCATGGTTGAAGCTTCGCTTGAGACCGGCGTGATGAAGGATTTCCCCCAGACCGTCAGCCCCGAAGAGGCGCGGGGCATTCCACGCGAAAACCTGATGTTGCTAGTGACAGGCTCGCAGGGCGAACGCCGTGCGGCGTCGGCCCAGTTGGCCCGTGGCAAGTTTCAGGGGATCGAGATGAAAGAGGGCGACTTGTTTCTGTTTTCATCCAAAACCATCCCCGGAAATGAAAAAGGTGTAATCCGCATCATCAACCAGTTCTCTGAACGCGGTGTCGATGTGGTCGATGAATCTTCCGGTGGTCATTACCATGTCTCCGGTCATGCCAACCGGCCTGACCTCGAAACGTTGCATGATGTGGTCAAACCACAAATCCTGATCCCTATGCACGGCGAACACCGCCATCTGCGCGAGCATGTCAAAATTGCCGACGCCAAGGGCATCAAAGGGGTGATGGCTGTCAATGGCATGATGATCGACCTCTCCGGTAATACGCCAAAAGTGGCGGAATACGTCGAAACCGGCCGCACCTACATCGACGGGTCGGTGCAGATTGGTGCCTTGGACGGGGTGGTACGCGACCGTATCCGCATGGCGTTGAACGGGCATGTTACCGTGACGGTCATTCTGGATGACGAAGACGAGCCCTTGGGTGATCCGTGGGTCGATACCATGGGGCTGCCCGAAACGGGCAAATCCGGTGCTGGCCTGGTCGACGTGCTGGAAGAAGACCTGAGCCAGTTTTTGGGGCGCTCCAAGGCTGCGACCTTGCGGGACGATACCAAGCTGAACGACGGGTTGAAGCGCGTTGTGCGCCAGTCTGCCAGTGACGAGATCGGCAAAAAGCCAGAGGTTACAGTTGTTGTCAGCCGTTTAAGCTGACCATAACCTTTCGCAGAATCAAAAACGGCCCCGCAATGAACTGCGGGGCCGTTTTCGTTAATGCATCCGGTTCAACTATTGGGGCGGTCGGCAAAGCTCAACTCGATGAACTCTGGTGTGTGATCGCCAAGGCCGACAACCTTGTTGCCGCCACGGTCATTATTCCCGCGTCCACCACGGTTGTCATTGCGCCCACCAAGATTGTCATTTCGTCCACGATTGCTGTCCCGATTGTCGTTGCGCTTGTTTTCAGGGCGCGGCTCTTTGTTGTCCTGACGCGGTGCCGATTGTGTCGGGGCAGGGGGGGGCAGCGCCTCGCTCTTCGGGGTTTCGACTTTGTCGGCTTCACCCTTGGGGGCTGCATCGTTTGCAGCTTCGGCCCTTGGCGCATCCTCCGACTTGGGTTTCGGGGCGTCATCAGATTTTCGGCTGCGTGAACGTGTACGCTTTGGCTTTTGGGACTTGGGCGCGTCTTCGGTTGGTGTGGCCGCTTCGGCTGCCGCGGCGGCGTTGCTGCTGCCAAGCGGGTTATCCAGACGCGGAATCTCGCGCTGTACCAACCGTTCCACATCAGCGAGGTTTTTTTCGTCCCGTGACGTGCAGATCATGATCGCGGTGCCGTCACGCCCCGCGCGACCGGTGCGGCCGATACGATGCACATAGTCTTCGGCGTGGCTTGGGACATCGAAGTTATACACATGCGAAACGGAAGGCACATCAAGCCCGCGTGCTGCCACATCCGAAGCGACAAGGAAGCGCAACGCCCCTTCGCGGAAACCTTCAAGTGTTTTGGTACGCTGGCTTTGTTCGAGATCACCGTGGATCGGCGCAGCGTCATACCCGTATTTTTTCAAGGATTTGGCAACGACGTCAACGTCCATCTTGCGGTTGCAAAAAATGATCGCGTTGGTGCATTTGTCACCTTCAGCGTCTATCAAAGCGCGCAAAACCTTGCGCTTTTCAGTCCCTTCGCGGTCTTTACGCGAGGCTTTGAACATCAAAACCCCTTGGGTGATGTTTTCACCCGTGGTTGCCTGACGTGCCACTTCAATCCGCTCGGGATTGCTGAGGAATGTGTTGGTGATCCGCTCGATCTCGGGGGCCATTGTCGCCGAAAAGAACAGCGTCTGGCGGGTAAAGGGGGTAAGTCCGAAGATACGTTCGATATCGGGGATGAACCCCATATCAAGCATCCGGTCGGCTTCGTCTACCACCATGATTTTCACGTCGTTCATAATCAGCTTGCCGCGCTCAAAATGGTCGAGCAACCGGCCTGGTGTGGCGATCAGCACGTCTACGCCCTTGTCGATCAGAATATCCTGTTCCTTGAAGGAAACGCCGCCAATCAGCAGCGCCTTGGTCAGTTTGACGTGTTTGGCATAGGTGTCGAAGTTTTCGGCAACCTGCGCCGCCAGCTCGCGTGTCGGGCATAGAACCAGCGACCGGGGCATCCTGGCACGGGCGCGGCCACGGGCCAGCATCGTGATCATCGGCAGTGTGAAGCTAGCTGTCTTGCCGGTGCCGGTCTGGGCAATTCCCAAGACATCGCGGCCTTCAAGGGCAGGGGGAATGGCACCCGCCTGAATGGGGGTCGGGGTTTCGTACCCGGCCTCTTCGATGGCTTTGAGCACTTTAGGGCTGAGCTTTAGATCAGAAAATTTTATCATATGTGTCCGGTTTTGGCGGACGCTGATTTCGGCCCGCTGCATCAGTCATATCGGCCCGCTTGGCCCAAAGGCGGCACCTGCCGCGACATGTTGCGCACCGATAGCAACTTGGACGCGGGACGTCAAATGGATCGCAAATTGTTGCTGTTTTTTGGGCTCTTAGTAAGGAAAATGCTTGGAAGTTGTTGTATTTAGGCCAAGTGTTGCATGTTTTAGCAGGCCATGGGCCGCCAACCGATGCCGCAAGGCGGGTGTATCGGCGCACACTTCGTCGAAGAATGCCTTCAGCCCCGTTTTGCCGTTCTCTGCTTCGATCATCCGGAATAGCTCGTGCATTGACATTCCGCCTTGGTCGCGGGGGCGGTTGGGGGCCAGCTCCGCGCGATAGGATCCTTTTTCCAACCGGTAACGATAGGCGGCGTACCAATTTTCCCAGCTTGTCGCATGGGCGTGAGCGAGGTCAATGTCGGCGGTTGTTTCCGGCCCTTTCAGCATCTCGTTATCTTGGAAGGCGTTGTGGATCTGTACGCGTATGCCTTCCAACCCGCTGCGTAAAAAGCATTTTCCGGCGAGATGGCTTAGGAAGCCTCCTTTGATATAGCGGCCATAGGTTGGATACACGTCCGACACGATCCGGTTGCGATCAGGGCCATTGGGCACAAAACCTTTGAAGGTGGTACCGTCTCCGGCCAGCTGTTCCATGGGGCGGATGCGGGCGATCTTGTGATCCTTTGGCAGAGTGGCAAGAACATCCGAAACCGCGCGCTCCGAGACCAGAAATTCATCCACATCCATGTGAATCAGCCAGTCTACCTCGGCACGGCGACGATAGGCGTGGGTTGCGTTATGGGTCTGGCGGACCTGATGCTTTTTGGGCCGTTTGCCGTTCCACCATGCATTGTCACAGAGGGTGGGCCGGATTTTCGGGTGCGCCTTGAGCACGTCAAAGGCCGCTTGATTGTCGTCGTCCAGATAAAGGTAAAGGCGGTGGGCACCGGCCTCAAGGTGATAGGCGGCAAAATCCAGAATGTCGCCCACCGGCGCGAGGATCGTGGCGCTGATCCCCCATGTCGCTGTCACACCATCATTTCCTTGGTCGATGTCAGCCGCACGTCGGGATAGTCGCGTTCGACGCGGTCAATGTCCCATTGCAGGCGTGTCAGGTAAACGATGTCGCCATCATGGTCGTGGGCGATATGTTGCGGGTTGGCCTGAATGAACTTTTCAACCGCTTGCTTGTCTCCGTTTACCCATCGTGCCGAGGTGAACTGCGATTGTTCAAAACGAACGGGCAGGCCGTATTCCAGCTCGATCCGGCTGGCCAGAACTTCGAACTGCAGCTGACCCACCACGCCAACGACAAAACCAGAGCCGATGGAAGGCTTAAAGACTTTTGCGGCGCCTTCTTCGGCAAATTGCATCAAAGCCTTTTCCAGATGCTTTGATTTTAGCGGATCGCCCGCACGCACGCCTTGGAGAAGTTCGGGCGCAAAGGACGGGATACCTGTAACGCGCAATGCCTCGCCTTCGGTTAACGTATCACCGATCCGTAACTGCCCGTGGTTGGGTATGCCGATGATATCGCCGGCCCAGGCTTCTTCGGCCAGTTCGCGATCCGAAGCGAGGAACATTACCGGATTGGTGATCGTCATAGGTTTCTTGGTGCGCACATGGGTCATTTTCATGCCGCGCAGGAAATGCCCCGAGGCCAAGCGCACAAAGGCAACGCGGTCCCGGTGTTTGGGGTCCATATTGGCCTGAACCTTGAAGACAAAGCCGGTAACTTTGGTTTCCTCTGGCAGGATTTGGCGCGGCTCGGCCTTTTGGATCTGTGGTTCGGGGCCAAATTTGGCGATGCCTTCCATCAGTTCCTTGACCCCGAAGGAGTTAATTGCAGAGCCGAACCAGATCGGGGTGAGTGAGCCTTCAGCCATCAGGTCAGCGTCCAGTGGTGGCATGAGTTCGCGCACCATTTCAAGGTCTTCGCGCAGCTTTTCAAGTAAGGCCGCAGGCACATGTTCGGCCAGTTTGGGGTCATCCAATCCGTTGATCTCAATGGATTCAGAGATTTTGTTGCGGTCGGCACGGTCCATCAACTCCAGTCGGTCGCGCAGGATGTCATAGCATCCGATGAAGTCACGACCAACCCCGATGGGCCAGCTGGCAGGGGTTACGTCAATGGCAAGATTTTGTTGAATTTCGTCAATTATTTCAAATACATCCCGGCTTTCGCGGTCCATTTTGTTACAGAAAGTCAGAATCGGAAGGTCGCGCATGCGGCAGACTTCGAACAGTTTTTGAGTTTGCGATTCAACGCCCTTTGCCCCGTCAATCACCATGACGGCAGCATCGACGGCTGTCAGCGTGCGATAAGTGTCTTCGGAAAAGTCAGAGTGGCCGGGTGTGTCTACAAGGTTAAAGCGGAATTCTTTGAAATCAAATGACATTGCGGAAGCCGATACAGAAATGCCCCGGTCCTTTTCCATCGCCATAAAGTCGGAACGTGTACGGCGTGCTTCACCTTTGGCGCGCACTTGGCCCGCCATCTGGATCGCACCGCCGAACAGCAGGAATTTTTCTGTTAGCGTTGTCTTGCCGGCGTCTGGGTGACTGATGATGGCAAAGGTCCGACGACGGGCGATTTCTGGCGGAAGTGCCGGGCGGTTCGTATTTTTATCCAACATCTTGCGTGCCGTTCCTCATGTGTTTCTCACCGATGTGTCGGGGAAAGGTAAATGTCGGGTCAATTTTCACCCTTCGTTCATCGGGCGTACTCATACCCTAGATACAGGTGGAAACAAGGGTGGTGGCGTTGTGTCTGCCTCTGACGACGCGATAACTTTACGTGATACCGCCTGATCGCCGGGCATTCTGCAAGCGCTCAGCTGGAGGACGCCTTGCGTAACACCTCCGCCACATCGGGGCGGTCCAGCAGGGCCTCGCTTACGTCCAGTCCTGCAAGAGGCAGATCCGAATGCCCGGCAATAACATCGCCCAATACAGCAGACAGGTCCTCGGGTAAAACCGATCTGGTGCGTATGTCGATCAGCATCGTTTCGGCGGCGATCCCTTCGGCATAGACAATCTGGTGCCTGTCAAACAGCAGTTGGAAATAATCGACAAACCCGCCCTCCATCACCGTGACCGATGTGCCGTTTACCAAATGACGGGCCTTGACCAGAATTTCCGCCCGCCCCACCCCCAGTGCGTCGCAGCGCTGATAAATAAACAGGCGGTGGTCGGGACTGACGAACAGATCGCGGTCATTGTTCAATGTGCCGGCACTGATTTTAATCGGGGCCACATCCCCGACCGCGCGCACGGTGGTCTGCCCGATCCAGCGCACCGGCTGCACGCCGTCGTCACGGGTCAGCACGCGCTCACCGATGTTCAGGTTTTCGATCAACCGCTGCTCACCCGAGGCCAGCGTGATGTGGGTGCCGCGCGTGAAAGAGACACAGGCCACCTGCGCGAACTTTTGGCGCGCAGTGGTGGTATCAATGCCGACAAGTTGGTATTCGACAGCGTTGTGCAGTGCGGCCAGGGGCACGAGATAGACATCTGCGACGTTACCTTTGGCGTCTACTTCGACCATCAACAGGGTATCATGCATCCCCCCCTCGCTGGACATAAAGCTGAGGGCGCTGTCGAGCACCAGTCTGGATCGGGGCATCCCGACGTCCGATTCCGGTGCGATCCGGAAATGGTTATCTTCGCCCGCAAGTATCGCAAGTTGCTGTGGTCGGGTATCGTAGGGCAGCGTGTAGATATCATCGAGTATCAATTCGCTGGCAAAGGACAACGGATCACCCCTGTTTGCCCCGTCAGAGGCAACAAAATCCTGCGCGCGGTAAACGGACAGAACGTGCGCGGGGGCGGGTCTTGAACGGGCCATCGTGATCCTTGGTGGTCTGGCTGGGTGACGGGTTTGCCGACAAGGCATAGGCCGGGATTGTGACAGGGATGGGTCGAGGCTGCGGTGTTTTGCTGGCAGTCGTCGGTCAACATGATAGGTCTGAGGAAACCAACGAAGGGGAATCGTGATATGGATTTGGGAATTAAGGGTAAAACAGCACTGGTTTGTGCATCATCCAAAGGCTTGGGGCTGGGTTGTGCGGAAGCGCTGGCCGAGGCGGGTGTCAATCTGGTGATGAATGCCCGTGGTGCCGAGGCGCTTGAGGCGTCGGCGGAAAGGCTGCGCAGCACCTACGGCGTGAACGTCACGACCGTCGCCGCCGATGTGGCGACCGAAGAGGGACAGGCGGCGGTGCTTGCCGCAGCGGGTGATGTGGATATTCTGGTCAACAACGCCGGTGGCCCTCCTCCAGGCATGTGGAGCGATTGGGACCGCGAAGATTTTATCAAAGCCCTGGACGCGAATATGCTGGCCCCGATTGCGCTGATCAAAGCCTTGGTGCCGGGCATGATGGACCGGGGTTGGGGCCGTGTGGTCAACATAACTTCGCAATCCGTGCGCGCGCCGATTGGTGTCTTGGGGCTGAGCAATTCGGCCCGCACCGGGCTTACCGGATATGTCGCGGGCACCTCGCGGCAAGTGGCCGGCAAGGGCGTGACGATTAATAATCTGCTGCCGGGTATCCATGCCACGGACCGCGCTGATGCGCTGGACGGGGCGGTTGTCAAATCGCGCAATATTTCGCTTGAAGATGCGCGGATCGAACGGGCCGCAACCATTCCTGCGGGGCGCTATGGCACACCTCAGGAGTTTGGCGCGGCCTGTGCGTTCCTGTGTTCGATACATGCGGGGTTTATTGTCGGGCAGAACCTGTTGCTGGATGGCGGCGCCACCAACATTACGATGTAGTCGTCGTGGACGGGAAATTCTCGCTCAAGGACCATCTGTTCAATCCCCAGTCTCTGGGTGATCTGGCGGCGGAATGCGCTGCCGGATTGCCCTCGTTTGACGCAGAACGCTTTCAGGCAGAGGCCTTGTCGGGCTTTGACGGGCGCGAATTATTGGAACGTCTGGAGTGGATGGCCGATTGCCTTGAGGGGCAGTTGGCCACGGATTTTCCCACCATGGCGCAACAGCTAGAGGCGGCGATGCCTGCGCCGCTTGATCCGTCTTTGCGCGACGATGATTTCGGCCGGTTCATCCATGCCTTGCCCGGTATCCTTGCCGTGCGACACGGGCTCGAGACACACCGCGAGCGGGCGCTTGACTTGCTTTACGAAGCGACGAAACGTTTCTCGATGGAGTTCTATATCCGCCCCTTCCTGAACCGTTGGCCCGAAGAAACGCTGGCTCGTCTGGCTGTCTGGGCAGAGGATGATAACTACCATGTTCGCCGGTTGGTCAGCGAAGGCACACGGCCGCGCCTGCCATGGGCGAAAGCGGTTGCACTGGAAACTGCACAGCGGGTGCCGTTTCTGGAGCGGTTGCATGCAGACGGGACGCGCTATGTGACGCGATCGGTTTCTAACCATTTGAATGACATTGCAAAAAAAGAACCGGAGGTGGTGATTGGGCTGTTGCAGAATTGGCAACGCGAGGGCCGTCAGGATGCCAAAGAGCTCTCATGGATGACACGTCATGCCCTGCGGGTGCTGGTGAAACAGGGACATGAGGGTGCCTTGAGCCTGCTGGGGTATCGCGGTGATGTGCCGGTGCGGGCGGCGCTGACGCTGGGCGCTGACAGTTATGCCATCGGGGATCGCCTGGCGATCCGGTGCGAATTGTCGGCGGATCAGGATTTGCCAGCGATGGTGGATTACCGCATCCTCTTTGCGCGGGCGGGCGGCAAGACCGCCGAAAAGGTATTCAAGCTGAAGGTGGCCGACATCAAAAAGGACAAGGCGTTGAGTCTGTCCAAGACCCATTTCCTCAAAGGCGACGCCTCGACTTTCACGCTGCATCCGGGGCCTCACGCGGTGGTTTTGCAGGTAAACGGGCAGGATCTGGCGCGCGCAGATTTTGAATTGACCGCTCAAGATTGATCACATTTTCGGGACGAGGTGGATCGCGGATGGTCGCTCTGCCGGTTGGCGGTTAAGGCTGGGCAAACTTCCGCTCCAATAAGGCCACCCTCATGCAAACCACTGTTCTCATTATCCTCTTTGCAGGCATCCTGATTGCCAGCCTGTTGGCCGCGCCAAAGCGCGCATCGATTGACGGGTTCTTTGGCGGGCTTGGCGCAGAGGGGCGTGCGCCGGGGCTTTGGGTTTTGGTCCTGTCACAAGTGACAACGTGGATATTTGCGCGTTCTTTGATGAACGCCGCGATTTTGGGATATTATTTCGGGATTGCGGGCACGCTGGCCTATGCGGCCTATTACGGTTCCTTCCTGACAGGCGGTTTCATTGTCGCGCGGCTGCGGGCCAATGGGGCGGGTTCGATGCAGGATTGGCTGGCCACGCGGTTTGGCACTGTCGGCACCGGCTGCTACAATCTGGTGATTGCATTACGCCTTTTGTCCGAGGTCTTTGCCAATTTGCTGGTGGTGGGGCTGATCTTCGACGCCGTTTTGGCGGGCAGCGGCACGGCGGCGATCCTTATCGTGGCGGTGCTGGGGCTGGCCTATTCCGCATGGGGAGGGCTTTCAGCGGCATTGCGCACCGATGTTGTGCAAATGCTGGTGTTTCTGGCGGTTTTCGGTGTGGCCTTTGTGGCCTTGATCACCAGTCCCGGATTTAATATGGGCGACGTAATGACAGCGTCGGGCGTGTCGGGGGCTTATAACGGTTGGGTTCTGCTGTTGGTTGCGGCCTTGCAGGTGTTTTCCTATCCGGCCCATGATCCGGTGATGATGGACCGCGGGTTCATCGCGGATGAGGCGACGACCAAGGCGTCGTTCCTACATGCCTTCTGGATTTCGATACTGTGCATCATCGGTTTTGGTTTCTTCGGCATTCAGGCCGGGCTGACTGGGGCAGCATATGAGGGACAGTTGATCGGTACATGGGCCGTGATGTTCCCGTCTTGGGTGTTTGTCGCCTTGATGATTTCGCTTCTGGTTTCCGCGCTCAGCACGCTGGATTCTGCATTGGCATCCGCCGCGCGTCTTGTGGTCGAGGAACTATGCCTTGCGCCGCGGACGCTGAAGGGCGGGCGCCTTGTGATGCTGGTGTTCATGATCGCAGGTACGGTGCTGACCTTGTGGGGCAATTCAACACTATTTGACGCCGTGGCGGTCAGCGGCACAGCGTCAATGTTCCTGACACCGGTGTTGATTGTCGGATTGGTCATGAGGCGCGAGGTGGCGCTTTGGGGTTATCTGGTGGCTTTCGGCGCCGCGGCCATCGGCGCGTTTGCCTATTTCGCGCGCAGCTGGGCGATCTTTGTGGCACTTTTGCCGGAGGGCCACAAATACGAACAGCTGCTGGTGATCTGCGTGGCTGTTCTGGCGGTCGGCTTTGCCGGAGTGCTTGCGGCGATGCGGCGGGGCTGATAGCAGTTTTCCGAGTAATTCTATCGGATATCCATGACTGTAGTTCCTGAAATGCCAGACCTATCGCCCGTTCCCCGACTGGAGATCAAGAACCTGCGCCGTTCGTTCCAAGGCCGTGCCGTTGTCGACGGTGTGTCTTTGCAGATTATGCCGGGGCAGGTGACTTGCCTGCTGGGGCCTTCGGGCTGCGGCAAGTCCACGACCTTGCGGATGATTGCAGGCGTGGAAATGCAGGATAGCGGCACAATCCACGTCGATGGCAAGCTGATCTGTGATACGGTATTTCGCATCCCGCCAGAGCGGCGCGAGATCGGTCTGATGTTTCAGGACTTTGCGCTGTTTCCGCATCTGTCGGTGGCGGATAACGTGGCGTTCGGACTGAAAGGGCCAAAAGCCGAAAAACGGCTCAGGGTCGAGGAACTGTTGGCCCGTGTTGATCTGTTGCGGTTTATCGATGGTTATCCGCACCAGCTTTCCGGCGGCGAACAACAGCGGGTGGCGCTGGCGCGTGCTTTGGCGCCGAAACCCCGGATCATGTTGATGGACGAGCCGTTTTCGGGATTGGACAACCGGCTACGCGATGGCATCCGCGACGAAACTCTGAGCATCCTTAAAGAGGAAGACACCGCTGTCCTGCTGGTGACCCATGAACCGGACGAAGCCATGCGAATGGCGGATGAAATTGCGCTGATGCGCGACGGCAGGATCGTCCAGCAGGGCGCGCCCTATAACGTCTATACGCGCCCTTTGGATCGCGCTGCGGTCGCGTTTTTCTCGGATGCGAATGTGGTTGAGGCGACGGTTGAGGGAGCGCTGGCGCAGACCGCGTTCGGGCGGTTTCTGGCCCCCGGTGTGGCAGACGGCACGCGGGTGCAAATCGTGTTTCGTCCCCAACATGTGCGCATCGACTTTGATCGTGCAGGCAAAGGGCCGAACCCGACGGCCAAAGAGGGCACACCGGCGCGGGCTGTGGTATCACGGGCCCGTTTCATGGGCTCCGAAAGTCTGATCGAGTTTGTTATGGATCATGACGGATCGACGCTGCGGGCGACTGTGCCGAATGTATTCTTGCCGCAACCCGGTGCGGTGATGTGGCTGACGATCCCACGGGACCGGTGCTTTGTGTTTCCGTTTGATGGATAGGAGAGCGAGATGGCTGAGACGTTACTGGTAGAATTCGGCATGGGGACGTCGCTGCGGCGCGGTGATTATACCCAAGCGGCGGAACGCGCGGTGCGGGATGCGCTTTGGCACAATTCGATCAATCTGGCGGAGCTGTTCGGATTTGAGAAAACCGCCATGCAAATCACGCTCGATGTGGGGGTGCAGCAGCCGGACAAGGTGGATGTCGAGGTGCTGAAGGCGGTGTTTCCATATGGAAATGTGACCGTAAATCTCTCGCAAGGCGGGCTGGATGTGCCGCGACCTGTGGGACAAGAGAGCGGCGGGCATCCCACCGTGATGGCCAATGTCGCGCTGTCCGTGGGTTTTGATATGGAGCAGGCGGATGGGTGATCTGACAAAAATGCACCGCGTCATCATCGAAATGGGCATGGGCAACGATCTGCACGGGATGGATTACACCAAAGCGGCGGGCCGCGCGATTGAAGACGCGCTGCGTCACTCATCGCTGCCGCTTTTCGCGATAACGGGCGTTTCGCATCAAGAGATGCGGGTGCAGGTGACAATCGGCGTTCAAGAGCCGGACAAGCTTGATCTGGCGGCGCTGACGGCGAAACTGCCGCGCGGCAAAGCAGAAGTGCGCGCGGTTCATGGCGGGTTGAACGTGCCGGCGGGCGGCGAAACGATTGTGGTTGCACAGGCGAGCGTAGAGGCGTTCTTGCGGCTGCAATCGGGCTGGAAGTTAAAACCTCAAGGCACGTAATCCGCCAGCATCTTGCCAGGCTCATCGACAAACAGGTCGGGCAGGGCCTCGGCACTTTCGATCAGATCAAGGCGGAAGACACGGAAACCTTCGCGCAGCTCACACCATGACGTCAACGTCCAGACGCGGCCCCAATACTCCATATGCAACGGGCGGATCACGCGGCTGGTGACAGCATTTTCGCGCGAGGTATAGGTCAGACGCACCTTCTGGCGGGCTTTGATCGCCGAGCGCAGCAGCGGCATATGGGTGAGGTTGCGCGTCGGATCGGCAAAGGGATAGACCGCGAACTTCCATGCCTCTGCCTCCGCGATGGTTTGAGCGGGCAACACCGCGTCGATCTTGTGTGCCAGCGTTTCAGCAGCGGTTTTCAACGCATCATCAGCGGCTTGGCCAACAATCGCCAGCCCGAGGTTCAGTGCCTCAAGCTCCGAGCTGGTCAGGGTGAGAGGCGGCAAGCTGATCGCCTGAGTGATCATATAGCCAACGCCGCGCTCTCCCTCGATGGGCACACCCGAGGCGCTGAGCGTGTCCATGTCGCGGTAGATGGTTCGGGTCGAGACCTCCAGCCGTTCGGCGATGTCCTGCGCGCGGTAAAGCTTACCGTCGCGCAGGATCTGGATGATGTCGAAAAGTCGGTCCGTTCGGCGCATGTTACTCCTGTTGATAGGCTATCGGCGCGTGGCGCATCGTGACATGCGCAGGGTCAATCATTTGCATCATCGGCGCGGCGCAGGGATCAGCCATCCTTGCCGCTGCCGTGGATTTGGCCGCTGCCATGGTGGTCCATGTGATGTGATCGGTCCATGTACCGGCGTCATCGCAAGACAAGGTACGGCTAAGTACGGTGCCGCTGGCCTTGAGCATAGGTTCGATGGCGCGGGCGGCTGTTACAAACGCGTCGATGTCGGTCCCTTGGGCCAGACGGAAGGTGACGATTTCTGCGACGGTGGATTGGGTCTTGGACATGAGTTACTCCTTTGATCATGTGTGGGACCCGTTTAGGGGATATCAACTGACATAAACCTGTCAGTTGAGTGCAGCAAGAGCGGATTATTCTTGTAGGGACGCAGAAATCAGCGGTGTGGACCGGCATTGCTGCTTTGCCTTGGTCGTACCGCTGCGTAAACAGGGACTGAACAGACAGATCGGTCACGGCAGGTTGCACGTGCCCCAAAGGAGAAATGACATGTTGAATAATATTGGTTTGCCGGGCCTCTTGCTGATTGCGGTTGTGGTCCTGGTGCTGTTCGGGCGCGGCAAGATTTCCAGCCTGATGGGGGAAGTCGGCAAAGGCATCACCAGCTTTAAAAAGGGCATCAACGAAGGCGAAAAAGAACTGGCGGATGAGTCAAACACAGTCGAGACCGAGGTTGTCGCCGAAAGCGATACGACCAAAGACAAGGTTTGATCCATGTTCGATCTGGGCTGGACTGAACTGCTGGTCATTGGGATCGTTTCGCTGATTGTCGTCGGCCCGAAAGACCTGCCGATCCTTTTTCGCAAGGTCGGGCAGTTTGTCGGAAAAGCAAAAGGCATGGCGCGGGAGTTCTCTTCCGCGATGAACGACGCGGCGGATGACAGTGGCATGCGCGAGATGTCATCATCGATCAATAAATCGCTCAAGGCGGCAACCAATCCTGTTGGCACGGCGATGGACGGGGTCAAAACCGCGGCCAAATCGCTGACAGATCTTGATCCGGCAAGCGAAACTGGCAAACTTTCGGCTGAACGTGCGGAAAATGCCAAGAAAATTCAGGCGGCAGGTGCGCGTTCGGCGGCCGAACGCAAACAGCGCGAAGCAGCCGAGGCACTGGCCAAAGCCGAAGAGCTTGAAGCGGCAGTGACACCTCCTGCGGCGGAAAAATGAGTAATAAATGAGCGCGACAGACGATATTGACGACAGCGCAGCGCCGCTGATCGAACATCTTGCGGAACTCCGTACGCGGCTGATCCATTCCGTGATTGCCTTTATCATCGGGATGATCATCTGTTTCACGGTCTGGAACCCGATTTTCAACTTTCTGACCAACCCGTTGTGTTCGGCCATGGCCGAGCGTGGGCAGGATGATTGCGGTCTGATCCTGATCAAACTGCAAGAGGGCTTCTTTGTCGCCATTTCGATCTCGCTTCTGGGCGGGCTCGTTCTGGGCTTTCCTTATATCAGCTACCAGATGTGGCGGTTTGTGGCGCCGGGTCTTTACAAGAACGAAAAGGGTGCGTTCCTGCCGTTTTTGATTGCTTCGCCGGTGATGTTCTTTATTGGCGCGTCTTTTGCGTTCTACGTGGTCACCCCACTGGCCTTTGACTTCTTTCTGGGTTTCCAGCAGGGATCACTAACCGGTGACGGCTCCGAAGCTGTTGCAAACGGTGTCGCGGGCATCGCATTTCAGGGATCGGCGCAGGAATACCTGAGCCTGACCATCAAGTTTATCGTTGCCTTTGGCCTTTGTTTTCAGCTGCCTGTACTGTTGACGCTGATGGGCAAGGCGGGGCTGGTCAGTGCAGAGGGCCTTGGCAATGTACGCAAATATGCGGTTGTGGCCATTCTAGTGCTGGCGGCATTGGTCACACCCCCAGACGTTATCACGCAGGTGATCCTGTTTGTGGTTGTTTACGGTCTCTACGAGATCTCGATTCAGCTGGTGAAAAGGGTCGAGAAAAAGCGCGAAGCCAAGCTGCGGGCCGAAGGTTTTTATGACGAAGACGAAGACTTGTTGGCGGAGTTTGACGACGACGAGGGCGAGTTGAAGTGAGGGACGCGCAATGTCGATGCCAAACCCGATGATTGATGATCCTATGGACCGGATTGCAGCGGCACTTGAGCGGATGGCACCGGCACCGCTTGCGGCCCCCGACTTTGACGCGACGACAGCCTTTGTCTGGCACACAGAGCCGGACCGGTTGGAGCCGGTACAAAAAGTGAGCAGAGTCGATCTGTCCTTGCTGGTAGGTGTCGATCGGTCGCGTGATACCCTGTTGCAGAATACAAGGCAGTTCGCCGCCGGATTGCCCGCGAATAATGCCTTGCTATGGGGGGCAAGGGGGATGGGAAAATCCAGCCTTGTCAAAGCAATACACGCCGATGTTGTTGCAACACATGAGGCCTTGCGGATTGTCGAACTGCAGCGAGAAGACTTGCCGTCAGTGGGCCGTTTGCTGAACCTTTTGCGTGGGGCCGCGCAGCGGTTCATTCTGTTCTGTGACGATCTGAGTTTCGGCAATGATGATGCGCATTACAAGTCTCTCAAGGCGGTGCTGGATGGCGGTATCGAAGGGCGGCCCGAGAATGTCGTGTTATACGCCACATCCAACCGCCGCCATCTGATGCCACGGGACATGATCGAAAACGAGCGTGGATCGGCGATCAATCCGGCGGAAGCGGTCGAAGAAAAAGTGTCGCTTTCTGACCGCTTTGGTCTGTGGCTGGGGTTCCACGCCTGTGATCAGGACCAGTATCTGGCGATGATCCGGGGCTATTGCGATGCGCATGGCGTAGACATCGACGATGACACGCTGCGGGCCGAGGCCATCGAGTGGCAAGCGACCCGCGGGTCACGCTCTGGCCGAGTTGCGTGGCAGTATTTCGTCGATCTGGCTGGCCGCAAGGGTATCGCCTTTACCTGAGCCGAGAGGGCTATGCTGCCAGCAGGCAGCAGGCCTCGTATTTGCGCAGGCAGGGCGCGGCCTTGGGTCCGTAGGCGTTGAGATCGGGAAACAGGCCGGTGATCTCGTCGCGTGCAGCGGCGTTAACAGACTGCAACGTCATGTCACCTGGATAGAGGCTTTCGCTCCAGATTGCTTCGGAGCGGACCAGATGATGGGCATCGAACAGGATGTGATAATAGGTCACGGAACCACCCGTCCTGCGATAAACACCATCATGGCCCAGCAGATCAACAGCACGTACCAGAACTTCAACTTGACCAAATAGCAGTTCGGCCCGCCAGTCGGTGAGCAGGATCGCATGCTGGGGAGAGACAACCAGATCGCGATCATTGCCCAACGCCCCCTTGGTGATGACAATAGGTGCAAAGTCACCCGTCGCTGCCACCGTGGTCTGGCCAATCCACGCGATGGGTTGAAAGCCACCGTCGCGCGTTTCAACCATGTCGCCGATTTCCAGTTTCTGAACCTGAACCGGCCCTGTTTCCGTCGAAATTGATGTTCCCTGGGCGAAACACACAACACTGCCGCCGAGGCTTGTATGTGCAATAAGATCTTCGTTGTCGACAATGCCGCCGATGGTCAGGTTGGTATCAGCCGGCGGCATGCCATCTGGAAAAATCAGGAAATAACCGTCTTCGCCTGCATCATTCAGATCGTCATCGTTGTTGAGATCGACGTCAATGACTGTGACCCGCCATGTGGTCGTGCCATCGGTGACGGTAAAGGTATAGTCATAGATGATCTGACGTTCTGATCCGCCAATCGTTGTCGTCTGTTCACCGACGCTGCCGATTTGTTCCTGAAATCCGACAAATTCGTTGTCGATATCTCCGTTAAAGTTCACCGCGCCTGTGGTTTCATTGACGACGAAATAGGTGTCGGGCCCGGTATAGCGCCAGGTCCCACCGGTAGGAGGACCAAAGGCGTAATCCTGCGTCGCACCGTTGACGGTACTTTGCGTGCCGTAAATCGTGTTGGTGTAGCCGAAATACTCGGGCATGATTCAATCCAATCGCGTCAAATGCGTTGGATTGTTTCTATTTTTGCAACGGGGCGTAAACAGGGCCGTGCTGCGCGGTTTGAGGCAAACAAGCGGCAATTTCGAGGTAAATTGCCGCTAAACCGAACTCTTGGTTGTGCGCAGTAAGTTTTGTCAGTTCAGGAAGGGCGTTGGGTCCACACTGTCAAAGCCTTGCCGCACCTCGAAATGCACATAGGCGTCATCGCCGCTGCGCAGCTTCGCGATTTGCTGGCCTCGCCCTACACTGTCGCCTTTGGACACATTCACATCTGTGACGTTGGCATAGACGGTCAACAGGTTGCCTGCATGTCGCACCACGACAATCGGCACCCCCTCGGCACTTTTGGTGATGGCGGCAACGGTACCGCTGTCTGCCGCCTTGACGGGGGTGCCAGCGGGCGCCTTGATGTTAATGCCTTCGTTGCGGCCCTTGGCGTAGCCGCGGATGATGCTGCCGGTGACGGGCGTGGCCATCTTGGTGGCTTTCGCGGGTTTGGTGGTCTTGCCGACATCCGCCACGGGTTTTGCCGCTGCTGTTACCGTCGCGGCGGGTGCCGGTTTGGCTGAATCATCCTGCGGCAGCGGTTTGGCTGCAGAAGGCGGGGTTGGCGTGGGCGAACCTGTACCGGGTGCTGGTGTCGCGCTCGGCGACGATGTAGCGGCGCGGGCTGGCGGATTTTGCTTGGCGACAGGGATCAGCAGGAACTGGCCCTCGCGCACGGCAAAGTCGGCCCCCAGACCGTTCCATTCGGACAGGGCTTTGAGCGGCACGTTATAAAGCCGTGCGATAGTGTAGGCGGTTTCGCCGCGCTCGACCTTATGGCGCACCGGCTCTTGCCCGGTTTGCCCCTGAGGCGTGGTTGTCGCGGGCGGCAGCGCGGCGGTCTGCACTCCAGGGGTTGCAGGCGCGCGGTCAATCGCACCACCGGCCAGCGAATTGATGTCAACGGGTTGGATCGGACCGCTGGTTGCCGCACCGGTTGCCGGCGACGGTTCGGCGACGCGGCCGGGCAGGGCGACGATCTCGTCTTTGCGCAGGGTATCGTTAATATCGATCCCGTTAAAGCGGGCCAGGGCCGCAGGATCAACGTTCACACGTTTGGCGACATTTGCCAATGTATCGCCACGTTGTGCCACTGCGACCTGATAGTTGGGATATGAAATCACGCCTCGGTTATCGGGGCGGGGCCGGTTGGCAAGGGGGCCAGTGGCAACTTCCGCTGTGGAAAAGCCGCCGCCTATTCCGCGCAGATCAAAATCTAGGGGCTGGTTGCCACAGGCGGTCAGAAGGGTGGCACTGGCGGTTGCCAGCAGGCTTAGCCGCACGTGGCGGCGCATCTTGAAAGGGCGCATCTGCTTGTCCTCTTAACACACGATCCCTCCGTGTCTCCGGAGGTTTTCGGCACAATACTCTATTAACCGTCTTTGCCCAAGCCCTCGAGCAAAGGAACAAAGCGGACGGACCGCATTTCATCATATTCAAGGCCGGTTGCGGTTTTTCGCACACGAATCAGGTGTTGTACCGAATCCGATTGTCCGACGGGCAGTACCATGATGCCGCCCTCCTTGAGCTGCGCCAGAAGCGGGCCGGGAGGGTCTTCGGCGGCGGCAGTCACGATGATCTTGTCAAAGGGGGCCTGTTCGGCCAGACCGAAACTGCCATCCGCGGTGATTGCGGTGATATTGACCAGATCGAGGTCCTGAAAAATTGTACGAGCTTCTTGCACCAGACGGCGATGGCGATCGATGGTGTAGACACGACGCGCCAGTTTGCTGAGGATCGCAGCCTGATAGCCCGAGCCGGTGCCAATCTCGAGTACTTTGTCACGCGGGCTGATCTCCAGCGCTTGTGTCATCAGCCCCACCACCGACGGCTGGCTGATCGTCTGGCCGCAGGCAATAGGCAGAGGCATGTCTTCATAGGCGCGTTCGGAAAACAATCCTTTGATAAAAGGGCCACGATCAACGCTTTCCATGGCCCCCAGCACACGGCTGTCCGTCACCCCCTTAGAGCGTAGCGCATACAGAAACTGCATCTTGCGCTCTGCGACTGAGTGGGCTTCTTCTTTGTCGGTCATGAATCGATGCCGACGAGGCTGTCCATGACGCTATGCGCGGTGAGATCCGCACGCATCGGCGTGACAGAGATATATCCTTCAAGATTGAAAGCCGCGTCCGAGCCACTGGCGGTTTTGACTTGTTGATCGCCGCCCTTGATCCATGAAAACCGCCGACCCGACGGCGCGGTGTGTGGCTCGGTGCCAAAGACCACACCCGGACGGCGCCCTTGGGTGGCAAGGCGCGTGCCTTTTACATCCGCCGCCGCGACAGGCGGAAAATTAACGTTGTAGAACAGTGGGTAATCAACATCTTCGTCTGGCGTGTTGCGCAAAATCCGGCGCAGGACCGAAGCGCCGTGTTTCAGGGCAGCCTCGAAGGGATCGTCGAGATCACGGTTGGCAGGGCCAAAGTATTGTGAAAGGGCGATGGCGGGCAGCCCTTGAAGCGCGGCTTCCATCGCGCCGCCGATGGTGCCGGAGTATACTGTGTTTTCGGCCGAGTTATTGCCACGGTTCACGCCCGAAAGCACCAGATCAGGCGGGTTGTCTTTCATTACGTCATGGACGGCGATTAGCACACAATCAGCGGGTGACCCCTCGGCGGCATAGCGGCGTTCGTCCAGCGGCGTCATCATTGTGGGGTGAACATAATTTATGCAATGGGCAACGCCAGATTGCTCGAAGGCGGGCGCAACGGTCCAGACGTCACCTTTTGGACCCGCCAGATCGGTGGCAATGGCATGCAACACTCCAAGCCCCGGAGCAGTGATCCCGTCGTCATTGGTGATGAGAATGCGCATAGTTGGCCCCTGTTTTTAAAGCATCTCGCATCTTAACAAGACAACCCCATATCTCTCATTGCATTGAAATCAGGAATTTCAGGCGGCGATGGAGCGGGCAAGTTAAAATCGAAACGCTTTGCCTTGATAGGTGAGGGGGCAGAGCGCGGCAAGCGTGGGCTTGGCGTCGACGGGTTAGAGTTGCGCCAAAACCGCAGCCGCCTGAGTATGGATGTCGCTTAGGCCGTCGCGTGCTTCACCTGGAAAGAACCGTGCGCGGGTGGCGGTCGGCATAGGCGCAGGGGTCAGAATATTGACTTTGGGGCCAATATTAGCTGTTTCAGCGGCCCAAGCCCGTGCCAAAGCGATTTGCGCGGATTTGGTTGCGGCATAGGCGCCAAAGAATTTGTGACCGACACGCGGATCGTCAAAGAACACCGCCTGACCGGTTTGCCCCAGCAAAGGCGCAACATAAGTGATCAGAGTCGAGGTGGCGGTGACGTTGCCTGTAAGGGATTTCGCCATGTCTTTGCCGTCGATGTGATCGGCCGGGGCAAGGGGGGCTGCGTGAATGGCGCAATGCAACCAAAGATCAAGCCCGCCCCAGCGGTCGTGAATGCCCCGACAAAGAACTGCCATGGCATCCGCATTGGTCACATCCATCGGTGCTAATGTGGCCGTGCCGCCCTTGGCTTGAATGCGGTCATCGAGTTCTTCAAGTGCGCCTGTGGTACGCGCGACCGCGATAATATGGTGCGTGTTTGCCAGTGCTTCTGCAAGGGCTGCGCCCAATCCACGTGAGGCACCGGTGATCAATGCGGTTTTGGTCATGGCTGTCTGCTTGTTTTTTGATGGGTTGAGAGGCGGCAGATCACTCTGCCGCCGGTTTCATTTGAAAACCCTGATCCATCTGGTCGGCAGGGGTGACCGGATATTCACCCGAGAAACAGGCATCACAATACTGCGGGCATTTCTTGTTGCGGCCTTCGGCCTCACCGACGGCGCGGTACAATCCGTCAAGCGAGATGAATTTGAGGCTGTCCACATTCAAATGCGCGCGCATCTCTTCCTCGGACATTGTCGCCGCCAGCAGCTTGTCACGCTGCGGCGTATCAACACCATAAAAACACGGCCATGCCGTGGGCGGAGAGGCGATGCGAAAGTGGACTTCCTTGGCGCCGGCATCAAGGATCATTTCTTTGATCTTGCGGCTGGTGGTGCCGCGCACCACACTATCGTCAACCAGAATAACCCGTTTTCCCTTGATCAATGCCCGGTTGACGTTGAGTTTCAGGCGCACGCCCATGTTGCGGATCTGCTCGGTCGGTTCGATGAACGTGCGGCCCATATACTGGTTGCGGATGATGCCCATCGCATAGGGAATACCGGATTGCAGGCTGAAACCGATGGCAGCGGGCGTGCCTGAATCAGGTACAGGGCAGACCAGATCCGCCTCAACCGGGCTTTCCTTGGCCAGTTCGCGGCCAATCGCCTCGCGGGTTTCATAGACCGAACGGCCCCCAAGGATGCTGTCGGGGCGGCTGAAGTAGACATGTTCAAAGATGCAGAAACGCGGCTCCTGACGGCGGAAAGGGAAATGCGATTCAAGGCCCTTGGGCGTAATCACCACCATCTCGCCGGGTTCGATTTCGCGTACAAATTCGGCACCGATGATGTCAAGGGCACAGGTCTCGGAGCTGAGCGCCCAGCCGTCACCAACCTTGCCCAGAACCAGCGGACGCACGCCCAGCGGATCGCGCACACCGATCAGTTTGGTGCGGGTCATGGCGACGACAGAAAATGCGCCTTCGACACGTCGCAGGGCGTCTTCCATTCTTTCGGGGATGGTACGCTGCAAGGAGCGGGCCATCAGGTGGATGATGCATTCGCTGTCCGAAGAGGACTGGAAGATGCTGCCGCGTTCGATCAGTTCGCGGCGCAGGGCATTGGCGTTGGTGATGTTGCCGTTATGGGCAATTGCCGCCCCCCCCATAGCGAATTCGCCGAAAAACGGCTGCACGTCGCGGATCGCAGTCGGGCCTTTGGAGCCGGAAGTGGAATATCGCACATGGCCGATGGCCAATTCGCCGGGCAGGGTTTCCATAACCTTTTGCGAGGTGAAGTTATCGCGGACATACCCAAAACGTCGGGCTGACTGGAAACCGGCGACGGGATCGTGACTGACGATACCGCCTGCTTCCTGTCCGCGATGTTGCAAGGCATGCAAGCCAAGGGCAACAAAGTTTGATGCATCTGCAACGCCGATGACACCGAAAACGCCGCATTCTTCTTTGAGTTTGTCGTCGTCCCCCGCATCACGCAGATAAGACGTGTCAAACGGGTGGGCGGGGGGCATGATTTTGCGGGAAATCTTGGGCACGGGTGGGGCAGCTCCGAATCCGGTTGGGGACGGGTATCTATGTAGGAGGATTAATCCCCAGTGTCACCCCGAAGCGGGGGATATGTATGAATTGTAACAAACTGATTTTTTCGAGCCCGGAGGGCGCCGAAAGTGGATCAAGCGCTGTGGCGACGTCCGGCTTTCCTCACCGGATTAGGGGTGTGCCGTCGCCGTTTCAAAGTGCCGGGTTTTGTATGTTGATCAATACAGAAGCCGGGCAGGGAAAAGCGCACAATAGCACCCGTTTGGATGGGCAGATTCTGCGCAACCAGCGTTCCGCCCCGTGCGGAAATAAGCCGTTTGACCGCAAATAGGCCGTAGCCGCTTTCGGCACGAAACTGGCTGTGGTTCATCACCTTCAGCGCATCGGATGAAAACCCTTTGCCATTATCGGTAACTGTCACCTCTACCATCCCCGGTCGACCTTGACGCACATCTATCTTGATGTCCAACCTGTCGCGGTGCCCATGCTTCAGGGCATTCTCGATCATGTTGCGCAGCGCAATTTGCATAACTGTGCGGTCGGCGCTCAGTGTGGTTGTCGAGGTTGTGATATTATGGGTTTTTGTTGGATCAAGCGTCTCGCAGATGTCATGGCAAAGAGCGGGAAAACTAAAGACTGATTCCGGATTTTTTGTGGTGGTAACTTCGACATGCTGCAAGACCTCTGTTACCAGTTCCATGGTCTTTTCTGCGATCCGATTGAGCGTCTCAAGCAGTTCGATATTGCCGAGGTTCTGGTCGTGCATTTCTTCGCGGAGTAGCCCGGAAATTGCGGCGATCTGACGCATGGGCGCGCGCAGGTCATGGGCTGCCATGGCAACAAACTGCTCCATCTCCA
This sequence comes from Sulfitobacter sp., assembly GCA_049794055.1. Taxonomy (GTDB): domain Bacteria; phylum Pseudomonadota; class Alphaproteobacteria; order Rhodobacterales; family Rhodobacteraceae; genus Sulfitobacter. Next base: position 35,683 of record JBARCL010000119.1, read on the forward strand.
CGGTAAGAGTGTTGAACTGGACCTTTGCGTCCTCGGCATTCTTTTCGCTGGTCAGATCCGAAGAGCAGCCGACCAGACGCGCCACTTTCCCGTCCGCGCCAAAGTCGGGGCATAAAGTTGTCTGGATTCTGCGCGTTATTCCGGCGATCGGCAAATCAAGTTGATAGGAGGTGGGGATACCTTTGTCGCGGACCGCGCAATGGTGGTCATACGCTGTCCGTCCGTAGGCATGCGGATAAACCTCAAGTGCGGTCCGGCCCAGATAGTCCGAAAGAGGGCGGTCGGCCTTCTTGAGTGCATAATCGTTGACCGCCGCGTAAACAGGTTCGCCTGCGCCGTCGATTTTGAGTACGAAAACGGGGGCCGAAACCAAGTTCAGATCGCTATATGAGTGCTGAAAAGTCACCAAGTGCTCCTTGCCGGTGACCTAACGTCTAATTCAGCTTAGTTAACGAGACATTACCGCTTCCATGAAAGCAGGCGGTGCTGATGGTTGGTTACTCGCCGCAGGCGCCCACAAGGGCCTCATAACGGGTGGTGATCCAGCCAAGGGCCGCTTCGGGGTTCTGCTCTTCAATCTGGCCGGTAAATCGCGAAAACACCACGGCAGAGCGGCTTTCGTCCACGATGGTGAATTGCTGGCCTGTGATCACGGTTTCGTAGACAAAAAACGCAATCGCCACCAGCAGGATGCCGCGCGCTACCCCAAAAACAAAGCCAAGCCCCTGATCCAGCCCGCCAAAAACTGAGCGTTGCACTAGGGAAGAGAACAACGGGGTGAACAAGGAGACCACAATCAGGGCGATGGCAAAGACCACGGCAAAGGCACCGATGATCGACAATTCGCAGCTGTCCGCCAGAAAGTCGCCAATCACAGGAATTTCGCGTACCAGGGGTTCGACCTGCGGGGCAAACAGAAAGGCAAGGATCGCCGCTGCAATCCAGCCGACGATCGCCATGCCTTCGCGCACAAGGCCGCGACCATAGGCCAGCAGGGCGGAAAGGATGATGACCAGCGCCACCACGCCGTCAATAATCGTAAAACCTTCCATCGTCGTCCTGCCCTTTACCCGAATGGCGCGTTATCCCGCGCCGAAAATTTCACCAACAAATCCCGTCAGATCGCTCATGGTGTTCAGCGATATGCCGGTCGCAGCTGCGGTTTTGCCACCAGCAGGAGCGATAGCGCTGGTAAAACCAAGTTTTTGCGCCTCTTTCAACCTATTTTCGGTCTGCGTCGCCGGTCTGAGCGCGCCAGACAGGCTGATTTCGCCAAAAACAACGGTCTCGGCGGGCAGGGCCACGTCTTCACGCGCACTCAACAGCGCGGCGGCGACGGCCAGATCGGCGGCGGGTTCCGAGATTTTCATGCCGCCCGCCACATTCAGATAAACGTCAAGCCCGGCAAAGGGGATGCCGCAGCGCGCTTCGAGCACCGCGAGGATCATCGCAAGGCGTCCCGAATCCCAGCCGACAACCGTGCGCCGCGCTTGGGAATGGGGCGAGGGGGCGACCAGCGCTTGCAGTTCGACCAGCACAGGGCGCGTGCCTTCGATGCCGGCAAACACCACCGATCCGGCGGCGGGCTGGCCGCGTTCGGAGAGGAACAGGGCAGAGGGGTTGGTCACTTCGGCCAATCCCTTGCCGGTCATTTCGAACACGCCGATTTCATCCGCAGGGCCGAAACGGTTTTTAACGCTGCGCAGGATGCGAAACTGGTGGCCGCGTTCGCCTTCGAAATAGAGCACGGTATCGACCATATGTTCGACAACGCGCGGACCGGCGATTGCACCGTCTTTGGTGACATGGCCGACAAGGATCACGGACGTGCCGGTGCGTTTGGCGAATGCGGTTAACTCGTGGCTTGCCGCGCGAACCTGAGAGACGGAGCCGGGCGCGGATTCGACGTTATCGGCCCACATGGTCTGGATCGAATCGATGATGGCAAGCTGGGGGCGTTCCTTGTCCAGCGTGGTCAGGATGTCGCGCAGGTTGGTTTCTGCGGCCAGTTGCACTGGTGCGTCCGACAGGCCAAGCCGCTGGGCGCGCATGCGCACCTGCGCCGAGGCTTCTTCGCCCGAGACATAGATGGTTTTCAGACCGGCCTTGGCGAAATGCGCCGCCGCTTGCAGCAGCAAAGTGGATTTCCCGATGCCCGGATCACCGCCGACAAGGATCGCCGAAGCCGCAACGAGCCCGCCGCCAAGCACACGGTCAAGTTCGCCAATGCCGGAGTAGCTGCGCGGGGGCGGTGCCTCTTCGGTCGAGAGGTCGGTCAATTGCATCGCTGAACCACGCCGCGCCCCCAGTGATTTACTGGGCGGACCGGCGGAGATGCCTTTGTCTTCCTGAAGGGTGTTCCAATCGCCGCAACCGTCACAGCGGCCGGACCATTTGTTGAAACTGGCACCGCAGGCAGTGCAGGAGAATGTCTTGACGGGTTTTGCCATGGACGTCTTGTGGCGCAGCGGGCGGGGGGCGTCAAAGGGAAAAACGGTGCGCGCGGGGACGCTTTCTTTGAAAGAAAGCGGTCGGAAACTTTGAAAGTTTCCGCTCTCTTACTCTGCCGCCTTGGGTTGCATCCCGACAACGGTATTATCCAGCGCGGTTTGATC
>JBARCL010000120.1:0-1525 GCA_049794055.1 Sulfitobacter sp.
GCGGGGTTCTGGCGCTTGTTGGTAACACCGAGCAGTTGATCGGGATTGCTGATGATCTCACGCTTAGCCGCGATCCTGAAATTGTCTGGGAAGTGAAGCTGATGGTGACGCTGTTTTTCGTGACCAACGCGTTTCTGAAATTCGTCTGGTCCAACCGCCTGTTCGGCTATTGCGCCGTTGTCATGTCATCGGTCCCGAACGAGATCGACCATCCCAACACGCTGCCACGCGCGATGAAAGCCGGAGAAATAAACGTCACTGCAGCGCGAAGCTTTAACCGCGGCTTGCGTTCGGTCTACTTTGGTCTTGCCTCTGCAGCGTGGCTGGCTGGCCCTATTGCGCTTATTGCGGCGACGCTCGTCACCTGTTTGGTATTGTGGCGGCGTGAATTCGCGTCCCATTCGCGTAGCGTGTTGCTCTCAAGCGACGTTCACAAGGCTTAACGCGCTTGTGATTGCCAGAATCGGCGCAGGCGCACTAGATGGTGGCCTAAGAAACATTCAGCTCTCCTTTTCGCTGTGCTCGTCGCGGCTGCGCCTGCCTTCGCCGAAGCACCTAAAGTCATCACGGTCGATGCCCATTCAACGGGCATGGGTTGGGATTTTGACGTGACTTTGCAACATCCCGATTCCGGCTGGGATCATTACGCAGATGGCTGGGAAATCGTCGATGCCGATGGTGAAGTGCTGGGCACCCGTATTTTGCATCATCCTCACGTCCAAGAGCAGCCTTTCACGCGTTCACTACGTCACGTGATGCTACCCGACGGGACGCGTGAAGTTTTCGTGCGGGTCAAATGTTCCAAGCACGGCTGGAAGGACAGTGGCTTCAAGGTATCGCTAAGCCACTAACGCCGCCCTTCGCGCAGCCACGCAGCAAGGATCAACCCCGTTGCAAGTAAAAGCACTAGCCACGCAGGCAACAGTGCGGTTTGGCGCACGTTCAGCGTTTCATATGCCCCACGCGGCGTAATCCCGAGCCACCCGCGACCCGATGCAGGCCGCCCCTCGCGCACCGCGCGGATTGTCGGCAGGCCGTCTTCAAGTCGCCACACTCCGCCGCGCGTTGCGTCTACAGTTGGCTCCAGCAGTTCAGCAGTCGCGATTGTCTTTTCAAACTCGCGCGGTGCCGCAGGGCCGAGACCGATAACAGTCTCGTGCTCGTCGTCCTTCAATCGATAAAGGCCGATTTCGCCGCCCGTAAACTGTGCCTCGAATTGGCCGGGTTGGGTTTCGCGCAAGCGTAGCTCTGTCTCGCTGCCATCGGGGGCGGTAACGGTTACAGGTGCAACGCTTTCTTTGAGTGAGCGGCGAATGATCCGCATGCTCTGCCCTGTGGCCTCGGCCAGAAGGGCGTTTTCTTCCAGCTCTGGCTCTCCCATCATCCAGTGGGCAAGACGACGCAGCAATTCCAACTGCGGGCCACCACCTTCAAATCCACGGCTCCAAAGCCAAGCATGATCGGAGGCCAGCAATGCAACGCGACCTTCGCCAACGCGGTTCAGGATCAGCAAGGGGCGCTCATC
>JBARCL010000121.1:0-23917 GCA_049794055.1 Sulfitobacter sp.
CCGCGCCCTCATGGCCCAGAATGGCGGGAAAGATGCCTTCGGGATCGTCGCCGGAACGGGTGAATTCATCCGTATGACACAGACCCGTGGCCTTGATCTCGACCAGAACCTCGCCGCGTTTGGGACCCTCAAGGTTGACCTCCATGATCTCAAGCGGTTTGCCTGCTGCAACGGCGACTGCGGCGCGGGTTTTCATCATGGGAATTCTCCTGTGTTTATTGATCCGCAGGTGGCCCCGTCAGCCCAGACTTGTCAATAGCTGTGCCGGGCAGCGCGGGGGCATCATTCTTCGCATTTTGCATCACTGTACGACCATCGCCCGCCGCCATCCAGACAGCGATCAATTGCTCTGATTTCCGATATCTTCATCCAACCAACCCCGGCAATAACAAGTACTGCGAAGGCGACAAAAAAACTTGAGTTTGGTAACCGGCATCGACCGCTCCATTTACGTGAGCAAGTGGCCCCTAATGCGACTTATTCGCATTAAGGATTGACATTTATTGCGAATGATTTGCAATTACAGCCGTCGCTACTTTACTGACGGGAGACACGCATGTACCGCCCCATCGCCTGCACCGCTATTGTTGGTATGACTTTATGTGCAAACATCGTTCCGACGATGGCGCAAGCTGACAAAATGAAGGTTGTGACCACCTTCACCGTTTTGGCCGACATGGCCGCGAACGTCGCGGGTGATGCGGCTGACGTCGTGTCCGTCACCAAACCGGGCGCCGAAATCCACGGCTACCAACCAACACCACAAGATATCGTCCGCGCCTATGACGCCGATCTGATCCTGTGGAACGGCTTGAACCTTGAACTTTGGTTTGAACAATTCCTGTCAAACATGTCGGACGTCCCTGCCGCAACGCTGAGCGATGGCATTGATCCGATTTCCATTGCTTCCGGCAACTATCAGGGCTTGCCCAACCCACACGCCTGGATGGGCCTGGATAATGCATTGATCTACGTCGATAATATTGTCAAAGCCATGGTAGAGAACGACCCTGAGAACACCGCAGTCTACAAAGCCAACGCCGCAAATTACAAGCAAGAACTGCGCGATACGCTGGAGCCGCTTAAAGCCGCTATTGCAGACCTCCCGCAAGATCAGCGCTGGCTGGTGACCTGCGAAGGTGCATTCAGTTATCTGGCCCGTGATCTGGGGCTGCAAGAGCTTTACCTCTGGCCGATGAATGCGGATCAGGTCGGCACCCCGCAACAGGTCCGCAGTGTGATAGACGGGGTGCGAGACAACGCCATTCCGGTGGTGTTTTGCGAAAGCACCGTCAACACCGCGCCTGCCGAGCAGGTGGCGCGTGAAACCGGTGCCGCTTATGGCGGTGTGCTTTATGTGGACAGCCTGTCTGAACCGGCCGGACCGGTGCCTACTTACCTTGATCTGCTGCGTGTCACCGGCACAACTGTGACCGACGGGCTGACGGCCGCTTTGAAATAAACTGCAAGGACATCCCATGTTGCAAAAGACCGAAACCGTACCGGAACAAGCCGCACACAAAGACGCAGGGCTGGTCGCGCGGGATGTCACTGTGACCTATCGCAACGGGCACACCGCCTTGTGGGACGCCAGCTTCAACATCCCACGTGGCACGGTGACGGCGCTTGTGGGGATCAACGGAGCCGGAAAATCCACCCTTTTCAAGGCGATAATGGGATTTGTTCCCACAGCCAAAGGCGAGATCAACATCCTTGGCATGGACGTCAAAACCGCCCTCGCGCGTAATCTGGTGGCCTACGTCCCACAGGCCGAAGAGGTCGATTGGGACTTTCCGGTATTGGTTGAAGACGTGGTAATGATGGGCCGTTACGGGCATATGGGATTTTTCCGCCGCCCGAAACAGGTGGACCACGACGCGGTGGATCAGGCCTTGGTTCGCGTGAACATGCAAGATTTTCGCCACCGCCAGATCGGTGAACTCTCGGGCGGGCAGCGCAAACGTGTGTTTCTGGCACGCGCCCTGGCGCAGAACGGACAGGTTATCCTGCTGGATGAACCCTTTACCGGCGTGGACGTCAAGACCGAAGAACAGATTGTCGCGCTCTTGCGGGAATTGCGTGATGAGGGTCGGGTGATGCTGGTCTCGACCCACAACCTTGGCTCGGTGCCCGAGTTTTGCGATCGCACCGTATTGGTCAAAGGCACCGTGCTGGCCCATGGGCTGACCGAAACCACCTTTACCCGCGACAATCTTGAAAAAACCTTTGGCGGGGTGTTACGCCAGATCACACTTGGCGGTGACACATTGCATGATGATGAAGACGCGCGGGCCGTCACGATCTTTACCGACGATGAACGCCCCTTTGTGCAATACGACGACAAGACCCACCGCACGGATCAGGGATCATGATGGACACCCTGCTGCAACCCTTCGGCTATGGCTATATGGTCAACGCCATGTGGGTTTCCGCACTGGTTGGCGGCGTTTGCGCGTTTCTCTCCGCTTATCTGATGCTGAAGGGCTGGTCGCTGATCGGCGACGCCTTGTCCCATTCGGTCGTGCCTGGTGTTGCGGGTGCCTATCTGCTGGGGCTGCCGTTTGCCTTGGGTGCCTTTATCGCGGGCGGCCTCGCGGCGGGGGCAATGCTGTTCCTGACCGAGCGATCAGGCCTGAAGGTGGATGTGATCATCGGGCTGATATTTACCTCTTTCTTCGGGCTCGGCCTGTTTATCGTTTCGATAAACCCGATGGCCGTCTCTATCCAGACCATCACCATGGGCAATATCCTTGCCATCACCCCACAAGATACACTGCAACTCGCTCTTATCGGATTTGTGTCGCTGGCCATTCTATTGGCCAAGTGGAAGGATCTAATGGTCACGTTTTTTGATGAAACCCACGCCCGCACCATCGGTCTGCGGCCCGGCCTGCTGAAGGCGGTGTTTTTTGTCCTGCTTTCGGCCTGTGTCGTCGCAGCGATGCAAACGGTCGGCGCGTTTCTGGTCATTGCCCTGGTCGTTACCCCTGGGGCCACCGCCTATCTATTATGCGACCGGTTTCCGCGCCTGATCGCCCTGTCTGTCGCAATTGGGTCCGTCACCAGCTTTTTCGGAGCTTATATCAGTTACTTCCTGGATGGCGCCACCGGAGGCATCATCGTGTGCCTGCAAACCCTGATCTTCCTGATTGCCTTTGTTTTTGCGCCCAAACACGGGCTGCTGGCCGCAAAACGCAAGGCGGCGATGGCCGTGCGCAACAGCCCGATAAAACAGGAGGCGCTGTGATGGATTTTGACACGCTAACCCTACCGTTCCGTTTCGGATTTATGCAGAACGCCTTTCTGATCTCGGTTATCGTATCTGTGCCCACGGCTTTGCTGTCGTGTTTTCTGGTGGTCAAAGGCTGGGCGTTAATGGGAGATGCCGTCAGCCATGCGGTGCTGCCCGGCGTGGTTCTGGCCTATATTGTTGGCCTGCCACTGATCATCGGAGCTTTTGCGGCAGGTATGACCTGTGCTGTGGTGACGGGTTATCTGTCCAATAACTCACGGGTCAAACAGGACACGGTAATGGGTGTGGTTTTCTCCGGCATGTTTGGGCTTGGCCTTGTGATGTATGTTTCGATCGAAACCAACGCCCATCTGGATCACATTCTGTTTGGCAATATGCTGGGCGTGGATTCATCCGAACTGTGGACCGCTGGTATCATTGCGCTGGGTGTCGGCGGGATGCTGGCGCTGAAATGGCGCGACTGGTTGTTGCACAGCTTTGATCCCGCGCAGGCGCAAACCTCGGGGCTTTGGGTGAACTGGCTGCATTATGGAATGTTGGCGGCGCTTTCGCTGACAATTGTGGCGACGCTTTCGGCCGCTGGCCTCATCCTTGCCATCGGCTTGCTGATCGCGCCGGGGGCAATAGCCTTTTTGCTGGTGCGCCGTTTTCAGCGGATGTTATGGGTGTCCGTGCTGGTTTGCATGATCTCGATGCTGCTAGGCAGCTACCTGAGTTTCTTCCTCGATAGTGCCCCTGCCCCGACAATCATCCTGATCCTGACGGCAATGTTTATTGCCGCGTTTGTACGGCGGCAAATGGTGACGCGAGCGATGTCGGCGCGGAACAAGCAATGAGAGAACACGGTTTGACGGGTGTCCCCGAATTCAGCGTCTGCTTTTGAAAGACTGCGCCTGCCGTAGAAAACACCGTGGGGGTCAAGTGATCTTTCCCTGAATTTGAAAAAACTTGCTGGGGGGATGGCGAAAGCTGTCGTTTGATGAGTAATCAAAGCGACGCATTCTGCAGTCGATCTGATGGCGGCAGCGAGTGCTGAAACACTGCCCCTGCGCTGCTCCACACTGACTGGTCTGGGCCCGTTGAGATGACTTGAAGTGATATAAACCCATGGGCTTGAATCTAACCTTCCCGTTCAAATCAAACAAAGCGCCAGAGAGAAAACCTCAGCCGCAGTTGATCAAGTGCGCGATTTTTCAAATGCTGTCCAGGCGCTCTCGAACGCGTCAAAGTCAAAGCCGGGCGCGCGGGCGGGATCAAGAACCAGTTTTTCCGTTTCTTGCATTTTCTCGATTGCATCTGCCAACCTGCCCAACACATCCATAGGGATCACAACAGCACCGTGGCGGTCAGCGTGGATCAAATCGCCTTGGGTTACATTCAGGTCAAAAATACTGACCGGTGTCCCGATTTCTTTGACGTGGACAAAGCCATGACTGGGGCCGATTGACCCTGCAACGACTGGAAAGCCGGACGCCATATCGCCCAGATCACGCATCACGCCATTGGTAAGAGCGCCGGACATGCCAAACCCTTTGTGGATCGTGGTGTTGACCTCGCCCCAATAGGCACCGATTGCGTGGGGGTAATCAAGGTCTTCGACAACCGCGACGGACGGGTTTGGGCCTTCGGACATCGCTTTGTAATAGGCCATGCGCCTTGCGCGAATAACGTCTGGCGTCTCATTGGGCGGGTTGACAGCCGCGATTTTAGCGGTCACCGCATAACCGACAATCGCGCCGCCTTCAGGGTCGGAACACAGCATAGTGCCGCGGGTGAAGGCATCGAACCCGCGTTTGCCCTGTGCCACCTCGATTGCGTTGCAGACAGTGGGTGTATCCACTGATCGAAGGAGCGCCAGAAGTGTGTCGTCCAGGCCTGTATCCGTCATGCTTCCTCCATCCAGCGGATCAGCACCGCTGTAGTCTGTTGTGGTTGCTCGAGGGTTGGAAGATGGCCTGCACCCTCGATGATCTCAAGCACCGAGCCGCCAATCAACTCTTGCATCAAGTGGTGGCGTTCAATCGGGCAAAGCCTGTCCTCACGGCCACATAGTACCAGCGTTGGCACCCTCACGCCGCGCAAGGTATCACATTGATCGCGGCGATCCCGCAGCGCCAAGGATTGGCGGACAAATGCATCCGCGCCTAGCTCCAGTGCCATCTCCATGCACATATCAAGGAGTGCGGTGCGCCTCAGCCCCTGCGCCAGATAATTCGGCTTCATCTCGTTGCGCATGACGTCGTCCAATTGCCCTGCCTGTGCCTTGTCAATCTGGGGTCCACGCCGTGCTTTTACGGTGTCGCCTTCGGCCATCGGATTGGTATCCATCAAGCACAGTTTCGCAATACGCTCAGGCGCTTGGCGCATCATTTCCATTGCCACGATACCGCCCATGGACAATCCGCCAAGCGCAAAGACAGGCGGCGCATCGGACAGCACAGCCTGCGCCAAAGCGGCCATATTATCATACCCGCTGATGTCACCCACTGTGACCGGACCACGCGCGGACAGCACGTCAATCTGTGGCACAAACAGCCGCGCATCGCACATCATGCCGGGCAGCAGAACCAAAGGCAGTGTCATGACGCGAAAGCGGCCCCGTCTGACAGTGCCTTGAGCTTGGCAAAGGCGATATCGGGATCGACAGCCCCGAAACCTGCAAATGTCCCAAAACCGCAATCGCTGCCTGCGATCACACGGTCATGGCCCACCAGCGGGGTAAAACGGTCAATCCTCTGCGCCACCAATTCGGGATGCTCGACAAAGTTGGTCGTCGTATCAACAACACCGGGCACCAGTACCTTATCGTCAGGAATATCGCTTTTGCGGTCGCGAAACACCGTCCACTCATGGCCGTGGCGCGGATTGGATGTCTCGAACAGGACATAGCGTGCTTTGGCCGACATAAGCGTGTCGAACATCGTGGCCATTGGCACGTCACATACATGCGGTCCTTCATAGTTGCCCCAACAGATGTGAATGCGGACCTTTTCTTGGGGAATGTCGCTGAGCGCGTGGTTGAGCGCTTCAACATGCATGTTGGCGATTTTCACGAACTCCGCATCCGACAAGTCGTTGAACAGCATATGCCGTGACAGGGCCAGATCGGGACAATCAAGTTGCAGGTCCAGACCGGAGGCCACAATCGTCTCATACTCTGCCTTCATGGCGTCCGCCAAAGCGGCCAGATACGCCTCACGGGTTTTGTAGAAATCGTTTTGTAAAAACAGGCTGATAACGCCCGGTGAGGCTGCGTTCATAAAGCCGCGCGGCGCTTCGTGCTGGGCCATGGCCGCTTTGAGATTGGCAATGTCTTTGTCCAACTCGCCTTGCCCTTTGGACTTTACCTCGCCCACACACATGGGCCGTGCATATTGCGGCGTGCCGCCTTCCTCTGCGAGCCGCTTAAGGTAGCCGGGAAACTGCTTGAGGTCCGCAGGCGCATTGCGCGGACTGTCGCCGTCAAATCCGGTGTAGCGATCTTTGACATACGTCGCGTAGCTGATCTTGGACGTTTCGCCATCCGAGACGATGCCCACGCCTGCCGCGACCTGTTTTGCGACCGTTTCTGATACGGCCTTGGTCATTGCCGCGTCAAAAGCGGCCTGATCATAGGGTGTCTTGTGCTCGCGTGCGAAGATGAAATCCACCACCTCCTGGCTGCGCGGCAATGATCCAACGTGGGTTGTCAAAACGGTCATTGTTTATCCTTTCCAAGTAGGGCCAGCACGCTCACCTGTCGCTACGACATGAAACAGAGAGGCTTCGCCAGTCATTGAGGGTTGCGCGTTGTGCATGACGCCTTCGGGGACCGACATCGTATCACCGGGGTTGAGCACCACATCATGGGTCACGCCATCCGCGGCCCATTGCACAGTCCAATGGCCGCGCATCGGCATCAGCACGCTTGGGACATCGTGCTTGTGCATTTGCGCAGTGGAGGAGCCCCGTGTGACCATATGCACCTCAAATCCGGGTTTGTCGGGCAGCATCCCGTTCTCGCCGATCACAAGTGCGGGCTTGCGGTCGCCAAGGGCCACCATATCCCAATAACGCGCCACATGACGCGGCACGACGTCAGATGTAGTGGGCTCGGGGAAGGCTAGAAGCTCGGCTTGTGTCAGCACAGGCATCGGCCCTACACCCTCGGGCAGGGTCTGGCCCTTCTTGGTATCATAGAGTTTGCCATCGGCACCCAGCACCAGACCGTGATCCGCGGCATCCTCGATCACTTGCGGGGCCCATATCACACCTCCGCCCGCATCATCACCGCCCAGAACAGCCATGATCATCCCGTAGTCAGTGCCAATATTCTCAAACCCGCGAAAGATGCCGGTGGGAATGTTGATGACATCGCCTTCCTCCAGCACAACCTCACCCGCCGTGCCATAGCGGCCCCAGAAAAACCGCCAGCGCCCCGACAGAACGAAAAACACTTCGGCGGTGCGGTGGCTGTGCAGCGAATTGCGGCACTTGGGCGGTTGACCTGCGGCCCCGATATTGAACCCGTGCGGAATGGCGATATGCACGTGCTGGTCAGGGCTCTCAGAGACACCGCCCCCAATGATCGTAAAGTTTTCCTTACTGTCCGAACCGGGAGTGTGCGCGTCGATAAAAGCAGTTTTGCAAGGCTGCAATTCGCCGTAACGGACTATGCGGGCGTTCACCTGCTCAGGCGTCATATCGAGGGTCATAGCGCACCTGTGTGCAAGAGGATCTGCTTCCAGATCGCGGTTTCGTCAAACATCACAAATTCGCGGCGCAGTTTCGGCTCTGAGCCTGTGATCGCGCCAAATTCAGCGTGGGAAATCCCCATCACATGCACTTCGGTGCCTGTGGGCTTGCCAAAGCCGCCCCAACCTGAATGTTTGCCCTGCAAGCTCCAGCGGACTGCCGCGCGCGGCGGCAGCGTGGGATCGTCCCGTCCAATCACATGGTGAATTTTGTACTCGGCATCGGGAAACGCCGCGCGCAGGTTCATCCAGAAGGTATCCGCATCGCCCCAGCCGTGCCCCGTCACACCACCCGGCAATTCAAGCTGGCACGCACGGTCATAGCTGGCAGGGATGGCCGTCATATCGGCTCCCATGATCCGTGTCAGAATGTCGGCATACCGCGCGCCCCATTCGTTTTCATTGCCGCGCCCTTTGTATGGGCCCGGCTTGTCAATTGCGGGGGTGAACGGCTTGACTGCCCGCTCTGGCCCGCCCTCATTTTCGATCAGATCGCGGACGTATTGCGCCGGGTCCCAGCCCATTTGACGCACGATCGCGCCCTGATCACGGATCAGCCATTCGTCGTTGATCTGGTCATTGATCGCGTGACAGTCCGCGATGATGCGATAGCCCAGCTTCTTGCCCGTCGCTTTGCCATATACCCCGTCACCGAGATGAGTAGCGGTGGAATAGATGCGGTGCGATGACAGCATCCCGTCTTCGGGTGTGCCAGACCAGATCACGTCCTCCCCCAGCAACGTGCGATCGGGAAATTCCGCCAAAGTCGCCATTGTCGCGCCAATGACGTTCTCGTTGCCGATCACAACGGACGAAGGTGAGCGGACCACCAGATCAGGGGTGTAATAGTGGTGCAACGTGGCAATCCCGCGATCTTCCCAGATTTCGCGTGTGATCCCCAAAATGTAGTCGGGAAAGTCCTCAAACCTGTCCGAGAAACCCTTCATTGCGTATATCCTTCTGGTGTTCTGGCCGATCCACGCAGGATCAAGGGCCCTTCAATTTCGATTTTCTGCGATGGACGTAAAGGATCGGCAATCTGCCCCAGCAGCGTTTCCACAGTTGCTTCGACCATCCGGTTAAGCGGCTGCCGCAACGTGGTAAGATCGTACGCTGCCCACGACGCCATGGGGACATCGTCATATCCCACAACCGATACATCGCCGGGGACCGACAAGCCCAACTCTGCGCGCAATGTGTCTATCACAGCAAACGCCATATGATCGTTGCCTACGAATATTGCATCAGCGGGTTTCGGGCCCGCCATGATGTCACGCGTTGCTTGCGCTGCAATCTCGCGGTCAAAATGACCGTCCACCACCGCCACAGGCTCCATACCCTGCGCAGCCAGCCCGTCCACAAATCCGCGCTGGCGGTCACGCCCCGTTGACGACCCTTTCCATCCCGCAATATGCGCAATGTGCCTGTGACCGCCTGCGATCAGGAAATCAGCGATCTGCGCGCCTCCGGCCACATTGGCCGAGGTGACAGAGGAAATGCCGCCGCCGTCCTGCCCGCGGTTGAACATCACCACCGGAATACCCGCATGCGCGCAGCGCTGGGTCAGGTCGTTGGTCATACCGACACTTGCCGTGATGATACCTGCCACCTGATAATCCATCAGGTCATGCACAACTTTCTCGACCGCGTCCTCGTCGTTTGGTGCCATAAACACCAGCACATGATAACCTTGGTCTTGCAGCGCATTGGACAAACGCTCGAGCGCCAGCGGATAGAACTGGTTGTCGAGATAGGCGACCACGAGACCGATAATCTTGCTTTTGCCGGTGATCATCGCACGGGCCAGTGGATTGGGCCGGTAGCCGAGATGCTCCGCTGCTTTGCGCACTTTGCTGACCGTTTGCGGCGAAGCTGACGCCCCGGAGAATACGCGGCTCACGGCCGACTGGCTCACGCCCGCGCGGCGTGCAACGTGTAGGGATGTGACCTTGCGCTCTGACATCAATCGGCTGTCCAACCTCCGTCGATCAGCAGGCTGGTCCCTGTCATCAGCGCGGAGGCATCCGACGCGAGAAACACCACTGGTCCCATAATATCCTCAATCTCGCCCACACGGCCCAGCTTGATCATGTTTTCAATCCACGCCCGCCGTTCCGGTATGGCGAGGGTTGGCTCGGCCAAAGGGGTGCGGATGAACGTCGGACACAAAGTATTGACGCGGATGCCATGCGCACCCCACTCAATCGCCATCGCTTTGGTCATACCTTCCAGCGCATGTTTGGTTGCGCAATAGACCGAACGCTCTACCCCCCCCACATGCCCCATCTGCGAGGACAGATTGATCAGGCTGCCACCGCGGCCTGCCGCAATCAGCCCTTTGGCGACAGTGCGCGTCAGGAAATAGGCCGCACGCACATTCACATCCATCACTGCGTCATAGGCCTCGGGCGTTGTCTCAAGCGCCGTTGAATGACGCGCCAATCCGGCAGAGTTTACCAGAACGTCGAATGGTCCATGCTGAGCCACCGCTGCCTCGGTCGCGGAGATGTCCGTTATATCCAGAGGTAGGCTTTGTACAGACAGCCCCGCCGCGGTCATTTGCTGTGTCACAGCATCAAGCGCCTCGGCACCGCGTGCGACCAGAACAACATGCGCCCCAGCCTGACCCAAAGCAACAGCAGCCGCAAAACCGATCCCGGAGCTGGCGCCTGTCACTAGCGCCCTTTTGCCCTCAAGGCGAAACGAAGGTGTTTGCGGCAACGTCATTGAAACTGTCCTTCTGGCAGAGAGATTGGCCCCATATTACGGGCTTTGTTAAACTCGCCCATGCGACCCAGCACATCCACCCCCAACTGGCGGTAGATATCAATCAGATCAATCAAAACCCAGTTTTCGCGGATCAGCCCGTCCTCCAAGCGCCAGAAATCCAGCGACCGCATGAGGATTTCACGCCCCGCAGGCGCCAGTCCCATCCATTCGCCCTCACTGACAGTAAGACGCATGTTGGGCCAGCCTGTCTCACAGACATACTGCCCTTGGGCAAACCAATGCGACATCAGATCGCCCATGGCATCCAGCTTGCGGTCGGGCATTGCCTTAAGAAACGGGATTTGGTGCCAGTTGCGAAACCCTGCAATTCCGCGCCCTGCGCCGATGCCCGCAGGCCCGTACCAATTGCTGCGCGGGTGCCAATAGGTTTCCAAGTTCATCACAGCGGGGTCAGGATTGGCAGGGTATTTGCACAGGTCCGTCAGCATCGCGATAACATGGCTCATTGCAGCGGTGCCATCCCCGTCAGCTGTCAGCCCGTTTTGTGTCATCGGTGCAGGGGTCGCCAGATATTTCCCCAGTTGCGGCGCGAGCGGCCATGCACGCGCCTGCATCATCACTTCGGGAATGTCCCAGATGATTTGCGCCTGTGTCACGCGTCCGTCCTCGAGGCGGAAAAATTCGTGGTAACGCATGTGCACCAAATGCCCCGTCGGCGGAATATCCAGCCACGGGCGCAGCATCGTGCCCATATAGCTGCCCATGCAGCCAACCCATGTCTCACCCTCGGGCGTGGTATTGGTCAGCGTGATCATGTCTCGACGCTCAAGGTCGGGCATCGCGTCCATCAAAGGCGCGTACATCCGCTCGAACACATCCGCGCCTGCAATGTCACCAATGGGCGCGCACATATGGATGACCGCATCCGGCGCGATCACATCCAGCGCATCGCGCAGCCCTTGCACCGTCGCTGTCGCCAGCGCCTTTTGCAGCGGTATCAAAGCAGCATGGATCGTCATTCTGCTGCTGCTCCATATGCAACGTTCTTGCCGCCGTAGCGGCGTACACGAACATTGCATTGCTCAGCGTGCCCCACAAACCCTTCCAGCATACAGAGCCGTGAGCCGTATTCACCCACAGTGGTTGCAGCTTCGTCACTCGTAATCCGCTGATAGCTGTGGGTCTTGAGGAATTTCCCAACCCAAAGGCCACCCGTATAGCGCCCCGCCTGCTTGGTTGGCAGCGTGTGGTTTGTGCCAATGACCTTATCACCATTTGCCACATTGGTGCGCGGCCCCAGAAACAGGGCGCCATAGCTATGCATATGCGCTAAGAACCAGTCATCGCGGTCGGTCATCACCTGCACATGCTCGTAGGCCATGTCATTGGCGACCTGCAACATTTCCGCGTGGTTATCACACAGGATCACATCGCCATAATCACGCCAGCTCACCGAAGCGGTTTCGCGGGTGGGCAAAATCTCGAGCAGGCGGTCTATTTCTGCCAGAGTTTCTTCGGCCAGTTTGCGGCTGGTCGTGATCAGGCACGCGGGCGAGTTATACCCGTGCTCGGCCTGACCCAGCAGGTCTGTCGCACAAAGCTCTGCATCGACAGTGTCATCAGCAATCACCATCGTCTCGGTCGGTCCTGCGAAGAGGTCAATCCCGACCCGTCCGAATAACTGGCGCTTGGCCTCTGCAACAAAAGCATTGCCGGGACCAACAAGCATATGCACAGGCTCTATCGTTTCTGTCCCGATCGCCATGGCACCCACCGCCTGCATCCCACCCAGCACATAAATTTCGTGGGCACCGCCAAGCTGCATCGCGGCGACAATTGCCGGATGGGGCGCGCCGTTCATCGGCGGGGCGGAGGCCACAATGCGAGGCACCCCTGCCACAGTCGCCGTCAGTACCGACATATGCGCAGACGCCACCATGGGGAACTTACCGCCTGGCACGTAACAACCCACCGACTGCACGGGGATATTTTTGTGCCCCAAAATGACACCTGGCATGGTTTCAACCTCAATATCGGTCATGCTCGCGCGCTGTGCCTCGGCAAAAGTCCGGATTTGGGTTTGGGCGAATTTAATGTCCTCCATGTCTCGCGTGCTGACCTTTTGCATCGCGGCTTCGATCTCGGACGGGCTTAGGCGAAAGTTTGCAGGCTCGTATTTGTCAAACTTGGCGGACAGTTCACGAATAGCGGCATCGCCACGGATTTGGATATCTCCCAGCGTGCGTTCAACCATTTTTCGCACCGCTGCATCCTCCTCGGCGCGCTCGGCTTCAGGCTTGCCTGATTTCAGATGGGTAATTGTCATGTCAGTCTACCTTGAAAATTATAGTCGCTTGCCGCTGGGGGCTTTTAAAGACGCTCACCTGTTTCGCTGTGAAACAGATGGCACATTTTAGCGGAAACAGAGGCAGTGAAAGCGGCACCAATCTCGGCGCGAAAGTCTTTGTGCGCTTTGACCGAGACCAATGCGGCCCCTGACTTTACCGTCACCATTGTGGCATCGCCCAAAAGCTCTAAGGAATAGATGGGCGCGTTTACCTGCCCATGGTCTGCGGCCTCTGAATCCTCCGCGCGAAAGCCCAGCGTCGCAGGGCCGTCAGGGCCGCTCAGCCCGCCGATTCCGACATTTGGTGCTGTAAATGTGCCGCCCTTCAATGTTCCGTCGATCAGGTTCATCGCAGGGCTACCGATAAAGCTGGCGACGAATGCATTTGCTGGTCGGTCATAGATGTCCGTCGGCGTGCCAACCTGCTGCACCACGCCCTTGTTCATCACGACCACGCGGTCGGCAAGGGTCATCGCCTCGATCTGGTCATGGGTGACGTAGATGGTCGTCACTTTGATCTCATGGCTGAGGTTCTTGATCTGCGCACGGGTGGAGACGCGCAGTTTTGCATCCAGATTTGACAGCGGCTCGTCCATCAAAAATACATTCGGTTCACGCACAATCGCACGCGCCAAGGCCACACGCTGACGCTGGCCACCCGACAGCTCTGCAGGGCGGCGGTGCAGGAACTCATCCAGCTCGACCATTGCACTGGCGCGGCGGACACGGGCGTCATGTTCGTCCTTGGGAATGCCACGTACCTTGAGCGGGAAGCGGATGTTCTCATATACATCCATGTTCGGGTAAAGCGCGTAGCTTTGGAAAACCATCGCCACATCGCGGTCCTTCGGATCAAGCTCGTTGACGCGTTTGCCATCTATCAAGATGTCCCCGCCAGAGGCCTCCTCGAGCCCCGCGATCATCCGCATCGTCGTCGTCTTACCGCAGCCCGAAGGACCCAGCAAAACCAGAAATTCACGGTCAGCTATGGTTAGATCAAAATCAGCGACGCCGACAAAATCACCCCATTTCTTTGAGATGTTACGAAGTTGGACTTCCGCCATGGCACGGCTCCTTGCATACGTTTGCACGCATTAAGGTCAGCATTTATTGGGCGATGCAACTCCTATTTTCAATCGCTAGCATATATGCTTGACCCCGTCAAAAAAGGACTTGCCTATTTAGCCTGTTTACCGACTTACTTGCACACGTATGCAATCGTTATTCGATTCGCCGGACCAAACTGCCAACCCTGATTGGCACAATAATCAACGGCACCTGCCCTTTGCGGCAGTTGCGCCGAAACGATAGGGATAGAAATTCATGAACATGTTTAAATCAGCAGCTCTGGGTACGGTTTTCGCCGTACTCTCGGGCACCACAGCAATCGCAGGCTGCGGTATCGGCGCAGGCAATGTGTCGATCATCGCCAATGATTTCCCTGCAATCCACGCCATCACCGATGTGGCAAAGGCATGCGAAGGCGACGGCCTCACGGTGACTGCGAACCTTACCAAAGAGCACCAGACACTCAACGCGCCGGGCATGAGCGGCACCCCTGCAGAATATAGCGTGGCCGTGGTTGCGAACTCGTCCATCGTGGCTTTGCTCAACGACGGGCTTATCCGCCCGCTTGATGATCTGATCGCCCAATATGCGCCGGATTTACCAGCCGTGAACAAAGTCACCGTTGACGGCAAAGTCATGGCGGTCGCCTTTATGGCGAACGCGCAACACTTGTTCTATCGCTCCGATATCCTTGAAAAAGCCGGTGTTGCCGCCCCGACGACATACGAAGAAGTCGTCGCAACAGCCGAGGCCATCCGCGCTGCCGGCCTGATGGAGCACCCCGTCGCGCTCAACACAGGGGCAGGATGGAACCTCGCGGAGGAATTCATCAACATGTACATGGGGACGGGCGGTGAGTTGTTCGAGGCCGGCAGTGCCGTGCCGACAATCGAGAATGAGAACGGCGTTGCGGCTCTCAACATGCTCAAGAGCCTGACAGAGTACTCCAACCCAGATTTCCTGACCTTTGATTCCAACGCCACCCAAGCACTTTGGGAAGCGGGCGATGTGGCTTTGGGCGTTATGTGGGGCTCGCGCGGCGCTGCCGTGCTGGACAACGAAGGCTCCTCTGATGAGGTCGTAAGCACAACGGTCCTCACAGCGGCACCCTCGCTTGGCGGTGGTGCAACGCCGGCGACGACCCTTTGGTGGGACGGCTTCACGATCGCCTCCAACGTCTCTGATGAGGATGCAGCGGCCAGTTTTCAGGCAATGATGGTTGGCCTTGGTGAAGATGTGGTCAAAGCAAACCAAGACGCGGCAGTCTGGCTTAACCCTGCCTACGTTGCCACTCCGGCATCAGCGGGTGTGATCGCGTCAGCCGAAGCAGGGGCAAACCCATACCCGATGCTGCCCTACGTTGGCCTGATGCACTCCGCTCTGGGGGATAATCTTGCCGAATTCCTGCAAGGCTCCGAAAGTGCAGAGCAGGCGTTGGCGGATGTTGTCGCCGCCTATACCACAGCAGCGAAAGAGCAAGGTTTCCTGCAGTAATCCAAACTGGCAAGGGGCGTCCTCCATATCGCCCCTTGCCAGTTATGCCGCCTACCGCCCTCTCAAATCTACAGGTTGAAGCTGATGCCCCATCGTACCTTTTTCTGGTTCATCTTGCCTTCCGCCCTTGCGATGCTGCTGTTCATCGCTTTGCCGCTTGTCTCCGTGATCGTGCAATCGCTTCACGTCGAGCATGAACAGATCCTCATTACCTCCGAGAACTGTGGCCCTTTTGGCTGCAAGCAAAGCACCTCCGTCGATGTCGAAGCCACTGCCAAACTCAAAGATGCCGCCCCCTTGGGGCGTTTCAATGGTCTTGGCACCTACTTTGACCGCGGCCACCTCGCCACTGACGAGATTTCGGTCGCTTGGTCAGAGACCGACAGTTGGGGGACATTCTTTTCGAAGGTGATGAACCTGCCGTTCTACAAAGCGCTCGCCTTTACCCTCGCTTACACGGCCGTGGTCACGCCGCTGGTGATCCTGTTCGGGATGGCCGTGGCGCTTGGTGTGAACGGACTGCCCAAACTGCTCAAGGGGCCGACAATCTTTGTCTCGCTGCTGCCCATGATCGTGACGCCGTTGATCGGCTCGCTCATCTTGTACTGGATGATCGATGCGGACGGTATTCTGGGCAAAGCTCTGCAATATATTTTTGACGATCCTGCGCTATCACTCAAGGCGTCGCCGCTGCTGACATGGCTCACGCTTTTCACCTATGGCGTCTGGCACGGCATTCCCTTCGCTTTTGTTGTATTCTACGCAGGCCTGCAAACTGTGCCCGAAGAGACGCTTGAGGCGGCAATGATTGACGGGGCCAGCCGTTGGGAGCGTATCCGCTATGTGGTGATCCCCTATTTGGGCCCGCTGTTTGTCTTTGTCGCCCTGATCCAACTCATGGATAACTTCCGCGTCTTCGAGCCGATCATCGGCTTTTCCGCGCAGGCGAACGCCTCTTCGCTTTCCACCGAAATCTACGGCGACTTGCTGGGCGACAACGCACAATATGCCTCCGCTGCCGCGACCTCGATGCTGACCGTGATCGGGGTTGCTATCCTTCTGACGCCGGTGCTTATCCGTACGTGGCGCGACTTTAACCGCAAGGCGATATAGCCCATGTCAATCGCATCCAAACGCCGCTCAACCCCGCTGCTAGTCCTGTCTTCCGTCCTTGTTCTGGCGTGGATTGTTGTCGCAGCCTTCCCGTTCCTGTGGACCCTATGGGGCTCTTTCAAAGTGCAAGGCGACTTCTTTTCCAAGGCGGACTGGATGAACGCGCTGTGGGGCACACGCACGCTGATCGAGACAGACGGGTCCTACACAGGTGCCGGCTATGAGGGGGCTTGGGTCGAAAAGGAGTTCTGGCGCGCGGCGATGAACACTGGGATCATTGTGTTCTTCACTGTGATCATCTCTCTCACGCTTGGCACTCTGGGCGGCTATGCGCTAGCGCGCTCGGGCTACAGATATGCTTTCTGGTTGCTGATGCTCGCACTGGTCTTTCGCGCGATGCCGCATATCACGCTGGTCTCGGGCTATCTGCTGCCGTTTTTTGAATGGAACCTCTGGGGGCATATCCCCACCGCAATCATCGTGCTGGTCGCAATCAACCAACCGTTTACCCTTTGGATGCTCCACTCCTTTTTCCTGAATATCCCCAAGGACCTAGACGAAAGCGCCATGGTCGACGGCTGCACGCGGTTCCAAGCGTTCCGCCATGTCATCGTACCTGTGATGTGGCCTGGTGTGATCACGACAGGGCTGTTTTCTTTCCTGCTGGCCTACAATGATTTCACCGTGACGGCCTTGCTGCTCAATCAGGAAAACCAAACAATGATACCAAAAATCGCCAGCTTCCTTGGCTCCACCCAAGTGGAAGGGAACGTGATGTTCGCCGTTGCCGCGGTTGTATCTGCCACCGCACCGCTCTTTGTGCTTATCTTGTTTTTCCAACGCCAGATTGTGAGCGGCCTCACCGCAGGCGCTGTAAAAGGGTAGAGCCATGTCCGATTTACAAGACGCGAAAGCGGTTGTCCGCGCCTATCAATTCGCAGTGGATTCTGCTGGACCTGATGTTGTTGCCTCGGCGTTGGCGGCACATGTCGGCGCTGACTACCTCTGGCGCGGCATGCACCCTTTCGAGGTTCGCAATGGCGCAGCGGACGTTGCCGATGTTTTTTGGTCCCCGCTCAAATCTGCTCTTACGTCTCTCACGCGCCGCGAAGACATCTTTATGGCGGGACGTAACCAGATGGATGATTTCGCCTCGGTCTGGGTAATCTCTATGGGCCACCTCATGGGTCTGCATGACAACCCTTGGCTCGGCATTCCGCCGACCCGCAAAATGGCTTTTCTGCGCTATGCGGAGTTTTCAAAGGTCGAGCATGGCAAGATCACCGAGACGGCCCTGTTCTGCGACATACCGCATCTGATGGTTCAGGCCGGCGTAAACCCCTTCGCGCCGCAAACTGCGGCGCATCTGATCCAACCCGGCCCCGTAAGCCACACAGGCCGCATGGAAGGCCCTCAAGACCCTGCCGAAGGTGAGAAAACCCTCGCTGTCATCAACGCGATGATCAATGATCTGGGAACATGGCAATCCGGCCTGCCCCTCGAGGAGGAGCTGGCCCGCACTTGGAACAATGATATGATCTGGTGGGGGCCCGCAGGCATTGGTGCCACCTACACGATCGCCCGTTACGCCGAACAACACGCAGGCCCCTTCCGCGCCGGTTTTAAGGATCGGACTGGCACAGGCCATTTGTGTCGCCTCGCTGAAGGTGAATTCGGCGGCTTCTTTGGCTGGCCCAATTTCACCGCCACCGCGACAGGGGGCTTTATGGGCTTTCCTGCCACAGGCAAATCGGGTGAGTTTCGCGTCGTGGATATCTACCGCCGTGGTGACGAAAAGCTATCGGAAAATTGGGTATTTATCGACTTGCTTCATTGGCTGAAGGGTCAGGGGCTGGATGTTCTTGGCCGCCTGAATGCGTGACACTAAACAGGCCCAATTTAGTATCGTTCTTGCGTCAAATGAAATTCATGCAAACTTTAATGTGATGGCTGGCGCCAAAACCACAGTTTTTGAACGGTTCTCAGGGCAAAACGTTTGCGTCATTGCAGCGAAAGCGTCAAAAGTCCGCAGATCATCCAACCAACAGGTCTGAAACGTTATGATCCACAAGAGGAGCAGCTTTAGGAAAGACGGCTCGTTGGGTCTAGAAGAGGTCGAATATCTCTTTCGGGCTGTGTCTCGGTGACGGTTTTGTCTGTTCCGCAAAAGCTTACTTTAGCTGCGGCACAGAAAATCGGGAAAGTAGGCACAGAACGGTCATCCGACAGCTTCAGTCAGAATCATGCAGTACTGATCGACCTCCAATGGTGGCTTTGCGGACTTTCCCGGCCTTGACGTTTAGCCATGTTGCTGATGCAGCATACGTTTGCAGTTGCGGCGGAACATTATTGGCGGCGCAGCGGGTTTCACCAAACCAGCCGTTCAGTGCGTCGAAATTAGACAATTCCAAACTACACTTTCGCTGCGCACGGGCTCATCAATCAGGTCGCGGGACTTTGCCGACATTCGGTTTTAGCACTTCGCTGATGCAGCATCCTTTCGCAGGCGCGGCACAATTTTCGCTGCGCAACAGCATTGGTCGCCAGAGCGGTCGCTCAAACGGCGTTCTGATGGCCTTCTCCAACTGTATTTTCGCCGCACGATCTATGGACAACTCAGAGGCGGACAGAGTTAGTCTTAGCTGCATCTATGCCAACGGCTGTTTTCGGGAAGGTGCCACTATTCCGATAGATGAAGGGGTAGGTGCAAGGTTACTATTTTGTACTGGATGCCTCGGGCAAGGGTTTGCTTGACTTACGCTCACTATTTTTAATATTCATGAAATATGGAATCATTACTTACGGATCGACTCGCAACCCTCAGTCATCCCCAGCGGATGGCGGTGTTCCGGCTGCTCATGCGTCGCTGCCCGGATGAACTGCCAGCTGGTGAAATCGCCGACGCCTTGGACCTCAAGGCCAGCACCGCATCGGTCTACCTGTCTGCCCTGACTCAGGCAGGTCTCATCTCACAGCGTCGGGACCGGACGCGCCTACTCTATGCCATCAATCTCGACGCAGCCCGTGAGGTTGTTGCGGGGCTTTTCGTCGATTGTTGTCGCGGTCGGGCGGACCTTTGCCCGCCGCAATTTTCTGGTCTTCTCAGGAGTACCTCTCCGATGACTGACAAGACCTTCAACGTCCTCTTTGTTTGCACCGGGAACTCTGCGCGCTCGATTATTGCCGAGACCATTTTGCGCGATAGGGTTGGCGATAAGTTCACGGCCTATTCGGCAGGCACCGTACATCGCTCAGATCTGAACCCTTTTGCGGTGGAAATGCTTAATTCAAAGGGACACGACGTGTCTCTTTTGCGGTCCAAGAACATCGAGGAGTTCCAGGGTGTTGATGCTCCGCGCATGGATTTTGTCTTTACCGTCTGTGACCGCGCCGCCAATGAAGAATGCCCCACTTGGCCGGGTCAGCCTGTCTCTGGTCACTGGGGTATGCCGGACCCTGTGAAGGCTGAGGGAACCGATGCAGAAAAACGGCTCGCGTTCCACCGGACCTACGGGGCGCTGCACAACAGGATCATGGCATTCTCCGCATTGTCGTTCGAGAATTTGGACCGTGGATCGCTACAAAGAAACGTCGATGAAATCGGCAAAGAAACCGCCAAACAGGAATAAAAAGATATGACCACTTACGCTCTCAATGGCCTCGGCCGCATCGGCAAACTCGCCCTTCGCCCACTCCTGGAACAAGGCGCGAAAATCGCGTTTATCAATGACGCTGTGGGTAATGCTGCGATGCATGCGCATTTGCTGGAGTTCGATTCTATCCATGGGCGCTGGCCTGCGGCGTTTGAGGCGCATGAGGGATCGATCAGCATTGACGGCACACGCATCCCAGTCACCAATACACGCAATCTGGATGACTTGCCGCTGGACGGTGTGGATGTGGTCATTGATTGCACAGGCGCATTCAAGACAGAGGATAAGCTGGCCCCCTATTTTGAGGCAGGTGTGAAAAAGGTTGTCGTCTCAGCGCCGGTCAAGGACGGGCCGACGGCCAACATCGTCTATGGCGTTAATGATGACATCTACGACCCGGACATCCACCAGATTGTGACGGCGGCAAGCTGCACGACCAACTGCCTCGCGCCTGTGGTGAAGGTTCTACTGAAAGGGATAGGCATTAAACACGGCTCGATCACCACGATCCATGATGTGACCAACACACAAACAATCGTGGACCGCCCAGCAAAGGATTTGCGCCGTGCGCGGTCTGCGCTGACCAACATGATCCCGACTACAACTGGCTCTGCTACGGCGATCACGCTGATTTACCCTGAGCTTAAGGGCAAGTTGAACGGCCATGCAGTGCGGGTGCCGTTGTTGAACGCTTCCATCACGGATTGCGTGTTTGAAATGGACCGCGAGACCACGGTGGACGAGGTGAACGGGTTGTTCAAAGCCGCAGCCGAAGGGCCGCTGAAAGGTATCCTTGGCTATGAAACCCGCCCGCTAGTGTCTTGCGATTATACGAATGACGTGCGCAGCAGCATCATTGATGCGCCCTCGACGATGGTTGTGAACGGCACGCAGGTGAAGATCTACGCATGGTATGACAACGAGATGGGCTATGCGCATCGACTGGTTGATGTCGCGTTGATGGTGGGTGGCAAGCTGTGACACAGAGCCATGAAGAGGACGCCGGATTTGCGGCCTACGTGACGGTGACAGCGGCCTATTGGGCGTTCATGCTGACCGATGGTGCGCTGCGGATGCTCGTGCTATTGCACTTTCACACGCTGGGTTTCTCGCCGGTGCAACTGGCCTATCTGTTTGTGCTGTATGAGGTCGCAGGTGTGGTGACCAACCTGTCAGCAGGGTGGATCGCGGCACGGTTTGGTCTAACGTCGACGCTTTATGTGGGTTTGTCGCTGCAGGTTCTGGCACTTCTGGCACTCACGCAACTTGATCCGGCGTGGAGCGTCACCTTCTCTGTGGTGTTTGTGATGTTGGTGCAGGGCTTATCGGGCGTGGCCAAAGACTTGGCCAAGATGAGTTCCAAGAGCGCGGTGAAAATCCTTGCGCCGACGACTGGTGGAGGGCTGTTCCGCTGGGTTGCGACCCTGACCGGATCAAAGAATGCCGTCAAAGGCAGCGGCTTTCTGTTGGGCGCAGTATTGCTCGCCGTCTTTGGGTTCGTGCCTTCGGTACTGACGATGGCAGCAATCCTCTTCCTCATCCTGATCGGAGTGGTGATCGGCATGCCAACGGGGCTGCCAGTGGGACGCAAGGACGCAAAGTTCTCCGAAGTGTTTTCCAAGAACCGCAACATCAACTGGCTCAGTGCTGCACGGCTATTTTTGTTCGGAGCGCGGGACGTCTGGTTTGTGGTTGGCATCCCGATCTATTTCTACGCTGTGCTGTCGGACGGCAGCACCGAGGGCAACCGCGCGGCTTTCTTTATGATCGGCACATTCATGGCGGTCTGGACGATCCTTTATGGCATCGTCCAAGGCTTGGCACCGCGCATCCTAAAGGCGGCGTCACGACCAGACGCGGAAATTCTGGCACTGGCAAAACGATGGGTTAGCCTATTGATCATTGTGCCTGCTTTCCTAGCCGGACTGGTCTGGCAGGTCTCCGAACCGTCCAATATGCTGACAGCAACGATTGTGCTGGGCCTCTTGGTCTTTGGCGGCATCTTTGCCGTGAACTCAGCCCTGCATTCGTTTCTGATCCTCAGCTTTACGGATGCAAAACGGGTCACGATGGATGTCGGCTTTTACTATATGGCCAACGCGGCAGGCCGATTGGTGGGCACAGTCTTGTCCGGTTTTACATACCAAATGGGCGGGCTTCCATTGTGTTTGGGCACCGCCGCCGCGATGATCGGTCTTAGCTGGCTGGGAACGTCGCAACTCGGAGCTCCAGAAAACGATAAGGTTGCCGTATGAATATTTTTGAAAAGTATCTTTCTTTGTGGATCGCGATGGCGATGGGGGCTGGGATCCTGCTGGGCAATATTGCCCCTAGTTTGGTAAATGCAGTCGCGGCGGCAGAAGTGGCCAGTGTTAATCTCGTCGTCGCCGTGCTGATCTGGGCGATGGTCTATCCAATGATGGTCGGCGTTGATCCCAGATCGCTGAAAGACGTCGCAAAACAACCGCGCGGATTGATGATCACGCTTGTCGTCAACTGGCTGATCAAACCCTTTACGATGGCGGCATTGGCCGTGCTGTTCTTTCAGTATGTCTTTGCGCCTTGGATTCCGCCCGAAGACGCGATGCAATACATCGCCGGCTTAATCCTACTTGGCGCAGCACCCTGCACGGCAATGGTGTTTGTCTGGTCGCAACTAACACGCGGAGATGAGACCTATACGCTTTTGCAGGTGTCAGTGAACGACCTGATCATGGTCATCGCGTTTGCGCCAATTGTGGCCTTCTTGCTGGGTGTTACTGACATAACTGTTCCATGGTCAACTTTGGTTTTGTCGGTCTTGCTGTTCATCGCTATGCCACTTGCCGCAGGTCTGATCACACGCCAGCGCCTCGGGTCTGAGGCGGCAATCGAGACGTTTCAGGCACGGGTAAAGCCCTATTCAGTGGTGGGTTTGATCGTCACAGTGATGATCCTCTTTGGGCTTCAAGGCCAAGTGATCGTGTCCAAGCCGTTCATCATCGTGTTGATCGCGGTGCCGATCATCCTGCAAAGTTATGGTATCTTCGCAATCGCTTACGCAGCAGCGTTCGCATTGAAAGTGCCACACCGGATTGCTGCACCCTGCGCCTTAATCGGAACGTCGAATTTCTTTGAATTGGCTGTGGCCGTCGCGATCAGCCTGTTTGGGTTGAACTCTGGCGCTGCCCTTGCAACCGTTGTGGGGGTTCTGGTCGAAGTGCCGGTAATGCTAACGCTGGTGGCATTTGCCAACCGCACACGAGCACGCTTTGCGCCCTGACGCGCAAGGAGGAGGCGGGCTGAAAAATGGAGGTGAGTCAGAGATGACTCAAAAATTCTGTTACGGAACGATGTTTCCAGAGACCTTAGGTGGTGGCGCAGATAATGGTACCGTGACTGGTAAAGTCTTCGGATATGAAGAGGTGGTCGCGGGATTTCGGACCAGTAGTTAAGGTGGATCAACTTGTGAAAGAAGTGATCCAAAATGACGAAACGAAAGAACCATTCGCCCGATTTCAAGGCCAAGGTTGCGCTTGAAGCAATC
>JBARCL010000122.1:0-8763 GCA_049794055.1 Sulfitobacter sp.
GCTTTGTGATCCCGAACCTGCTCACATGGCAGGGGTCTGCCGTTACGTTGGATGTGAAGGGCGAGTGTTTTGAAGCCACGGCGCGTCACCGTGCCGCCCAGGGCGACAAGGTCTACCGCTTTGCGCCGACGGACTGGGAAGCCAAGCGGACCCATCGCTACAATCCGCTGCTGCGCATCTATGAGCTGGAAGACCCCGCGCGGCAGCAAATGGAATTGCAGCTGCTGGCGACCTTGTTTCTGCAAAGTGACAATGATCGCGTGCAAGGGCTTTTGAAGGGCGGGATCGATCTCTTCGTGGCGGCAGGCCTCTTGGCCTTCCAGCGCAAGAAACCAAGCTTGGGCGAGATCTACCGGATCGCGGCCTCGGGTGGCAACAAGCAAAAAGAATATGTGGCACGGGGCCATGAGATCGACAACAAAGCCGCGAAGCTGATATTCACGCGGCTGGCGTCCACCAACAATGACACGCTGACCTCCTATGTCTCGCTTCTGATGACGTCAGGCCTGGATCAATGGCAGAACCCCGCGATTGACGAGGCGACGCAGGCTTCCGACTTTGATTTCCGCACGATCCGAAAGAAGCCCTTCACGGTCTATCTGGTTGTCCAGCCTCTGATGGTAAAGCCGCTTGCGCCACTGATCCGGTTGTTTTTCTCAGATCTTCTCTCGGCGATGCAAGAGAAGGAACCGGGCAAAGATGAGCCTTGGCCTGTGATGATCATGCTCGATGAGTTCAACCGCCTTGGCAAAATGCCCATTGTGGTCGAGAGCATAGAAACCCTGCGCACCTATCGCGGCCACTTGGCGGTGGTGACCCAAACCATTCCCGCTCTCGATGAAATCTATGGTGAAAACACCCGCCGCGCGTTGCAGGGCAAAGCAGGCGTAAAGCTCTACCTCACCCCCTCAGATGAAAAGACCATTGAGGAGCTGAGCAAGGCCGTGGGCAAGACCACGAAGACGGTCATCACGCGGTCGCGGTCCATTGGCAAGAATCCGTTCGAAGGACGCAGTCAGTCCACGCGGACGGAAGAAACTTCTCTCTTGCCGGAGGATGAAGCGCGCCGGTTGCCGCTTGATGAAATTATCATGGTCGTGGATGCGCAGATGCCAGTACGGGCGAAACGGATCCAGTATTTTGATGATCGGCTGTTTGCGGCAATCCATGGCGCGCAGACAGGGGAACTACCGTTTCCAGTGATGGGAAAAGGTGGAGCAGGGGGATCAGGCTCTGAATCGGGAGGTTCAAGGCAAAATGCGAACCAAGACGGAATAGGCGCGAAATCTCATAAGCAGGATGAGCGCTCAAGTGGTCCGCAGGAGGCAGGCGCTGCTAAATCGGCCTCTCGCGTCGAAAAACGGTCGGGGGCAGTTCAGGTCGTTGTCGAAGGAGGGCAACGACAGCAAGAAATGAACTTTGCAGATCAAGATCAAATGCAACTTGAAGAACGCGACGGTGGCGACAGAGATCGTCTCGATCTGGCGGTGGATGATCTGGGAGGGTTGGAAGATCAGCTGAAGCAGGGGGAGGGGGTTTCTGGCTGAGATGGGTAAGGCGTAACGCAACCATTGAACGCGCGTAATTCACTAAACCAGTCGTTCGCCGCACTAGATTTGAAGGACGGCAGAGCGGATGGAGTGGATGGCGTCTGCACCCAACCGTCACGCAATGTGGCATAGTGCAGATGTTTTCATCAGCTAGGAATGGAGCTCCCCATGGAAGTTACAACAATAGGATTAGATCTTGGCAAGGACGTTTTCCAAGTTCACGGCATCACTGCTGGCGGCACAGTTGTCTTCAATCGTTCAATCCGACGCAGACAACTGCTCAATTTTTTTGAGACACTACCCCGTTGTCTTGTGGGCATAGAGGCCTGTGGTTCAGCACATCATTGGGCGCGCGAATTGGGTGCCATCGGCCATGACGTGCGTCTCATGCCTGCGATCTACGTCAAGCCATATGTAAAGCGCGGAAAGACAGATGCCGTTGACGCGGAAGCGATTTGCGAGGCAGTTACGCGACCGACGATGCGCTTTGTCGCTGTGAAGTCGAAAGAACAACAGGCCCTGCTGACCATTCATCGGGTGCGCCAGCTCGTTGTCCGTCAGAAAACTCAGATGTTGAACGTGATCCGGGGTCTTCTTCGAGAGTTTGGCCACGTTATTGGCAACGGACCGGTTGCTGCGATGCGCTTCATCAAAACTTTTGAAACCGATGATAGCCCGGATATTCCTGACGTTGCAAAGAGCATGCTTAAGACACTCTGCGATCAAGTTGCTTCACTCGACGAACGCGTAAAGTTCTACGATAAGCTCGTCGAATACCATGCCAAGATCGACGAGCGCGCCAAACGAATTAGAACGGTGCCCGGCGTTGGTCCAATCACCGCTTCAGCCATTGTCGCCACCATTGGCGATGGCAAGCAGTTTAAGAATGGCCGCGAATTTGCAGCTTGGCTGGGGCTTACGCCATTGAACAGGTCGAGTGGCGGCAAAGAGCGCTTGGGGCGGATCAGCAAAAAAGGTGATCGCTATCTCCGACGATTACTCGTGATCGGCATGACCTCTCAAGTTCAGCGTGCCCGTGGGTACCCAGAACGTGTGCACCCTTGGATCATGCAGCTTCTTGAACGCAAACCCGTCCGCCTCGCAACTGTTGCGATGGCAAACAAAGCGGCGCGGATCATCTGGGCGATACTCACCAAAGAAACATACTACCGCCAAACAGCAGCATAGAAGGAGTTAACCAAACCCGAATTGCAAGACGAATGTCATGATGGCACGTGTGGTCATCCGAAAACCTGAAATCCCGTGCTTTGTCCTGAACTCACAGGTTCGCGTCGCCGATTGGGAGCAGGTTTGCGGAACCCATCAAGGCCAGCGGCAAACATCGACGCCGCGATCAAAGGCCCCTCTCATTGATTGCTTTGCAATCAACTGCCGGGCAATGGGAACACAGGACTGTACTGATCAACCGCGCAATCAACGCATTTTTCTCTTGCAAAGCAGACGCCATCCACACAGGACAATCCGGACTTGTGCAGGTGCAGCTATTGCTGATGCAGAAATGTTTCGCGTTTGCAGCGTCAGTTATTTCGCAGTGCAGCACATTTCACCGAACCGGTCGTTCCTGGGTCCGGCAAATCTGACGAATGTTTGCATGTGGGTATGTCCGGAATTCTTCTAGGATTGGTGGAAACCCATCCTTCTAGGCAATTGGCGGCTTGACCGTTTCGATTTCCGTGGTCAGCCCAGAGAAACAAAATTCTGTCGAATGTGGCCTCATCAGGAAATTTTTTCAGGGTATTTAGGCGCAAGTGGCTTTAAACCACCTTACGAAGAACGGATGTAAAGCTACTGGAAATGTACCAATAACAGTGAATTATGTATTATTGTGATTCATGCATTAATAAATGCGAATCTTGCGTTCAGCCTCTAGCGGCTTCTGCATCTAAGCTCTGTCTCAGCAAGCACACGGTTACAACGAAACGTGTACCTTGTCGGTGAAGATGAATGTAGCACTTAAAACGTGCGTTGCCTGTGCATTCCAGCCACCGAGAAGGCTAACAGCCAAGGATACCTCTTGGTTACTACAACAACGGAGAGACAAATGCAGAAAACAGATAAATCAACGAAGATTTCACGCCGATCTGCCCTTAAGCAGCTTGGGGCAAGCACCGCCCTTGCCGGAGCATCAAGTGTTCTGGGGGCTCCGATGATTTGGGCACAGGGCATTAAAGATGTGACTTTGCTCCATCTTGGTCCTTCATATTCCGCATTCCCAGATATGGTCGCAAAGGCGTCCGAGGATTTGGGCTTCAAGGTCGAGATGCAGAATGCTTGGACTGACGGAATCATGGCACGTGTGGTCAACCAGCCCGACACCGTAGATATTGCTGATCTTGAATTCTGGGCTACCCAGCGGGTTTGGCCGCGCGGAAATATGCAGCCGATTGACATCAGCCGGATCGAGAACTGGGGAAAAATCATCCCAATCTTCCGGGACGGCAAGAACTTTGATGGATCGCAAATGTCGACACAAGGCACCCTGCCTTTTGAGGTGCAATACGTGAACGGCGAAGGTGGTCTCGCCAGTGGTGCAACAGATCAGGCATCGATCATTCCAACAATCTACAATGCGGATACTTTGGGCATCCGACCCGACCTGATTGGCCGTGACGTCGATAGCTGGGCCGAGCTGCTGAACCCTGAATTTGCTGGCAAGACAGCGTTGATCAATGTTCCACAAATTGGCATCATGGATGCGGCAATGGCGATCGAAGCCCGCGGCGACATCACCTATGGCGACAAGGGCAACATGACGCCTGACGAGATTGACAAGACAATCGCCATCCTGATTGACCTGAAAAAAGCCGGCCATTTCCGGGCTTTCTGGTCTTCATTTGATGAATCGGTGAATTTCATGGCTGGTGGTGAGGTCGTCATTCAATCCATGTGGTCACCCGCTGTCACTGCGGTACGGTCACGTGGCATTGATTGCGAATACCGCGGCCTGAGCGAAGGCTATCGAGGCTGGGGCAACGGCTTGGGCATGATGGGTCATCTTGACGGTTTGAAACGTGACGCCGCCTATGAGTATATGAATTGGATGCTCTCGGGTGAATACGGCGCATTTGTTGCGCGACAAGGCTATTACGGCACTGTGCCTGAAACC
This sequence comes from Sulfitobacter sp., assembly GCA_049794055.1. Lineage (GTDB taxonomy): Bacteria > Pseudomonadota > Alphaproteobacteria > Rhodobacterales > Rhodobacteraceae > Sulfitobacter. The sequence continues at coordinate 4,678 of JBARCL010000122.1, forward strand.
ACAAAAGAAGCGTTGAGCGCTGCTGAGTGGGACTACTGGTACGAGGGCAAGCCAGCTGCCGTTGAGATTCAAGATCCCTTTGGCGGTGTCATGGAACAGCCCGGCCGTGCGCGTGACGGCGGCACATTCGAGCAGCGTGTCGGTGGCATCACAGCGTGGAATACGCTGATGGATGAAGGCCAGTACCTGGTCGAGCGCTGGAACGAATTCGTCGCTTCTTAAAAGCAACAACTGTAAATGAGTGACGGACGCTGCTTCCAATGCGTTCGGCACAAAGATCGAACAAAATGGGTAGGATGTCGATGAGCAAGACAATGATTTCGTGGCTGCAAGTCCTGCCGATGGCGGCGATCTTGATCGCCTTTGTCGGCATTCCGTTGGCCACTGTTGTATCACTTAGCTTTTGGACGTTTGATGGTTTAGAATACTATCCCGACTTTACGCTGGAAAACTACACCAAGGTGTTTTCCTCTTGGGTCACTTGGAAGATATTTTTTAACACGATCCGTTATGCCGCCATCACTTGGACGATAGCGTTGGTGATCGGGTTCACCGTCTCTTATTACCTCGTTTTCTATGTCAAGAACCTCAAGATACAGATTGCCCTGTTCTTGTTGTGTACGATCCCGTTCTGGACCTCGACTGTGATCCGCATGATTTCATGGATACCGTTTTTGGGTAGAGAAGGGATTTTCAACACGGCTTTGATGTCAGCAGGTGTCATCGATCAACCACTTGAGTTTCTGCTTTTTTCCGACTTTGCGGTGATACTGACCTACGTAAATCTATTCACTTTGTTCATGATTGTCCCGATCTTCAACGCGATGGTTAAGATCAACCCAAATGTGATCGAGGCGGCTGAAGATTCAGGTGCTAGCCAGCTTCAAATCCTGTGGAATGTGATCATTCCGTTGACGCGCACAGGTATCGCACTTGGCACCATTTTTGTTGTGACCCTGGTGATGGGCGATTTCTTTATTGTCCGCGTAATGAGCGGCGGGCAAAGCAGCTCGGTCGTTTCAGCGATGAAGAACAACATTGATCAGCTTTTCTATCCGCAAGCCGCTGCCATGGCAGTGCTTTTGATAGCAGTCGTGGTCTTCATGGTCTCGGTTATCCTGCGCGTGGTCGACGTGCGTGCGGAACTGGCAAAATAGGAGCAAACCAATGGCAAACAACAACAAATCCGGCCGTGGATTGGCTTTCTACTTGCTCACGGCTTTCTTCATCACATTCATCCTGTTTCTATACGGACCAATGATTGCGATCTTCGTATTGTCATTCCAGGGTGATACTGGCGGTATGACATTTCCGATGCGCGGGGCTTCTACCCATTGGTTCAATGATCTTTTTACGTCAACCCGTTACGGCGATCTTGCGGGGTCGTTCAAACGCTCGATGATCTTGGGCTCTGTTGCGATGCTAATCACGGTGGTTGTTTCGTTCTTTGCTGGTCTGGCGTTTAGACGCCGCTTTTTGGGGTCTGGCCCCGTCTTTTACCTCGCCATTATTTCACTGGTGATGCCCGGTATTTTGGTTAGCCTTGGTATTGGTCAGATGTTTCAAACCATTGGTATTCGACCTCATTGGATGATCTCCGGACTTGGCGCGCACCTTAGTTGGACCTTGCCTTTTGGTTTGCTTATTATGTTTGCGGTGCTGAACAGGTTTGACAGCTCATGGGAAGAGGCTGCGCGAGATGCAGGTGCCACATCCGTCGGCGTTCTGCGCTACGTAACTCTCCCCATCTTGTACCCTGGTCTAATCGCCGTAGCCCTCTTTGGTCTGACGCTATCTTATGACGAATTCCCACGCTCGCTTTTGGCCATTGGAACGAAAAACACGCTGCCTATCCACATTGCGACACTGACTTCGAACGTCACGACCCCGGCACTTTACGCAATAGGAACGCTGACCACGGCCTTCAGCTTGGGACTGATCGTGTTTGCATTTGCCGGAATCGGAATTTCACAGCGCAAACGCGGCAAATGATAGCCCGGCGCAAATTAAGGAACTAAACAATGAGCAAGCCGGGCGAAATTGTACTGGAAGAGATCACTAAATCGTTTGGGAACTTTCAAGCGGTTGGAGTTGTAGATCAAGTTATTGAAGGCGGTAGCTACTGCTGCATGATCGGTCCGTCTGGGTGTGGGAAATCGACCCTTTTACGGATGATAGCAGGTCACGAAACGCCAACCTCTGGCCGAATTCTAATCGGTGGAAATGACGTCACTACCATGCGAACTGGTGAACGTGGTACTGCTTTGATGTTCCAGGATTATGCTCTGTTTCCGCATCTCAACCTAAAAGACAATGTCGCGTTCAGCCTGAAGATACATGGTGTAGCAAAGGCCACACGTCAGGAACAAGCGATGGAAATGCTTGAGCGTGTTGAACTCGCAGAACTTGCAGATCGTATGCCATCAGAGCTCTCAGGCGGACAAAGGCAGCGGGTCGCCTTGGCGCGGGCGTTAATCACGAACCCCCAGGTCTTGCTATTGGATGAACCACTGTCAGCACTCGACGAATTCTTACGTCTGAAAATGCGTGTTGAACTAAAGCGGCTTCAGGACGATCTGGGAATCACATTTATTCACGTCACGCACACCCAGCCCGAGGCGATTGCATTGGCAGATAAAGTGATCGTAATGGATCACGGAATCATCGAACAAGCAGATCATCCGCGTGTCATTTATGACCAACCTCACAGTCCTTATATAGCGCGTTTCATGGGCGGTCAGAACGTGGTGACGGGCACGATTGCTGCCACAAAGGATTCACATGTTGTTGCCGAGACGGAAGGCGGAGCACGCTTTAATCTCCCAGCCAAGCGCGAAATGTCAGTAGGTGATCCAATCAGCTTTGCTGTGCGTCGGGATAAAATTCGAATAGTTTCCAAGGCGGAGCAAGACATGAACACCCTTCAAGGTGAGGTTATCAACGTTGAATACCAGGGTACATTTGTCAAAGTCGGGTTGAAAACGGCCCAAGACGATGAATTCATCGTGTATATGGACGACCACGAGTACTTTGAAAATCCTCTCAAAGCCGGTGATGCAGTGATTTCGGAATGGTCCTCAGATGACGTCTGCCACTTGTTGGGCAGCAACAACTCCAGCGGAGACTGACGCGTTACGAAGCGCTGGGATAAAGTTCCTCAGCAACGGAGACAAAGTTCATTAAGGCCGGCGTTTTGTAGGCCCGGTTCCAGGCCAACAAAGTCGAAATTCTGGCGTCGCAATCACTAATGGCTTTGGTCATTATCGTGCGAGGCTGGAATCTCGCAATCCCTTGTGAATAAACAGAGATGCCGAGACCGGAGGAGACCAGACCCAAAATTCCAAGTGCATTTGAGGCCTCATAGCTGATTTGGATCTTATGCCCTTCGCGTGAGAATAAGTCCTCCAAGAACAAACGAAAGAAGTCCCATTCTGCCATATTCCCCAAGACCATTGGATACTTTGCGATCTCTGCCAAGGTAACAGATGAACGTGTCGCCAGCCGGTGATCAGTCGATAAAATTGCGACTGGTGGCTCACTTACCAACAGCCTGTTTTCAAATTGTGGATGGGAGAATGGGCCAAGCATAAATCCTGCATCAATTCTGTTGCGTGACAGTTCAATCCTTTGACCCTGAGTGCGGATGTACTGTAACTCCAGGTCAATATCGGGATAGCGGCGGGTGAATTCGCGCACAACGCGTGGCATAATTTCCATCGCCGCAAACGACATGTAGCCGATCCTAAGAGAACCGCTTTTACCTTCCGCAGCGATACTGGCTGCTCGCACAGCAGATTCGATCTCGCTACTCATCAGCCTTGTGCGCTCATGAAATACTTCGCCAGCGGCCGTCAGCGACACTTCACGGGTTGTTCGGCGGATCAATTGATAGCCCAACAGATCTTCAAGTTGTCGGATCCTTCGGCTCAGCGCGCTCTGGTCCATCGACAGACGTTCTGCGGCCCGCCGGAAGCTCAGCTCAACAGCAACAACATTGAACGCCTCAATATTCTTAGAACCTGGAAGGTTTGCCATATTTCATTTCACTCAATTATTGAAAAATCTCGTATTTATATAGTCTTAGAG
>JBARCL010000123.1:0-21712 GCA_049794055.1 Sulfitobacter sp.
GGTTCCTGCGGTCGTCCTCGGCGTCACTGCCCGCGCCGGTCATGCGGGCGCTCATTGCCACCTTCGACGCCCCGGTGATCGAAGCCTACGGCATGACCGAGGCCACCCACCAGATGTGTTGCAATCCGCTGCCGCCACGGGCGCAGAAACCCGGCTCGGTCGGCGTGGCTGCGGGACCCGAGGCGCGCATCGCTGACGAGGTGGAAGACAGGCTGCTGGACCCCGGCGCAACGGGCGAGATTGTGATTTCCGGCCCGAACGTGACACCCGGCTACGAGGGAAACCCAAAAGCAAACGAAAGCGCATTCTTCATGGCGATGGGCAAAAGATGGTTCCGGACCGGCGATCAGGGGGCGTTTGATGAGGATGGCTATCTAAGCCTTACCGGCCGCCTGAAAGAGATCATCAACCGCGGCGGCGAAAAAATCAGCCCACTCGAGGTTGATGCTGTGATGTTGGGCCATGCAGAGATCATCCAGGTCGTCTGTTTCGCCGTACCACATGAAAAGCTAGGCGAAGATATCGCAGCGGCGGTAGTGCTAAAAGAAGGTTCCAAACTCGACGATAGGGCCATTCGCGATTACACGGCGCAACATGTGACCGATTTCAAAGTCCCGCGATCTGTCGTGATCTTGGACGAAATCCCTAAAGGCGCAACCGGCAAGATCCAGCGGATCGGCATGGCTGAAAAACTTGGCCTGACGGACAAATAGACAACGGAGTTTAGAATGAAGATTTGCATTTTTGGCGCAGGCGCAATCGGCGGATATCTGGCGGTCAAGCTGGTGCAGGCCGGCGCTGATGTAAGCCTTGTGGCGCGCGGACCGCATCTGGCTGCAATGAAGGAAAACGGCCTGTCACTGATCGAAGAAAGCGGCGAACGTGTCACTGTTCCGGTGACCGCCTCTGACGATGCGAAAGACCTTGGCCCGCAAGACTATGTGATCGTGACGCTTAAAGCCCATTCCGTCCCGCTGGTCGTTGACAAAATGCAGCCGCTGATTGGCTCGCACACAACCATTGTCAGCGGTGTGAATGGCGTGCCTTGGTGGTACTTCTATAATCAAGGCGGTCCGTTCGAAGGAACGCGGCTTGCCTCGGTTGATCCGGGCGATGCACAGTGGAACGGGTTTGGCCCTGACCGTGTGCTGGGCTGCGTCGTTTACCCGGCTGCCGAAGTGATCGAACCCGGCGTAATAAAGCATATCGAAGGCAATCGGTTCTCGCTGGGCGAACCGGACGGCTCCAAGTCCGAGCGCGCCATGGCGTTGTCAAAGATATTGGCCGCGGCAGATCTCAAGGCACCTGTACGCCCCCGCATCCGCGACGAGATCTGGGTAAAACTGTGGGGCAATCTGTCATTCAACCCGATCTCGGCACTGACCCACGCAACATTGGACGTGCTCTGCACCGATCCGGGCAGCCGCTCTGTGGCACGCGGTATGATGCTTGAAGCGCAGCAGATCGCCGAAAACCTCGGCGTGAAGTTTCCCATCGACGTAGAACGGCGAATTGATGGCGGGGCCGCCGTCGGCGCACACCGAACGTCGATGTGGCAGGATCTCGACGCTGGTCGACCAATGGAAATCGACGCACTGGTCACTTCCGTACAGGAGCTGGGGAAGCTCACCCAAGTACCGACACCCACGATCGACACAGTTTTGGCACTTATTCGTCTGCGGGCAAAGGTGGCCGGTGTTTACTGACTAGCTACGCAGAAAGAAGACCGATCAAACCTGTCACTCTCGTCAGAAATGAACCGCGCCGGGTTTGCCGGAAGCTCCAACTCTTGAGTAGGATGGAGCATCATGAACAAGACAACGAACAAATACACACCCGAAGAGCGCGAACGTGCCGTGGGGATGGTCTTGAATCGCGAAGGGCAGCATGAGAGCCGTTGGGCAGCGATTGTGTCGATATCATCGAAGATTGGCTGCGCGCCGCATACGCTGAACGAATGGGTCAAGAAGGTCGAGGTTGATACGGGTCATCGCGGCGGTATCACACACGAAAAACCTGAGAAGATGAAGGCTTTGGAGCGCGAGAACCGCGAGTTGACGCAGGCCAACGAGATCCTTTGTAAAGCGTCCGCATATTTTGCTCAGGCGGAGCTTGTCTTATGCAAATCTTGGTTCCTGAGGCAAAAAGGGGGCCCCTTCCCAGCACCGCAAACTGCGGGGCAGTGATGGGGGTGGCGTCGTGCGGAGCTTGATCTTTTAGGACTGCGGTCGAGTTCGACGACCCCCCCGTCTTTTCTTAGGACCTGAACGGATACGTGGGCTTTGGGCCCGAACGACGAGCATAGGCAAACAGAAATGATGACCAAAGATACCGTTGGATTTTGGTCGGTCGACTGCAACGACCATGTTGATCGATATGCCAGAACTTGGCCATCTCGATAGCAAAAAGATCGCAGCACTTGCGGGGCTCGACCCAATGACGCAGCAATCGGAGATATGGCAAGGGAAAGACCAGATCATTGGAGGAAGGTCAACGCTTCGGCCCCGCGATATACATGCCTGCACTGGTCGCCATTCGCTTCAATATAGATCTCAAGGTCGTCTATCTAGATCTACTCAAAACCGGAAAAGCGAAGAAAGTTGCAATCACCGCCGTCATGCGCCGCATTGTCGTTCTTGCTAATACGCTCTTGCGAGAACAACGCGATTGGCAACTAAAACGCCCTTGACCAAGACAGATACTCGACCGTCCGTTCAAGAAATGATCCGTTGGGCAGCTCGTGACTTTGATCAGGCGGATCAGCAACCGTTTTGCAGCCCGCTTGTCGCGCTTGGGTTGCAGGATCTCATCCAGATGCCAGACATCACCAGGGCGCGCCTGACGGCGCCGCAAGTTACGTGCAATCTACGGCTCAAGTTTGCAAACCCACCGCCGGATCGTCTGATATGAACCGGCGATACCTCGTTCCAACAGCGTCTCCTCATTCTCACGCAAGCGCAGATTGAATCGGACATACAGCCAGACCGCATGGGCAATGATATTAGATGGAAAACGGTGGCGTTTATAGCTGATTGCCGGTGTCTGCATCAGAACCGGCTATCTTCAAATCGCGGGCCCGGCAATCGGTGGTAGATAATGCGAGAACGCCCTATTTACATCCACCCGACGCCCAGGCCCGCAGGTTCAGCTTGAAGTCACCGCCGTAGGGATGCTTTTTCGAAACGGCAGTGTCATCAGCCGCGGTTACGTAAGTGGTGCCTTGTGTACATAACGCATCCTTGGTCCACTGATGGCAATTGCTACAGGTCTGATCCTTCCACAACTCCTCGGGCAAGCCTTCGATCGGGGGAAATATCGGCGATAGGTTGACCAGTTCTTCGATGCTCTTACCCGTGATTGCTGCACCGCCATTGCTGAAAGGCATCTGGAAGGTCAGTTCGGCACCCATCGGGGCTGCTGCCGCACGGGACGCGACCACAACAGGTTCTGCCGTCTGGGTCTGCGCGGTCTCAGTTTGTGCCGCGTCACGTTCCACCTTTTCTGCCAGCGTTTTCAACTCGAATGCTGCGAACTCGGCATAGATCCCCTCGGGAAAGGCCGCCAGATAGGCTTCGTAATCGGCAACATTTCCAGTGCTTTGGGCAACACCGATCAGTCGCTCCTGCTCGGCTGTCGTGTCGACAGGCTCGACCGCCGGCGTACGTTCTGCATCGACGATACGATCCAGCAACTGCCGCGCCTCTTCGATGTATTTGCTGTTTGGATAACCCCGCATGAACAACACGACCGGTACCGGATCTGTACTATTCTTGACCGATGCCCAAAGCTGCTCTTCTGCTTGCTCTTCCTCACTCAAGGGGACACCGGCGGTGAAAAAGAAATCCCCCGTCAGGGATGAACTGTCCCACGGGGTTTGTTGTCCGCCGGTTTCGGCAATGACCTTGACGCGCACGTTTTTGAACATCTGTTCAATCGGCACGCCCGGGACAGTAATTTGATCAGCCAGCGCTTTGGTAAACGGGCTGTTGTCGTCTGCCCCGTCCAGCGCCACCGCACCGGGTGCTGTAGAATAGGCCAAGAACGTGCCGGTAGGCGATTTCATCTCGGCCAAACCGTTATCATTCAGTTCCGGAATGGCATCAAACGGATTGTTCCGGCAAGCGTCCAGAATGACGATATTGGTCTTGTTCCTAGCCGAAAACATCTGACGCAGCACCGCCTGTGCGGGCACACCAACGAGGCTGAGGTCGGCCGCATTGCCAAGGCTGGCATCGGTTGGCAAAAGGAAATTCGACCCGAATGATTGCACCGCATGGCCCGCGTAATAAAACAGGCCCGTCGCCTCTTTTCCGCCCTTGCGCAGGTCACGACCGAATTGGGCAATGGCGCGGTTCATCGTCACCTGATTGGCGTCCGACAACACCGTCACCGCAAAACCGCGGGCCTCCAGCGTCTTTGCCATCAATTCTGCATCAGGCACCGGATTGTCCAGCGGCGTCACCGCACTGTAACTCCCGTTGCCGACAATCAGCGCTATCCGCGGCGCATCGGTTTGCGCCGTCACAGCCTGCGCCATGCCCCATACCAACATGGCAATCGAAAGCGCCATCCGGCCAATCGTTACTTTCACGTCAAACGCCCTTTTTCATCAGTTGCTCAGCACTTTGAATTCGATCCGCCGGTTCGCCCAACGCCCTTTTGTGGTATCGTTTGTCGCAATCGGGGTACTTTCGCCATAACCCTTACTGACCAGCACATTCGGGTCAAGGCCACGGGTTTCCAGATACCGCTTGACCGACGACGCCCGCTTGTCCGACAAGCTTTGGTTGGTCGCATCGCTCCCTACAGAGTCCGTGTGCCCGCCGACTTCGACAACCATGTTGGGACAGCGGGCAATGATATCGGCAAGGCTGTTCAACAAGGGTTCGCTTTTGGCGTCATGACGCGCGCTGCCCGACGGGAAATAGATGTTTCCGGTCCGTGACAGGATTTCAAAGCGGCCCTTGCAAGCCTCACGGTCAAAATCCCCCTCGACCTCAAGCGCAACGGATTTTGGCTTCTCTGTTGCCGCAGGTGCCACAGCAGCCGTGGTGCTGTTACGGCCAAAGACAAAATCAAACGAAATGGTGGCTGAGGGGATGATGGTTACACTTGCAGCATCTTGCAGCTTGCCCAACCCTTCAGTCAGGTTGAAATCACCCACACTCACCGAAATCGGTGTCGTGCTGGCAACGGACACAAGGTCTTGATCCAGCAGGGTCACGGCAACATCAGCGTCAAAGGTTTTGCTCACCCCGTGCAAATCCATCGTATAAGTGACGGGTATTGTCTTGCGACGTACAGCCGCCAGATCATCCAACAGTGCCGCATCAATCTTCGTTGTGATGGTTGCGTTCGGGAACTTGAAAGTTTCAAAGAACAGGAACCGCATTCGCACATTGCGCAGGTCTACCTTGGTATCGACTGAATCCAGCAGTACGCGCACTTCGGTTGCGCCATCGGGCCCGATCGACCCTTCTAGTGTGGCAAAGCTGCTCGATTCCACAACGGTCTGTTTCTTGACCGATTGGAAATTCAATGCCGACAGTTCTGGCTGTAATGTCCAGCCACCGGAAAACGGGTTCTGTTGCGCATTTGCGCGATCACCGACGGCCATCAATATTATAATAGCGGCCAAAAGGAATGCACTGGTGGTTGCACGTAAGCTTTTCAAAAAAATCATTATATTCTCCTGTACGCTCGAAAATCCGGGCAAGGTCGGTTTGGCTTAAATCAGCGGCATTCTTGCACGACACGGGCTTTCGGGCCACCGGTTTTTTATAACCGCGATCCCGGGTCTTTATCGCCAGCCACAAACCGCTCTGCCCGCTGTAAATCATCAGGCGTGGTGATTTTGAAATTCGCAGAATCTCCGCGCACAATTTTTACCTGTATTCCCATCGCGCGCGCAATCTCTACGTCATCCGCGGCATCCCCTTGATAGGCCAGATGGGCCTGCAACAAGACACCAAAGCGGAACCCCTGCGGCGTTTGCGCCCGCCACAAACCGTCCCGCGTCACAGGGGCGACTGCAGCGCCATCTTCTGCCCGCCACAGCGCATCGACAACCGGCAAGGCGGCAAAGGCTGCATCGGAATGGGCCAGCTCATCCATGACGTCACGCACAATGCGCCCCGTCACAAAAGCGCGCGCGGCATCATGCACTAACACATAGTCAGGCGTATGATCTGCCAGCGCATGCAATCCGTTCATCACCGACTGCACCCGCGTTTCGCCCCCGACCACCGCAGGCAGGACCCGGCTGTCAGCCAAGCCCTCCAATGCCTGCATATAAAGGTCCCTATCATCCGCGTGGATCACCGTCTGTACCAAAGTGACCTCGGGCAGCGTCAGGAAGGTTTCCAGACAACGGCGAAAGGCGCAGACACCTGCAACTGGCAGATATTGTTTGGGCGTTTCCGCGCCAAACCGCCGACCACGTCCCGCCGCAACGATCAGGATCGTAGTTGTTTTCTTCAAAGGTGTTGGTGACTCGCTCATATCACCTGCAACCTACAGCTTTTTCTGGGCCGTTACAGTGGCGCTTCAGACAAAACTCCGCACCGTGCGCAATGCCCCGTCCAGCGCCTTGCCTTCCGGGTCCTGCAAGGCCGCTTCGCGCAATCGGTTCATCCATGCCGCCGCATCCTCACGACCGTTCAACAAGGCCGCTGCCCCCATCACGCTGCTGAATTTCGTCAGGCCGCGTGCATGTGTATCGGAATAGCCTTTGACCAGCCGCCGGTTTTTCAACATCTCTACCGCCAGCGCATAGTCACTTTCCAGAACCTCCAGACAATCTGCAAGCCAAGCATCCAGATGCGCAACTTCAACCTGATGGCGGCGCGTTTTCATACGATAGCCCTTCAGCCCCCCGAGAAAATGCAACATCAGGAACGCAGGCAAAGTATGGGTGCGTAGTCGCCGCCCCTTTCCGAACAGCCGGTTCAGCAAAGCCATACGTTTGGGGTTGGCCTCCCATGAAGCACCCATCCTGGCAGGCATCAGGCTGGCCACCTCTTCGGCACGGGGATGAAAGAACTCGGTCAGTTCCACCAGATTGGCATCCTTTGCCCCCATCTCTTCGCGGATGCGTGCCAGACGCGGCGCACGGGTCTTAAGGTCAGCCACCCTGATAATATCATCATAGGCCATCGCATTTGCGATATATTTGGCCGCAGAGACACTTAACCGCCAATCCTGTGCCGCGCTGTCACGCGCGATCACCTCGGCCAACCGGTCAAGATAGGCAGCGCCATAGGCACAGTCCTGAAAATCAACGACCTTGGTCAACCCCGCCAAACCCATATCACGCACGGGTTCGGGCAAAACCTTTGTGCGCGCAACCAGCTCCCGCCACGTCTGCATCTCAACAGGCGGGCCTTTTAGAACCGGTGCCGCGTTCGACCCTTCAACATCGGTCTCAACAGCGCCGTTCAGGGCCACCTCGAACCCCGCGTTAAAGGCCCGCAAAGACGCTTCAACGCCCTTGCCACTTGCCCTGATGGCATCTTCAAAGGCATCACGCGGAAAAGGCAGCGCCCCGGATCCGGCAAGCGCTCCGAACAGGCTGGAAGAAATAACCGAACCTTGCTCCACCGCCAACCGGTCCATATCCGCGAGGATAAGCTGTTGCGCGGCAATCTCTGCCGCGGCAACTACCTCATCGGCATTCGCGATACCGTCACCCGGCGCCATCTTTTCCGACACCGCCAGCGCACGATGGGTCGACCCGATCAACACTGTACGATCCGGTGTCACAAAACCGCGAATGATCGACCGTCCAACCTCCATCATCTCGGAAGCAATCAGGATATCAACATCCCCTGCCGATGGGGCCAACGCAAACACCGGCGACTGATCCGCCGCGGCCATCATCTCGACATAGTAAACCGTGGCTCCGGTGCGTTGGGATACGCCCGCCACACTTGTCGCCTGACAGGTAAACCCCTGCGACCGTGCAACCGTTTCGATCCAGCTGGTCAGCACCCCCCCGCCCTGTCCGCCCACGGCCATGATGACCAACTTGATGATCTGGCCAACCCGTGCATCGGGCGTCTTTTGCGACAATGCCATATTCATTGAACCGCACCCTCCAGCCGCAGACGCCTGTCATCGCGCCGGGTCTGTAACCAGCTGATGATCCTGCTGCGCAAACCGGCACGCCAGTTCTCGAACCCGCTTGGGTTATGCACCACGTCAGCCCGATAAAACGACGGGCACAGAACAGCGGCATCGGCAACTTCACCACAATTTCCGCAGCCCACGCAGGTCTGGTCGATATGTGCAATCGGGTCATCCCGCAGCGGGTCATCCAGCCGTTTCAGTGAAAGGGACGGGCAACCCGACAACCTGATACAGGCGTGATCGCCGGTGCAGATATCACTGTCCACACCAAAGCGCGGCACATCCACGCGTCGCCCTTCCTTGATCGCCGCGTTCCTGATCGGTTTCTCACGCCGCTGCTTGTTGAGCATACATTCCGAAGAGGCAACAATGACTTTCGGTCCTTTGAAATCCGTTGTCAGTGCTTCTTTCAGCGTGTCACGCACATGGCTCACATCATAGGTATGATCAATCTGGCGCACCCATTCCACACCCACGCCTTTCAGCGCCGCCGATATTGGATTGCCTGTGGACTTGGTGTCATTCTGCGCACGGCTTGACAGCACATCCTGCCCGCCGGTGGCGGCGGAATAATAGTTGTCGACGATCACCACCACATTGTCGGATTTGTTAAACACCATATTCCCGATAGAGGAACTGAGCCCGTTATGCCAAAACCCACCGTCGCCCAGTATGGAAATTGCGCGACGTTCACCGCCCCCGTCAAAGGCGGCATTTGCCGCAGGGCCCAACCCGTATCCCATGGTCGCGCCACCAATCTCGAACGGCGGCAGGGATCCGAACAGATGGCAGCCAATGTCGCCGGTGATCTGGTGTTTTCCCAATTCCTGTTCGACCAGCTTCATTCCCGCAAAAATCGGCCGCTCAGGGCAACCGGTACAAAACCCGGGTGGACGGATCGGCACGGTTTTGCTGAGGTCCGGTACCTGCGGCATTTCCATATTCGGCGCCCGCACCTGACCGGGCAACATATCAGGCGCGGCAGATTTCAGAAATGCGGTCACACCGTCAAGCATCACCTGACCGGTATATTCACCTGCCATCGGCAAGACGTCCTTGCCATAAAGTTTCAGACGGCGACCAGCCCGATAAAGGAAGGAGCCAAGCTGCTGTTCAATGTGTTCCGGCTGGCCTTCCTCAACAACCATCACATGGTCCTTGCCATCGCAGAAGGCATCAAATTCGTCTCTAACAATGGGATAAGTGACGTTCAAACAATAGATCGGCACTTCGGTCTTGCCAAAGACATCAGCCAACCCAAGCCGCTGCAAAGCGCGGATCAATCCGTTATACATGCCACCCTGCACAACGATGCCCAGCTTGGCGTTCCTTGGCCCAAACACCTCGTTCAGCTTTTTCTCAACGATGAACTTCTCCGCAGCGGGCCAGCGGTTTTTGATCTTGTCCTGTTCGTGCACATAGGACATCGGCGGCAGCACGACGCGGTTGAAATCGGACTGCGGGTTGGCAATGGCATCCTTGACCGTCAGCGGCGGCGGCACGTTATCACGGGTCGCGAAACTGCCCGTGACATGGCATGACCTGATCCGCACCATCAACATTACCGGCGTGTTACTTGCCTCGGACAGTTCAAAACCGTCCTTCACTGCCTTGGTGATCGACGGCAGGTTCGGGCGCGGGTCAAGCAGCCAGAACTGCGATTTCATGGCAAACCCGTGGCTGCGTTCCTGCATGATCGACGATCCCTCGCCATAGTCTTCGCCGACAATAATCAGCGCCCCGCCGTTCACTCCGGATGAACACAGGTTCGCCAAGGCATCCGAGGCGACATTAACGCCAACCGGCCCCTTGAAAGTCACCGCACCACGGATCGGGTAATGCACCGATGCGGCCAGCATTGCCGCGGCCGCGGCCTCGGACGCATTCGCCTCAAACCGAACGCCAAGTTCGCCCATCAACTCTTCTGCATCTGCCAGCACATCCATCAAATGGGAGATCGGCGCACCTTGATACCCGCCAACATAGCCCACTCCGTTTTCCAACAAAGCTTTGGTGATCGCCAGAATCCCCTCGCCGGTAAAGACGTCTCCGTCGCCTTTACGCAGGTGTTCCACCTCCGCCTTGAATGAACGTTCCGCCATTTTTGCTCCTTAGAAGTCATGCTTGCGAATGTTGCGCAATATGGTTTGCAACGTGCCAACAAAGGCACGTTTTTCTTTTTCGTCGATACCGTTGAACATCGCATCATAGGCGGCAGACATATGCGGCCAAAGCCGGTCATAGACCGCACGGCCACTGTCGGTGATGAACACCCGCGTGGCGCGGCTGTCTTGTTGGTCTGTCTCACGCCGGATCAAACCGTTTTGATCCAATGTGTCTAACGCCCTGCTTAAGGTCGATTGCTGCACAACCGCATAAACCGCCAGTTCGCGGATCATAATACCGTCGATAACCGACAAGACAGCAAGCGAACGCATCTGCGGCGTGGTTAGCCCCTGTTCTGCCATTTCGCTTGAAACAGCCGCGTTATAGCGGCCGATGATCCGGTTCATCAGATAGGGCGCAAAGTTATCAAGGCCCATTTTGCCAAGATTTGGCACATCATCACGCGGGGTAACAGGTTCATTCATGCGCCCAATCCTTTTGCTACGTTCAAACCTGAACCACCGCCCAAGCCCGGCCCGGGATGTGTCGATGCACCAATGTGATAGAGATTTCTCACGGACGTCGTGTTATTGCTCTGCCCGGCTACGGGCCGCCAGAGGAAAAACTGATCAAGGGTGCATGCACCACCATAAGGATCCCCGCCCACAAGATTGATGTTCAGCTCTTCCAGATCGCGTGGCGAATAGGCCCGCCGCTTTAGCTTGATCTGATCCCAGTTTTTGATGTGGCCTGAAAGGATGCCCTCGACCCGGTCCGCAAAAGCGTCGCGCATCTGCGGGCTCCACTCCGGCACTGTCTCGATCTGGCCCGCAGCATCGCCTTTAATGACGCTTGGCGCATCGGGAATTTGCAACCACAGGACCGCTTTCCCCTCAGGACAACGGCTGGGGTCAAGCCGGTTCGGTTGACCAACGCAGATCGTCGGCACGGCGGGCAGCATTCCCCGCTCGGCTTCGTTGCTGGATTTCGACACCGCATCAATGCCGTCTGTCAGATGGATCAACGCGACATCTTCCAGACCTTTACTTTGCCATTCCACCTGTCCGTCCAATGCATAATGCAGTTGGAAATTTCCACGCCCGTGGCGGAATCTCTTTGCCGTTTCGGGGTTTGATTGACCGGCAAGCAACCCGTCATATAGTTGCTCCGGTGCCGTGCTGGCAATTATATTGTCGGCCAGGATTTTTTCGCCCTGTGCCGTCTCTATTCCAAGGGCTTTACCATTTTCGACGATAACTTTCGTGGCCTCTATTCCGGTACGCACAATCCCGCCATTTGCTTCGATAAGGGACCGGAACGCCACTGCGGCCTGTCCTGCGCCGCCTTTCACCACAGGTGCGCCCGCCGCCTCTAGCGCAAAGGCAATCACCCGTGACATTTGTCCGCCATAGCTCGCCTCTGGCGTCAGACCCACATGCAGAACCCAGGCAGCCCAAAGTGCTTGAACCTCCGCCGAGGCATAACGCGTCTCAAGCCAGCCGCGGGACGGCTCCATCGCCTCACCAAACCACGCCTTAAGCGGGCCAAGGCCCTTTTTCCACGCCTGTTTTGCCAGCAACATCATTGCCTGGCGCGACCACAACGGCTGGCCCAAGAGCGCAAACAGGAATTCTGCATCCGCTTCAATTGCGCCCACATCCGCTGCATGCTGATCGCCATCCCCCGCCCCGAAGCGGTTAAACGCCGCGACATTTGCCGCGCGGTCCATCCCCAAGACAAGGCTGGATCCGTCCGGGCGCAAAGCAGCGGTAGGATAGGCGCTGTGGCAAAACTCCAACCCGTGTGTACCCAAATCGTCAGCCAGACCGGCATAGGCCGGACTGGTCAGAAACAACACGAAAGTTGCCGCCATTACATCATGGTGAAACCCTGGCAGTGTCACCGCATCGGAGGTGTACATACAGCCCCCGATACGATCCTCGCGCTCAACCACAAGCACACTATCACCCTTACGCGATAGCATCGCGGCCGCCACCAATGCATTGATGCCCGACCCGACAATCAAATGATCAAACGCAGCCACTCCGTTCAGGCCTTTGGAACCAGAGCCAACGCACGAATCGGTGATCCGGAGCCGTCCTTGATCTTTAACGGCGCGGCGATCAGGATCGCGCCCTTGGCCGGCAATTTGGACAGATTGGTAAGCGAAGCCAGCCCAAAGCAATTGTCCCGATGCAACAGGTTATGCGCCGGATAAGGCGGCTCCATCCCGCCCGCTTGGCCCGCGTCTGTACCGATGCATTGCGTGCCCCAGCCAACGATCTTTTTACTCAGCAGGTATTCAATACAATCCGGTGTCGGGCCAGGGGAATGCGGACCGGTCTCATCCGCGTTCAGGAACTCCGCTTCGTTATTGACGCGCGAATCCCAGTCGGTGCGCATTACAACCCACTCGCCTTCACCAATCTCTCCGTGCTCCGCTTCCCAAGCCTTCACACCATCAGCGGTCAGCAAGAAATCGACGTTCTCGGCAGATTGCGCAGAACAATCAATCACATTCACCGGCGCGACCAACCGTTGAACGTCCAACTTGTCGGTAAAACCGTCGGCGTGATCCTTGCCGGTGATCCAGTGATGCGGCGCATCAAAATGCGTGCCGGAATGTTCACCCAGAACCATCCAGTTCCACGCAAAAAATGGGCCATCATTGTCATATTCGCTGATCTTGTGGATCTCGACCTTGGGCGTTGCCTTGGCAAAATCCGCAGGCAGCTGAATGATTGGCGTTTCCGGCCCCAAAACGCCCGTAAGGTCAACAACTTCAACCCCGCCAGAGAGCAGCATCGCCCCCAGATTACCTACTACATCTGATCCGTTCATTTCATTCTCCCCTGAAAGTCGCGAGTTCGCCTCGCAGTTGCATCCTGAATCAATGCTAGACAAATTTACATGCATTTGCAATTATCTTATCACGGGGGGACCAAACAAAGATGTCGATAAAGCCGGACGCAGTCATAATCGGAGCGGGCCACAATTCACTGGCCTGCGCATGCCATCTTGCTGCGCGTGGCTGGAAGGTGGCCGTGTATGAACAGGCCGGCGAGGCAGGCGGCGCGGTCAAGACCGGCGCTTACACCTTGCTGGGGTTTCGCCATGACTGGGCCGCCATGAACCTGTCTTTGTTTGCAGGATCGGTCTTTCACACAGAAAACGCTGCTGAACTTGCCAAACACGGGCTGGGCTTTGCTCCCACGGGCAATCCCTTCGCCTCTGTTTTCCCGGATGGCCGTTGGCTGGGCATATCCAACGATGTCGCCCTGACAACGGCGCGTGTACGTGGATTTTCAGATGCTGATGCGACGGCTTGGGCCGAACTGACAGAGAATTTCCCACGGGACGCCGAATCGATTTTCGGTGTCCTCGGATCGCCGATGAACTTGCGCGCTATTTCATCCCTGGGTTGGAAAACCTGGCGTAAACGCGGGGGCGGTGGCACGCTCGACCTGGCCCGTTTCCTGATGATGTCGCCCCGGGCCTGGTTAGACCAGACATTCGAATCCGACCATGTCAAAGCTACCCTTGCGGCGTGGGGCATGCATCTTGACTTTGCCCCTGACATCGCAGGCGGCGCAGTGTTTCCTTATCTTGAAGCAATGGCGGGTCAGGCCTTTGGCATGGTGTTGGGCCAAGGCGGTGCGGACACGATGATCAAAGCCATGGTCAACATGATCGAATCGCGCGGCGGTGTGGTACATTGTGGAACCAAAGTGACTGGCATCAAACATGCAGCGGGCCGCGCTTTTGGCATCATTCTCGCGGATGGTACGCTGGTCGAGGCCGAAAAGGCCGTGATCGCCAATGTCTCTCCTTCTGCCCTGTTAAAGCTGACCGGCACCACGGGTGATACCCGCCATGACAACGCCATGGCCAAGTATCAACACGCCCCCGGCACGATGATGATTCATCTCGCAATGGATGCCCTGCCCAATTGGTCCGCGCCTGAACTCAAGCGTTTTGCCTATGTTCATGTTGCGCCGTCGTTAGATCAGATGGCCCGCACCTATGGCCAAGCCAAAGCCGGTCAATTACCGGATGAACCGGTGATTGTCTGCGGTCAACCGACGGCTGTTGATCCGTCACGTGCCCCCGCAGGCAAACATGTGTTGTGGTTGCAAGTCCGTATGGTGCCTGGCCAGATCAAAGGCGACACAGCCGACACTATTGCTGACAAGAACTGGCAGGATGCCGCA
Source organism: Sulfitobacter sp. (assembly GCA_049794055.1). GTDB lineage: Bacteria > Pseudomonadota > Alphaproteobacteria > Rhodobacterales > Rhodobacteraceae > Sulfitobacter. The sequence continues at coordinate 14,445 of JBARCL010000123.1, forward strand.
GAACCCTTTGCGGATCGCGCTCTTAATATCCTCGAACGCTATGCCCCGGGAACACGATCCAACATACTTGGACAGCACATTGTAACGCCTGACATGCTGGAGGCCGAGAACCCCAATCTTGTCGGCGGCGATCAGGTCTGCGGCAGCCATCACCTGCACCAGCATTTCATGAACCGCCCGGCCCGTGGACATGCAGACGGTACGACGCCAATCAAAAACCTATATCACACGGGCGCCGCCGTCTGGCCCGGCGCCGGAACGGGAGCAGGATCGGGGACCATGCTTGCCAAAAAGCTTGTCGGAAATTGAAAAACAGAAACTAACAAGGGAGAAACCACATGAAACTGTCTAGAAGAAGCCTGTTAAAAACCACAGCCGCCGCAGCTGCCTTTGCAACTGTCGGTCTACCGTCATTTGCCCAAGCCATCGACGAACTGGTTATTGCTTATAATGTTAACCTGCCCAGCTGGGATCCGACCGTGGGCCTGTCTGCGGTGAACCCGACGATCCAGGGGTTTTACCAATCGGTATTCGATCTGTTCATCCCGCAAAATCCTGATCTGACGTTCGGGTCCGGCATTATCACCGATTATGGGTGGGGCGACGGCAACAAATCCATCTGGATGGACGTGCGCGAAGGTGTGTCATGGCACAACGGTGATCCGCTGACAGCAGAAGACGTCGCATGGTCACTGGCCCGTGTCGCAAACCCTGACACCGGTAGCCCGATCCAGTTCATCTGGGGCAAGATCACCAATATCAAGGCAGACGGCAACCGTGTGACCGCGGACATGCCGGAATACGAGCCGACTTTCTTTAAGTGGATGTCGTTCCTGACCGGCTATGTCATGCCCAAGAAATATTATGAAGAAGTCGGCGCCGATGGTTTCGAAGCCGCCCCCGTCGGGTCTGGCCCCTATATGGTTGAGAAATTCGAGCGCAACGCCTTTGTTCGCCTTAAGGCCAACGAGAATTACTGGGGCGGCGCGCCGGAATTCAAAACCGTGACGATCAAATTCGTCACCGATGCCGCGTCTCGTGTTGCCGAGGTGGAATCGGGCAATTCCCATGTCACGCTTGAAATTCCCTACGAAGAATTCGACCGCTTGAAGACCAAGGACGGGCTGGCCGGTGTGGCCGAACCGATTTCTGACATCGGCATGATCTTTCTGAACGATATCGAGGCCATGACAGACCCTAACGTGCGCAAAGCGGCCGCGCATGCGATTGACAAGCAATTGATCGTAGACCGCCTGCTGTCCGGCTATGGCGTTCCGATCGACACCTTGCAAACCCCGGATTACGTGGCTTTTGATGACAGCATCAAGGTTGCTTATGATCCCGAACTGTCCAAGAAACTACTGGCCGACAGCGGGTTCAGCACCGACAATCCGGTGAAATTCAAGATCCAGACCACGAAAGGCTTCAAACCCAAGGACTATGAGATGGTGCAAGCCATCGTCGGGTTGTGGCGCAAGGTCGGCATCGAAGCCGAGATCGAGGTGTACGAGATCGCCAAGCATTACGAACTGCGGGCGGCGGATCAACTGGCGCCAGCGGCGTTTTACAACTGGGGCAACTCAGTGGGCGATCCGACAACCTCGACCGGATTTGCCATGTTTGGCCCCTCGCCGCATTCGGTCTGGGACGGTGAAGCCACCTTTAATAAAATCCTGCCACTCTGGGGCGAGGCAGATGAGGACAAACGCATCGCAGGCTGGAAAGACGTCGACCTCAGCATTGCAGAAAATGCCGAGGTGATCCCGCTCCTGCAGTATGTGCAACCCATCGTGCATGCTGCGGGCGTGAACGTCGTTCCACACCGGTCCGGCGCATTGCTGCCGCATCTGATGACCCGTTCCTAACTTTGTTCTTCCTGACTGGCGGGGCTGTTACAAGGCAGCCCCGTCCTTTTTTGACAGGCTTTCATGACAGTTTTCAGAAATATATTGATCCGGCTCCTGACCACTGCCGTAACGCTTTTTGGCGTCGCAGTGATTGTGTTTGTCGTGATCCGCGTGGTGCCCGGCAACCCGATCGCCATGATGCTGCCCCCCGGCGCCACCGAAGCCGACATTACGCGGCTGCAGGCGCAATACGGCTTCGATAAATCGATCTTCCAGCAATTCGTGATCTGGCTTTCCGGTGTGATGCAAGGCGATTTCGGCACCTCGATCTCGACGCGCCAGCCCGTGGCCGGTCTGGTCCTAAGCCGCCTGCCGGCGACGTTGGAACTGTCCATTGTCGCGCTCACAATTGCCACCTTGGTTGGCGGTGCGATGGCCTTAATGGGCACCAGATTCCGCGAAACCAAAGGCGATGCAGTGGTCGATGTTACCGCAGGCATGGCCCTGTCGATCCCCGATTTCCTTTGGGGATTGGTGTTAATCTTGCTTTTTGGGGTGCTTTGGCCGGTGTTTCACATTTCGGGTCGCATCTCACCCGCGCTCAACATCGACTTTACCACAAACTTTTATCTGTTCGAAGCCATTATCAGACTGCGCTTCGACGTTATTGCCGATCTTGTCGGCCATATGTTCATGCCAGCTCTCGCGCTTGCCATTCCTTTAGCGGCAATCATCGCACAGCTTTTAAAACAGTCTCTAAAGGAGACCATGCACCTGGACTATGTCACGCTTGCGCGCACCAAGGGTTATGGCGAAAACCACGTCATCACCCGCGAGGCATTGCCAAACGCAATTCTGCCCACGCTGACCCTCGTTGGGGTCCAGTTTACGTTCTTGATGGGGGGCACCGTGATCATCGAACGGCTGTTCAGCTATGAAGGTCTTGGCAATATGGCGATTGATGCGGTGATCAACCGTGATCTTCCTCTGATTCAGGGCATTGTAATCCTGTTTGCCCTTTTATTCACCATCGTAAATCTGGTCGTTGATATGCTTTATGTACTGCTAAATCCAAAGCTGCGCCATGCGTGACGCCCGCAGCGAGGTCACCCGCCCCATAGGTCTGCGTCTCTGGCTTTCAGGGGGATGGCTTGCAGTTCTGGCGCTGACAGCCCTCTGCGCTCCGCTCATCGCCCCCAAGGATCCCTTGATACAGGATCTTTTCCTTGGCCGCATGCCCCCATTCTGGATGGCAGGTGCAGAACCCGGTCATCTGCTGGGGACGGACTCACTGGGGCGCGATGTCCTAAGCCGCATACTCTACGGGTCACGTTTGGCTCTGATTGTGGCCTTGATTGCGGGTAGCCTGACCTGCCTTGTTGGCGCGACACTCGGGCTGGCTGCCGGGTATTACCGCGGTTGGCCGGACCGGATCATCAGTCGTTTTGTCGACATCTGGATGGCCTTTCCTCCGGTGCTCTTTGCCATCCTTCTGATCGCCGTCCTTGGGCCCGGCCTGATGTCGATTATTATCGCCATTGTGGTGATCGACTGGACCCGTTTTGCCCGCGTCATTCGTGCCGAAGCGATGTCACAGGGTGCGATGGATTATGTCGCCTCTGCACAGGTTGCAGGGCGGACACGTTTTGGAACGATGCTGACGGAAATACTGCCGAATGTGCTGCCGACCATTGTTGCCCTCCTGACGCTTGAAATGGGGATTGCCGTTATTGTCGAGGCCATCCTCAGCTTTGTAAACCTGTCCATCTCGACCGACAGCCCGACGTGGGGCGGAATGATCGCCGAAGGGCGTACCTCAGTACATCAGGCATGGTGGGTTCTGGTGTTCCCGCTTGTCACCTTGTTCCTGACCGTACTCAGTTTCAGCCAGCTTGGCGAAGGGTTGAAAGACCGCTTTGATCCGGTGTTGAGATGAGGAGTTTTCTTGAAATCAAAAACCTGAATGTGCGGTTGAAGGGTGGCATGCCCATCCTGCGGTCTGTGTCTTTGAATGTGACGGCAGGGCAGGTGCACGGGTTGGTCGGTGAATCAGGTGCAGGCAAGTCTATGATCGGCAAGGCCGTGCTGGGGACGCTGCCCCGCGCCCTGCAGATCACTTCCGGCGAGATCTGGCTGGACGGTATAAACCTGTCGTCTCTGCCGGTCTCGGAACGGCGCAAAATGATCGGGGCCAAGGCAGCGTTGATCCCCCAAGATCCACTGACGGCGCTTAACCCGTCCAAGCGGATCGGGCCACAAATCGCGCGTCGGCTGGTGGACATCCTTGGCTGGCGCAAGGCCGATGCGGAAAGCCGTGCGATTGAACTGCTGGGCGAGGTACATATTCCCGACCCTGCCCGTGTGATGAAAAGCTACCCCCACGAACTGTCCGGCGGCATGCGCCAGCGGATCCTGATTGCATCGGCCTTTGCCGCAGAACCCAAATTGATCATCGCGGATGAACCGACAACCGCACTGGATGTCACCGTGCAGAAACAAATCCTGCGGCTGATCGCCGAAATGCAAAAGCGGCACAACACCGCCTTGCTGTTTGTCACGCATGACCTCGGTGTCGTGTCCAAAACCTGTGACACCCTTTCGGTGCTCTATGCAGGGAAGGTGGTCGAAGACGCCCGGATGCGCCGTTTCTTTACGCGTCCAATCCACCCTTATTCGGCGGCCCTGCTTGCCGCCACACCGACCTATACGGACCCTACCGGCAGCCTGACACCGGTGCCTAAAGCGGTGATCGACATAACCGAACAAGAAGTGCGTGAACATGACATGAGGGCTGGCGGATGATGTATGAAATTCGCGACCTGCGCCTGTCCTTTCCGGACATGACCAAGAAACCATTGCTGGGGCCGGCGCCCCGCATTGAGGTTCTGAAAGGGCTCAGCTTTGACGTGCCAAAGGGTGCGGTGCTGGGGATCGTGGGCGGCTCCGGCTCGGGGAAATCCACATTGGGCCGGGCCATGCTACGGCTGCTCGAACCAACAAGCGGCACCCTGTCTTTCGACGGGATCGACATCACCCATGCCACCGAGGACCAGTTACGTGGCATGCGGCAGCGTTTCCAAATGATCTTTCAAGATCCGATGTCCTCGCTTAACCCGCGTCGCAGGGTTGGCGGGATCATCGCCGGACCTCTCAAACTGCACGGGATGACGGACTTGAATGCCCGTGTAAACGAGGCCCTCGACATGGTTGGCCTGCCCCGCAGTTTTGCCGCGCGTTATCCGCATGAACTGTCCGGCGGACAGCGGCAACGGGTTGGCATCGCCCGCGCGATCGCCCTGCGGCCCGAATTCATTCTAGCGGATGAAATTGTTTCGGGTCTGGATGTTTCCTCGCAGGCTCAGGTGCTGAACCTTCTGGAAGAGCTGGTGCGGGATCTGGGGCTGACGTTGGCATTTGTCAGTCACGACCTCTCGGTTATTCGCCGGCTTTGTGACCGGATACTTGTGTTGCATCACGGATTGATCGTCGAGGAAGGCGATACCGCCACGCTGTTTACCGCGCCTCAGGCGGCCTATACCCAAGAACTGCTTGCAGCGATCCCCCTGCCAGATCCGGACCAACACTGGCAGTAATAGCCCATGGGAAATTCGTGGATGGCTATTTTATTTCAAGGACTTGCCTGATTTCGGGTTCCTTGGAAGCTTTAGTGGTGTTGTCACGTTAATTCGCCAAGTTTTCGAGTTGGCACGCCGGTCGTAGATCAAACGGCATTTGAAAGCGAAGAGCCTCAGACCTTTGCTGGTCAGATCCCCTCCTTTACTGTCCCAACAGCCAAATCTAATTCCGGAAGGTCCCGCAATGTCTGCAGATCAAACGTCGCCAGAAACGTCTTCGTTGTGACAAACGTATGCGGCGCCCCAGGCCGCGGTGACCGGGGTCCCGACGCAACCAGATCCTTGAACCGCAGCCGGGCCAGCAGATCGCGGCTGACTTCCTTGCCGAAAATGTCCTTGAGCCCTGCCCGGTCGATGGGTTGGTGATAGGCGATGGCACAGAGCACGCCCATCTCCATCTCGGTGAACGCGAGTGTCTGATCCCCAAGATCAGCCACAGCCTTGATAGCTTCAGCAAACTGCGTCTTTGTCCGGAACATCCACCCGCCAGCAGACTCCATCAATTCGTAGGGCCGCGCCGACAACTCCGCTTGGATATCCTCGATCAGCATCTCGACCAAAGCCCCCTGCCCCACCACGCGCGCCAGCTCATCGCGACCAACCGGCGTGGCACTGGCAAATAGCACCGCCTCGATCCGCCCCATCCATTCGCGCCAGCGCAGCTCATGCGGCAGGTCCTTCAGCTCTCGATCAAAGACGCCTTCACGTCCGGCCTCCTTCGGTTTTGAGTGCTTTTGTTTGGCATCGGAGGTCATGGTCCGATCCCATAAAGCCGGAAAGTCGGCCGCCCAGTGATCTCACGCGCGACGCCCAGTTCGACAAGCCGATCACAGAACCGGCGCGCCGCACGATCGGTCATCGGAATGGCGGTACCCTGGATTGTTGGTGACAACATCGTTGACGGTGCGACGGCATCTTCCGACAGAAACAGCGCAACGGCCGCGTCAGATCCTTTGGCCCGGAGCTTGGGAGCCGCTGTTTGTAGCAACTTCGCCCGTGATGATAGATCTCGCGCCAAACGGATCGTGCCTTCGATCGAGACTAAAAGGTGCGCCTGAACTTTAAGATCCGCCCCCCGCCCGTCCGCGACCAGATCGCGCAACATCGTTTTTGTTTGGTGTTGTGCTGTAACCGGCAGCACTGACGTCCAGTTCAATGCCCGCGCAACGATGATGTCTGAGAGCAGACATGCAATCCGTTCAGCCCGATCATCCACCTCGAGAACCGCGCGCATCACGGCAACACAGCCCGCCAGCGGCCCATGGGATTTTGCGTGGGTCGCACCAGCCACCATCCACCCCAAGACATCAGCGGCAACCGCCGCGCCAACCAGACCTGGAACTGCGTCCTGCCAGTCTCGCCGCGTTATTCGGAGCCCTGCCGCATCCCGCCAAAAAGCCAAGAGATTGCCATCGGGGCCTCGTGCCGCTCCTGGCGGCGACAAGTGATACGCGTCGCGGATATCAGCCTCTCGGGCCAGTCGTCCTTCCAGTTTCGACGTCGCCGTTGCCGCTTGTAGTGCAAGCTGGTTGGCCAGCAATTTCACAGGCACACCGTGCGACGGATCGCTTACCAATTGATCAAGCACCGTCAGGGCCGCGCCCGACCGAAAAGTCACAGAATCGAAGGTATCTTCACGTCCTGAGGTGACCCAAGGTGGCATCTTGGGTAGGATGTTCAAGTTGTCAGAGACAGTGGCGGGATGAGAGGTCATGCCATAATCATATCCTGCCGCGGCGCTTTCGTCCACAATATCATCCACAAACCGCCCCTCCTTACAGTCTTC
>JBARCL010000124.1:0-1972 GCA_049794055.1 Sulfitobacter sp.
GAAATTAAGGTGGTTAGCTTAGGCTCAGTATAGGTTTTAAACTCTGTCTACTTCTAAACCATGATGTTCGAGGAATTTCTATAAAAGGCCTTCACCCGAATATCCTTCCTTCTGCAAAACAGCTCGCAAACCGTCTTCCCCCAGTATTAATAGCAACCCCGGCATCAAGAAGAGTTGCCGCAGATCTGCAACCCAACCAAGAAGCGTTCTGTCAAGACCACTCGGATGGCTTGACGAACCTGCGGGGTGCGTGTGCCATTCGCCAATATATGTAATATGCCGCATGGTTATCGTTTCTGCGTTTCTAATGGCGTTTTGGACGCCGCGTGCGCCTCGTTCGAAATATGTGCGTCCCGCTCTACTATCTCCGGGACTTGGTAGTGCTGAGGTCACAAAAAGTGTCTGCCGCTTCAGATCGAAACCGCCAAGAAGGATACCACCTGTTTCGATGTCGCCGTCTCCCCGGGCATGTTGGATGGCCTCAACGACATTGGGTGCGACTTTCACTGTCCATTCACCGAGCGTTATGCTCGCGAACTGCGGCACAGGCTGATGGTGCACTGTTATTTCTCCACCGGCATCGAAAGACCAGATAGAAACACGAGGATCAGCTAGCTTATGCGTCGCCTCGGCGTCTCCGGACGCCAAGCCAGCGAACATCGCGATCCGACATTGAGGAATTGCTACACTGACATCTCGACAACTGCCAATTCGAAGTTGACCGGCCGTTTCAAAGTGCGCATGAAACTTCTCCTCTGTCATTAGCAGCGTGTAATATACCATTTCCACGATGCCATCCCGCCCGTGACGGTTTGCGCCCTCATGCAGTGCAATCAGGGCCATCCCGCTTGGATTCACAAAATAAGAGCTTACGGGTGCCTGAAAGTGTGCGCTGTAGGCAAGCCAACGGGCTGCGCCAATGGAAGCACTGAAGTCGAAAATGCGTTCGCACTCTTGTAGTGCGGCAACGACTGACTCTTCCGTGTCGTCACCATCAATCGCTGCATGATGCGCGATGGCGTTGGCTCTCTGATATAGACCGTTGATTTCTTGAGCCATAACTTCCGCTTTGGAGAAACCAATAAGGGCGCCAGGCGCGGCGTGTCGAGCAAGGTTGTGAGGGGCCACAAAGTCCCGGTCGATCAGCTGCCATTTTGATTGCCCCATGCGAGCGAGGTTGAGCACTGTTTGTGACCCAAGTGCACCGACGCCGATTGCTGCACAATTGGCCGTAGGAACCTCAATTAGGTCACTCGCTGAGCGCGCGAGATCTGGGGTGAACCCCTCGACGACGTTCAGTGGCATGATCCCATAAGATCGTAAGGTCTCGTGATCTACCGGTTGCCCCACTAGGCGTGCAATAGCATCACCACCGTCACTTGCGATACCAAGCGCAGATGCCACATCAAGAAGAGACACCTCTGGGCTTAAGAATGCTCGCGTGGTCTTGGCACCCACCCTGCCGTCAACGTCCGTCAGTGGGGTTGTCACCAGCAAAAGAAGGCTCTGTCTGAGTTTTCGTACAAGCGTCACGTCGTTCAAGTCAGCATCGAAATACGCCTTTATGCGTGATGTTAGATCGACCCCAAGCTCGTTATAAATCTCAAACAGTTCGGCAACATTAGATGGTAGGTCTATCATCGCACCATGGTCTGCAGGCTCAGTCACGACATAACTGCAGGCGTATTGCGGCACGTCTGTAGACGGAATTGTATCCCATGGCACAAGCATAATGGGTGCAATCAGATGTTTGGTTTGGGGAAGCGCAGCATACGAGCCGTCAGAACTACCATCAAAATCTGGGGGTAAGACCAAGCTCCAAAAGGAAGGCGCAAGGGCTGGATCAAGCGGTTGGTCATCGCCGTGCAATTCGCCGTATGCACTCTTTTGCATCCACCAACGCACCCGTTCGACCAGCATCGCGGGGTTAAAGAGATGCGCGATGTCTTCGGCACGTGCATCAAAAAGACAC
>JBARCL010000125.1:0-47329 GCA_049794055.1 Sulfitobacter sp.
TTTGTTTCCGTGATTTTGGGTGGCTTTGGCGGCCCGGCGGGCGAACAGATGGCGGTTGAGGGTGAACAGATCGCGATTGAAGCCGACGGTGTGGCCACGGCCTTGAACGAAGCCGACAGTGTCATCATCATTCCGGGTTACGGGATGGCGGTTGCACAGGCGCAAGGCGCGGTGAGCGAGCTGGTGAAAAAGCTGCGGGCCCAGGGCAAGAACGTGCGTTTCGCCATTCACCCCGTCGCGGGGCGTTTGCCGGGGCATATGAACGTGCTGTTGGCCGAAGCCAAGGTGCCCTATGATATCGTGATGGAGATGGACGAGATCAACGATGATTTCCCCACCACCGACGTGGCGATTGTTATTGGTTCAAACGATATCGTGAACCCTGCGGCGCAGGATGATCCGAACAGCCCGATTGCAGGTATGCCGGTTTTGGAATGCTGGAAGGCCAAGCAGGTGTTTGTCTCCAAACGCGGGCAGGGCACCGGGTATTCGGGTATCGAAAACCCGTTGTTCTTTAAGGACAACACGCGGATGTTCTATGGCGATGCAAAAGCGTCTTTGGACAAGTTGTTGCCGATGATCGACTAACGCAGCTTTGGTGCGATGATAGAATAGCCGTTTTCTTCTAAAGAAAACGTTCCGGAAATTTCAAAAATTTCCGGTTATAGAAAAAAAACGCCCTGCCAGAAATGGTGGGGCGTTTTGCCGTGCGGGGGGCGCAATTCGCGAAGCGCGAATTTCGCGCAGTGCTGATGGCGTATCGAAGGGGCCGTTTCACGCACCTATGCTGGCCGATCGTGCATCAGAACGTATGGATAATCTGATCACCAAAGGCACCAAAGGAGAGACGACATGACACAATTTCTGACAGGGGCACCGATCTGGGTTTGGCCGTTGCTGGCGCTGCTAATCTTTGTCGGACTGCGGGCACGGCAGGAGCGTACGGCACCAGCTCTGTTGATCTATCTGTTGCCGTTGTTGGGTCTCCTTGCATTGCGGTCTGTGGCGGCATTGCCTGCTGGTGTCTGGGTTTGGCTGGTGTTTGTTTTGTTTTATGGCTTGGGTGCTTGTGCGGGCCATCACCTGCAATCCCGTTGGCTGCTAGACCGCGAGGGGCGGATGGTACAGCTAGCGGGGGAAAATCTGACGCTGTTGGTGATGATGATCGTGTTCTGGGCTAACTTTGCGGGAGGCGTGCTTTTGGCAGTTGCGCCCGATGTTTATGACAACAGCATGTTTCAAGCCGGTTTTGCCGCAATACTCGCGTTGAGTGCTGGCACATTTGCGGGGCGCGCCTTCCGGGTCTGGCGGCATGAATAGGATGCATTGTATACCGATGTATCCCGTTAAGATGTTGAAAAATATAACTATTTGAAAAGTTCTAAGTGACACTCTATATGTTGGGCTAGACCATGCAGGAACATGCCGATGGCCCCGATCAAAGACTATCCCCAACGTTACGCCCTCAGCGGTGAGCTGCATGCGCGTCCTTTTCCATCTCTCAAAGCCCCCTCAAGTGCGGTTTTCCTTGCGATCAAACAGCCGGAGGATGCTGCCAGCCGCGATAAAGGCCAGGACGTCAGCCATTTGTACGCGTTGTTGGATCACTATGGCGCGGCGCGGCCTGATCCGCAGGCGACTCATTATTACGGTCAGATGGGCAAATACTGGCTGAAGTGGGAACAGCACACCGAAATGGTGACCTATACGGTGTTCAGGGATGGCGCGCAGGAACGGCCCTTTGCGCCTGATGCTTTTGATGTTTTTCCAGACTATTGGCTTACCGATGCACCTGGCGGGCGGATCACATCGGCCTTGTTGCAGGTGATGCCCATGCCAAAGGCGCCCAGCGAGATCAGCGCGCTCCTCGGGGATTGGCTTGTTCCCGAAAGCCTTGCCGTTGCATCGGTGCTGGAAGGAGCCGCAGTGGTGGCATCGGATTTCCGCATTGATCCGGCAGGGCATTTACGGATTGCGGTTTTCACGGATGAAAAGACCGGCGACCGGCGCAGGGGTCGCATTGTGCAACGCCTTTTAGAGATCGAGACCTATAAGGCAGCATCAATGCTTGGCTTTTCCATGGTGCGCTGGCTGGCCCCCCAATTGAACGACTTGGATATGAAGCTGACCGAATTGATGGCGCAGATGCGCGGCCCTGCGGCGCGGGCCGAGGATACGTTACACGCGCTTCTGGACATCTCGGTCGAGCTTGAAACATTGGCGGTGAAAACTGCCTTCCGGTTCGGAGCGACAGGGGCCTACCGGACAATCGTGGGACAACGGATCGAGGTTTTGCGCGAAGAGCGTTTCATGGGCCGTCAGGGTTTTGCCGAGTTCATGCTGCGCCGTTATGACCCTGCGATGAGGACGGTTCAATCGACAGAGAACCGTCTCAAAACGATGTCGGAACGGGCCATTCGTGCCTCCGAATTGCTGCGCACGCGGGTTGATGTCGAACGTTCCGCGCAAAATCAGGACATCCTGGCCAGCATGGACAGGCGGGCCGATTTGCAGCTGCGGTTGCAAAAGACGGTTGAAGGGCTTTCGGTCGTGGCGATCAGCTATTACGCGGTCTCGCTGGCGGGGTACCTTTTGTACCCGCTGGCCGGTGCCTTTGGGGTTAGCAAAGGCACCTTGCTGGCATTGGCTACACTGCCGGTTGTGGGTGGTGTGTGGCTGATGGTACGGCGTCTGAAGCGGCACTTTGGCTGAGGATCCATTGGGCGGCCTTTGCGCCCAGAGCGATCATGCCGATGGCAAGCAGAGCTGCGACCGAGAGGGTCGGCACGCCAGAGAGGCCCGCGCCTAGTGTACATCCGCCCGCGAGCACCCCGCCGACACCCATGAGGGCCGCGCCCAAGATGTAACGCCCGGTCTGGCGGGGGCTTTCGAAGCTTTGCCACTGAAACCCGCCAAAGATCAGACTTGAGGCGAGAGCGCCCAATATGACACCGCCCAAAAGGCCCGTGCCGAAACCGGCTGTAATTGAGGTGCTGGCAATGCCCCAGAACAATGTCTCGGCGGCAGGCGAGGTAAACGAAAGGCTTTCCATCACAACAGGGTCAAAGTCGTCATACAGAACAAAGCCGGTGCCAACCCATGCGGCAGGGACCAAAAAGCCGATCAGCAGGGCAAGGGCCAATGTGCCCGCACCATTTCCAGACCGGACTGCAATCGCCAGCGCAGCGATGACAAGCAAAGCGGTCCACAGCCAGGCCCCCCCAGGCAGGGCGGCGAGGGAAGTGTATTCGCCCATGTTAACGGTCACAGATCCGAGGAAAGTGCGGACCGGGGCAAGCACGCCTTTCAGCGTCATATGGGCAACAACGGCAAAGACCAACAGAACAACAGCGGCGCGCAGGTTACCTGAGCCGGTAAGCACGGTCAGACGGGATACACAGCCGCGCGTCAGCACCATGCCGGCACCGAACAAAAGTCCGCCCAAAGCGATGGCAAGCACCGGTATGTCAGAGATCATGAAACGGTGATCGTCAAAGGCGATCCAGCCGGCGGCCACGGCGGCTTGAGTGCCGAGTATCGCGGCGGCCAAAGCAGTGAACCAGACACCGGCGGCGGCGCGGCGGTCGTCGCCGACCAGTGCACGGCGGAAACAGAATTTGGTAATCTGGGCCAACAAACCGAAGATCGCACCGATGATCAGTGCGAAATAAACAGATGCCTGCGGCGCGGTCAGTGTTTCGAATTCGAAAGTCTCAAACATGGCCCGTCTCCTTTTGGAACATTTGTTCTATCTGGAGGGGGAAGATGTGGGGATCAAGGCTTTCGCGTTGAGGTTGGGGAGGGTATGTCGGGAAACTGTTCTGTTTTGCTGGGGTCTATGGGGCTTGTGTTCCTGTCCTGCGCCATGCGCGGAACAAGGGGTGCAACTGTTTGCCTCGATACCGGTATCGGTTCTTATTTCGGTGGCAAAGGGCGGGCCATTGGCCCACCCACAGTTTAGCGTCCGCGAATACGCGGGTCCAAAGCATCGCGCAGCCCGTCGCCAAGGTAATTCACACTCAGCACGGTCAAGGAGATTGCGATGCCGGGCAGAAGTACACGTTCGGGATAGTCCTGCATGCGCTGCACAGCATCCGCCAGCAGTTTGCCCCATGTGGGGAAATCCGACGGGAAGCCAACACCCAGGAAGCTGAGCGCAGATTCGGTGATGATTGCCGTGGCAAGGCCAAGAGTGGCCGAGACCATGATCGGCGAGATCACGTTGGGCAGCAGGTGCCGCCGGATAATCTTGCCCGATGTGGTTCCGATAGAGCGGGCGGCGAGGATGAATTCGCGTTCCTTCAGCGCCAGAATGTCGCCGCGCACAATCCGTGCTGTTTGCATCCAGGAGGTCAGGCCGATGATTCCGACGATCAGGATGAACATGCCGCCCTCTGGGCCAAAACGGGAGTTCAACGGCTGGCGGAACAGCGTCACGGCCAGCAGGGTCAGTGGCAGGATTGGCAACGAGAGCGCCAGATCGGTAAAGCGCATCAGCCAGAAATCAAGCCGTTTGAAATAGCCCGACAGTACGCCAACCGCGGTGCCAATGAACAATGCCAGCACCATGGCAAGCCAACCTACCGCCATGGAAACCTGTCCGCCCGCAATCATCTGGGATAGAATATCGCGGCCCAGTTGGTCGGTGCCGAAAGGATGGGTCCAGCCTGCCTTGGCGCTGTCATCCCACAGGAGTGTGTAGACCGGCCGCCAGTTCTTGTTGCGGATGTCCAGCGTCTTGGGGTCCAGATCCCATAGCCACGGGCCAAAGATGACCCCCAGCGTGATAAAGACCAGGAAGCCGCCCCCAAACATAGCGCCTTTGTGTTTGCGAAACTGGTCCCAGATGTCTTTCCACTGGCTGCGCGGGGGCTTTTGCGGCTCTTTGTCGGTGAGCGCACCAAAGGTTTCGATCTCTTCGGGGGTAATGGCTTGATCAGTCATAGCGGATCCTTGGGTCGAGCAAGCCGTAGAGGACATCGGCAATGAGGTTAAACAGGACGATCAGGATGGCGAAGATGAACGTCAGCGTCATCACCATCGGCAGATCATTGGCAAACAGGGCAGTCAGCAGCAGTTGGCCGATGCCGTTCACCTTGAAGACGTTCTCGGTGATGATCGCGCCACCAAAGATAGCGGGCATACCCAGCGCGATAATAGTAACAACCGGGATCATCGAGTTGCGCAGCACATGCACCATGACGACAACGCCTTCGCGCAGGCCCTTGGCGCGGGCGGTGCGCACGTAGTCCTGATTTAGGTTGTCCAGCATCGCCCCGCGCATATAGCGGCTGATCTGTGCGGTGGTTTGCAATGCCAGCACCATGACGGGCATGATCATCTGGAAAATCTGGACCTTGAAGCTGGGCCAGTCAGTGACCACGTGGGTGGTGTCATAGATCGACGGCAACCAGCCCAGATAGACCGAGAAGATCACAATCAACAGCGGACCGGTAAAGAACGGCGGGATTGAAAAGCCGATCATTGTGACGAAGGTACCGGCCTGATCAAACACCGAATAGTGTCTGTAGGCGGAATAGATACCGATGGGGATCGCGATGACGATGCCGACGATATAGCTGAGTCCAACAACCCAAAGTGTCTGTGGCATACGCTGGACCACGATGTCCATCACCGGCGAACGGGTCTGCCACGAGATGACGCGCAGCTCGCCTTGATAAAAGGCGGTGTCAGGCAGCCATCCCAACAGGAAGCTGGTGTTGGTCAGGTAGTCTATGAAAATCTTGGGTTCGATCCAGAAGAACTGGATCAGCCATTTGTAATACTGGACGTACCACGGCGCGCCAAGGCCAAGCGCCTCGCGCATTTTCTGTTTCACTTCGGGTGGCACTGTCAGGGGGACCTGTGCCATCGGATCACCGGGGGCCAGCTGCAGCAGCCCGAAAATGATAAAACTGATGAACAAAAGCGTTGGGATCGAAAGGATCAACCGTCGGAATGTAAAGGTCAGCATAGGTGGCCATCGCCTTTGTTTAGCAGTCTGAGAGAGGTGGGTAGGGCGGGGTTACCCCCGCCCTAAGGAAGTTCAGATAGGACAGGGCTGACCCTGCCGCAGTCTGATTACTTCATGCGATACCAGTCGCCCGCATTCCACAGTTCGCTGTCCCAAACGTTCAGGACAACGCCACCAAGGCTATTGGCGTGCGCGGACACACGAGCACGGTTCACCAGCGGTACGATTGTCATCGTGTCTTTGGTGATCATGTCGTTCAGCTTGCGACCGATCTCGCCACGCTTCTCCAGATCACCTGTAGCGGCCAGCTCGTCGAGCAGGGCGTCATAGGCCGGATCACAGAAGCGGTTGATGTTCTCACCCTGCCACTGGCTGGATGGTTTTGGCTCGTTGCCACAGCGGTAGGCCGCCAGATAGGCCTGCGGGTCTGTGCCGTTGAAAGTGTTCGCGTACATTTCAACGTCCGCATAGAACTTCTGGAACGTGTCAGGCGAACCTGGGTCACCGCCAAAGAATACGGAACCGTCAAGGTTGCGCAATTCGGTTTCGACACCGATCTGCTGCCACCAATCCTTGATCAGGGCCTGGAAGTCCTGACGTACAGCATTTGTGGATGTCTGATACAGGATCGCCAGCTTTACGCCGTCCTTGTCGCGTACGCCGTCACCATCGCTGTCGGTCCAGCCGGCTTCGTCAAGCAGTGCTTTGGCACCTTCAAGGTCCTGTGTCAGACACTCTGTGTTGTCAGAGTTGTACAGCGCAGGGGCAGGGACGAGGTTACAAGTCGGTGTACCCGCCTTGCCGTAACCCACTTCGGTCAGCAATTCACGGTCGATGGCCATCGACAGCGCTTTGCGGACGTTAAAGTCGGACAGGAACGGATGTGGCTCTGCAACGGTTGCCCGTGTTTCTGGGGGCAGATCCGGTGACGGGTTGGTGAGGTTCATTTCCAGACGCTCGACCAGCGGGCCGAAACCAGCAATGGCAACGCCTTTGCCTGCTTCTTCCATCTTGGCAATTACGTCGGGTGCCAGCTGCAGGTTCCAAGCGTAGTCATATTCGCCTGTTTCCAGAACCGCACGACCGGCGGCTGCGGCATCGCCACCACCTTTGAATGTCAGTGTGGCGAAGGCAGGCTTGCCCTCGTGGCGATAGTTCTCGTTGGCTTCCATGGTGATCAC
Organism: Sulfitobacter sp.; assembly: GCA_049794055.1. Taxonomy (GTDB): domain Bacteria; phylum Pseudomonadota; class Alphaproteobacteria; order Rhodobacterales; family Rhodobacteraceae; genus Sulfitobacter. The sequence goes on from JBARCL010000125.1 coordinate 7,156, forward strand.
GTCATTGGGGCGGAACTCCACCACTTTGAACGGACCTGTGCCGATGGGGTTGAAGTTTGCATCGGTACACTCTGGCGCTTTGGCGCCCAGGCAGTCTGCAAACTGTGCGGCTTGGATGATCGGGCTTTCGCCACCCACAAACGGGCCATAGGGATTTGGCTGAGGTGCGGCGAAGGTGACTTTGACAGTCAGCTCATCAACAGCTTCAACGCTCTCAACACCCTGAAATTTCGCGCCCTGTGCGCAACCGCCTTCGGGATGCATGCAGTAATCTGCCGAAAACTTTACATCTGCCGAGGTGAACGGTGTGCCATCAGACCATTTCAGGCCAGGGGTGATGTTCCATGTGATTGACTTGAGGTCTTCGGACACGCCGCCATTGGCAACAGTCGGGACTTCGGTCACCAGAAACGGAACCATAGCGCCGGTTTCATTATAGCGGGCCAGTGGCTCCACGATCAAGGACGCTGATTCGACGTCCTTGGTGCCGCCCGACAGGAACGGGTTCAGAATGGAAGGGGCCTGCCAATACAGGATTTTGACATCACCGTCGCGTCCGCGTTCGCCGGAATGGCCGTCCGCAAAAGCAACAGGGGCAAAGGCGGTTGTCGCAATTGCACCCATCAAAAGGGTTCTTAGGTTCATTATACTCTCCTTGTCGTACACGTTTTCGTTGTGTCGCCTATTGGGGCAGGGTTATCCCACCCAGTGTTATTGATCCGAGGTGCATTAAGAGTGGCGTCTAACCCTGCGTAACCGAAAGGTTATATCCAATGCTCTGATCCGCGCCCCCAGATCGCATGGGCGCAATCACAACATGTTTCACGAGAATTGCAAGCCTTGTCATCGCTTGAACACAAAATAGGTCCGATTTTGATCAGTGACATTTGACCTACCAAAGTAATCCCCTTAGCTTCGCTTCAATGCGCGCTGCCAAAAGCGTCAGGGGATCATCAGGGGAAAACATGCTGGATCAGACAAATTCGGGGCCTATTGCGCAAATTCAGGGCCTCAGGGTCGAATTTCAGACCAAAGACGGCCCTGTGGTCGGGGTCGAAGACGTCAGTTTTGACATCAATCCGGGGGAAACCGTCTGTGTTGTAGGCGAATCTGGTTCCGGCAAGTCGGTGTCATCGCTGTCCTTGATGCGGCTGGTTGAATACGGTGGCGGAAAAATTGCAGGCGGGCAGATGTTGTTTGACCGCGATGGCAAGGACCAGATTGATCTGGCCAAGACCAACGGCGCCGATATGCGCCGGATCAGGGGCAACGAAATCGGGATGATCTTTCAGGAGCCGATGACGGCGCTGAATCCTGTTTTCACTGTTGGCCGTCAGATGACCGAAGGGCTGCGTCTGCACAAAGGCATGAACAAGCGGCAGGCCGAGGCACGTGCGCTCGAGTTGATGAAACAGGTGCGCATCCCCGAACCTGAACGGCGGTTGAAGCAATACCCCCACGAATTGTCCGGGGGGATGCGTCAGCGCGTCGTGATCGCCATGGCGCTGGCCTGCGAGCCGAAACTGCTGATCGCGGACGAGCCGACAACGGCGCTGGACGTGACCATTCAGGCCGAGATTCTCGCGCTGATGGACCGGTTGAAACGTGAAACCGGCACGGCGGTGATGTTCATCACCCACGATATGGCGGTGGTGGCACAGATGGCCGACCGCGTGGTGGTGATGTTTCGCGGCAAAAAGGTTGAAGAGGGTACTGTCGAAGAGATTTTCGAGAATCCCCAGCACCCCTATACCAAGGCGTTGTTGGCGGCGGTTCCCAAGCTGGGCGAGATGACTGGCAAGGCGTTTCCCGAACCGATGAAGCTGCTGGGGTCCGAAGACAAGCCGATTGTCCCGATTGAAGGCAGCAACGAAGTGTTGCTGACGGTCAAGAACCTGACCACTCGCTTTCCGGTCAAGGGCGGGTTCTTTCGCCGCACGGTCGCCAATGTGCATGCGGTCGAGGATCTTTCCTTCACCATTAACAAGGGCCAGACCCTTAGCCTTGTGGGTGAATCAGGGTGCGGCAAGTCGACTGCCGGCCGGTCGATCCTGCGGCTGGTTGAGCCGATGACCGGCGAGATCAATGTCGGCGGCAAGGACATCATGGCGCTGAACCAACGGGACTTGCGCACCGCACGGCTGGATATGCAGATGATCTTTCAGGATCCGTTTGCATCGTTGAACCCGCAGATGCCGCTGGCCGAGCAGGTGGCCGAGCCGATTCACAATTTTGGCACGCTTAAGGGCAAGGCAATCACGGACCGCGTTGAGATGCTGTTTGACCGGGTCGAGTTGCCCCGCAGCTTTATGCGCCGCTTCCCGCATGAATTGTCCGGAGGACAACGCCAGCGGGTTGCCATTGCACGCGCCCTCGCGCTGAACCCCAAGCTGATCATCGCGGATGAGGCAGTATCGGCGCTGGATGTTTCGGTGCAGGCGCAGGTGTTGAACCTGATGATGGAATTGCAGGCCGAACTGAATCTCAGTTTCTTGTTCATCAGCCATGACATGGCTGTGGTTGAACGGGTCAGCCACTATGTCGGTGTGATGTATCTGGGCCGGATCGTCGAGATTGGTACGCGCCAGCAGGTATTCGAAAACCCGCTGCACAGCTATACACAAGCCTTGATGAAAGCGGTGCCGATTGCCGATCCGCGCAAGCGCAAGGACGAAAAGGATCTGAACTTCAAACCGATCCCGTCGCCGATCCATCCGGCCAAGTACGAGGCCAAGCCCTCCGAATATGTAGAGGTGAACCCCGGCCACCATCTTTTGATCACTGATTGCGGATATTAAGCCATGACCGACCGTTTGACCCCGCTGGAGCTGATGACAAAGTTGATCAGCTTTCCCACCGTATCGCGCGATAGCAATATCCCGCTGATCGACTGGGTGGCGGATTACCTTGCCAGCCATGGCATCGACTCTCACCGCTATATCGACCCGGACCAGCCCAAGCATGCGCTGTTCGCCCATGTTGGCCCGTGGGAAGAGGGGGCGGTGGTGCTGTCGGGGCACACGGATGTTGTCCCCGTAGACGGGCAGCCGTGGGATACGGACCCCTACACGGTGGTTGAGAAAGACGGCAAATATTTCGGGCGCGGCACCTGTGACATGAAGGGATTTGACGCGCTGGCGATCTGGGCCTTGGTCGAGGGTAAATATGCGGGGCTCAAGCGTCCTTTGCAAATCGCGCTTAGTTTTGACGAAGAGATTGGGTGCACTGGCGCCCCCCCGATGATCAAGGCGATGCAGCCTGTGCTGCCCAAGGGATCTGCGGCCATCATCGGTGAACCCTCGTCGATGCAGGCCGTCACCGGGCATAAGGGGGGCACCGGATTTGACACCCATGTTGTCGGGTTTGAGGTGCATTCATCCCTTTTGCACACCGGGGTCAATGCGATCATGGCGGGGGCCAAGCTGATCGAATGGGCCAACGAGATGAACACGGCCAACATGGCCGCCAAGCCTACCGAACTGGCCGCCATGTTCGACCCGCCCTTTACCACAGTGCATGTGGGCATGATTTCCGGCGGCACGGCCCATAACATCACTGCAAAAGACTGTAAGTTCGCGATGGATTTTCGCGTGGTGCCGGGCGAGGACAAGGAATACTGGGCGACAGCTTACCTTGATAAGGTGCGTGAAGTTGAGGCACAGATGCAGGCCGTTGTGCCCGAAACCGAGATCCGGATCACCGATCGTTTTGATGTGCCGGCCTTGGAGCCCGAGAATGACGGCGCGGCGGAAGGGTTGGTGCGCCAGATCACAGGTGACAATGCCAGCCACAAGGTCAGCTATGGCACCGAAGCAGGGCAGTTTCAGGAGGCGGGATATTCCGCCGTGATATGCGGTCCCGGTGATATCGCGCAAGCGCATCAGCCAAACGAATTCATCGAGGTGTCGCAATTCGCAGCGGGCCATGACTTTATGCGAAAACTGCTGGTCCGGTTGAGCTTGTAAGGCCGTCTGGTCCAGAGCCCCGCCTTTGGTAGGGGCACATCTGCTTCTTTCCCGGAACATCGACATGCACGCTTTTCCAATTTCTGAAAACACTCCGGTGCATTTCGCCGGACCTCCTGCTGTTGCCGCGGATGTGGTGGTGATCGGCGGCGGGGTGATCGGTGTGTGCACCGCGCTTTATCTCGCACGGGCCGGCCAATCCGTGGTGCTGCTGGAAAAGGGCCGGGTCGCGGGCGAACAGTCTTCGCGTAATTGGGGTTGGATCCGACAGCAGGGGCGCGACCCCGACGAATTGCCCATCATGATCGAAGCATTGGGGCGTTGGAAAGAACTGGCTGGCGAAACCGGAGTTGATTTCGGGTTGCGTCAGGGGGGCGTCACCTATTTTGCAGAAAATGCCAAACAGCTTGCAGGGTTTGAACGGTGGACCGCCCATGCACGCAGCGTGGGTGTGGACACGCAAATATTGAACCGCTCCGAAACGGCAGCGATGTTTCCACAAATGGCAAAACCCATGGTCGGTGCCATGGTCACCCCTTCGGACATGCGGGCGGAACCCTGGACGGCGGTGCCGGCCTTGGCGCAGATCGCCAAAAACGCTGGTGTGCAGCTGGTTGAGAACTGCGCGGTGCGAATGCTCGATGTGCAGGCGGGGCGCGTGGCGGGCGTCGTGACCGAACAAGGTCGGATAAAAACCGCAGCGGTTGTATTGGCAGGGGGCGCATGGTCTTCGCTGTTCTTGCGCAATCAAGGCGTGGATATCCCTCAGCTTTCGGTGCGCGAGAGCGTGGCGGCGACCCATGCCTTGCCGGATATTCACTCCGGGTGTGCCGCTGATAATCGCGTGGCGTTCCGGCGCCGGATCGATGGCGGCTATACGCTTGCGCCGTCGGGTGTGGCAGAGCTGTTCATCGGGCCGGATGCCTTTCGCGCCTTTCGTAAATATTTGCCACAGCTCAGGCAAAGCCCGTTCGGTCAAACCTACCGGCCATATTCGCCCACGGGATTCCCTGATGCCTGGGGCACGCCGCGCGGCTGGTCCGGCGACGCGGTGACACCGTTCGAGCGGATGCGCGTCTTGGATCCAGCCCCCGATAGGGCGCAGTTACGCCGGTTGGTCCGAAATTTTCAGGCCCGCTTTCCAAACCTGCCTGATGTCCGGCTCAAGTCGGCATGGGCCGGCATGATTGATACCATGCCTGATCAGGTGCCGATCGTGGATCATTGCAAGCAAATTCCGGGTCTGGTGATAGGCACCGGCATGGCCGGTCATGGTTTCGGCATCGGGCCGGGCATGGGGAGGGTGTTGGCGGCTCTGGTCACGGGGGACGTGGTAGGGCATGATTTAGCCAGGTTCCGCGCCGACAGATTTTCAGATGGGAGCGCAGTCAATTTGGGGCCAAATTACTAATTTACTGCCAAAAGGACCTTATTATGCCGATCAAGAACCGCTTTGCCGAGACCCACGCAGATATCACTGCATGGCGACGTCACCTCCATCAATACCCCGAGCTGCAATTTGATGTGCATGAGACCGCCAAATTTGTTGAGGAAAAGCTGCGCAGTTTCGGGATTACCGATATCACTACAGGCATCGGGCAGACCGGTGTGGTTGCGGTAATCGAAGGGCGTGCCAATGCCTCCGGGCGTACTGTTGGCTTGCGGGCCGATATGGACGCCCTGCCGATTCACGAGGCCACAGGCTTGCCGCATGCCTCAAAGATCGCGGGCAAGATGCATGCCTGCGGGCATGACGGACATACGGCGATGTTGCTGGGCGCGGCACAATATCTGGCCGAGACCCGTAATTTCGATGGCCGGTGTGTACTGATTTTTCAACCCGCCGAAGAAGGCGGTGGGGGTGGCAACGAAATGGTCAAGGACGGGTTAATGGAGCGGTGGGCCATCGACGAGGTCTACGGCATGCACAACATGCCCGGCTATCCGGTAGGGAAATTCGCCATTCGCAAAGGTGCGTTGCTGGCGGCGGCAGACCAGTTCGACATTGTTATCGACGGGCAGGGTGGTCACGCGGCGGCCCCGCACGAGGCGGTCGACAGTAATCTGGCAGCGGCCCACGTGCTGATCGCACTGCAAAGCATCGCCTCGCGCAATGTTGACCCGGTCAAGCAAGTGGTTGTTTCGGTCTGTACCCTGCGCAGCGACACGGACAGCCATAACGTGCTGCCGCAGACGGTCAAGCTGCGCGGCACCGTGCGGACCTTGGACGAGGACGTGCGTGATCTGGCTGAAGCCCGCCTGCGCGAGATCGTGACATATACGGCGGCCGCGTATCAGTGCCGTGCGGAAATTGACTATGAACGCGGTTATCCGGTGACGGTGAACCACGACGCCGAAACCGATTTTGCTGCGGATGTCGCTGAAAACGTGACCCCGAATGTCTGGCGCGATACGCCCCCGATTATGGCAGGCGAGGATTTTTCCTATATGCTGAACGTGCGCCCCGGTGCCTATATGATGATTGGTAACGGCGAAGAGGGCGCGACGGTGCACCACCCGATGTATGATTTCAACGACGAAGCAATCCCGGCGGGCTGTTCATGGTTTGCCGAGATGGTCGAGACGCGTCTGGCGGCCAAGTAGTCCTGTGCAATAGGGCGACAGCAACCAACGGCAACCAATAGGGTGTCGCTGGTTTTGGCGCACCAGTACCAACGAACCGTTTTTTGAGGTTCGCCCCGGACCGTCAGCCATCCCCCGATGGCTGACGCTGACGTGAATAGGCGGTTGCTAGACATTCTTGAACTTTCCTTGCAGGAAGCCGAACTCGAACATTTGTTTGGTTTTGGTTTTTGCCCCGGTGGGACCAATGGATTCAAAGTTGATCTGAAATTTGGCTTTGGGAAACGTTACAATCCCGCTTGTGACGGCTTTGATCGGACCGGACTGGTGAACGGTGGCTGACAGGTCGTAGCCTGTGCAACATTCTATCGGGTAGGAATTCACGGTAAGGGATTCGATCGCCCAGATTTCTTGGGTTTCGCTGGTTTTTGGATCGGTGAAACGGTCCAGCTGACATCGCCAACTGGCCTCTAGCGTGACCCAATGTTCACTGACCATTGTGGGAATGACCAGCTTGAGTTTCTTCTTGTTGAATTTCTTGCGTTTGATGAGCTCGATGGTCTGGGGATATTCGATTTCCTTGTTCGTGGGAAAAATCCCAGTTGAGATGGCCCGCTGGACCGGTTTTCCCGGCAGTTTTACGATTGGCACTTTGCGGCCAAGGAGGGTTGAGGTGAATCCGTAGTTAACTTTTACCAAAGCTGATATCCTTGTTCATTTAATCACCGTGAACCCCTGCAAATAGCATTGGTGCCGGTGGTGAATTCATGTGATGTTTCATGTCCCAACCAAGCACGCAGTTGCGTGCGATCCGATCCGTCCATCAGAACTGAATGTCGAAATATGACATTCTTCCTCGGTGCGAGGTTGTTTTGGAGAAGTGGGGATCTGAAGCTGGTTTTCCTGTCGCTTTAATACTTAATCGAAGTTTAATGTCCTCAGCTTAAGGCTTTTCGGTTCAATTTCAATAATCAACTTGGCGAAACCGTCGGCCGGCCTGCCGTTGGCTTGGGGGGAGGGTACGCAACTGACTGATCCTTCTTGTAGAAGCACCAGACCTTCCCTCCGGCAACGACACGTCATAGAAAGGTGCAAACCCTCTCAAAAGGATCTCCCAATGCCCGTTAAAAACCGCTTTGCAGAATTGCACGACGACATCACCGCATGGCGCCGTGATTTGCATGAACACCCCGAAATCCTGTTCGAAACGCACCGGACGTCGGCCACCGTTGCTGAGAAACTGCGCAGCTTTGGGTGTGACGAAGTGGTAACCGGCATCGGACGCACCGGTGTGGTTGGTGTGATCAAGGGCAAGCAGGATACCAGCGGCAAGGTCATCGGTTTGCGCGCTGACATGGATGCCTTGCCGATCCCGGAACAGACGGGGCTGCCTTACGCTTCCAAGACCCCCAATGCGATGCATGCCTGCGGGCATGACGGGCATACGGCAATGCTGCTGGGCGCAGCGCAATACCTGGCCGAGACGCGCAATTTTGACGGGACATGTGTGGTGATTTTTCAGCCCGCCGAAGAAGGCGGCGGAGGCGGCAAGGAAATGTGCGACGATGGCATGATGGACCGTTGGGGCATTCAGGAAGTCTACGGCATGCACAACTGGCCGGGGATGCCGACGGGCAGCTTTGGCATTCGCACGGGGCCATTCTTTGCCGCGACGGATTTGCTGAACATCGAAGTCGAGGGCCTTGGCGGGCACGCGGCCAAGCCGAACGAAACGATCGATACAACTGTCGTCAGTGCGCATATCATCACGGCCTTGCAAACGATTGTCAGCCGTAATGCGGACCCGATTGGCAATATCGTGGTTTCCATCACCTCGATTGAGTCTTCCTCCAAGGCGTTCAACGTGATCCCGCAGCGGGTGAACTTGCTGGGGACGGTGCGTACCCTGTCCAACGATCTGCGTGATCTGGCCGAAAAACGCGTGGTCGAGATTTGCGAGGGCATTGCGGCGAGTTTTGGTGCGGTGGCGCGGGTCAAGTACGTGCGCAACTATCCGGTGATGGTAAACCACCCCGAGCAGACAGAGTTTGCGGCGGAAGTGGCGCGGCAAGTCTCTGGCGATTGCAGCGAGGCTCCGCTGGTAATGGGCGGCGAGGATTTCGCCTTTATGCTCGAAGCGCGGCCCGGGGCCTACATCCTGATGGGCAATGGCGACGGCGCGGCGGTGCATCATCCGATGTATAACTTCAACGATGAGGCGATTCCCGTAGGGTGCAGCTGGTGGGCAGGGATTGTGGAACAGCGCATGCCAGCGGCGTGAACCAAAGGCAGGGTGGCGCAACCTTCACCCTGCATCTTGCCAGCGCGGATCTTGTAGGGTGGCGGTCTTCGCCATCCTAACTGTCAGAAAGCAACCGGCGGTATAGTGCGATCAGCTGAGTTGCTTCACGTTCGATAGAGAAGTTTTCGGCGACGTGCGCCCGTGCATTTGCGGCCCATTTCGTTATCGGGCGGGGTGGTTCGAAGGCTGCGCATATAGCATTCGTTAAGGCTGCTGAATCATCGGGGTCAACCAATGCTCCCGTTTCAGGTGTTACGATCTGCTCGAATGCTCCGACACGTGTTGCAACGACGGGCACTCCACAAGCCATGGCTTCAATCGGGGTCAAGCCAAAGCCTTCCCAGCGTTGCGGGGCAACATAGAGGTCCAGCACGCGATACCAGTCCGCCATATCCTCCACCGGTACCTCGGGCAGAAAATGGAAGTTGTCAGTCAACCCGTGTTGCGCAACACCGTCCCTGATCGATTGAAGGTACGCGCGGTCCTTTGGCACCGCGCGCCCCATGATCATTGCATGGGCGGGAAAACACTTCAGCACACCGGCCATCGCGGCACAGAATACGTCTGTCCCTTTCGAGCGCCGGATACGCCCGTAACACCCGATCAGCAGCCCCTCGGCGGGCAAGCCAAGCTTTTTGCGCAAAGCCGCGCGATCCGCCGCTGGCGCATACGCCTCCAGATCGATCCCGTGCATGATCACCTGTGCGGGCCCTTCCAAATAGGCCGCTCCGCGTTCGGATGTGGCCACTACCGCGTCCATCCGGCGGATCAGCCAGCGGGTCAGCCCGCTTTGCTTGCGTTGCGAGGCCGATGTGAAAACCAGCTTGAGGCGTTTGCCCAAAAGGTATTTCAAAGCCAGCCCGCCGATCATCTCGACGTTGCGTCGGGCATGCCAGACCCGTGGGCCGTCGGGGCCGGAACGGGGCATGGTCAGCAGCGACCACAACGGGATTTGCGGCACATGGGCAGGGATTACGGGGCCGGTCGCGGCAATGTTGATGTCGCGTGACTGGACCGGCACAAGGCGCACGACCGTGGCCGTTACGCCCGAAAGGCGTTTCTTGAAATTGGGGGCAATCACCTGCGTGGCGCGGATGTCGACTTGGGTCATGGTGTCAGCTCCAGCGCGGTGATCAGACGGGTTGCAATGCCATCCAGAAGGTCGGTCTGCCCGGCAATGAAATCGCGGGCGGCGGTGCAGGCCCTGGCACGGTCGCCGTCATCGGAAAGCAGATGATCCACCCGCGCTGCCAGATCCGTACCATCCGCAACAATGCGGGCCGCGCCCAGCATCTCCATCTCGGCAAAGGTTTCGGCAAAAGCAGCCACATGAGGTCCGGACAGAACGCTGGCGCCTGACTGTGCTACCTCAAACGGGTTGTGACCGCCGATGGGTTTCAAGGAACCGCCCAGAAACACAATGTCACTCAGGGCGTACCACAGCCCCAGTTCCCCCATGGTATCCGCCAGAAACACTTGTCCGCCGGGCATTTCGCCACGGGTGCGCCGTGTCAGGCTCAGGCCGGCACCGGCGATCAGGTTCATCACGTCGGTGCCCCGTTCGGGGTGGCGAGGTGCGAGGATCAGGCAGAGGTCAGGATGCGATTTCAGCAGGATTTTATGGGCCGCCAGTACAACCTGCTCCTCGCTTTCGTGGGTGGACGAGGCGACCCAGACAGGACGGTGGCCGATGGCGGCGCGGGCTTCGAACAGGGCGTCTTCGTCGACGGGCAAGGGGCCAGCCATGGATTTAAGGTTGATGCCCCGCGCCACCCGATCAGCAGGGGCATGCATGTCGACCATGCCTTGGGCCATTTTGTCATTCTGGGTCAGGATCAGCGAAAAGACCTCAAGCAGGTAGCGGGCCGATTTCGGACGTTTGCGCCAGCGTTCCATTGAGCGATCTGACAGGCGTGCGTTGACCATCGCAAGTTTTGCGCCTGTGGCATGGGTCCGGCGCAGCATTTGCGGCCAGATTTCGCTTTCCACAAAAACAGCTGCATCGGGGCGCCAGTGTTTCAGGAAACGGCGCAGCGGACCGGGGGCATCGAAAGGCGCAAATTGGTGGACGGTTTGGGGCGGCAGACGGCTGGCCAGCAGCTTGGCCGAGGTCGCCGTGCCGGATGTGATCAGGAATTGTGTCTGCGGCAGATGAACCCCCATCCGCGCAATCAATGCCAGCACCGAAAGGCTCTCCCCGACCGATGCGGCGTGAAACCAGACCAGCGGCACGGCCTCGTCGCGTGGTTCGGTTGCATGCCCGACTTTTTCGTGCGCGCGCAGCACACTGATATCCGCGCGGCGCAGTTTTTTCGTCTCGATGAATGTGGCGAACGGGACCAATACCATGCTGGCCGCGACCCATGCGCGATAGAGGAAGGGCGCGGACATCGTGAGGATCAGCCGCCTGTGTGGCTCATATGGCGCGGCATCTGGCCGTCCAGACGCTGGCGGGAATAGTCAAAATCATGGCCCTTGGGCTTGTGGCTGATGGCGTCGCGAATGGCGGCTTGCAAGGGGGCCATGTCATCAGGGCTGGCCCGCAACGGCGCACGCAGGTCAGCCATGTCTTCCTGACCCAGACACATGTACAATTCACCGGTGCAGGTCAGCCGCACGCGGTTGCAGCTTTCGCAGAAATTGTGGGACAGGGGCGTAATAAAACCGATCTTTTGGCCGGTTTCTTCAAGGCGCACGTAACGGGCTGGGCCGCCGGTGCGTTCCGCCAGATCGCTGACGGTATAGTGATCGCCGTAGCGTGCACGCACGTCCTTGAGTGACCAATATTGGCCAAGCCGGTCCTCGTTGCCCAGATCTCCCATCGGCATCACTTCGATCCAAGTCAGATCCATACCCAGATCGGCGCACCATTTGGTGATGACGGGCAGTTCGTCTTCGTTAAAGTCTTTCAACGCAACGGCGTTGATCTTGACCTTCAGTCCTGCTTTCAACGCCGCATCCACCCCGCGCAACACTTGCGGCAGGCGGCCCCAGCGGGTGATCTCGGCGAACTTGCCCTCGTCGATGGTATCAAGCGAGATGTTCACGCGCCGCACACCAGCGGCATAAAGATCATCTGCAAATCTTTCCAGCTGGCTGCCGTTGGTGGTTAGCGTCAGCTCTTTCAACGCGCCGCTTTCCAGATGGCGGGTCATGGAATTGAAGAACGTCATGATTCCCTTGCGCACCAGGGGTTCACCGCCGGTGATACGCAGTTTCTCAACACCCAAGCCAACAAAGGTGGTGCACATCGCGTCTAATTCTTCGAGCGTCAGCAGTTCTTTTTTCGGCAGGAACGTCATGTTTTCGGACATGCAGTAGACGCAGCGGAAGTCACATCGGTCCGTGACTGAAACGCGCAGATACGTGATGGCGCGGGCGAATGGATCTATTAGAGGTGCGTTCATGGGCTAATAGGTAATGCGCCGCTGGGACCTGGGCAAGCGGCATTTGGGCGATTGAAGTGGCAGGACACTAAAGCTAGGGTTGCGGCATTGAAAAGCTTAGGATTAAAGAATGAGAAACTTGATGATTATCACCACGCTGGCAGTTCTGCTGGCTGGCTGCACACCGCCCGAAGTGAAAGAGCCCGAGCAAGAGATTATTCCGTTGAGCATACCACTGCCGTCCTAAGGTTCGCAGTTCATCAGACGTGAGTGACGCAGGAGAAAGTCAGAAGATGAAGCCATTCGTTGTGTCCACCCTTCTTGTGACGCTTTTGTCGGGATGTTCGACGGTTGGCGGTTTTCTGCGCAAGGCTCCGGCGCCCGAGGTTGTTGCAACAGGTGAAACCATAACGCCAGCGGTCGAGGTCGAAACAGCTGTGCTTGTTCCTGCAACTGCTGCGCCACCGCCGCCACCTGCTGCTCGCACGGTTGAGGCATTGGACACCACGACCCCCGAACAACGTGCCGCCGCCATCGCGCCGCCGAAAACCCCCAGCAAGGCTTTGGGCAAGACGGTTGTGTCATTGGGCAGCCCGACAGAACCGGGATTGTGGGTTAAAACGCCGATGGTCAAATCCGAAGCCCAAGGTCGTGTGACCAACCCGGCCAATGGCAAGTCATCCTTGGTAACCTTATTGCCGCTGGACGGGCCCGCAACAGCAGGTAGCCGTATGTCGCTGCCCGCCTTGCGTTTGATCGGTGCGTCCTTGACTGATTTGACCGAAGTTGAAATCGCGCTGGAAGACTAAATCGCTGTTCAGGCAGATTTTTTCAGAAATCTCAGCGCCTCTTTCACGGCAAAGGGTTTCATCTTGTCGCCATGGGCGTCGATGAAGCCGGTGGTGCGGGCGGCGTCATGTTTGGACAATTCCCGCAGCCACCAGCCGATGGCCTTTTGAATGAACCACTGGTGATCCGTGCTCAGTATTGCTGCCCAGCCGAGGATCCGCTCGCGGGCCTCGATTTCGGCGGGTTTCGGATGGTTCTGTTTGGTCCAGGGCAGGGTGCTGACAAGGGCGGCGCGGCGGGTCCACATGTGGTCCGAGGTGATCCAGGTCTCCACCGTATCGAGCCGCGCAGGATCCGCGACCAGACGTTTCTGCCCCGCCATACAGGCGTGATCGGCAATGGCCCAGCTGTCGAAATCAGGCGTCCATGAGGCGATCAGCTGCCATGCTGCCGTGTCATCGGGGCGAATGCGGGCTTGGGTCAGCAGTTTGGCGGCGGCAACGCGGGCTTCATAGATATCGGTTTGCCAAAGAGCGTCAGCAAGTGCGACCCGTTCGGGTGTTTCCAACGCAGTGCGCCAGTCTTTTGTAAGCGCATCAATCTGGGGGTTGGCAAGACCCAGATAGACACGATCCGCCTTGTGATACTTGCGCATTTCAAGCGCTTTGGCTGGATCGCTCAGCGCCGTCAGTTGGTCAAGGCAGGGTTCATGCATCAGGGGAATCCAGAATAAAGGTTGGCAGATCGTCGATTGAAGTGCGGTTCTTTTCCCAAGACGTGCGAATGCCCTCAGCACCTTTGTTCTCGGTATACTCTTTCAACACGTCACGGGGGGCTTTGTAGTCATAAAAAGGGACCGCCCAGCCGCAGGAGGTCTGGACCAGGTCAACGGTCATGTCGAACACCTGTCGTGCGCCATCTGTCGGCGGGAAATGCGTGTTAAGGGCGGCGAAATCAGCATCGCGTGGATGCAGGGTCCGGGCGCTGCCATAGACGCGCAGGACGAGGGGGCGGGTTTCAAACCCGCACCACATCAACGTCATGCGGTTGATCCGCGCCAAATGGGCCGCCGTTTCATTGCCCGACCCCGTCCAGTTTTGCCAGATGATCCGGTTGGGGCCCAAGACGCGCAGACTGTCCATGCCCTTGGGCGAGACGTTCACCCGCCCCTCATCCGCCGCCGTGCCGCAGAAGAAAATGTGCTGGGCTTGGATGAACTGGTGTTGGTCGTCGGTGATCTGCTCGAATTGCTTGGCCATTACTCTACCGTCACTGATTTGGCGAGGTTGCGGGGTTGGTCCACATCGGTGCCTTTGGCGACCGCGGTATGATAGGCCAGAAGTTGGGCCGGAATGGCATAGAGGATCGGACTTAAAGCTTCGGAAATGCGCGGCATTTCCATGGTTGCCCAGACGCCGTCGCTGGCCTCGGCCAGGCCTTCACTGTCCGAGACCAAGATCACTTTGCCTTGTCTGGCCATGACTTCTTGCATGTTGCTGACGGTCTTGTCGAACAGCGCATCATAAGGGGCCAAGACCACCACCGGCATGTTTTCGTCGATCAGGGCGATGGGGCCGTGCTTAAGTTCACCGGATGCATAAGCTTCGGCATGTATATAGCTGATTTCTTTTAATTTAAGGGCTGCTTCTAGCGCCATCGGAAACATCCGACCACGGCCCAGAAACAACACGTCTTGCGCATGCGACAGCTTCTGTGCCGCATCGCGCATTTCACCGTTTTTCTCAAGCGCCGCGTTAATAAGCGAGGGCAAACCGCGCAGGGCACTGATGTGATCGGCCAAAGCTTCGTCCGATATTGTTCCACGCTGGCGGGCGGCTTTGAGGACCAGCAGGAACAGGACCGTCAGCTGGCAGGTGAAGGCCTTTGTTGAAGCGACGCCAACCTCGATACCGGCATAGATCGGCAAGGTCAGGTCGCTTTCGCGGGCAATGGATGATTCCGGTACGTTAACGACCGACAGAATGGTTTGTGCGCGGCCCTCGCAATAACGCAGCGCGGCCAGTGTATCCGCGGTTTCACCGGACTGGCTGACAAATATCGCCAGTGTGCGTGCCGGAATGGGCGGCTCACGATATCGGAACTCTGAGGCGACGTCGACCTCTACCGGGATTCGGGCAATCTGTTCGAACCAGTATTTTGCGGTCAGGCAGGCATAGGATGCGGTACCGCAGGCAACCATAGTGATGCGATCAATGTCGGAAAAATCAATACCGGCACCTGGCAATAGAATGTCGCCGGCATCGGACAGGTAATGCGACAGCACCTGACCGATCACACCAGGTTGTTCAGCTATTTCCTTGGCCATGAAATGCTTGTGGCCCGCCTTGTCTATACGGGTGGCGTCGACTTGAATCTGTTTGATTGCCCGGTTGGCAAGGCTGCCGTTGGCATCGGTGATCTCAGCCGAAGTGCGGGTGACGACAGCGACGTCGCCTTCTTCAAGATAGGAGATGCGGTCGGTCATGGGGGACAGGGCAATTGCATCGCTGCCGACAAACATTTCGCCCGTGCCATACCCGATCGCGAGCGGCGAGCCCTTGCGCGCGGCGATCATCAGATCGTCATAACCGTCAAACAGGAAGGCCAGAGCAAATGCGCCATCCAGACGAGACAGCGTCTTTTTCACCGCATCAGCGGGCGACATCCCCGCTTCCATATGGTGATGGGTCAGCAGGGCAACGGTTTCCGTGTCTGTTTCGGTGACAAACTTGACGCCTTTCGCGGCCAGCTCTGTCCGAAGCTCGCGGAAATTCTCGATGATCCCGTTATGTACAACCGCAACCTTGCCTGCCTGATGCGGGTGGGCGTTGGTGACATTGGGGGCACCATGGGTCGCCCAGCGGGTATGGCCGATGCCGGATTTGCCTGCCAGCGGTTCATGCACCAGCAGATCAGACAGGTTTACCAGTTTGCCAACGGCACGGCGTCGCGCCAGTTTGCCATCGTTTATCGTTGCAATACCGGCGCTGTCATAACCGCGATACTCAAGCCGTTTAAGCGCTTCAACCAGGATCGGGGCAACTTCATGGCTGCCCAGTACACCGACAATACCACACATCTTAGCTGCCTCTCTGCTGTTTGGCCTTTTTCGCCTTTAACATATCGAACAATTTTCTGGCCATGCCCGGTTTTTCCACTTGTGGTGCGCGGGCCAGGGCCAACGCGTCGGGGTCCACGTCCGACGTGATCACAGAGCCGCTGCCGGTCATCGCGCCTGCCCCGATCGATACAGGGGCCACCAACATGGTGTTGGACCCGATAAAAGCATGGGCCCCGACATGGGTGTGATGTTTCATCACCCCGTCGTAATTGCAGGTGATCGTACCTGCGCCGATATTGGCGCCGGCCCCGATCGTTGCATCACCGATATAGCTCAGGTGATTGATCTTGGCCCCCTCGGCGATCTGCGCATTCTTGATCTCGACAAAGTTGCCGACCTTGACGTGCTCTGCCAGTTCCGCGCCGGGGCGCAGGCGGGCATAGGGGCCAACAACAGATCCGCGCGAAACATGGCACCCCTCGAGATGCGAAAAGGCGCGGATGGTGGCACCGGATTCTACAGTGACACCAGGGCCGAAAACCACATTGGGCTCGACCAGCGTGTCGCGGCCAATAACGGTATCGCGGGCCAGGAAGACCGTTTCGGGGGCCGTGAGGGTCACACCGTCTTCTAGCAGTTCGGCGCGGGCGCGGGTCTGGAAATCGGCTTCAGCGCGGGCCAGTTCTGCACGGGAGTTGATACCAACGGTCTCCCATTCGGCGCAGGTCACGGCGGTGGCTGCCATCCCGCGGGCGCGGGCAATGCCAACGATATCCGTGAGGTAATATTCTTCGGAGGCGTTTTTGTTATCGACTGCATCGATCAGATCAAACAGCAGTTCGGCGTTACAGGCGACAACGCCGGAATTGCACAGGGTGATCATGCGTTCGTCTTCGGAGGCGTCTTTGAATTCGACAATCCTGTCCAGTTGCTGACCGTCCATGACCAAACGGCCATAGCGCGCGGGGTCGGCGGCTTCAAAGCCCAGTACAACCACATCATTCTGAGCCAGCGCTGCCTGCATCTGCTCAAGTGTGTCAGGGCGGATGAACGGGGTATCGCCATAAAGCACCAGCGCCATGCCGTCAAAACCTGCAAGGGCGTCGTGGGCCTGTGCAACGGCGTGCGCTGTGCCCAATTGTTCTGTTTGTTCAACAACTTTGAGAGTTGCGTCATGGGCCTGAGTAACTGCACGGACCTGCGTGACACCATGACCGGCAACAACCACCGTACGCTCGGGCTCAAGCATGGTGCCCGCTTCAAGGGCATGGATCAGCATCGCTTCCCCTGCAATGGGGTGCAGGACCTTGGGCAGGTCCGAATTCATCCGGGTGCCTTTGCCAGCGGCAAGCACGATCAGGGCGGTTTTCATATTCTACTCGTTCATGGGGTCTTTTGCCCCTCTTTACGCGCTTGGCAGTCCGGTGCAAGTCTGCCACCAATCAAACAAGGTTGCGTGTTGCAACATCTGCGGGCGGGGTTCCGCCCATGGGAGTGTTTTCGTGAAGACAGTTGTATTCGATCTGGACGGGACTTTGGCAGACACCAGCGGTGATCTGATTGCGGCCGCTAACGCGTGTTTCCGCGACATGGGGGCGGGTGATCTGCTGGATATCGGTCGTGATGCAGGGACTGCCCTTCGGGGCGGGCGGGCCATGTTGCGGCTGGGCATGGAACGGCTGGACCGCGCCGGCGATGAGGCGATGATTGATGCCTATTATCCCAAGCTTCTTGCGGCCTATGCTCAGGATATCGATACGCATACAGTGCTATATGACGGAGCGATGGCGGCGGTCGAGCGGTTGAAAGGAGCCGGATATTTCGTGGCGATATGTACCAACAAACCGGAAGGTTTGGCCCATACCCTGCTGACGCGCTTGGGGGTGCGGGATAGCTTTGATGCGATGTTGGGGGCGGATAGCCTGGCGGTGCGCAAGCCCGATCCGGAGCATCTGTTTGAAACCGCACGCCGCGCGGGGGGCGACCCGGCGCACTGCATGTTGATTGGAGATACTGAAACAGATCGTAAAACAGCCACCGCCGCGGGTGTGCCCTGTGTACTGGTGACATTTGGCCCGGCGGGGGGGGATATGTCCGCTTTGGAACCGCAGGCGCTGCTGCACCACTATGACGATTTGCACGGTATCGTGGTGGATTTAATCGGGGAGCCATTGTGATGGAAGTATTCCGGGGCAGCTTTACCCAGCAAGAACCGATCCCCGAAGAGGGGATCGAGGCGGCAGTCGCGGTAATGCAGTCGGGCCGCTTGCATCGGTACAACACAGTGGTGGGCGAGCAGGCGGAAACAGCGCTGCTAGAGCAGGAATTTGCAGCGCAGGTTGGCGCGAAATACTGTCTGGCCGTAGCTTCGGGCGGATATGCGATGGCGACGGCCTTGCGGGCAGTTGGTGTTAAGCCCGGTGACAAGGTGTTGACCAATGCCTTTACGCTGGCCCCTGTTCCCGGTGCGATTGCGGCAGTGGGGGCGGTGCCCATGTTTGTCGGTGTGACAGATCAGCTGGTGATCGATCTGGAGGATCTGGCGGCCAAGGTCGGGCAGGCGGATGTCTTGTTGCTGAGCCATATGCGTGGGCATCTGGCGGATATGGACGCGCTGATGGCGATCTGCGACAGCGCAGGTGTCACGGTGATCGAGGATTGTGCGCATACGATGGGCGCGTCGTGGAACGGCGTCGCGTCAGGGATGCAGGGCCGTGTCGGCTGTTATTCCTGCCAGACGTATAAACATGTAAACTCGGGCGAAGGCGGTTTGTTTGTCACGGACGACGCAGAGGTTGCCGCACGTGCAGTGATCCTGTCAGGGTCCTATATGATGTATGAGAAACATTTGGCGGGCCCACCGGCAGAGGCCTATGCGCAGATCCGCTATGAAACACCAAATATATCGGGGCGGATGGACAATTTACGCGCAGCGATTTTGCGGCCGCAGTTGCGCCAGCTGGAACAGCAGCGGGAGCGGTGGAACGAACGCTATTACGCGATTGAGGCGGGCTTGCGCGATACGCCAGGCTTGGCCGTGATCGAGCGGCCCGCAGCAGAGGTAATTGTCGGGTCGTCGATCCAATTTCTTTTGCAAGGCTGGCCGGGTGACGCGGTTCAGGACGTGCTGGCGCGCTGTCTGAAACGTGGTGTCGAATTGAAGTGGTTTGGTGGGGCGGAACCTGTCGGCTTTACCAGTCGCTATGACAGCTGGCGTTACGTAGACGCGCACGCCATGCCGAAAAGCGATGCGATCTTGGCCGGGATTGTGGACATGCGCGTGCCTCTGACGTTTTCGCTTGAGGATTGCGCCCTGATCGCGCGGATCATCAAGGCAGAGGTTGGTGCGGTCTTTCAGAGCAGGTAGAACGACCGCCCCCAGCAGAGACAGGGGCGGTCGTTCGCGATTTAGAAAGTGATGACCGCGTGATCACCCATGTCGGGCTTGCTGTCCGTCAGATGTGCTTTGGCGATTTCGTAAAGAAATTTCATGCTGCCGCCGGTGATCCATACTTCGGCTTCTTTTGGGTCAAAACGCAGCAGTTGGATGTCGGGGTCCTGCTTGCCGCCTTCGAACCAAGCTTCCGCGATTTTGTTCCAGATCTTGTCCAGCTGCGCCGTATCGTCGGAGGCGCTCAGGGTGCCCTCGATGCGGGCGTGCAGGGATTCGTCGGTACTGCTGATGATAAACGTACTGGCTGTGCCTGTACCGGCTGCTTTGGAAAGGTCTGTTTTCTTGGCGGTAATAAACCACAGCGTTGATTTCGGGTCGTCATCGTCAAAGTAATGGCTCATCGGCACGGCGCGGGCTGCCCCGGCAGACAGCATGCCGACGCGGGTATCTTCCAAGCGGTCGAGGAATTCTTTTTTGATGTTATCAGTCATGATGTGTGTACCTTCATTTTAGTGGCGTTCAGTTTCACAACAGGCTGAGAGCCACGGAGGTTCCATGATTGCGCTTGAAAACATGAATTTTGCGGCGAAGCCGACCGTCACTGTTGACGGATGCGTGGCGCGGGGGTAAAGATATGAACAAGCGTTCATTAAATTGGTTTTGGGGGAAAGAGCCATGTTCACCGCAAGCATGAAATTCGATCTGGGCGAAGACGTTGAGATGATGCGCGACATGGTGCACCGCTGGGCGCAGGAACGGGTCAAGCCGATGGCGGCGGAGATCGACCAGAAAAACGAA
The DNA here is from genome assembly GCA_049794055.1 of Sulfitobacter sp. Taxonomy (GTDB): domain Bacteria; phylum Pseudomonadota; class Alphaproteobacteria; order Rhodobacterales; family Rhodobacteraceae; genus Sulfitobacter. The sequence continues at coordinate 27,434 of JBARCL010000125.1, forward strand.
TTCCCACCAGAGCTTTGGACCGAGATGGGCGAGCTGGGCCTGCTGGGTATGACCGTCAGCGAAGAATTCGGCGGTTCCGGTATGAGCTATCTGGCGCATACAGTCGCGGTTGAGGAAATCGCGCGGGCCTCGGCCTCGGTTTCCCTGTCCTACGGAGCGCATTCAAACCTTTGTGTGAACCAGATCAAGTTGAACGGCACAGATGAACAGCGCCGCCAGTATCTGCCAAAGCTCTGTTCGGGCGAACATGTGGGGGCCTTGGCGATGTCTGAGCCGTCAGCGGGCAGCGATGTTGTGTCTATGAAGCTGCGGGCGGAAAAGCGCAACGATCACTACCGCTTGAGCGGCAACAAATACTGGATCACCAACGGGCCGGATGCGCAGACCTTGGTGGTCTATGCCAAGACCGATCCTGATGCGGGGTCCAAGGGGATCACCGCGTTCCTGATCGATAAGGATATGAAAGGTTTTTCCACCAGTCCGCATTTCGACAAGCTGGGCATGCGCGGGTCGAACACGGCCGAACTGATCTTTGATGAGGTCGAAGTCCCGTTTGAAAACGTGCTGGGCGAAGAGGGGCGCGGTGTACGCGTGTTGATGTCCGGTCTGGATTATGAACGTGTTGTGCTGGCGGGTATCGGCCTTGGCATCATGGCCAACTGTCTGGATGAAATCATGCCCTATATGGCGGAGCGCAAACAATTCGGCCAGCCTATCGGGAATTTCCAGCTGATGCAGGGCAAAATGGCCGATATGTACACGGCGATGAATTCGGCGCGGGCCTATGTTTACGAGGTTGCAAAGGCCTGTGATCGTGGTGACGTTACCCGTCAGGATGCGGCGGCCTGCTGTCTTTATGCGTCCGAACAGGCGATGGTACAGGCCCATCAGGCGGTGCAGGCGATGGGCGGGGCGGGCTATCTGTCCGACAACCCGGTGGGCCGGATTTTCCGCGATGCCAAGTTGATGGAGATCGGTGCCGGTACATCTGAAATCAGGCGTATGCTGGTGGGCCGCGAGATGATGGCGGCGATGGACTGAGTTCAGAGCATGAAACCAGCTTTGCCAGGCGTGTTTGACGACGGAACGTGGGATTTGCCTGCGCGGTTGAACATGGCGGCGCAATGTCTGGCGCAGCCTGCGGATGCGGTTGCAATCATTGATCTGACGTCGGCGCAGCGGCGCGATGTGCGTTTTGAAACGCTGTCAGAAATGGCGGACGGTTTGGCGCGTGCTTTGCTGGCCCGCGTGCAAGCGGGGGATCGTGTTGGCGTGCTGCTGTCGCAATCGCCATGGTGCGCAGCCGCCCATTTGGCAGTCTGGAAAATTGGTGCGATTTCAGTACCTTTGTTCAAACTCTTCAAGCGCGATGCCCTCTCATCGCGGGTGACAGATGCCGGTTGTGCGGTGATTTTGACAGATGCTGAAGGTACTGCGATGCTGGGTGATCTGACGGAGGCATGGATCGTTGACGAGGTGGGTATCGCTGGGGCTCAGGTGCCTTTTGCGGATACGGGCCCTGAGGATCCCGCAGTGCTGATCTATACGTCCGGCACCACCGGCAGCCCCAAGGGGGCCCTTCATGGCCACCGGATGTTGACCGGCCATCTGCCTGGGGTTGCGATGAGCCATGATTTTCTGGGCCAGCCCGATGATTGCCTGTGGACGCCTGCGGATTGGGCTTGGATTGGCGGGCTGTTTGACGTGGCGATGCCCGCACTGGCCTTGGGGGTGCCTGTCGTGGCGGCGCGGATGGCAAAATTCACGCCGGAAGGCTGTTGTGAGGTGATAGAACGGGGCGGTGTGCGCAACGTGTTCTTTCCGCCAACAGCCTTGCGGATGTTGAAAGCGGCGAATGTGTCGATTGACGGTTTGCGTTCTGTTGCAAGCGGCGGCGAGCCTTTGGGCGCAGAGATGCTGGCCTGGGGACGTCAGGCTTTTGGCTTGGAGATCAACGAGTTTTACGGGCAAACCGAATGCAATATGATCGCGTCCTCTTGCGGGGCCGCGTTCAAAGCGACACCGGGGGCGATTGGCAAACCGGTGGCGGGACATCGTCTTGCCGTGCTTGACGCGCTGGGGCAGGAAAGCGACGGTGAGGGGGATATCGCCGTGCGGCGTGGCTCCGCCTCGATGATGTTGGGATATTGGCAGCGGCCGGTCGAGACGGCACAGAAATATCGCGGCGACTGGATGCTGACAGGGGATCGTGGGATTTGGGATGGCGATTTTCTGCGCTTTGTCGGGCGGGAGGATGATGTAATCACCTCCGCTGGATACCGGATTGGTCCGGCCGAGATTGAGGATTGCCTGCTGACCCATCCAGAAGTCGCAACCTGCGGCGTTGTGGGCAAACCGAATGCTTTGCGCACCGAAGTGGTCAAGGCCTATGTCGTGCGCAAGGAAGGGTCAGATGTGTCTGCTGCGACACTTCAGGTATGGGTTAAGGAGCGGCTGGCAAGCTATTCTTATCCAAGAGAAATTGAGTTTGTTGATGCCTTGCCAATGACAGTGACTGGCAAGGTGATCCGTAAGGAATTGAAGGCGCGTGCAGCGCGGGAAGTTGAGGGACAGACATGAAACTAGCATCACAGGCATTGCCGTCTTCCGAAGCCTATAAGGCAAATGAAGCTGCGCATCTGGAGGCGCTCGGCGTGGTCCAGAAGGCCGCTGAGGCGGCGGCCCTTGGGGGCGGTGAGAAATCCCGCGCCCGTCATGAAAGTCGGGGTAAGATGTTACCGCGCGAGCGGGTGGCGAACCTGCTTGATCCGGGCAGCCCGTTTCTGGAAGTCGGGGCGACGGCGGCGCATGGACTTTATGACAACGCTGCGCCCTGCGCGGGGGTGATTGCAGGGATTGGTCAAGTACATGGTCAGGAAGTCATGGTCGTGTGCAATGACGCGACGGTAAAGGGCGGCACCTATTTCCCGATGACGGTAAAAAAGCATTTGCGCGCACAAGAGATCGCGGAAGCCAACCATTTGCCCTGCGTCTATCTGGTGGATTCCGGTGGCGCGAACCTGCCGCAGCAAGATGAGGTGTTCCCCGACCGAGACCACTTCGGCGCGATTTTCTATAATCAGGCACGCATGAGCGCCAAGGGCATTCCGCAGATCGCGGTGGTGATGGGGTCGTGTACGGCGGGCGGGGCCTATGTGCCTGCGATGTCGGATGTGACGATTATTGTGAAGGAGCAGGGCACGATCTTTCTGGCGGGGCCACCTTTGGTCAAAGCCGCAACCGGCGAGGTGGTCACTGCCGAGGATCTGGGAGGCGGGGATGTGCATACGCGCCTGTCCGGCGTTGCGGATTATCTGGCAGAGGATGACGGGCATGCGTTGGCGCTGGCCCGCCGGGCCGTGGGGCAGTTGAACCGCGCCAAACCCGCAACCGTAAAGTGGCAGGCCTCCGAGGAACCCGCTTATGATCCGTCAGAATTGCTGGGTGTGGTGCCGGCGGATCTGCGGACGCCCTATGACATCCGCGAGGTGATCGCGCGGTTGGTAGATGGCTCGCGGTTTGACGAATTCAAAGCACGGTTCGGCGAGACTCTGGTAACCGGTTTTGCCCATGTCAAAGGGTGTCCTGTCGGGATCATCGGCAACAATGGCGTGTTGTTTTCCGAAGCCGCCCAGAAGGGCGCGCATTTTGTAGAGCTGTGTTCGCAGCGCAATATACCATTGGTTTTCTTGCAGAACATCACCGGTTTTATGGTCGGGCGGAAGTACGAGAACGAAGGGATTGCGCGGCATGGGGCGAAGATGGTTACGGCTGTGGCCAGCACCAATGTGCCAAAGATTACCATGCTGGTGGGCGGGTCTTTCGGGGCTGGCAACTACGGTATGGCCGGACGGGCCTATCGCCCCCGGTTCTTGTGGACATGGCCGAATTCCCGGATCTCGGTGATGGGTGGACCGCAAGCGGCAGGTGTTCTGGCGATGGTGAAACGCGACGCGATCGAGCGGGCCGGCGAAACATGGTCGGCGGAAGATGAAGCCAAGTTCAAGCAACCGACAATTGACATGTTCGAAGAGCAGTCGCATCCGCTTTATGCAAGTGCGCGGCTGTGGGATGACGGGATCATTGATCCACGCAAAAGCAGGGATGTATTGGCGTTGAGCCTGTCGGCCTCACTTTGTGCGCCGATTGAAGAGACGAAATTTGGTGTGTTCCGGATGTGATGGTGCTGTGACGTTCTGGCGGGATATTTCGGAGGCTCTGCCTCCGGACCTCCGGAGTTTATCGGCAAGATGAAGATGACAGATGAAAGGTTTGGGTGCTCATGTTTGATACGATCCTGATTGCGAACCGGGGCGAGATTGCCTGTCGGGTGATGGAGACGGCGCAGGCCTTGGGGGTGCGCTGTGTGGCAGTGTATTCGGATGCGGACGCGGGTGCCAAGCATGTGGCGATGGCGGATGCTGCGGTACATATTGGCGGGTCAGCACCCGGTGCAAGTTATCTGCGCGGGGATGTGATTATCCAGGCCGCTTTGGACAATGGCGCACAGGCGATCCACCCGGGATACGGATTTTTGTCGGAGAATCCTGATTTCGTGGAGGCGGTTGAAAAGGCGGGGCTTACGTTTATCGGGCCATCGGCGTCAGCGATCAGGGCGATGGGATTGAAGGATGCGGCCAAGGCTTTGATGATCAAGGCAGGCGTGCCGGTTGTGCCGGGGTATCACGGGGCGGATCAGGATGATGCGCTGTTGGCGGCCGAGGCTGAGAAGATTGGCTATCCGGTGTTGATCAAGGCCGTGGCCGGCGGCGGCGGCAAGGGGATGCGGCTGGTGGAAGAGGCGGGCGCGTTTCAGGCGGCGCTGGAGTCGGCACGGTCGGAAGCGAAGACAGCCTTTGGCAATTCGGATGTGCTGGTTGAAAAATTTGTCTCCAAGCCGCGCCATATCGAAGTGCAGGTATTCGGGGACGGGACCCATGCGGTGCATTTGTTCGAGCGTGATTGTTCCTTGCAGCGGCGCCATCAGAAGGTGATCGAGGAGGCGCCGGCACCGGGCATGACGGAGGAGATGCGCCAGGCCATGGGGGATGCGGCGGTCAAGGCGGCAGAAGCCATCGGCTATGCCGGTGCGGGCACGGTTGAATTTATCGTCGACGGCTCTGACGGCTTGTCAGCAGACGGGTTCTTTTTCATGGAGATGAACACCCGCCTTCAGGTCGAGCATCCGGTAACCGAGGCCATCACCGGTGTTGATCTGGTGGAATGGCAGTTGCGCGTGGCGGCAGGCGAGGCTTTGCCAAAGGCGCAAGACGAGCTGACGATTACCGGTCATGCCTTTGAGGCGCGGCTTTATGCCGAGGATGTGCCAGCGGGCTTTTTGCCTGCGACGGGCACCTTGACGCATTTGCAGTTCACACCACAAACGCGGGCGGATTCCGGCGTGCGAGCGGGAGATACGATCAGCCCGTTTTATGATCCGATGATTGCAAAAGTGATTGTGCACGGGGCGACGCGGGATCTGGCCCTGGCCAAGTTGCGCGCTGCGTTAAGCGGCTGTCAGGTCGGCGGCACGGTGACCAATCTGGCGTTTCTCGGGGCGCTGGCGGAACATGCGGGTTTTGGGAGGGGCGATGTCGACACCGGGCTGATTGCACGTGATATCGAGGCGCTGACATCGGTTCCCGCGGTTGAAGCGCGGCATGTGGCCTTGGCGGGCATGGCTGCATTGGGCCTTTTGGAGATGCAGGCAGAGAGTGGCTTTACCCTGTGGCGGCCTTTGCGTCGGTCGGTGGCACTTGGGCGCGGTGACGAGATACATCAGCTTAAGGTGCGTGTCTTGGGGCCTGATGCGCAGGTCTGGAGCGTTGGTGACGTCGAGGTGAAGGCCGAGCGGCGTGGCATGGGGTGGATTATCGACGGGCAGAAGGCGGCAGATGTGGTTTTGGCACGGGGTGTTGTCACGGTGTTTGACGGCTATGGCATGGCGTTTGATGTGCTTGATCCGCTGGACCGCGCAGCGGGTATGCAGGGCGACGGCAACCTGATCGAGGCGCCGATGCCGGGCTTGGTGCGGGCGGTGGACGCAAAGGTCGGGCAGGTCGTCAGCAAGGGCGACCGGCTGGCCGTGCTGGAGGCGATGAAGATGGAGCACGCGCTTTTGGCCGCACGTGACGGGGTGGTGGCCGAGGTCCTGGCAACAGTTGGCGATCAGGTCGAGGCGGGGGCGGCACTGGTCCGGCTGGAAGCCGAGGCGGAGGCCGCCGCATGATTACGCTGCACCACTGTCCGCAGACCCGTTCAATGCGCACCCTTTGGTTGTTGAACGAGCTGGAGGTGGAGTATCAAGTCAGGTTTCATGCGTTTGACCAATCGTTACGTGAACCCGAATACCTGAGCCTGTCGCCCGCCGGGCGTGTACCAGCGCTTGAGATCGACGGCGAGCGGATGTTCGAGACCGGTGCGATTACAGAGTACCTGTGCGAACGGTTCTCGCCGGACCGGATGGGGCGTTCAAAAGACAGTATGGACCGGATGGCCTGGTTGGTCTGGGTGCATTTTGCCGAAACCCTGAGCCAGCACACGGCGGCGCTGACCCAACAACATGTGGCGCTGCGCGAGGACCATATGCGCTCGCCCATTGTGATGAAGATGGAGGCGGCACGCATCGGCAAGTGTTATGATGCCATTGAGGCGCGGTTGAGTACGCCGGTCGAGAATCGCGACTATTTGCTAACCAGCGGATTTTCCGCGGCGGATATTTCTGTTGGTCAGGCGGTTTACATGTCGCGCTATTTCGTCAAGCTGGACCGGCATCCCGCTGTGGCAGAGTGGTATGAGCGCATTTCCGAACGGCCGGGCTTTCGGCAGTCTTTGCCGCAGGGAGACGGGATTTATACGAAAGACTTTTACGAACCCTGGCCGGTCGTCTGAGGCGAGTGTCGGGTTTGAGTTTATAGGCAAGATGAAACTTGGGGGAGCGATATGTCTTTAGGGCCATGCGAGATATTTGAGGTTGGACCACGGGATGGTTTGCAAAACGAGGCGCGCGAGATTTCTGTTGCGCAGAAGGTCGCTCTGGTAGACCGTTTGACGGATGCAGGGTTCCGACGGATTGAATGTGCCAGTTTCGTTTCCCCCAAATGGGTGCCGCAGATGGCAGGGTCGGGCGCGGTGATGGCGGCGATCCGGCGCAAGGACGGGGTACGCTACGCTGCGTTGACGCCCAACATGCGCGGCTTTGAAGATGCTCTGGCGGCGGGCGCGGATGAGGTTGCGGTTTTCGGATCCGCATCGGAAGGGTTTTCTCAGAAGAATATCAATGCCAGCATTGCCGAAAGTCTGGAACGGTTTGCGCCGATCCTTGAGGACGCACGTCACCGCGACATTCCGGTGCGCGGCTATGTGTCATGCGTGGTGGAATGCCCTTATGACGGGGCTGTGGCACCTGCTGCTGTGGCCGACGTTGCGGACAGGCTGTTTGCCATGGGATGTTACGAGATTTCCCTCGGCGACACGATTGGTGCAGGTACGCCGGACAGCATCGCCCGGATGTTGCTGGCGGTGCGGAATGTGGTGCCTGCAGGCCGTTTGGCGGGCCATTACCATGACACGCATGGACGCGCGATGGCGAATATAGATGCGTCCCTGTCATTGGGGGTGCGGGTGTTTGATGCAGCTGTCGGGGGGTTGGGAGGATGTCCCTATGCGCCAGGTTCTGCCGGGAATGTAGCTACCGAAGCGGTAAATGCGCATTTGACTGCATTAGGATATAAGACCGGCCTGGATCAGGCTATTCTGGAAGAGGCCGCCGCACTGGCACGCGCGATGCGGGCTGAATGATGTTCGAGACAATAACGATTGAAACCGATGCACGTGGCGTGGCGACCCTGACGTTGAACCGTGCTGATAAACACAATGCGATGTCGGCGCTGATGTTGGCGGAGCTGACGCAAGCGGCAGCACAGCTGGGCGCGGATGATGCTGTGCGGGTCGTGGTGCTGACTGGCGCGGGCAAATCGTTCTGTGCGGGCGGTGATCTGGGCTGGATGCGCGATCAGGCCGATATGGACAGTGCCACTCGTGCGGTTGAAGCCGGCAAGCTGGCGGCGATGCTGGGCGCACTGAACCAGTTGCCGAAACCGCTGATCGGGCGGGTGCAGGGCAATGCCTTTGGCGGCGGTGTCGGTATGGCAAGCGTTTGTGATGTGGCTGTGGGTGTGGAGGGCCTCAAGATGGGTCTGACGGAGACGCGGTTGGGCATTATCCCCGCAACCATCGGCCCTTACGTGATTGCCCGCATGGGCGAGGGGCGTGCCCGCCGGGTGTTCATGTCGGGCCGGCTGTTTGGCGCGGATGAAGCGGTTGATCTGGGCCTGTTGGCCAAAACGGTATCAGTAGAGGATCTGGATGTCGCGGTAGAGGCCGAAGTTGTGCCGTATCTCAGTTGTGCGCCCGGGGCGGTGGCCGCGGCGAAAGCACTGGCATTGGAATTGGGCGGGGCGGCGACACCGGAAGCTGTGGCGCTGTCGATTGCAGCACTCTCGGCACGGTGGGAGACCGAGGAGGCGGCCGAGGGTATCGGCGCATTCTTTGACAAACGCAAGGCGGCTTGGGTGATCTGAAGCGGCACCAACAGGCCACCGCTTCAGATGCGGGAGGGCTTAGTTGGAAACCATCCATAACATGTCGACGTCATGGCGCTTTTTGCCAGCGTCTTCGCCGATCAACAATGTGCCGTCGTTCAGGGCGACGATGTTGTCAGGGTTGGCAGGCAGATCCGCGTCGCAGCGCCCTTCGGCATCGGTTTTGCCAACCACATAAGGGTCCAAACGGGTGATGTTGTAATCATCATCAGTGGTGGAAACATAGGTCGCGCCGCAGCCTTCGGCATTCAGGGCGATGGCACCAGCGTTGGCCGTGTCGATTTCACCCGTGGACCAGTCCTTGTGACCCCAGCTTTTGTCCATCGTAAAGGACAGCGCCGAGACGCCCAAATAGACATGGTTGCCGTGGGTCGTCACACCTTCCAGCTTGTCCCACTCGTTTGTCGCCCCCATGGCAGCTGCTGTTCGGCGCGATTCGAGAAAGGCGGCGCGGGCGTCTGGCGCGGTGCCGGCGGCATGGGCGCGGATCTGATCATCGGACACGTAGCTGGTTTGCCCTTCGACGTAATCCGCAACGGTGACGCTGTCGTACTCGGTGATCCATCCTTCGATCTCGGCGTTGCTGGAATGACCGAGTTCGACCCATTCTACGTCAAACCCTGCTGTTTGCGGATCAGCGTTGGCATCCTGCACCAATTTGGCGGCATAAAGCGTGCCCGCGCTGAGGTCACCGGCAATGTCCGCGATGAATTTGAAGAATACCCCACCAGAGGCGGTGTTGTACTTTTTATCGCTATACACGGCGCTGTCATCGTCGGTCATATAAAGCGTGCGGTTGTCCGGCATGATCGCCGCCGTCTCGTGCGATAAACGGCCAGTGGCATAATGTTTGACCAGTTGCTCCGCGTCGGCAGAGGCCGCATTATTGATCTCGATCATATAGCCGTAGCGATATGGGTTCGCCATGGCACCAACATACTGCGCCATGTTTTTGGGCTTGATGTAGTTGATATCATTGCCATCCTGAAAGCTGGCGCGCTCGTCCTCGTCGTGGTTGTCGGGGTGGTTCCAGGTGGCCGTGTTGTAAAAGAAATACTCTTCCGCCAGCAAGGGTGTGCCCCAAGGCGTCACTGTGCCGGAGCACAAGACCGCGCCACCGTGAATCGATGAGAGATCAAGCATTTTGGAAGAAGAGAGGTCGGCGCCCCACTTGCCACCCGAACGGGTAAGACTGAGCTTTGAGATTCCGCTGGCCCCATCGCGCCCTGCACCTTCCCAGCCGGTGTATAGATATGCGCTGTTCGCGCCGGTCGGGATAAAGCCGTTGAAGTCAGGGGTGTTTGACACATACATCAGATCGCCCGCGGCAGTGTAGACGCCGCCAAAGATCTGTCCGTTACCAAGGCGGTCGCCGGCTTTTGCAAAGGTCACATATTGACCGGAGTTGGTGCTGATGCCACCGCGTGCATCCTCGGCGGGAATCGACATGGAGGGAGCAGAGACATCGAACCCTGCGACATATCCGACAAGCGCTGGCGGGGCGTCATCCTTGAAGGTGTTTTTGCCGCCGGGATGCTGGGCGTTCAGAAATAAATCCCCAATGGCATTTGTCGAGATGCCCGTCACCTCGGCCCCGTCTGGCATGGTCGCGATGCGGGTCAATCTGGTGTCGGCCTGTGCCATTCCGGTTAGCAGGGCAAGGGCTGCAGCTGTGGCAAGTAGGTGGCGCTTCATGACTGTGATTCCTCTCTGTTTTGTGATTCTTTCGTCAGCTTAACGGAAATTTTCGCAAACCTGGAAAGTTCCGCTTGCAGACCTGCAGTAGAACTTTGGCGACGTATTCCTCGCCCACATCCCGTTGACCCTTCCGCCACATGCGTTTAGACCGCCAGTAACGTCTGCACTGCAAGCCACGCTCATGCCATCGCGCGGCCAAGCCTCAAAGGAGACACCCTTGGACGATATGCTGCGGGAATACCTGCCTATCCTTGTTTTTCTGGCCGTTGCCATTGGTCTTGGCCTTGTTTTGATCCTTGCTGCGCTGGTGATTGCAGTGCGCAATCCGGACCCTGAAAAAGTGTCCGCTTATGAATGCGGTTTTAACGCCTTCGATGATGCACGTATGAAATTCGATGTGCGCTTCTACTTGGTGTCAATTCTATTCATTATTTTCGACCTTGAAATCGCCTTCCTATTTCCATGGGCTGTTGCGTTCAAAGACATTTCTATGGTCGGGTTCTGGTCGATGATGGTATTCCTTGGCGTGCTGACCGCAGGCTTTGCATACGAGTGGAAGAAGGGGGCGCTGGAATGGCAGTAACGGACGCAGGACTGGCGGGCGGCTACAAGGCCGGCGTCGACAAGGACCATGCCACCCAAGAATTGAACGCGGCCCTGCAGGACAAGGGCTTTCTGGTCACGTCCTCGGCGGATGTGATCAACTGGGCGCGCACCGGCTCGCTGCACTGGATGACCTTCGGGTTGGCGTGTTGCGCGGTCGAGATGATGCACACCTCCATGCCCCGCTATGACCTGGAACGCTTTGGTACGGCGCCACGCGCTTCCCCGCGCCAGTCGGACCTGATGATTGTGGCCGGGACGCTGACGAACAAGATGGCACCGGCCTTGCGTAAGGTCTATGACCAGATGCCCGAGCCACGCTATGTGATCTCGATGGGATCCTGTGCGAATGGCGGCGGGTATTACCACTATTCCTATAGCGTCGTACGTGGATGTGACCGCATTGTGCCGGTTGATATCTATGTGCCGGGTTGCCCGCCAACCGCAGAGGCGCTGCTGTATGGCATCCTGCAATTGCAGAAAAAGATGCGCCGGACGGGGACAATCGTACGATGAGTGACGCACTGAACGAACTGGGTGCATATATCGAGGCGAAACGCCCCGATTGTGTGCTGTCATGGGAGGTCACGCGCGGCGAGCTGAACGTGAACGTCACTTTGGGCAATATCACTGGTCTGGTGGATTTTCTGAAAGGTGACTCTACCTGCCGTTTTTCAACCCTCGTGGACATCACGGCGGTGGATTATGCTGGGCGGGCCAAACGTTTCGACGTGGTTTATCATCTGCTCAGCATGTATCAGAACCACCGCATTCGCTTGCGTGTAGCGGTACGTGAGAAGGATATGGTGCCTTCGCTGGTCGATGTGCACCCTTCGGCGAACTGGTTCGAACGCGAGGTTTTCGATATGTTCGGCATTCTGTTCTCCGGTCACCCCGACTTGCGCCGCATCCTGACCGATTATGGTTTTCGCGGCTTTCCTCTGCGTAAGGATTTTCCGACCACGGGTTATACCGAAGTGCGCTATGACGAGGCGGAAAAACGGGTGGTTTACGAACCCGTGTCGCTGGTTCAGGAATACCGCCAGTTCGATTTTATGTCCCCTTGGGAAGGTGCCGAATATATCCTGCCCGGAGATGACAAAGCAGAGGGCGCAAAGTAATGGGCGGTTTTTGGTGGCTCTTGATGTCCGCGTTGACAGCAATCCCGATGCTGAAACTGCTGCCGCATTTCGGCATTAACAAATACTGGGCCGCCGTCTGTCTGGTGCCCCTTGGTCCCGTTGCCCTGCTGTGGTGGATGGGGTTGAAGCTGCAAGAATTGGAGAAGCTATGATTGACCTTCTTGAAGAGATGATAGCCAAGCTGTTCGGCCAGCGCGAACAACAGCCAATCCGCGTGCATGCGGACGAGGATCGTCCGATTGACAAGCAGTTGAAGGGGCGGAAATGATGGACGGCGATATTCGCGTGAATACCTATGATGACGGCTCAACCGATGCTGTCACGGGTGAGCAGAAAATCCGCAACTTCAATATCAACTTCGGCCCGCAACACCCTGCGGCCCACGGTGTTCTGCGTCTGGTGCTTGAACTGGACGGCGAGATCGTAGAGCGGTGCGACCCCCACATCGGCCTGCTGCACCGGGGCACTGAAAAGCTGATGGAAAGCCGGACGTATCTGCAAAATCTGCCGTATTTCGACCGGTTGGACTACGTCGCTCCGATGAACCAGGAACACGCATGGTGTCTGGCCATTGAAAAGCTGACCGATACGGTTGTGCCGCGTCGTGCCAGCCTGATCCGCGTGTTGTTTTGTGAAATCGGCCGCGTTTTGAACCACTTGTTGAACGTGACAACGCAGGCGTTGGATGTCGGCGCATTGACCCCGCCGCTGTGGGGGTTTGAAGAGCGCGAGCAGCTGATGGTGTTTTACGAACGTGTCTGTGGTGCGCGTCTGCACGCGGCCTATTTCCGTCCGGGAGGGGTGCATCAGGACGTTCCTGCCGGCCTGTTAGAGGATATTCAGGCATGGTCCGAACAGTTCATGACCAGATTCATGGTCGATATCGACGCGTTGCTGACGGAAAACCGGATTTTCAAACAGCGAAACGTCGACATCGGCATTGTGACCGAAGAGGACATCCTGAATTACGGATTTTCCGGCGTGATGGTGCGTGGCTCTGGCCTCGCGTGGGATTTGCGCCGTGCGCAACCCTATGAGTGCTATGACGAATTCGACTTTGAAATTCCAATTGGCAAGAATGGCGACTGTTTTGACCGCTACCTCTGCCGCATGGAGGAAATGCGCCAGTCTGTACGGATCATCCAGCAGGCCATCGTGAAGCTGAATGCCCCCGACGGGCAGGGCGACGTGCTGGCCCGTGGCAAGATCACACCGCCGTCACGTACGGCGATGAAGACCGATATGGAAAGCCTGATCCACCACTTCAAGCTTTATACCGAAGGGTTCCACGTTCCCGAGGGCGAAGTCTATTGCGCTGTCGAGGCCCCCAAGGGCGAGTTCGGCGTTTACCTTGTCGCGGATGGCAGCAACAAACCCTATCGCTGCAAAATCCGCGCGCCGGGGTTCCTGCATTTGCAGGCGATGGATCACATCAGCAAGGGCCACCAACTGGCTGATGTTGCTGCGATTATCGGAACGATGGACGTGGTCTTTGGAGAGATTGACAGGTAATGCAGCAACCGCTGCATTCCCTTTTTGAAAATACCGGGCGGTACGCCGCCATCAGATACGAAGGCTAGGATTCATGCTCCGCCGACTACACCCAGACCAACCGCAGGCATTCGCCTTTACCCCCGCCAATCAGGCTTGGGCCGAAGCCCAGATCACCAAATATCCCGAAGGCCGTCAGGCGTCCGCGATTATTCCGTTGCTCTGGCGCGCGCAGGAGCAAGAGGGCTGGTTGACCCGTCCGGCGATTGAACATGTTTCGGAAATGTTGGGTATGGCCTATATCCGTGGCCTTGAGGTGGCGACTTTTTACTTTATGTTCCAGCTGCAACCGGTTGGTTCTGTTGCACATATCCAGATTTGCGGCACCACAACCTGCATGATTTGCGGGGCAGAGGATCTGGTGTCTGTCTGCCGTGAAATGATCGCGGACAAGGCCCATGTTCTGTCCTCGGATGGTAAATTTTCCTGGGAAGAGGTCGAATGTCTGGGGGCCTGCGCAAACGCTCCGATGGCGCAGATCGGCAAGGATTATTACGAAGATTTGACCGCCGACAAGTTGCGCGCGTTGCTGGAGGATTTGTCCGCAGGCAAGGTGCCGACACCGGGCCCGCAAAATGGCCGTTACGCGGCCGAGCCGGCCTCGGGTCTGACCAGCCTTACCGAATTTGAAAGCGGTAGGACGCAGCATAATGCCTCTGTCCAGCGGGCGGTAGACATCGGCGATACGGTCAAGCGGATTGATGGCACAGAGGTACCGCTGCTTACCCCTTGGCAGGGCAATGCGGCGAACACAGCCGCAAAACCTGCGGCGCGGAAACCAGCCACCAAGAAAGCGTCAGCGCCAAAACCGGCAAAGGGTCAAGTCGCAGACAGCACCGGTGTGACGAAGCAGCAGGCGGTTGCAACGTCCAAGGCAAAACCGGTCTCCAAAGCGGATCCCAAAACACCGGATGTGAAGGCCACTGCTCCGTCAGATGCGGCGTCTGCCGGACCGGGCAAAAAGCCTAAAACGATGAAATCGCCACGTAAGTCCGGGCCGGATGATCTGAAATTGATCAAGGGTGTAGGTCCGAAGCTTGAAACCATGTTACATGATATGGGCATTTTTCATTTTGACCAGATCTCCAAATGGGGTGTGGCAGAAGTGGCTTGGGCGGATCAGAACCTGAAGGGTTTCAAAGGCCGCGTGACACGAGACACCTGGGTGGATCAGGCACAGAAACTGGCGGCTGGCGAGGAAACAGCCTTTTCCGCCAAGGCCCGAACGGATGGGCGCTATGACGGCGGGACGTAAGATCGCGCGGTCACCAAAGGGGATGTAAATCATGAAGTCGCAGACGCAAAAACGCTCTGACTGTAAAACGATGTGTTGGATTATCGGGGCCATCGCTGGTCTGTTGTTGATGATCTTGCTGTACAAATTTATCGGGCTCGGTGGGTTTGGATCGTTTCTTCTGGGTGTGATTGGTGGTCTGCTACTGGCGTATTTCCTGCCAAACTATATCTGTAAAGATGCCGAGGCTGGTGCGGGTGCCGGCACAGTGTCAAGCCGCGCCGGAGGCGCTGGAAGTGCGGCTGCGACCGGGCAGAGCGCTGCGATGGCGCTTCAGGCCGCCGCAGGGGATGCTGGCGTGGCAAATGTGAACGAAGCAGCCAACACGTCAACCGCCACCACAAGCAGCGCAGCATCGACGTCCAGCGCGACGACAACAAACACAACAGCCGCGCCCTTGATGGCGGCAGGGATCAAGCCGTCGACACCTTTGTCCGGTGAGGCGGAACTGGCCTCTCGCAAGGGCACGTGGAAATACGAGGCACCGGTTGCCGAAAAGAAGCCTGCTGTGAAGAAAGCAGGTGCAAAAAAACCTGCTGCTGCGAAAGCGGATGCGGCACCGAAGAAAGCCGCAGCCAAGACGGCGACTGCGACGAAGGCGGAAGTTGTGAAAACCGCAGCAAAGGCGCCCGCCAAGGCTGCCGCGAAACGCACCCCGGTGGCTGCAGATGGCAAACCGCAGGTTTATGACACACCGCCCGCCACAGGAAGCGATGATCTGAAACAGATCAGCGGTGTTGGCCCCAAGCTTGAGCAGACCTTGAACGAGCTGGGTATTTATCGGTTTGAACAGGTCGCAGGCTGGCGCAAGAAAGAGATCGAATGGGTTGATGCGCGTCTGCGTTTCAAGGGCCGGATCGCCCGAGACGACTGGATGTCACAAGCCAAGATTCTGGCAAAAGGTGGCGAGACCGAGTTCTCAAAGCGTAAAAAGACGTAAGACGGAACGGGCCGGATTGTGAACGAGCAGGAGAACAACGTTTCTGCAAAGGATCAGGCCCTTGCCAAGAAGGGCCGGATGGTCGGTCTGGTAATCGCAATTACCATGGTGCTTTGGGTAATCGCGAATTTTTCGGTGGCGAAACTGGGGCTGGAGATGCGCTATTCGCTGCTGTTTGATTTTGCCGCACTGGCCGCGCTGTTTTGGGCGATGGTGGTGATCTGGCAGATGTGGCAAGCGCGGCAGGCTGACAAAAGGTCGGGCCGCTAGAAAGTTTAACCGGCCTGCAATCGGGTCGAGATACCAAAGACCGGCCCGTAGGGGCCGCGATAGAATAGATAGGGCGCAGCAATGCTTGCAGATCAGGACCGCATTTTTACCAATATCTACGGCATGCATGACCGTACGCTCAAGGGCGCGCAGAGTCGCGGCCATTGGGACGGCACGGCGGACATCCTCAAAAAGGGTGCGCCGTGGATTGTTGATCAGATGAAGGCATCCGGTCTGCGCGGGCGCGGTGGCGCGGGTTTCCCGACGGGGCTGAAGTGGTCCTTCATGCCCAAGGAAAGCGACGGACGCCCCAGCTATCTGGTAATCAACGCGGATGAATCCGAACCGGGCACCTGTAAAGACCGTGAAATCATGCGTCACGATCCCCATACATTGATCGAGGGCTGCCTGATCGCCTCTTTCGCGATGAACGCGCACGCCTGCTATATCTATATTCGCGGTGAATACATCCGTGAACGCGAGGCGCTTCAGGCGGCGATAGACGAGGCTTATGACGCAGGCTTGGTCGGCAAGAATGCCTGCAAATCCGGTTGGGATTTTGATATTTATCTGGCTCATGGGGCAGGAGCCTATATCTGCGGTGAAGAAACGGCGCTGTTGGAAAGCCTTGAAGGCAAAAAGGGTATGCCGCGCATGAAGCCGCCGTTCCCGGCGGGTGCGGGTCTTTATGGTTGTCCGACCACGGTGAACAATGTGGAATCGATTGCGGTTGTGCCGACGATCTTGCGGCGGGGACCAGAATGGTTTGCCGGTTTTGGACGGCCGAACAATGCGGGCACCAAGCTGTTTGCGATCTCGGGTCACGTGAACAACCCCTGTGTGGTCGAAGAGGCGATGTCGATCACCTTTGAAGAGCTGATCGAAACCCACTGCGGTGGCATCCGTGGCGGTTGGGACAATCTGAAGGCGGTTATTCCTGGCGGCTCGTCTGTTCCGATGATCCCGGGTGCGCAGATGAAAGACGCGATCATGGACTTCGACTATCTGCGCGAGCAGCGGTCAGGCCTGGGTACGGCAGCGGTTATTGTGATGGACAATTCCACCGACGTGATCAAAGCGATCTGGCGTCTGGCGAAGTTTTATAAGCACGAATCCTGTGGGCAGTGCACGCCTTGCCGTGAGGGCACCGGTTGGATGATGCGGGTCATGGACCGTCTGGTGACAGGCGATGCAGAGCCTGAAGAAATCGACATGCTTCTGGATGTGACCAAACAGGTTGAGGGCCACACAATTTGCGCCCTTGGCGATGCGGCGGCCTGGCCTATCCAGGGTCTGATCCGCCATTTCCGGGACGAGATCGAGGACCGGATCAAGCACAAGCGCACGGGGCGTGTCTCCGCTGTGGCGGCGGAATGATGGAATTTTTTGAGCCATATAGCCATGCAATTGCGTCGCTGGGACTTTGGGCGCTGATCAGTCTGGTATTGGGGGCGCTGTCGACGGTTGGACGCAATGCGGAAAACCGAAGTGACTGCGGCTTGCCCAAGCGGGACTACTCGGATGTTGTATATCGCAGGGGGCGCGCCTTTGCGAATGCGATGGAGATGAATGGCCCGTTTATTGCGGCCGTTGTGGCCGGCATTCTAGCGGGTGCCTCGCCTTTCTGGATTAACCTGCTTGCGTCAGTGTTCATCGTATCGCGCATCGCGATGGCGGCGATCCACATTGGCACTGAAAACCAGCCGCTGCGCTCTTTGAGCTGGGCGATTGGCATGTTCAGCGTGTTTGCTATGGGATTGATGGCTGTTGTTGCGGCTTTCTGATCTGATGCAGCAGCCGCAAGGTCACCATCTGGCAGAGCTAAACCTTGGCATCCTGAAATACGATTGGGATGATCCACGGGTGCAAGACTTTGTAAACGGGCTGGATCTTGTGAACGGGGTGGCAAAGCGGTCATCCGGTTTTGTCTGGATGATGGACCCCGACGAGATGGCGTTTGAACAAACCTCGGATCAGGGCAATATGGGGGCCAACCCGCGTATGGCCTCTACGTTAAGTGTTTGGGAAAACGTCGCCAGCCTTGAGCATTTTGTCTGGAACACGGTGCACAAGCCGTTCTATGACCGCAAAGCGGAATGGTACGACATGGGTGCCGTTTTGCGCTTTGCAATGTGGTGGGTGCCTGTCGGGCACCGGCCCACAATGGCCGAGGCGATGGCGCGTTTCCATCATCTTGAACAGCATGGATCAAGTGAACAGGCCTTTGGCTGGGATGCCATAAAAGAGGCACAGCTTTGGAAAACCAAGGCTTGCGGGTAGGGGCATAGGGATACGAAGTGGACGGAATGCATCTTGCCGAGTTAAACGTCGGGCGGTTGGTGTCCCCCACGGATGATCCCCGTGTGGCGGAATTCATGAACAACATTGAAAAGCTCAACGGTTTGGCCAAACGGATGCCTGGTTTCGTCTGGATGATGGAGGGCGACGCGGGAGCGGGCAATACGGATACGGCGATTGACGGAGACCCGCAGTTTGTTCCCAACCTCAGCGTCTGGGAAAGCGTGCAAACCCTTGAGACCTATGTCTGGGGCATCATCCACAAGCAGTTCTATGCGCAACGAAAAAAATGGTTCGAAGTGATCGGAGAATTGCATTTCGCGATGTGGTGGGTGCCCGTCGGCCATCGTCCTACGTTGAACGAAGCGCTGGATCGGCTGGCGCATCTGCGCCTGCACGGTGACAGCGATCATGCCTTCGGCTGGTCACATCTGGCTGCGGCGACAATGCATCAAACTCACGGTTGTCGCGACACAGAGGTTGCCTGAGGCGTGAATATGGCAAATATGGGGATCAAAAGGGGAAAACCCCATAGAATAGAGCAGGAGAATCGCCCGTGAGAAAATTCCGATTTCCCCAAAAAGGCAACGTTGCGGTTTATACGTTCCGAAATACTGAATTGAAGAGGGCGCAGATATGATAACGCGGTGTTTAACCCTTGTCCTGATGATGGGGCTGCTGGCGGGATGTTCCGATAAAAAGAACCGTATTGCCTTTGACGGCCAGTATTTCCGGGTGAAAGTGGCAAAGGTCGACGGGCGCAGGGATGTCTTCGCCGTGCGCATCCGTGATGTGGCGCGTTCGCTAGACGGGGCGCGGGCGGCAGGCCTGCATGCAGGTACGGCCTATTGTGTGGAAAACTACGGCAGTTCCAAGATTACCTGGATGGTAGGGCCCGACACGCCGCCCGAACAATTGCAAATCACTGATAATACATTGGTATTTCAGGGGGTTTGCCCTCAGCTGTGAAATCAGGGATAAGAGCGGCGTTGATGACAGGTTAGCGGCCTGTTATTGCATGTCAAAGGGACGACATCCATGTGGGATACGGGCAAATACGTCCGCACCACATGAGGAACCGATAGATGAAAATTCTGGTTACAGCATTTCTGGGCCTAAGCCTGCTGGCCGCCCCCGCGATGGCCAAGTCCCCCCTGCGAGAGGTGGCCGCGATTGATGATGCGCTGTTTGATCTGGGCATTGCCGATCGCATTCGCAAGAATTGTCCAAACATTAGCGCCCGTATGCTCAGAGCAATCGGATATGTACGCAATTTGGAGAAAAAAGCCCGCGACATGGGCTATACTCAGGCCGAGATTGACGCCTATACGGACAGTGATGCCGAAAAGAACCGGCTGAGGGCGAAAGCCGCTGTATTTTTCCGCGCACGGGGGGTCGATACTTCCGACCCGCAAAGCTATTGTGCGGTAGGACTGCAAGAGATTCAAAAATCGAGCCGGATCGGTTCGTTACTAAGAGCAAAGTGAACCTATGAGC
>JBARCL010000126.1:0-10815 GCA_049794055.1 Sulfitobacter sp.
CAACTTTATCCTAGAAAGGTGGTGAAAACCACATGCAGGTTAGTGTTCGTGACAACAACGTCGATCAGGCCCTTCGGGCTCTGAAGAAAAAACTCCAGCGCGAAGGCGTATTTCGTGAAATGAAGCTTAAGCAACATTTCGAGAAACCGTCAGAGAAAAAAGCGCGTGAGAAGGCGGAAGCGATTCGTCGTTCCCGTAAGTTGGCTCGCAAAAAACTGCAGCGCGAAGGCATGATGTAAATCATCCCCCGTGTATGCGAAGAATAAAGGACCCCCGTGGCTGATAAGCTGCGGGGGTTTTTGTTTGGGTCGGGAAGGGTGTCATGGGCACCCCGGTGATGATGGCACGGGTTCGACATCGACGCACCTAGCCTACGGGCAACGCCGTCGTTTTGAACACTGTGCGCAGCGCAAAGCTGGACTGCATCCCCTGCACCCCCGGCAGCCTTGCCAGGTATTGCCGGTGGATCCGCGCGAAATCTTCGGTGTTTTCAGCCACCACCTTCAGCAGGTAATCCGCCGAACCTGCCATCAGATGGCACTCCAGCACGTCCGGTATCCGCGCCACCGACTTTTCAAAGGAATCCAGAATATCATCCGCCTGTCCGCGCAGGGTAATTTCCACAAACACCGTGGTGGGCACATTCAGTTTTCGGGCGTCCAAGAGGGCGACATAGTCCTTGATATAGCCCTCTTTCTCCATCCGCTGCACCCGACGGTGACAGGCTGAAGGTGAAAGATGAACATCATCGGAAAGCTCTGCGTTCGACATTCTGCCGTTGCGCTGCAAGGCCCGCAGGATACGTCGATCAATCTCATCAAGGCTCATATGCGCACAAATCTCGCGTTAAACAATTAATTTTCGCAAGATTATCCCGATATTGACCCGAAATACCACGACTATTCGTGTCCCTTTGCAGCGGAAACTGCCTAAATATCGGGCATAATGCGAACAAAAGGACGCGAACATGAAAATCGGTTGCCCAACAGAGATCAAACCACAGGAATTTCGCGTCGGCTTGACGCCAAGTGCCGCGCTAGAAGCCGTTAACGCCGGTCACGAGGTGATCGTGCAAACCGGCGCGGGCGCAGGTGCCGGCTTTGAAGACAGCGATTACGAAGCTGCCGGCGCCAAGATCATCGGCACCGCTGCCGAAATCTTTGCTGCCGCCGACATGATCGTCAAGGTCAAGGAACCCCAGGCAGGCGAGCGTAAGATGCTGCGTGAAGGCCAGGTGTTGTTCACCTATCTACACCTCGCACCCGATCCTGAGCAAACCAAAGACCTGCTGGCCTCTGGCGCCACATGTATCGCTTATGAAACCGTTACCGACCGTTCTGGCGGCCTGCCCCTGCTGGCGCCGATGTCCGAAGTCGCTGGCCGTCTGGCCCCTCAAGTCGGCGCGTGGACCCTGCAAAAAGCAAACGGCGGACGCGGTGTTCTGATGGGCGGCGTGCCCGGTGTTGGCCCGGCACGCGTCATGGTCATCGGCGGCGGTGTCGTCGGCACCCATGCAGCCCGTATCGCCGCCGGCATGGGCGCGGATGTGACCGTGCTGGACCGGTCCCTGCCCCGGATGCGCTATCTGGATGACGTCTATGGCGGCACGTTCAAAACCTCCTATGCCTCTGCCCAGAACACCATCGAACTGGCCCGTCAGGCGGACATGATCATCGGTGCGGTCCTGATTCCGGGTGCGGCAGCGCCCAAATTGATCAGCCGTGCGCAGCTCAGCGAACTCAAACCCGGCGCGGCCCTTGTGGATGTGGCGATTGACCAAGGCGGCTGCTTCGAGACATCCAAGGCAACCACCCACCAAGATCCGGTTTATGAAGTCGATGGCATCATGCACTATTGCGTCGCCAACATGCCGGGTGCTGTTGCCCGCACATCCACCATCGCACTTGGAAACGCCACCATGCCATTCATGCTGAGCCTCGCCAACAAGGGTTGGCGTCAGGCCTGTGCAGATGATGAACACCTGCTGAACGGGTTGAACGTACACGCCGGCCAGGTGACCTATGAAGCAGTAGGGACAGCCTTGGGGCTGGATGTACTATCGCCCGAAATGGCGCTCAAAGCGTAACAAAACGGAAGGTCGGGCAAAACTGTCCGACCTTCGCTTCTCTCTCAGGATCGCCGCGCCGATACTTTGCGGATCACGGCAATAGCATCCGCTGGCGGACTTTGCTCGATCCGGCGGTAATCCGACCCGTCAGCATTGCGCGAGACCAGTTTCTGCCCGATCAGGCTGCGCCGCAAAATCGCGACATCCTCAAACAGATGTGCCTTGTTCAGCAACCCGTTTACATCGCGTTCCTGCATCACTTCGCCGCGCGGCAGGTGTGACCAAAGCACCCAAAGGCACATTTCCTGCACAAAGCGTTTCGACGGCCAACGGATCAGCCGCCCCGAGGCATCAAACTGCTGTAAACACTTCTCAACCCGCTTGAAATCAACCGGCGTTTCGACGCCGGCCAGACGCGCCTTGGCGGCTTGGGACGCCCGCAGATGCTGATAATTGCGAAAACCTGCGGCACGCGCCAGAATGTTGAGCAACGCAAGATGCGACGGTTGCCCGTCCGCACCCTTTAGCTGAAGCGACAAAGATCGCGCAAAGGGGGTGATGTCCGCGACCAAAAGCGGAATGGCTTCTTTTGACATGTCATGTCCTTTAGTGCCGCAAAAGACCCGTGGTCGCTGACTTACGGACGCGGCATTGAACAGATGTGTCAATGAGCGTGAGTGGCAGCTTTAGCATTCCTTGCGGAACAGCGACGCCTTGGTGACTGCCAACCAAGGGTTTTCTAACGCAGGTAAACCCGCCCCTGCAACGAAAAAGCCCGCCGTTACGGCGGGCTTTTGAAATATCGTATAAACGGTGAAGGCGTGGCTTACTTGCCTTTGGCAAGAGAGTCGCGGATTTCCAGCAGGACATCCAACTCGGAGGGGCCAGTCGGAACTTCTGGCGCCACTTCTTTCGGGCCTTCAGCCTGCGCCTTGATCCGGTTCACCATTTTGACCAGCATGAAAACCACGAAGGCGATGATCAGAAAATTGATAACAGCCGTGACAAAGGCACCATAGGCAAAAATGGCAGCGCCTGTTTCGCGTGCGGCATCCAGGCCTGCGCCCGCTGGCACATCGCCAGACAACACAACATACATTGCAGTGAAATCAACACCGCCCATGACAAGGCCGATGATCGGGTTGATCAGGTCACCCACCAGTGATGTCACAATGGCTGTGAATGCGGCACCGACGATGATACCAACAGCCATGTCCATGACATTGCCCTTGGCGATAAAATCTTTGAATTCTTGAATCATTACGTGTCCCTTTTTGATCGGCGTACGTCCGCTGTTGCTCAGTCGGTTCGTCGCCGCATATGCACTAGCACATCAATGCACATCAGTAAGACTGTTTTTCAGGGGAAAATTGCTTATCTGTTATCAATACCGCACTCAGGAGCAACAAATGGCTGACCTTTCTTCTTTTCCAATCGCCGAAAAATGGCCCGCACAGGATCCGACGGTCCTGCAGCTTTATTCTTTTCCCACGCCCAACGGCGTAAAGGTCTCCATTGCGCTGGAAGAAATGGGAATTCCATACGAGGCACACAAGGTGACCCTGTCGGACGCGGATGTGAAAAGCCCCGAATTCCTGTCCCTGAACCCCAACAATAAAATCCCCGCGATCGTTGACCCCGACGGGCCTGACGGTGCCCCCATTGGCCTGTTCGAATCCGGCGCGATCCTGATGTATCTTGCCGACAAATCCGGTAAATTCATCGGCACCACAGCAGGTCAAAAAGCCAAAACTCTACAATGGTTGATGTTCCAGATGGGCGGCCTTGGCCCGATGCTGGGCCAGCTGGGGTTCTTCTACAAATTCGCCGGTTCTGAATGGGAAGATAAACGCCCCCAAGAACGGTACATCTCCGAGGCCAAGCGCCTGCTGGGGGTTCTGGAAGGCGAAATGGCCGGCAAGGACTGGATCACCGGTGAATATTCGATCGCAGATATGGCAATTGCACCATGGCTGCGGGCGCTGGATTTCTATGGCGCACAAGACCTGCTTGGCTGGGAAGACCATAAGAACCTCGTGGCTTACCTTGATCGTTTTGTGGCACGTCCGGCGGTTCAAAAAGGGTTGGTCACGCCCCCGCGCGACTGACAATACGCGGCAGAGCAAATCGTGGCGACAAAGTGCTACGGTTTGCGCATCACCCTAAAATCTACGCGGCGGTCCGCGCTGTCTTCCTCGTCCGAGCCTTGCGACAGCGGCGCGCGGGCGCCGAACCCCACCGCTTCGACAGCGAAAGGGTCAACGCCCAGCAACAACAGATGGTTCAACGTCCGGTCTGCCCGATCCCAGCTAAGGGCAAGGTTGGCCGCGTCGTCGCCGCTGCCATCTGCATGACCGCCAACCATGACATATGCCCCGTCACAGGCCATGATCAAATCACCGATCCGCGCCATTTGGGAAATATGCGCCGGGAGGATCTCTGAACTGTCCTCGTCGAACTCGACAGTGGTGGTGGACAGAACCTGATCCAGCTCTTTTACGCAGTCTATGGCGGGGGATGCCCCCTCCGACGTCAACAAAACTTGGGTGTCCTCTGGCATCTCGCCTATCGAAAACGCACCGGGTGCAGGGGGCGACGCCAACCGTGACATGGCTTGAAGCGCGATCTCGGATTTGGCGGGCGCGGGTTTTCGGGCCTGCGCCACGTTGGAACCGTTATCAACAGCCATCATGCGCAAACCGGTCAGGGTGCCACCCCCCAGCATAACAACCACCACACCACCGATAATCGCTCGGATCGTCCCAGGGCGGCCGTGGCGTGAAACGGGCTTGGCAGAGGTGAAAAATGGCACCGGCGGCTCCTGTAAGGCTGCGCAAAATATGGTATATACGAGCCACGATACCACTTTATGTGCCATGTGGCCAAGCTTGCCTTCGATTTTTCCGCACCGCGCGATGATTTTCCTGTGGATAAGGCCGTATTGCGCCTCTCCTCGGTGGGTTGCATTTCCAAGGGACCGCAAGTAGCACAAACCAAGCAAATTTCGAGGGTGCCCGATGGATGATCTCAAGCAAAAATATCTGAAGATGATTGCAGACGCGGCGGATGAATCCGGTCTGGAAGACATCCGGCTGGCCGCCGTTGGCAAAAAGGGCGAAGTCGCGCTGAAAATGCGCGAGTTGGGAAAGATGACGCCAGAAGAACGCCAGACAGCCGGCCCCGCGTTGAACGCACTGAAAGACGAGATCAATTCGGCACTGGCTGCGAAAAAAGCCGCCCTTGGCGATGCTGCGCTGGATGAACGGCTGCGCTCTGAATGGCTGGACGTGACATTGCCCGTGCGCGCACAACGTCAGGGGTCGATCCATCCTGTGTCGCAAGTGACCGAAGAACTGACTGCGATCTTTGCCGAGATGGGGTTTTCCGTCGCCGAAGGACCGCGCATCGACACCGATTGGTACAATTTCGACGCGCTGAACATTCCCGGCCACCACCCTGCACGTGCCGAGATGGATACATTTTACATGGCCCGCGCCGAGGGCGACAACCGCCCGCCGCATGTGTTGCGCACCCATACATCGCCCGTGCAAATCCGCACGATGGAAGCCGAGGGCGCACCGCTGCGCATCATCTGTCCCGGTGGCGTCTACCGTGCCGATTACGACCAGACCCATACGCCGATGTTCCATCAGGTCGAGGGGCTGGCGATCGACAAAGATATCTCGATGGCGAACCTTAAATGGGTGCTTGAGGAGTTCTTTTCCGCGTTCTTTGAAATTGACGGCATCAAAACCCGTTTCCGCGCTTCGCACTTCCCGTTCACGGAACCCTCTGCCGAGGTCGATATCCAGTGTTCATGGGTCGACGGCCAGTTGCGCATTGGCGAGGGCGACGGCTGGATGGAAGTGCTGGGTTCCGGCATGGTGCACCCCAAAGTGTTGCAGGCGGGCGGGATTGATCCTGACGTCTGGCAGGGCTTTGCCTTTGGTATGGGCATCGACCGGATTGCGATGCTGAAATACGGGATACCAGATTTGCGGGCGTTCTTTGATAGCGATCTGCGTTGGCTGCGGCATTATGGGTTTGCCAGTTTGGATCAGCCGAATTTGCATGGTGGTTTGAGTAGGTGATTGAGCAACCAACCGTCCATCTTTTGGAACAGTACGCCCCGCTGCTTGGTGGAATTGCGACCATTATTGCTGCATTAACTGCAGTAATTGGCGGTGCCTTTGCGTATCGCGTTCAGAAGAGCGTAGATTTTGGACAAGAGTTACGAAAAGAGCGGAGGCGGGTTTATTCCGATTTTATGCGTACTTTAGTTGCGGCGGTCCAAAACGATGGCGATCCACATTTAACCGCACGGCTAGAGGCAGCCCAGATTGGTTCAACGCAAGTCATCAGAGCTCTAGCAAAATATAATGCATACTGTGACGCAACTGGACGTCACAAAGCTCAAACAAGAGACCCCAAAATCTTTCGAGAACTAACTGCAGAGGTTCTGATTGCCATGCGGGCTGACGTATTCGACGCCGAAAAACTCGATCTGTCGGAATACGCAGATCTTCTTCCATTCAGCTAAGCTTCGGAGATCCATAACTATGAAATTCACACTATCATGGCTAAAAGACCATCTGGAGACCACGGCCACGGTCGATGAGATCTGTGAGACCCTGACCGACCTTGGCCTTGAGGTTGAAGGCGTCGAGGATCGCGGGGCGCGGCTGCGTGATTTTACCATTGGGTATGTCAAATCTGCCGAAAAACATCCCGATGCCGACCGGCTGAACGTCTGTCAGGTTGAGACCGACGAAGGCGTGATGCAGATCATCTGCGGCGCTCCGAACGCCCGCGCCGGCATCACCGTGGTTGTCGCCAAACCGGGCGTCTATGTGCCGGGGATTGATACAACCATTGGCGTGGGCAAAATTCGGGGCGTCGAAAGTTTCGGCATGATGGCCTCCGAGCGCGAGATGGAGCTGTCGGAAGAACATGACGGCATCATCGAACTGCCCTCTGGCGAGGTAGGGCAGTCTTTTGTCGATTGGCTGGCCGAACATGATCCGGCCAAGGTTGATCCGGTGATCGAGATTGCAATCACCCCGAACCGCCCCGATGCTTTGGGTGTGCGCGGCATTGCGCGTGATCTGGCAGCGCGGGGCTTGGGCACGTTGAAGGCGCGCGATTGCGAACCGGTTGCCGGCACATTCCTCTGCCCCGTGTCCGTGACGATTGACGAAGATACGCTGGACCAATGTCCGGTGTTCTATGGCCGTGTGATCAAAGGTGTGAAAAACGGTCCCTCGCCGGCCTGGTTGCAGGATGCGTTGCGGGCGATTGGCCTGCGCCCGATTTCCTTTCTTGTCGATGTGACCAACTTTTTCACCTACGACCGCAACCGTCCCTTGCACGTTTTTGATGCGGACAAGGTTGCCGGCAACACCCTGCGTGTGCACCGCGCCAAGGGCGGCGAAACGCTGACGGGCTTGGACGATAAGGAATATACCTTTGACGAAGGCATGACGATAATTTCCGATGCCAACGGCGTCGAAAGCATCGGTGGTGTCATGGGCGGTCTGGCGACGGGCTGTACTGAAGAAACCGCAAATGTCTTTGTTGAGGCGGCCTATTTCGATCGTGTGCGCACCGCCTACACGGGCCGCGCACTCAAGATCAACTCGGACGCGCGGTATCGTTTCGAACGCGGTATCGACCCTGAGTGGACACCGCATGGCATCGAACATGCAACGCGGATGATCATGGAATACGCAGGCGGCGAAGCCTCTGAAGTGGTCGTCGCCGGTGGCATTCCCGACACGGCGCGGGCCTATAAACTTGACACGGACCGTGTGCAGTCCTTGGTCGGCATGACCATTCCGGCAGAAACCCAGCGGGCAACATTGACGGCCCTCGGCTTCACCCTTGAAGGTGACATGGCCCATGTACCCAGCTGGCGTCCCGACGTACAGGGGTCCGCCGATCTGGTGGAAGAAGTCGCGCGGATTGCTTCCCTGACCAAGCTGGAAGGCGTCCCTTTGCCGCGGCTTAGTGCTGGTGTGCCACGTCCGATCCTGTCACCGATGCAGCGACGTGAAGTGGCGGCGCGGCGTGCGGCAGCGGCTTTGGGCTATAACGAATGTGTAACCTATAGCTTTATTGATCAGACATCAGCCGCCCTGTTCGGCGGCGGTACCGACGAGACCCGGCTGGAAAACCCGATCAGCGCAGACATGAGCCATATGCGCCCCGCACTTCTGCCCGGTTTGCTGGCCGCAGCCGCCCGGAATCAAGCGCGTGGTTTCGCCGATATGGCGCTGTTTGAAATTGGACCGGCCTTTCATGGCGGTGAACCCAAAGAACAGCATGCGCTGGTCAGCGGCTTGCTGATCGGGCGGACCGGACCCAAAGATGTGCATGGCGCGTCGCGCCCTGTTGATGTCTATGACGTCAAGGCGGACGCCGAGGCGATACTGGCCGCAATGGGCGCGCCGGCGCGGGTGCAGATCCTGCGCGGTACGTCTGACCACTGGCATCCCGGCCGCCACGGGATGATCTGTCTGGGGCCGAAAAAGGTACTGGGTATCTACGGTGAAGTGCATCCGAAAATCCTTGCTGCGATGGACGTAAAGGGCCCGGCGATGGCCTTCACATTGTGGCCCGAGCAGGTGCCGTTATCGCGCAAGGCGGGCGCGACACGTCCCGCACTCAAGATCAGTGACTTACAGGCCGTCGAACGCGATTTTGCCTTTGTCGTTGATACAGAGGTCGAGGCGCTGACATTGGTGAATGCCGCGATGGGTGCGGATAAGGCACTGATCACGGACGTTCGGGTATTTGACGAATTCATCGGCGGCAGCTTGGGGGAGGGAAAGAAATCCCTTGCGATCACAGTTCGGCTGCAACCCGAAAGTCAGACCCTGAAAGACGCCGATATCGAGGCAGTTGCGGCCAAAGTCATCGAGAAAGTTGCCAAGGCAACCGGCGGCATCCTGCGCGGGTAGCGCCTAGCTCAGCGCGTCGGCAAGCAAATCAAACACCAGCCTGATGCGCGGGCTGGTGTGAATTTCGCGGTGCGTGACCAACCACACCGGATAGGTCACATGCAATTGTTCCGGCAGGATCTTTTCCAACAGGGGCGATCGTGCAGCCACGTCTTCGTCCATCGGGCTGATGCCAAGGCCCGCCTTGCACATCTCCCATGCTGCCACGCCGTTTTCCGAGATGATGCGAAAATTCTCAAGAGTAATCGGGATGCCCATACCGACCATATAGCCGTGCATACGGGGCACAGGGCCAAGCGCAATCCAGTCGTGGTGTTTCAGATCGTCCAGCGTTTTTGGCCGTCCGCGTGCTTCCAGATAAGACGTGGTCGCGTAAAACGACCCGCTCTTCTCACGCAAAAGACGTGCGACAAGATTGGGGTGCTCTGGTCTGACATTGCGCACGGCAATGTCGGCGTCCCGTTGCATGAGGTTTTCAATATCGTTTGACGCGACGACCTCGACCGTGATCTGTGGTGCACGCAGACGGATCGCACGCACAACCTCCGGCAATTCGTAAACCGAAGTCACGTCACTGGCCGTGATCCGTACCAACCCGCCAAGACCGGAGCGTTGACCACTTGCCGAAAGCGACAGACGGGTTGCGGCACCGCCCATGTCACGTGCATGTATCAGCAATTCACGCCCTGCATCGGTCAACGCAAGATGGCGACCGTTACGTTCAAAGAGCATCAATTCAAGCGCGGCTTCCAACGCTGCGATTTGACGACTAAGAGTAGGCTGCGTTAGCCCCAACGCCCGGGCGGCGGCCGACAGCGATCCATTTTCAGCCGTCGCCAGAAATGCGCGAAGGTGGTTCCAGTCTACAAACTGTATATCCATACATTTTTGTATATATATCCTGCGAATTTCGTCAATTCTCTGAAAATGTATACGCTGGTATAGAGCGGGAAAGGAGACCCCAATGAAACAAGCTTCCAAGTTTTGGGATAAGAACGCGGTGAAATATGCCGCTTCGCCCATTAAAGACCAGCAAGCCTATGAATATACGCTTGAGCGGACCCGCAGTTATTTGAGAGCAAGCGACCACGTGCTTGAGATCGGGTGCGGCACCGGATCAACGGCCTTGTTGCTTGCCGGTTCTGTCGCTCAGTTCACCGGTACCGATATTTCGCCCGAGATGATGCGGATCGCGCGCGAGAAGGCGGCGGCGCAGGGGGCTGCAACCTTGACGTTCAACGTCGCCACTGCCGCGCAGTCAGCGCGCGATGCCACTGATATGGATGTCGTCATGGGGTTCAACATCTTTCATCTGGCGGAAGATTTAGAAGGAATCCTCGCCTCTCTTGCGACCCGTTTGAAACCGGGTACCCTGTTGATAACAAAAACGCCTTGCCTTAATGAACCGTCAATTGGTCCGATACGATTTTTGTTTCGCGGGCTTATTCCGGTGATGCAGTTTCTCGGCAAGGCCCCTTTTGTCCGGAGTCTCAGCTTTCATCAACTGGAAGCCATCATTACAGAAGCCGGTTTTCAGATCATTGAGGCAGGTAGCCACCCCAAGATGAGCCGTTATATCGTGGCCCGTCGCACGACCGACGGGGTGTAAGACGTTCCAAGCAATTGACGCATTGGACGGGTTTCGGGTCTGGTTCCACCAAACGCCTGAAACCCGATTTTTGTGCATAATCGAGTGTACTCGTTGCATGTCGACGTTTTTTATGCGGGTTGTTATTTTGTTTTGGATTTTGGATGTATCGTTGAGAGATACATATGGTTTGAAGTCTT
>JBARCL010000127.1:0-2130 GCA_049794055.1 Sulfitobacter sp.
CGGCACAACTAGGGCGCATGGCATTTCTGTTTGCAAGACATTAGAGTTTGTTGACCTAAAGTCTGAGATTTCCCAAAAATATCAAATTGATATTGCCAAGGGGTATATGCCCGTACTGCAACAATACATTCCAACGGGCCCTAAACCTTGCCATACATGCGTCACCACGTTTCTTGGCGCTCCAATCGTATGTTTTACGACCACAGCATTATTGCCATTCGAGCCCAAAATAATGTCCGGTATTGCACAGGGTGAGGCAACCTCAAACTTTGAAAACGAGAGGTCTCGCAGGCTTGTTGACGACGACGCTTTCGTCGAGATGGCACGGAAAGTGGCGGCGGTTTTTCCCGAAACATCTGTGTTGAGTACCGACATGGTGCGTTGTGTTGAAACTGGAGAGATTTATTGCCTTGAAGCGAATTTGGGTAACCTGTCAGTTTTGTCAGCGCCAATTTGCAACAGTTTACGCCGTGACCTTGGCACAGCTGGGGTCCTTGGACAGTTCTCTGCCTATGAGGCCATGGCCAGAAGAATAATAGAGACCCTTGATGATCTAGCAGTCGGTTCGAATAACCGCTGACTAAGTGCCACCTATTTGCCCCAGCAAGATAGGGGAGATTTCGTAACCCAGTGTAGAATGTGCCCGCTGTGAGCGATGCATGATGTGTAAACGCCATTCAGAAATGTCACCGATTGCGCAAACCAGAAATGTCACCACGGGCACTGATGCGAGCAAGGCTTAGCAGCCCGGAGACCTCATATATCGCAGGGTTGATAAGCCTTGCGGGGTCTGGTTATAGACCAAGCTTGCGGCGCTCTTTCTTGTTGTAGAAGGCTTTGATGCCTTCATCGCGCATGAGCTCTTCGAAGGCGCGCCAGGCGAGGACATCGCCGAAGAAGGGCGGGCTGTCGGAAATCGTCAACGTTCCGAACTGGTTCTCTACGGACAGGATCCAGCCGGGATGGATGCTGGTCTTATAAATCTCGACGTCGAAATGATGCCCGTCGATGGTCACGATCTGTGTGTAATCGGAGAATATTATATCTGGGTCGTCTTCGGTATCCATGCCACCAATCTTGGGGCTATTCCGCCACGTGTACAATCTTCTTCTTGGCCCGTGATCTCACCTATCGGGACATTGCTAAGCAATGCCCTGCCGGTCAATGGACGGCCGCCCAGGCGTTTTACCGTTTGGCTTGTAGCCCATCTTCTCAGAATTTGTCCTGACTGGATATTTTGGTGGGGCTTTATCTTGGATCTCTTTGATATGCTCCAGGACTGCACCAAGGCGCTTGTTGTCGGTGATCGCGGCATGTGTCACGCGTTGATCCATGTCAAAGATTTTGTAGGGCAGGGAGCGGCCTTTTGAACGCGCCTCGAAGCGCCCATCCACGAATGCGTAGGTGTCCACATATTTGCCGACTAGACCCCGCGTCACATCACTTTCCTCCAGCATGATCCGTTTACGATCATAGGAAAACGTCAGCTGTTTGCCGACATAGCGTGTATCTCGCCAGCACAGCACATCATCAAGCCGATCTGGTTCCACATTGAGGGCGCGGTGCAGGTTGTCAGGGTTGGCTGGGGCTTTGGCAAACTGAGCGTTAAAGCGTTCTCTAAATCCTTGCAAATAGACGTTCCCAGCCTCCATGTCCGAGATGCCAGCGAGACGAAGTTCCTTCACCAGCCGGTCTTGCAGTGTGCGGTTCGCACGTTCGACACGTCCCTTGGCCTGAGAGCTGTTGGCGCACAAAATCTCGACGTTCAGCTGGTTCAAGGCGCGCCCAAACTGGGTCATACCAGCACCGCCTTTGGCGTCTTCCTTGGCCACGCGGAATACTGTGTGTTTGTCGCTGTAGAACGCGACGGGGCGACCATGTGCGAGCAGATAGCTTTCCAGTGCTTCGAAGTAACTGAACGTGCTCTCCGACTTCGCGAACCTTAGTTCCATCAGCGTACTGGTGGCGTCATCAATGAAGACGAGCAGGGTGCAGGGATTGCCCCGATCCTCAAACCAACGGTGATCCGAGCCGTCGATCTGGATCAGCTCACCGAAACATTCCCGGCGTAGACGCGGCTGGTGGAACTGGCGGCGCTGCTTGCGTGACAGCCAAATTCCGTCGTCCTGC
>JBARCL010000128.1:0-74188 GCA_049794055.1 Sulfitobacter sp.
GCAAGCGGTGTATGTGCGCCGCACCACCCCTTATATAACGGAGAAATAAGATGGGTTATCGCGTCGCCGTCGTGGGCGCCACTGGCAATGTGGGCCGCGAAATGCTGAACATCCTGGCCGAACGCCAGTTTCCTGTGGACGAGATCGTGGCCTTGGCCAGCCGTCGTTCTTTGGGAACGGAAGTGAGCTTTGGCGACAAGACGTTGAAGTGCAAAGACCTTGATACCTTTGATTTCACGGGATGGGACATGGCGCTTTTCGCCGTGGGGTCGGACGCGACCAAGAAATATGCGCCCAGCGCCGCCAAGGCGGGCTGCGTGGTCATCGATAACTCGTCGTTGTATCGCTATGATGCCGACGTGCCGTTAATCGTGCCCGAGGTGAACCCGCAGGCGGTGCATGACTATTCCAAGAAAAACATCATCGCGAACCCGAATTGTTCGACGGCGCAGATGGTTGTGGCCCTGAAGCCGCTGCATGACCGCGCGACAATCAAGCGTGTGGTCGTCAGCACCTATCAATCTGTTTCCGGCGCCGGCAAAGAAGGCGCGGATGAATTGTGGGATCAAACCAAATCGATCTATAATCCGACTTCCGATGTGCCACCGAAAAAATTTACCAAGCAGATCGCGTTTAACGTGATCCCGCATATCGATGTGTTCATGGAAGACGGATCCACAAAAGAAGAATGGAAAATGGTCGCGGAGACGAAAAAGATCGTCGACAAATCCATCAAGGTCACGGCGACCTGCGTGCGGGTGCCAGTTTTTGTCGGGCACTCCGAAGCGATCAACATCGAATTCGAAAACCATTTGGACGAAGACGAAGCCCGCGATATTCTGCGCGAAGCGCCCGGTGTCATGGTCATCGATAAACGTGAAGATGGCGGTTATGTAACGCCGGTGGAATGCGTCGGCGATTTCGCTACGTTCATCAGCCGCATCCGGCAGGACAGCACAATTGATAACGGTCTGAACTTGTGGTGCGTCTCTGACAACCTGCGCAAAGGCGCGGCATTGAACGCCGTGCAGATCGCCGAGTTGCTGGGACGAGAGGTCCTGAAAAAGGGCTGATTTCCGCTCAAAATACGGTATGGGGAAAGGGGGCTGTTTGGCCCCCTTTTCTTTTGCCTGTCAGGGTGCAGACTGGCCTTAGTGATTATGGGAATTGATTCATGCGTGTCCTCTTTGCCTGCCTGACTTTGCTGCCAACCGCCGCGATGGCGGATGTCTTTACCGTTCAATCCAGCCCCCAGTTGGTGACGGTGTTCCCTTATCTGGCGACGGTCAGGCGTGAGACCACGCTTGCCTTGCCTCAAGGCGCACACCAGATCGTCTTGCCGGACCTGCCGTTCACAATGGATCGTGAATATTTGCGGGTCTCGGTTACAGGTGCGACCCTTGGCACAACGCAATTCCGCAAAGAGGCCGTCCTGCCGCAACCAAAAGCAGACAGTGCCGAGATCCTTGCAGCCAAGGATCAGATTGAGGCCACTGAGGCCGCATTGCGTGACTTGGACGACCAGATCGAAGCGGCATCCCTCGCGGGTCGGGCCGCACAGGCCCGAATCGCGTTTCTGGGGGATCTGGGGCGCAATGAAGGGTTGCCCGCTGATGTCACCGCTTTGCAGGCGCTTGGCCAGATGATCGGCGCGGAAAGCCTTCAGGCAGAGCAGGACGCGTTGATCGCGCGGCAGGCAGTGCGTGATCTTGAACTGGGGCGGGCGGATCTGGAAACCGCGCTCAAGGATGCGCGGGCGGCGCGGGCGGCCTTGATCCCGCCACCAGAACAACAGGCACAACTGACCCTCAATGTCATGGCCCCGGCCGCAGCTGAGGTGATGATTGCACTGGATTATCTGGTCGAGGCGACTTGGGCGCCGACCTATGATATTCATCTGGACGGTAAAGACGCGCCGCAACTGTCGATCAAACGGGGGGCCATCGTCTCTCAACACAGCGGCGAAAACTGGGATGGGGTCGCCTTAACCCTCTCCACACTGGTCCCATCCGGCCAGACGCAACCCTCACAGGTTTATGCAAGACAGCTGACGCTGGCAGACAAGGTACCGCCGCTTGCCAAACTGTCGCGCCAAATGGCCGATAGCGTCGAGAGCTATGGCGCCGGGCCGGTGATCGAAGCGCCGGTTATCGTAGAAGAGATGGCTGCGCCCTCCTTTGACGGGCCGGGTGTGACCTATACCGTCCCGTCACCGGTAAATATAGCAAGCGGCGTGGACGAAACCCGCGTTGCGTTTGATACGTTGGCCTTTCCCGCCCGACGCTTTGCCCGTGCGGTGCCGCAATCGGATCAGACCGCGTTCTTGATGGCGGAGTTTACCAACTCCACCCAAGAGCCATTGTTGCCAACCAATGAGGTCGCGCTGTTTGTGGACAACACATTGATCGGGCAAATGAACCTTGGCCTAATTCCGGCGGGGGATGACGCAGAGCTGCCTTTTGGCCCGATTGAAGACCTGCGCCTGAGCTATACCGTGCTCGACCAGACCGAAGGCGATCGCGGGATCATCAGCCGGTCCAATGCCAAGACAGACCGCACACGGATGGACATCGAGAACATCGGCAAAGAGGCGTGGCAGGTCGAGGTGCAGGCGGCGGTGCCCTATACCGCGCAAGAGGATCTGCAAATCGACTGGTCCGCCAACCCTGCGCCCGATCACATCAACATTGACGACCGGCGCGGCATTTTGCAGTGGGATTTGAACGTCGCCGCAGGGGCCACAACGTCGGTCACAATTAAGGAAAATCTGCGCTGGCCCGAAGACAAGATCCTGCGCTGATCAGAACCGTTCGGCGCGCAGCACATCACAATCTGTCACGCTGACCACACCGATATGTCGTTCGACCACTGCAAAAGCGGCATCCAGCAGCTCGTCCAACCGCTCGGGCCGGATAATGCAGACCACCTGCACCATGCCAGACGCGCGGCTGACTTGGCCCGACCTGCTCCATGCGCCCGATCTGCCGGAACCGCCCAGCACCGGCAGCACGGTATAACCGGTCACCCCCGCTTTGGTCAGCGCATCGGTAAGGCGTGATTGCATAACCGCTTCAATGGTAATTTCGACCCGTTTCGCACGATGGGTTTGCATGGATCAGCCTCCGGTCACGGCTTGGGACACCGCCACATAGAGCGGAATACCAAGCGTCAGGTTAAACGGGAATGTCACGCCTAGCGACAAAGTAAGGTACAGCGACGGATTCGCTTCTGGTAAGGCGAC
The DNA here is from genome assembly GCA_049794055.1 of Sulfitobacter sp. Lineage (GTDB taxonomy): Bacteria > Pseudomonadota > Alphaproteobacteria > Rhodobacterales > Rhodobacteraceae > Sulfitobacter. The sequence continues at coordinate 3,242 of JBARCL010000128.1, forward strand.
GCGCATCGCGGCAGGCACGGCAATATAAGACGCCGAAGCCGACAGCACCATGAGCAAAGCGATGCCACCGCTTGACAGGCCCAGCGCGACGGCAAATCCCAACCCGATAACAGACCCGATAAGGGGCATCAGCACACCAAATGCAAGAACAGCAGGGCGCAGGATCTTGCCGCCTTCGCGCAAACCGCGCCCCGCAACCAGCCCCATGTCCAGAAGAAACAAGCACAAGACACCCTTGAACGGCGACACGATGAAACTGGAGATTTCTGCCAACCCCTCTTCGCCCGTGGCCCAGCCGATAAAGAACGATCCAACCAGCAATACGATAGATCCGTTTAACATGATCTCGCGCAGCAACGCGCTATCCATGCCTTTTGTTCCATTCCCGCCTCCTTTGGCGACCAGCCAAAGCGCCGACAGAATTGCGGGGGCCTCCATCGCAGCGGCAACAGCGACCATAAAGCCCTCATAGGCCACACCTCGACTGTCCAGAACCGAGGTCGCGGCCACAAATGTTACAATCGAAATCGATCCGTAATGCGCGGCAACCGCTGCCGCATCCAGCCGGTTCATTTGCGTCATCACCCTGAGCAAGGCAAAAGCAATCAATGGCAGCATCGCCGACAAGACCACACCGGCCAGCACCGCCAGCCCCAAGGTCGCGTCAATGCCATGGGCCGCCACGCTGACACCGCCCTTAAAACCAATCGCAAACAGCAGATAGATCGACAGCCCCTTGGCCACAGCTTCGGGAATGCTCAGATCAGACCGCGCCAGAGACGCCGCAACACCCAGCACAAAACACAGGATAATCGGCGAGATCAGGTTCTGAGCCGCCAAAGAAAACAGTTGATCCATAAAAGCCTCGTTTCAGACGGGGCTAAAAGCCGCTGTTTCAGGGTTGTAGTGTTCCAACCCACCTTCTCCAATGTCGGTCCACAGGCCGTGCAGGGTCAACTTGCCCTCGTCCACCAGTGACGCAACCCACGGGAATGTCATCAGGTTTTCCAACGAGGTAACGACCGCTTCCTTCTCAAGTGCGCGCATCTGCTCTTCGGGGTCTTGAACATCTGCAACCAATTCGTAGCGCGGGCGCAAGATCTCCATCCACCGGCCAACAAAACTGTCCTTGGCCTCAAGTTCGGGCGCATGGCCTTTGCACATATCGATACAACCCTTGATCCCGCCACAGTTGGAATGACCCAGTATCATCAGATTGCTGACCTTCAGCACCCGTACCGCATATTCCACCGCCGCTGACGTACCGTGATGATCGCCATCCGGTTCATAGGGGGGCACAAGGTTGGCAATGTTGCGGTGGATAAAAAACTCGCCCTGATCCGCGCCGAAAATCGACGTCACATGTACACGGCTGTCACAACAGGAAATCACCATCGCACGCGGATGCTGTCCGTCGCTGGCAAGCCGTCGATACCAGGCCTTGTTGTCGGCATATCCGGTTGCCTTCCAACCGTGATAGCGTTGCACCAGATAATTTGGTAGCGGTTTGACCCGATCCAGCATTGACGTCATCCTTGTGTCAGTTCGCATCTGGTTATCCCAAACTTTCGACAGTTTCGAGAGAAAAGGGCTCACCGCCTCAACCATTTCATCATTACTTGCGTGCAAAACCACCAACAGCCGTGGGGGCTGATCAAAGGGTGAGTAAACATGCAGGTTCTGCAAATCAAACCGATGGAAAGCGTGAGCGTCGATCAGGATCGGCTGGGCGCACTCTATTCTCAACTGGGTGCCGCCGGCGCTGAAGACGTCGTATGCCGCGCCCTGGAAGAGCTGGCCTTGCGGATGTCGCATTGCGAAAGACTATTCCGCGAAGGGCATTGGGATGCGCTGCGCAAGAACACGCGGTCGCTGATTGCCATCGCCGACCAGATTGGGATGCTGGCGCTCAGCCATGTCGCAAGCGATGTGACGGCCTGCATTGATCAAGGCAACGGTGTTGCCGTCGCCGCGACCCTGTCACGACTGATGCGGGTGGGCGACAGATCGCTGACCGCCGTCTGGGATATTCAGGATTTGTCGATCTAGGGATCGCAGTTGACCCATTGCGGGGGCGTATAAAAAGCGTAGGTTAAACGGGCCCAAATACACAAACAGGTCCATCATGACGCTTTCCTTTGCCCCCGCCAGCGACGCCAGCATTCCCTTGCATATCCTTGCAGAAGACCAGCTGGAAGCATGGCGCGCCGACCAATCCGAAGCCACAAAAAACGGGCTGGTATCGCAGGGCTTTACCGGAGCATTAGGTCAGGTCGCAAGCTTTGCCGGTCCCGATGGTACGGCGGCCATGGCCGTGGCGGGATACGGCACTGAAGCGGCGCGGCGACGTGGCCGGTTTCACCTTGCAGCCGCGGCCGCAAAATTGCCCAAAGGCGATTATCACATCGTCAGCGATCTTGATGTTGACACGCTGACGGTCGAGGCTTTCGGATGGCTGCTGGCAAGCTACAGGTTTGACCGCTATCGCAAGCAAACCCCGCTGCCTGCGCGGATGGTCGCCCCCGATGGTGTAAATGCGACCCGGGTCCAGGTGCTTGCCACCGGCGAAGCCTTGACCCGTGATCTGATCAATACCCCCGCCAACGATATGGGACCACACGATCTGGAACAGGCTACGCGGCATCTGGCAGGCCAGCATGACGCCAAAGTCACTGTCATCACCGGTGATGACCTTTTGACGCAAAACTTTCCGCTGATCCACACGGTTGGCCGTGCTGCCGATCGCGCACCCCGGTTGATCGACATGCGCTGGGGGCACTCAGGCCCCAAACTGACACTGGTCGGCAAGGGCGTGTGTTTTGATACCGGTGGACTGAATCTCAAACCCGGCGCCTCCATGGCGCTGATGAAAAAAGACATGGGCGGGGCCGCTGCCGTTCTGGGGCTCGCGCATATGATCATGGCGCTGGGCGTCGCTGTGCAACTGCGTGTGCTGATCCCCGCGGTCGAAAACGCCGTCGCAGGCAATGCCTTCCGCCCCGGCGACATCCTAACCTCGCGCAAGGGTCTCACGGTGGAAATCAACAATACCGACGCCGAAGGCCGTCTGGTGCTGGCCGACGCGCTTGCTCTGGCGGATGAGGACAAGCCCGATCAGATTATCTCGATGGCGACCCTCACCGGTGCGGCACGCGTTGCCGTCGGTCCCGACCTTGCCCCATACTTCAGCGACGATCCTGCTTTTGTCACAGCGTTGGAAACCGCTGCAAACCAGGAACAGGACCCCGTGTGGCGCATGCCGTTCCACGATCCTTACGAAACAATGATCGAACCGGGCATTGCCGATCTGGATAATGCCCCCAAAGGCGGCTTCGCCGGCTGCATCACCGCCGCCCTTTTCCTACGCCGCTTTGTTAGCGACAGCCCCTACGCCCACTTCGATATCTATGGCCACCAACCCGCCGACGCGCCCGCCCGCCCGAAAGGCGGTGTCGGTCAGGCCACCCGTGCAGTCTTTGCTGCCCTTCCCGCCCTGCTACAGAGATGAGCGATCCACGGCTGACACCTGATCCGGCCCTTGCGATCACGGATAAACCGGCACAAATCGTGCGGCCCGTTGTTGACCTGTGTCGTACTCCGTCCGGCCCGCGCGACCGGCAACTTCTGTTTGGCGACGGCGTTCGCGTCCTCAGTACAACCGCCGGATGGTCCTATGTTCAGGCGGAAAAGGACGGCTATTGCGGGCATGTACCCGCTGACAGCCACGGGCCCTTGATCAACCCGACCCATTACGTCAGCGCCTGTGCGACCCATGTCTATAGCCGTGCGGATTTCAAATCACCTGACCGGATGCGTCTCAGCCATGCCAGCCGCGTCACTGTCACGGCACAAACAGATAGGTTCGCGCAAACCGCGGTCGGGTTCATCCCCACGCAACATCTGACGCCGCTCAAGACCCGAAAAGACGATCCGGCAGACATTGCCGCGCTTTACCTTGGCACGCCCTATCTTTGGGGTGGCAACAGCCACGATGGCATCGACTGTTCGGGCCTCGTCCAAGCTGCCCTGCTTACCTGCGCCATCCCCTGCCCGGGCGACAGTGACATGCAAATGGCGCTGGGGCATGACGCCACCACCCCCTACCTGCGCAATGACCTGCTGTTCTGGAAAGGTCATGTGGCGCTGGTCACGGACAGCAACACCCTGATCCACGCCAATGCCGGTGCAATGGCCTGCGTCTATGAACCGATCGACGCCGCTATTTCCCGCATTCAGACACAGGGCGACGGCCCTCTTACCGCACACCGCAGGCTCTAACGCGTTCCTGCTCCTCTTTTTGGCCTTAAATACTGTCCGCACCCAGGGTCAGGCGCCCACTCCAACGTTCGATCACCCCTTGCCTACTCTACCGCGCGGATAAGTTTGCGCTCCAGCACCCGTAACACCGCTTTGAGGTCGGAGCCGCGCTTCAGCACCTGCCCCCCGGTCCCGATCACTGCATATATCCCCTGCTTGTTGCGCAGCTTGGGCCGTTTTTCGATCCGGTACAAGGGCACCTCCGCCGTGCGGCGAAAGACCGAAAACACCGCAACTTCGCGCTGGTGGGAAATTCCGTAGTCGCGCCATTCACCGGCGGCTACCATACGCCCATATAGCGACAGGATCACCGACAGTTCGGTGCGGTGAAAGGCGACTTGTTCCAGCGGGCGCTCAAATGGCGTCGCATTTGGTGGAAGATGTATTGTCATATCTCCACAGTTGCGCCCTTTGCCAAACAGATCAAGAGTGAGGGATGATCAAATTTGTTGAAAGTGTTACAGAAAAATGCAAGTGTCCGAATTTATGAAACATGAAGGCAGCCACAAATGACCCCGCAAGAGCGCGCACGTAAATGCGCCGACCTGATGTTTGCCTCTGATGCCGCCTCCTCGGGGTTGGGCATGACGATAGAAGACATCGGGCCAGGACATGCCGTAATGCAGATGAGGGTCCGCGCCGATATGTTGAACGGCCATCGCATCTGTCATGGCGGATTTATCTTTACGCTGGCTGACAGCGCCTTTGCTTTTGCCTGCAACAGTTACAACCAGTTGGTGGTCGCCCAACAGAACCAGATAACCTATCTCGCGCCGGGCCAGGAAGGTGAGCAGCTGACCGCCACCGCCGTAGAAACCTCGCGCACGGGACGCTCTGGCATCTATGACGTCACTGTTACCGGCGAAGACGGCCGAACCGTCGCCCTTTTCCGTGGTCTGTCACGCACCATCAAAGGCCAACATTTCAATGAGTGAAGGAACACCCGAATGAAAGACCTGACCCCCGCCCGCGACACGCTGGATGCTATTGAAATCGCCAGCCGTGACGAGATTGCAGCCCTGCAATTGAAGCGGATGAAATGGTCTCTGCGCCACGCCTATGACAATGTGCCGTTCTACAAGAAAAGCTTTGATGATGCCGGCGTACATCCCGATGACCTGAAGGACTTGTCCGATCTGGCAAAGTTTCCCTTTACCGTCAAAACCGATCTGCGCGACAACTACCCGTTCAGAATGTTCGCCGTGCCGCGCGAAAAGGTTGCCCGTATCCATGCATCATCGGGTACGACGGGCCAGCCGACGGTTGTGGGATATACAAAAACCGACCTCGAAAACTGGGGCGCAGTGGTCGCCCGTTCGCTACGGGCCGCCGGTATGAAACCCGGTGACATGCTACACAATGCCTATGGTTATGGCCTGTTCACCGGCGGCTTGGGGATCCACCTGGGGGCTGATTCTCTTGGCCTCTCGACCTATCCCGTCTCCGGTGGCATGACCCCTCGCCAGGTGCGTCTGATCGATGATTTCAAACCCAAGGGCATCACGGTGACGCCCTCCTATTCCCTGTCGATCCTGGACGAGTTCGCCACACAAGGGCTGGACCCACGTGACTGCTCTCTTGAGGTCGGAATTTTCGGAGCTGAACCATGGACAAACGCCATGCGCAGCGAAATTGAGCAGGCATTTGACATGCATGCCGTTGATATTTATGGACTATCCGAGGTCATGGGCCCCGGCGTTTCAATGGAATGTGTGGAAACCAAAGACGGGCTGCACATTTGGGAAGATCACTTCTATCCCGAAATCGTCAACCCCGAGACGGGTGAACCCGTTGCGGACGGCGAACAGGGTGAACTGGTTTTTACCTCGTTGACCAAAGAGGCATTTCCGATCATCCGATACCGCACCCGCGACCTGACGCGCCTGCTGCCCGGCACCGCAAGGTCAATGCGCAGGATGGAAAAGGTGACGGGGCGTAGCGATGATATGATCATCCTGCGCGGTGTGAACATCTTCCCGACCCAGATCGAGGAAGCGCTGATGGCCACTCCAGGCCTTGCGCCCCATTTCCAAATCGAGCTGTCGCGCCCTGACCGGATGGACCAGATGCGTGTATTGTGTGAATGCGCCGACGCGAGTGTAAGCGAGGAGGCCCGTCAGGCAGCAGCCAAAACCATGTCTGCCCTTATCAAACAGACAGTGGGGATCAGCGCCAAAGTCGAGGTGACCGACGTGGGCGGCGTGCCCCGCTCGGAAGGCAAAGCCGTGCGGATCGTGGACAACCGCCCAAAGGGTTAACCGCAGTCAATCGCGATAATCGTGTCAGTGTCATCCAGTTTGACGTTCAGTCGGGCTGGATTGAAATCAGACGTGACCGGATCACCCAAACGGTAGGTGCGCTTCGGATTTGGCAAGGACAGATCAACCACAGCGTCCTGCCCCACAAGGCTTTGGTAAGCCGACGCATTGCAGGTGTCGGGCCCGCTGGCCGGTTGCGCGGGGCTGGCCGGTTTTGAATTAGGTGCCACCGCGCATCCGGCGACCAGCACAAGTGCCATCAAGGGGACTGTATTGTGTAGCTTTCTCATCTTTTCTTTCCTTCCTTCAGGTTCCGTACCGGGCCATGAACATATCAACCGCCCCATCCACCACGCGGGTAATTTCCGCATCTGAAACCGTTTTGCTAACCCCGAAAATCAGGCGGGGCCAGATGTCGGCCTTACACAATTCACCAAACTGGTCCGCGGCAAGTTCATAATCGTCAATTTTCAATACTCCACGCTCTTCGGCCCCTTTGAAATACTCTGCCATTTCGCGGCGCATCTCGGCAGGGCCGGAGTTGTAAAAGCTCTGACCGATCTCGGGGAACCGGTCGGCTTCGGCCACGCATATGCGGAAAACCTGCAACCCGAAAGTCGATGTGATAAACCGCAGAAAATGATGCGCGGCCTGTGACAGGACAGCGCGCGGGGCCGCATTCATGTCGATGCTGTCTAATGCTTCCTGCGACTGACGGGCACATTCCGTGTCCGCAACTTTCATAAATAACAAACGCTTATCGGGGAAATAGCTATAGAGCGTCGCCTTTGACACCGCAGCCACCCGCGCAATCTCGTCTACACTTGCCCCTTCAAAGCCGTCAGCCATGAACACAGCCCGTGCCCCTTCCAGAACCTGGTCATACTTGCGGCCTTTACGGACCTTGGGAGCGGTGGTGGTCATGAATTCTCCGGGATGTAAGATACGCAGGGTATAAACCGTTTCGTTCAGTTCCAAGCCTTAATCCTGCGTCACCCCCTTGTGGCAGGAAATAATAGACTTTAGAATTATTCTAAATATTCGGAGTATCATGATGCGTTTTTCCTTTGGTAGAAAGCGGTTCCGCGATCTGAGCGAACAGGAAGTACTGGCGCTGGCCATCTCGTCCGAGGAAGACGACGCGCGGATTTACCGCGGGTATGCCGAGGCCTTGCGCGCGGAATTTCCAGGATCAGCTGCTGTTTTTGAGGGGATGGCCGCAGAAGAAGACTCGCATCGCCAGCGCCTGATCGACCTGCACCTCCATCGCTTCGGCTCTGTCATTCCGTTGATCCGGCGCGAGCATGTGTCGGGCTATTACGCCCGCCGCCCCGTCTGGCTGATCGAAAACCTGGGATTGGAACGGATCCGGACCGAAGCGGCCGCAATGGAACGGGACGCCGAACGCTTCTATCTTGCTGCAGCCGCACGGACCGAAGACGCACAAACCCGCAAACTATTGGGTGATCTGGCCGCCGCAGAAGCAGGGCATCAAAACGACGCCGCAAGCCTGTCAGCCCAACATCTTGATGCAGAAAGCATTGACGCCGAGGACAATCTGGAGCGTCGCCAGTTTTTGCTGACATGGGTTCAACCGGGTTTGGCGGGGTTGATGGATGGTTCTGTCTCGACCCTTGCGCCAATCTTTGCCACCGCCTTTGCAACACAGGACACATGGACAACCTTTCTTGTCGGTCTGGCGGCATCCGTGGGCGCAGGTATTTCCATGGGCTTTACCGAAGCGGCCTCTGATGACGGGTCCCTGTCCGGTCGTGGCTCGCCTTGGAAGCGCGGGTTTGCATCCGGTATCATGACCACTTTGGGCGGGTTGGGCCATGCCCTGCCCTATCTGATCCCCGATTTCTGGACCGCAACAACAGTGGCCTTCGTTGTCGTGTTTATCGAACTCTGGGCGATTGCGTGGATTCAGAACAAATATATGGAAACCCCGTTCTTCCGCGCCGCCTTGCAGGTTGTACTGGGCGGAGCCCTTGTTTTTGCGACCGGCGTCCTGATCGGCTCGGGATAACCTTGCAAGGACACCGATTGCTGGATACTTCTGATCCATGCTCGCTATCTTTCTGAAAACCCTACCCTTCTTTGCCCTGATCGGGCTGGGATTCTGGGCTGGCCGTAGCCGGTTTTTCAGCGCTGAGGCAACGGCCTATCTGACCAAATTCGTATTCTACTTTGCTCTTTCCGCGATGTTGTTCCGTTTTTCCGCCAATCTGTCACTGGCCGAGCTTTGGGACACACGCTTGTTTGCCGCCTATCTTTGGGGCACAGCCTTTGTCTATGGCATTGCCACCATCGCCGGGTTTCTGCGCGGGCTCGACATTCCCACCACCGCGATCGAAGCCCAGTGCGCGGTGATCGGCAACGCCGGCTTTCTCGGCGTGCCGATGTTGACGCTGCTGCTTGGGCCAGAAGCAATCGGCCCTGTCCTGCTTGCGTTGTCTATTGATTTAATTGTGTTTTCCAGCCTTGTCGTCATTCTGATCACCGGCTCACGTGATGGGCAAGTCAGCCTGCGGATGCTGCGCAACATTGCCTTGGGTTTGGTCAAGAACCCCATGATTGTCGCGATCTCTTTGGGGTTTCTCTGGTCTGGCCTTCACATCCCGATCCCCGATCCAATGAACGATTTTCTGGCCATTCTCGGCGGTGCCGCCACGCCCGGTGCGCTGTTCGCTATTGGCGCGTCGCTGGCATTTACCGCGCCGGATAACATGCCCGTTGCCGGATGGCTGACCTTTTGCAAACTTGTGCTGCACCCCCTGTTTGTCGGATTTGCGGCCCTGTTCCTGTTCGGGGTCGATCCTTTCAAGGCAGGAGTAATCATTGCTGTTGCGGCCCTTCCTGTTGCGGGCAATGTCTATATGCTGGCACAGCACTACGGTGTGGCACCAGTACGGGTATCCACTGCCATTCTGGTATCCACCGCCATCAGTATTTTAACCGTCAGCCTTGTTATCGGCTGGATCACAACCGCCTGAACCGCACTTTCGCAAAGGACCACCCGATGAAAACCATATCAGAGAATGCCAGCTTTGGCGGCACCCAAGGCGTCTATTCCCACGCCTCCACGTCTTGTAACTGCGAGATGACGTTCGGGTTGTTCCTGCCCGCTGAAGCGCGGGACGGCCCTGTGCCGGTGCTGTGGTATCTATCGGGTCTGACCTGCACCCATGAAAACGCGATGAGCAAAGCGGGCGCGCAAGCTTGGGCAGCGGAACATGGCATCGCGGTTGTGTTCCCCGATACCTCGCCACGCGGCGATGATGTGGCCGATGACGAAGCGTATGATCTGGGCAAAGGCGCAGGGTTTTACGTGAACGCCACACAAGACCCATGGAAACCGCACTTCCAGATGTGGGACTATATTGCCGAAGAGTTACCTGCCTTTCTGGGTGAAAATTTCGCACTGGATATGGAACGGCAGGGCATAACCGGCCACTCGATGGGCGGCCACGGGGCGCTTACGCTGGCGATGAACCTTCCCGGGCGGTTTCTGTCAGTATCGGCTTTTGCGCCCATAGCCAACCCAACAGACAGTGATTGGGGCCGCAAACAATTGACCGCTTATCTTGGCGAGGATGAATCCGCTTGGGCTAAACATGACGCCAGCCTGCTGATGGCGGATGTAGGGTTTGATGGCCCGGTCCTGATCGATCAAGGGGCGTCAGACCAGTTTCTTGATCTGCTCAAACCCGAAGCGCTGGCTGCGGCCATCGCCGCCAAGCGCCAACAGGGCACTTTCCGCATGCAACCGGCTTATGATCACAGCTATTTCTTCGTTTCCACATTCATGGAAGATCACGTCGCCTTTCACGCCGAAGCACTTTACGGGGGCTGATGGATGACCGCGCTCTACATTGACGCTGATGCCTGTCCGGTCAAAGCCGAAGCAGAGCGTGTGGCCACCCGCCACAAGATCCGCATGTTTGTGGTGTCGAATGGCGGGTTGCGCCCGTCGCAAAATCCGCTGGTGGAAACCGTAATCGTGCCGGATGGTCCCGATGTCGCCGACATGTGGATCGCAGAGCGGTGCGGGGCCGGCGATGTGGTGGTCACCGGAGACATTCCACTGGCTGCGAAATGTGTTGAAGCAGGCGCACGCGTGCTGAAACACAATGGTGAAGCGCTGACGTCAGCGAATATCGGCAACGTGCTGGCCACCCGCGATCTGATGACAGACCTGCGGGCAGCGGACCCATTTCGCCAAGGCGGCGGCAAAAGTTTTACCAAGGCGGACCGGTCGCGGTTTCTGGATGCGCTGGAACGCGAATTGCGTGCTGCGGTGCGTGTGTGATCGTTATTGTTCAAGGGAAACGGTCGGAGAGGACAACATGACACCACAAGCCGTCGTATTCGACATCGGCAATGTCCTGATCGAATGGCAACCGGAACGCTTTTTCGACAGCATTATCGGCGCCGACCGGCGCCGCGCGATGTTCGCAACGGTTGACCTGCACGCGATGAACGATCGCATCGATCGGGGCGAGGGCTTTCGCGACGTAATTGCTGAAACCGCGCAGGCGACGCTGGATTGGCATGATGAAATCATGTTGTGGCACGACCGCTGGCTCGACATGGCATCGCCCGCAATCGATCATTCCGTTCGCCTGATGGCGTCACTCCAATGTCGCGGCGTGCCGGTCTTTTCGCTGACAAACTTCGGTATTCAGACCTATGATCTGGCGGCAACGCGATACCCTTTTCTGCGTGCGTTCGACCGTGATTTCATCTCGGGTCATCTGGCCGTAATCAAACCGGATGCCACCATCTATTCTGTGCTTGAAGAAACCAGCGGAATCGCGCCGCAAGCGCTCTTGTTTGCCGACGACCGCCCCGAAAACATCGTCGCTGCGGCCAAACGTGGTTGGCAAACCCATCACTTCACAGGCCCGCAAGGCTGGGCCGACCGGCTGCTTTCGGCTGGTCTGTTAACCAAGGAAGAGGCACAATGAGCATTCCGATAATCCCCTTTGCCGAAGGCGAAGCTTTGCTGGACTGGGTCGGCCTGACCGATGCCATTGCCAAAGGTCACACCCTGCCCAAAGCCGAGATCGGGGATACGTTCCTCTATCGTGGCAAGGACACCCTCCTCAGTCGCGCCGCATGGATCGACGGGTTGGGGATGGCTGTCAAAACCGCAACCGTCTTTCCTGAAAATCCCGCCAAGGGCGTACCAATGATCAACGGTGGTTTGAACCTGTATGCAGACGGCGACGGCACACTGGAAGCCATTGTCGATTTTCACCTTGTGACCAAATGGAAGACCGCGGGCGACAGCCTGTTGGGGGCCCGCCGCCTTGCCCGCCCAGACAGCCGCAACATTCTGATTGTAGGTGCCGGCAATCAGGGCCGTGCCCTGCATGCCGCCTATTCAGCCGCCTTTCCGCAGGCCACATTCACCCTGTGGAACCGCAGCCGCGCAAATGCCGATAAGATGGCGGATGAATTGCCCAACATTACCGTCATCACTGATCTGGAAACCGCCGTTACGCAGGCCGACATCATCACCAGCGCCACCATGTCCACCGATCCGCTGATCAAGGGAGCATGGTTGCGGCCGGGCCAGCATTTCGATCTGATCGGTGCCTACCGTCCCGACATGCGCGAGGTTGACGACGCGGCGATCCAGCGGTCCCGCGTTTTTGTTGACAGTTTCGACACCACGATCGGCCATATCGGCGAGATCAACATACCGCTGGAGACCGGTGCCATCACCCGTGACCACCTGATTGCCGATTATTACACAATGGACGCATTCAAACGTCAAAGCGCCGATGAAATCACTCTCTTCAAGAATGGTGGCGGGGCGCATCTTGATCTGATGACCTCGCGCTACATCCTTGACCGGTGGGTCGCGCAGGGATGAGCCGGCGCGGCGGGCCGCAGCATCCATTCAGCCAAGCTGCTGCGCAGTTTGCATATGTGGTTTGACCAGCCCGCCGCCTAGGCCGTCACCAAGCCTTCAAGCCGTCGTTCGCGAACTGGCAGGTGGACCACGGCGCTGAATGCGCCAATCCCGACGCCAATCCACCACACCGCTGTGTAGCTGCCAAAAGCGTCATACATCCGCCCCCCCAGCCAGACACCCATAAAGCTGCCCATCTGATGGCTGAAAAAGATGATCCCGTAGAGAGTGCCCATATAGCGCAGCCCGTAGATATGCGCGATCAGACCCGAGGTTAGCGGCACCGTCGCCAACCAAAGTGACCCCATGGCAACAGAAAACACAATCACTGTCACCGGCGTCATCGGCAGCAGGATAAACAGCCCCGCAACAATGGTGCGGCCTGCATAGATGCCGGCCAACAGATACTTCTTCGAATATCGCTTGCCAGCCCAGCCCGCGGCCAATGTACCCGCAATATTCGCCATTCCGATCAATGAAATCGCCACAGCACCAAGTGCGGATGTAGTGGTGATGCCAATGTTATGCAGCACGCCACCGGCAAGGATCGGCCCGCACATCTCTGTCACAAATGCCGGAAAATGCGCGGTGATGAACGCCAGTTGATAGCCGCAGGAAAAGAAGCCCAGAAAGATAAGCGTGTAGGAAGGATCTTTGAACGCCTTGGTAAGGATCTGGCCCAGGCTTTCTTCCAGCTCTGCCTTGCTGGCCATTGCGGGGGCACGCATCAAGGGTAGTGTCAGGATCAGCGACAAAACCACGATGGCAAAGACAAGGAAGGTGCTCTGCCACGACAGAAAGGTCAGAAGCCATTCCGCAACAGGGGCACCAAACACCTGACCCGCGCTGCCCGCCGCTGTCACAATCGCAAGTGTCATTGAACGGTTCTCATCAGTTGCAGCGCGCCCCACGACAGCCAGAATCACGCCAAAACCCGTGCCGGCGATGCCGAATCCCACAAGCCAGGCATAGGCCTGATGTTCAACGGGTGTGGTCGAATTGGCCGACAGGACCAGCCCGACAGCATAGACAATCGCACCAATGATAATCGCCCGTTTATCCCCGATTTTTTCTGCCAGCGCACCGAAAACCGGCTGGCCAATGCCCCAAGCAAGGTTCTGGATCGCAATCGCCAACGAAAATTCGGCTCGCAGCCAGTTAAATTCCTCGGCAATCGGAATCTGGAAGACACCAAATGACGCACGCACGGCAAAACTGACCATAATGATCACGCAGCTGACGATCAGAACCGGCGTAAATATCGGGGTGCGTTGCGGCATGATGCTTTCCTAAGGTTGGTTTTGCCACGTTAGACATATGCAGCCGGCGGTCAAATCAACCCTCGTGATGGCGGGCACACATTTCACGATGACAAGCGCTTTCCAAGCGGTCAACCTTTGCGTTATGGGGTATGAATGACAAGCTTGCGCGAGACCTATGACAGCATGATTGCCGCCGGCACGCTTCACGCCGATCCGGCGCAGGAAGCCGTGCTACCGGAATTCGACCGCATCCGCGATGCCCTGTTGATACCCGTAAAAAAGGGGTTGTTCCGCAAAGCCCCTGAACCGCCGAAAGGTCTGTACCTTTGGGGCGGTGTGGGGCGCGGAAAATCCATGTTGATGGATATGTTTGTTGACCATCTGGACGGAATAGCGGCCCGGCGGGTGCATTTTCACGCGTTCATGCAGGAAATACACAGCGCGATGCACGAAGTGCGCAAGACAGGCGTTGATGATGCGATTGCGCCGGTTGCCGCGGATGTGGCCGCGTCTGTCCGATTGCTGGCGTTTGACGAAATGCAGATTACCGACATTACCGATGCGATGATTGTCGGACGGTTGTTTCAGGCGCTGTTTGCGGCGGGCGTGGTGATCGTAACCACGTCAAACCGCTTGCCGGACGACCTTTATAAAAACGGGTTGAACCGCGACCTGTTTGTCCCTTTCATCGAGTTGATCAAACAGAAAATGGTGGTGCATGAACTCGTAAGCCCCAAGGACTATCGCCAAGACCGTCTGGCCGGAACAAAGGTGTATTTTTCACCCGTAAACGCAGCCGCCCGCAGCGCCATGGACACGGTCTGGCACGACCTTGCCGGTACCGCTGGTGCACCGCTGGTTTTGCGCGTCAAAGGGCGGGATGTTGAAATACCACGCTATCACAATGGCATGGGCCGGGCGCGGTTTCACGACCTCTGTGGTGCCGCACTGGGCCCCGCTGATTTTCTGGCGCTGGCCGAGGCGGTGCGGGTGTTGCTGCTGGATGACATCCCGGCTTTGGGGCGCAGCAATTTCAACGAAGCCAAACGTTTTGTAACGCTGATTGATGCCCTATACGAAGCGAAGGTACGGCTGATCTGTTCAGCGGCGGCGCAACCGGAAATGTTGTACCTTGAAGGCGAAGGCACGTTTGAATTCGAACGCACCGCTTCGCGGCTGCGCGAAATGCAGGCCGAGGGTTGGGGTCTTTAGTTTTCGGTGAGCGAAACGCTATCTCGCGAGACCTGATCTTGCGGATGATAGGGGGCGTCGGCCATATACAACGACCAAATGCCGCCGATGATGATAGCCAGGCCGGTCAGTACAAAAATGACCTGCGCGACGCCGCGATTACGGTCCGTTTCGGCCGGTTTCTGCGCAAATTTTTCCTGTTGGTACATCTTGCTCATCCTCACAGATATCAGCTGTCACACCGCAAAGGTGCGCCTGAATTTCCGAGGATACTAACCGATTTCCGCGCCTTCGTGCAGCAGAGCTGTTTAAAATTATCCGTTCTGGCGCAAAACTGCACCAGCCAGGTAAAGCGAGCCACAGATCAAGACCCGCGCTTGTGGGTCTGATTTGAGTATGCCCCGCAAGGCCGCTTCGACATTTTCTGCCTCGAATGCCTCAATGCCCACGGCACGTGCGGCCGTGGCGGTCTCTTCTGCCGATAAGGTGGCCGCTTCGCCGGGGATCGACACCGCATGCAGGCTTTGCACGTGCGGCGCGACGGGCCGCATATAGCCGGTGACGTCCTTGGTGTTCAGCATGCCACAGATCAGATGGGTCGGCCGGCCACTGCCCTGCGCCAGCACAGCCGCCAAAGCATGACCTGCCGCCGCATTATGGCCGCCATCAAGCCAGAGCTCGGCGTCGCCTGCGATTTCAACCAAAGGACCGGTTTTCAACCGCTGCATCCGGGCCGGCCAATAGGCTTGGGTTACTGCCGCTTCGCAGGCCGCTTCGTCGATGCCAAAATGGCGCAAAGCGGCCAAGGCAGCACCGGCATTTTGCACCTGATGTGCGCCCAGCAAATTGGGCATCGGCAGGTCCAGCAACCCACGTTCGTCTTGATAGACCATACGCCCGGCCTCGACAGCCACATGCCAGTGCTGCCCGTAAGCGAGCAACGGTGCACCCTTGCGCGCGGCGACCGTTTCGATCACCTCAAGCCCCGCCGCGTCCTGCGGACCAACCACGCAGGGCACGCCCCGCTTGATGATACCGGCTTTTTCACCCGCAATTTCCGCCAGCGTTTCGCCAAGGTATTGCTGATGGTCCAGTGACACCGGCGTAATGATGCTCAGCGCCACCTTGTCGGTGACATTGGTTGCATCCAACCGCCCGCCAAGCCCTACTTCAAGCAGGGTGAAATCGGCAGGCGTACGGGCAAAGGCGTGCAAGGCTGCAGCCGTCGTGATCTCGAAATAGGTGATCATCTTGCCGTCGTTCGCAGCGTAGCATTCATCCAGCAGTGCCGTCAGCGCCTCTTCGTCAATCAGGTGGCCAGCCAGCCGGATCCGTTCGTGAAAGCGTGCCAGATGCGGCGAGGTATAAGCGTGAACGGTCTTGCCCGCCGCCTCAAGACCCGCGCGTATCATCGCTTGGGTCGATCCCTTGCCGTTGGTGCCTGCAAGGTGGATAACCGGAGGTAGCATTTCCTGCGGATTGCCCAAAGCCTCAAGCAGGCAGTACATGCGATCCAATGTCAAATCCATGACCTTTGGGTGCAGCGCCATCATCCGCTCAAGGATGACATCCGATGTTTGCATCGTCATTTAGCCTTTGAATTCTTAGCGGCTTCAGCTCCAGCCAAGGCGTGATCCAACTCGCCGCCCTCCTGCGGTGCGGGCAGATCGCCGCGCACTGCGGGGGGCAGGCCCAGTAACATCCGTGTAATCGTGATCAGCTCCTCGCGCAGTTCTGTGCGCGGGATAACACGGTCCAACATGCCGTGATCCAGCAGGTATTCCGCCCGCTGAAAACCGTCGGGCAGTTTTTCGCGAATGGTTTGTTCGATAACCCGAGGACCAGCAAAACAGATAAGCGCATTAGGTTCCGCAATATGCACGTCACCCAACATGGCGTAGCTCGCCGTCACACCGCCTGTCGTCGGGTGGGTCAACACAACGATATAGGGCAGATTTGCCTCTTTCAGCATCTGCACGGCAACAGTGGTGCGCGGCATTTGCATCAGCGACAGGATGCCTTCCTGCATGCGCGCGCCCCCCGCAGCAGAGAACAGGATCAACGGACGCTTTAGTTTCACAGCTTCTTCGGCGGCAGCAATTATGGCATTGCCCACGTACATGCCCATCGACCCCGCCATAAACGAGAAATCCTGACAGGCGGCAACAATCGGCGTGCGGCCCATTTCACCGGTGGCGACCAGCATCGCTTCGGTTTCACCGGTCGCTTTCTGGGCTGCTTTCAAACGGTCGGGATATTTCTTTTGATCGCGGAAATGCAGCGGATCGGGGGTGGGTGCCGGCACGGCCACTTCGACAAAGATGCCGCCGTCAAACAATGAGGTCAGCCGTTCGCGCGGCCCGATGGGCATATGATGGCCACAGTTGGTGCAGACGTTCAGGTTATCCGAAACCTCGCGGTGAAACAGCATGGTCCCGCAGTCATCGCATTTGGTCCACAGGTTGTCGGGTGTCTCGCGGCGCGAAAAGATCGAGTTGATCCTTGGGCGGACGTAGTTATTGATCCAGTTCATGCAACGGTCCCTGATACCTTATACCTTGGTTTGCACTCAGATAAGCGCGCTGTGACGATATTGCAATCAACGCCTGATGGCCACCCGTGCCGCAAGCCACAATACAAACATCATCGCGAAATCCACCACCAACCAATCCCGCAGGGCAGCCGTATCCTCCATCCCGAACGGCGTAAGATAGAGCGCCAGACCGGACAGATCTTCGGGCAGAGAGATGATCACCATCGCCGAAACATTATTCCACAAATGCACGGCGATGGCAGGCCCCAGAGAACCCGACCGTGCCGTCAGATCAGCCATCAACATGCCGAAAAGCCATGCCCAAACCGCAATCAGCAGCGCATTATCTCCTGCACTCTCCGGCAGGTAATGCCCCAGCGCGAACAGGGCCGAAGGCAGCACCATCCAGATCAACGGCGAGCGGAACCGCGCGGCCAGTTGTTGCTGAATGTAGCCGCGAAAAACAATTTCTTCGGCACTGACCTGAATCAGAACAAAGAACAACGAGGGCAGCAGCAGCGCCAACCAAGTGGCAATAGGCAGGTTGGGAACAAAATCGCCGCCCATGTCCCAAGGCGGCAGCAGGAGAACCAGCGCCAGAACCGACAGTACCGCAAGCGATACCAGCCGGAAGTCACGCCTTAGCAGGGGCAGCGGTCCAAGCAGGCTGAAAAACGAGCGGTCCTGCAAGAGCCGCGCACTGATCCCGACGCCGACAGCCATAAAGCCGAAGCTGAACAGCAGAATATACATCGCAAGCGGTGTTTGTCCGGCTTGCAGGTCTTGCAATGCCAAACCACCAATCCCTTCACAAAAGGCAAAAGCGAATTCCCAATAGAAGGCGTTGGTTATGAAAAAAACAAAAACGGCCACCACCATGCCCACCGCAAAACGCCACAACGCGGGATGGTTTCGTGCTGGCTCGATAAACGCTTCATGCGCGCGATACCCAGACATCAGGGGTCTTCCGGCGCGGTTGCAGGGGGCGGCGGGCGCATTTC
The DNA here is from genome assembly GCA_049794055.1 of Sulfitobacter sp. Taxonomy (GTDB): domain Bacteria; phylum Pseudomonadota; class Alphaproteobacteria; order Rhodobacterales; family Rhodobacteraceae; genus Sulfitobacter. Next base: position 21,727 of record JBARCL010000128.1, read on the forward strand.
TCTTGGAATTTCCATGTTAGAGGCGATCAAAAGTTCGGCAGCACCGGTCAAATATCCCGCGACCGTCCGCAACAGGCTAAGCAAAACAACCCTGTCGCTTTCTATGACAGATCGAAATTGCTCTGCCCCAATCCGCAAAAACCTGACCTCTTCGGCCGCGACCAGATCCAGCTGGCGCGGCTCGTCCAGAATAATCGCCAAATCGCCGATCAACCGCCCTGGCGTCACATCCGAGACATGGCGCATCTTGCCGTTTTCGTCGACATTCCCCAATTCAGCGAGCCCCGACAGACACAGATAGACCGCATCCGCCCGTTCCCCTGCCGAGAATATCCGCTGGCCGGCTTCTGCTGTGTACCACTGCGCGGCAAACGCCAGCAAACGCTGGTTGCGCCGGTCAAGCGAGGCAAACAAATCGTTGCGCGAAATGATCCGCAACTTACGGCGCAGGTCGTCCGAGGCCGAATCCTCCTGATCAAGCTGGTCCACAGTTTCGACACCGTCGATCTGGCCGTTGCTGATTTCAACATGCATGTCAAAATCCTGTGGGGCGGCGAAGGTATCGTTGATATAGATTTGCGTGGTCTGCGGCAGCAGAATGCTGAGCCTGTCGCGAATGCCGGCCTGCGCCTGGGCATCTTTTCCGACCAGCAATTGGTTCAGAACCAGCACATCTGGGCGTTTGATCACTGCACGGCCAAAAGCGGCACGCTGTTGGAACGCTGCGGGCAAATTCGAACCGCCAATCGCAGTCGGCACGTCAAACAAGTTCTGTGACACCATCCGTTTCAAATCATGTTTGGCCACAATATCCGTCACAACATCGCGTACCAGATCGGTCTGCAGCCCCGCGATGGCGGAAAAACGGCCATAGATCAGGTTTTCCAGAATGGTCAGTCTAGGCAAATAGTTTTCCGGGGCGACTGGTACAAACATATCTGTTGCCTGCTCTCGCAACTGTGGACCGTTGGCCTTTCGAATGCGCAGAATCTCGCGCTTGAAGCTTTCGGGAAAAGCAGCGCCGATCTGTTCTGCAGTAAAGGCGAAAGGCACCGTTAACAGCAGCGCGAACTCCTCGGTCGAGAGGGCCTGATCACCTTTGTCGCGACGCCGCTGGGCAATGTCCACGAGCTGTTCATAGAGCGGCTCTTCGATGCCCAGCGCCGTAAACAAGGGATGGTCGGTGCCATCCCTGCCAAAGGTCCGATGCAACGTCTCGACCAGAGTTTGCGAAATCGCGATGCCTTGTTCGGCCAGCCCCTGATCAATGATCATCGCCAGAAACCCGTGTTCCGCAGCAAGCCCCAATTGGCTGATGTCACGCCGAGGGGCCGCGAACATCAGATTACTTCCCAAAGGAACAGCGGGGTTGAACTTTTCGGGATCGAAACGGTAGATCGCTTTATCCAAACCCTCATCAACAAGGCGTTGATGCACCTCACCGCGCAGCGCAACTATGCGGCGGGCCAATTCCGGGTGTTTGTCAGGCTCCATCTGCGCGTCGAGCATCCGCTCGAAAATTGCATCTGCAGTGCCCAGCGCTTCGGTTATTTCATACCAAAAATCATAGACGCCTTCCGTGCTGCCCAATCCGGCGAGTTCAGGATCCAGCCAGTCGGCGTGTGTGCTGTCAGGGCTGTTGCCCGAACGCTGCGCTTCATGCGTGGCGCGGTCTTTTTGCTTTGGATCCCAAAGCACCGTTTTGGGACTGGTTCGCAACGGCATCAGCAAATTGCTGCCGACATCGCCCTGAAACAAATAGGGCTGCGCCTGGGCATAACCGATACGCGCGGCCACCACGGCTTGATGCAGGCCGGACAGGTCGTGGCCTGCGATGGTAATCTGGCCACGCGTCGGGTTGATCTCGCGGGTCAGAACCTCGGACAGCAGGGTCCGTTCTGTCTGGTTGCTCACCTGCAAGGCCACCTTACTGCCTGCCGGAATGTTCAACGTAATATTGCGCAACACCATATCGCCGCTGCTATTGCGCACAGAAACATTGTTCAGCGCGATATCCCCGCACAGATGCGGAATGTCATCAGGCGCCCCTTCAAAAAGCGCCGGGTCGATCATGTTGGCGGGCGCAAACCGTTCGGTAACGATCTCCCAACGCAGGGCCATGTCCTGCGTTTGATTGTAATAGGCCAGAAGTTCCTTCCATGGGCTGCTCAGGTCTTTGTAAGCGGCCAGCGCCGCAACCAGTGCGCCAACGGTAATTTCACCCTTGATCGCCAGATAACCGCCCACGGCATAAAAGAAAAACGGGGTTAGTTGGGTGATGAAGTTATTGAGAAACTTCATAAAGAATTTCTTTTGATAGATCTTGAAGCGGACTTCGAACAGCCGCCCCAGACGGTCAGTGAAACCCGCCAGCCGATACCGCCAACCGCCATTGGTGCGCAGATCCGTGATGCCTGCCGCTGTCTCGCCTATCTCCGAGGCAAACTGACGCACCTCGGTGATCCGCTCCTTGTTCAGCAGGTTGATCTGACGCTGCAACATCGGGATCAACCAAGCCTGAACAGGGATCAACGCGACACCGGCCAGCCCGAACCAAACCGATTGCAGGAACAAAAACACTACAATGATCAGCATCTGACCCGCCTGAAACACCGGTTGCGCCACCGCGTCGCCCATCAGGCCGCCCATCGGCTCCGCCTCGGACGTGACCATCGAAACCAGTTCCCCCTGAGAGGTGTTCTGGAAGTAACTGCGCGGAAAACGCATCATCCTGCTGATCAAGTGATACCGGAACCGGCGTAGCAACCGTTCTGCCAGCACACCTTTCATGGTGTTCAAACGCATTTTGAGCACCCCGTGCACCAGCACCGCCCCCAGATAGGCAAAGCAAAGCATCATCAGGAACTGGACTTGTCCGACATCGAACCCGAACAGCTTGACCACCTTTGCCTGCGCGCCGATGGCATCGTTGATGATACGCTTGGGCAGTTCCAGTGTCGCGTAGAGGAACGGAAAGGTGACGAGCGTGAAAACCAACAGCGCTATCTGTTCGCGGCGCGAATACTTCCAGATAAAGGAAAAGATGCTGCGTTCCATAAGGTGTCTTTCGCTGGGGTTCTTTCGTAACTAGGCCTGCCTTTGAGTCATTACAACATGACCACTTGGCCTTGCAGCACCGCCGCCACCCGACTATTCCGGTAAAAACGACTTTCAGGGAGCCACGCCATGTCCAACAACCAACGCTTTGACAAATCCAGATTACCCAGCCGCCACGTCACTGAAGGGCCAGCACGCGCGCCGCACCGGTCGTATTATTACGCGATGGGTATGACGGATGTGGAAATCCACCAGCCCCTGGTGGGCGTGGCCACCTGCTGGAACGAGGCCGCCCCCTGTAACATCGCCCTGAACCGTCAGGCGCAGGCCGTCAAGATCGGCGTCAAACAAGAGCAGGGCACGCCGCGTGAATTCACCACCATCACCGTCACCGACGGGATTGCGATGGGCCATGAGGGTATGCGTTCCTCATTGGCCTCGCGTGAGGCGATTGCCGACACCGTTGAACTGACCATGCGCGGCCACTGCTATGACGCGTTGGTGGGCCTTGCCGGTTGTGACAAATCCCTGCCCGGCATGATGATGGCGATGATCCGTCTGAACGTGCCATCTGTGTTCATGTACGGCGGGTCGATCCTGCCCGGCAAAGCACCGGAAGGGGCTGCCGTGCCAGCCGCTTTCGCCAACCGTGACCTGACTGTGCAAGACATGTTCGAGGCCGTCGGCAACTGGCAAGGTGGCACAATGACAGAGGCCGAGCTGGAAATCCTCGAACGTGTTGCCTGCCCCTCTGCCGGTGCTTGCGGCGGCCAGTTCACCGCCAATACAATGGCCTGTGTGTCCGAAGCGATCGGCCTTGCGCTGCCCAACTCCTCCGGAGCGCCCGCACCTTACAAATCGCGTGACGAATACGCTGTGGCCTCTGGTGCGGCGGTGATGAACCTGATCGAGAAAAACATCCGTGCGCGTGACATCTGTACCCGCGAAGCGTTTGAAAACGCAGCGCGCATCGTGGCTTGTACTGGTGGTTCCACCAACGCGGGCCTGCATCTGCCCGCCATGGCACATGAGGCAGGCATCGAATTCTTTCTTGAAGACGTCTGCGAAATCTTCCGCGACACGCCACACTTTGTCGATATGAAGCCCGGTGGCGCATATGTCGCAAAAGACCTTTACGAAGCGGGTGGCGTGCCGGTGGTGATGAAAGAACTGCGCAAGGCGGGCTTGATCCACACCGATTGCATGACCGTGACCGGTTATTCCATGGGCGAGGAACTGGACCGGATCGAACGCGAGGCAGACGGCAAAGTCATCCATGCGATCAGCAATCCGATCAGCAAAACCGGCGGTGTCGTTGGCCTGAAAGGCAACCTTGCCCCAGAAGGAGCCATCGTAAAAATTGCCGGCATGTCCGAAGACGACATCGTCTTCACCGGCCCCGCGCTGGTGTTTGAATGTGAACAGGACGCTTTCGAGGCGGTGCAGAACCGCACCTACTCCGAAGGGGACGTGTTCGTGATCCGAAATGAAGGGCCCCGCGGCGGTCCGGGCATGCGTGAAATGTTGGCGACCACGGCCGCACTTTCCGGTCAGGGCATGGGCAAAAAGGTCGCGTTGATCACCGACGGCCGCTTCTCAGGTGCCACACGCGGTTTCTGCGTCGGCCACGTAGGACCAGAGGCCGCGATGGGCGGGCCAATCGGCTTGCTGCAAAATGGCGATATGATCACATTGAACGCTATCGAAGGTTCGATCTCGGTCGATCTCAGTGACGAGGAACTGGCAACGCGCAAGGCGGCTTGGTCCGGTCCGCGCGAAACCAACTATGCCTCCGGTGCCTTGTGGAAATACGCCCAGCTGGTTGGCCCCACCTATCTGGGTGCCGTCACACATCCGGGCGGCAAGGCAGAAACCCATGACTACATGGACCTGTAAAGGTACACTTGCCGCCCTCGCCCTGACCTCGCTCGCTGCTTGCGACGACGGTCGGGGCGGTGCGCTCCTACGGGGATTGAACGGCAAGGTGCCGTTAAAATCAGTGGCTTTATCGCAGGCAAACATGGCCTTTGGCGCGGTGACCTTGGTCGCACCAAAAGGTTTCTGTATCGACAAAAACTCACTACGGCAGAACTTCGCATTGATGGCGCGTTGCGAAACTCTAGGCGCCCCTTCGGCAGGCGCCAATGCACCGGTCGGCATCCTGACCGCCAGCTTTTCAGTGGCGAGCACGACGATCCCGACGCCAAGTGAGACCGCCGCGGCCCTAAGCCTCAATACGGTGACCGACCCGGTCATCAAGGACCGCAGTGTGACTTTTCGCGCTCAAGGCGCCGCGCCGGCGAAAGGGTTAAGCGAGACACACTGGCGGGGCACCGCACGCGCAGGATCACAGATGATGGCGCTGGCCCTATATGGCCCGACAGGCGGACGCGCCATCGGCGCCGAAGGTCGCGATATTCTGGACCGTTTGATCAACAGGCTGAACGTCAACTAGTCTCGTTTCCCGATTGGCAACACTAAGGATTAATGCCACGGATTGTTGCCAATCTATTTGAATGAACGTTTTCCTCCAGATAAAGTCGTTCCAAAGCAACGCAATCCACCAAGGTCCGCGCGAACATGTCCAAATTCTCATTTAGCTTTCTGGACAGTTGGGTCTTCTCAAGGAACATCCAGCGTTGGGCCCGTGCGGCGCGGCGTGCGTCTAAAACCGAGTTGCCGTTGCTGCGCCGTCAACGGGGGCGGGCGCGGGCATTAAAGACCCATCTGGACAAGCTGATCCACACCGCTGACGAACGACTGGCCCTGCCGATGATCGGGTCCAACAGTTTTCCCAAACCGCATAATGCCGATTGGGCGTGGCGGCCCGAGTTGTGGCGTGGCCCGTTGCCCACACCGGGGCTGTCAGAGGTGCAGACAAAATCGACGCTGGGCAATGAGGTAACACTGTTTCACGACTGTGAGTACTCGGAGCTGACACTGCGCCAGCTGCGCAACCTGCGCGAAGCGGATCTGGCGCCCTATGGCCTGCGTCTCGATGTTTTCCAGTTCGACGGATCCTTCCTGTCACTGGTGATCGACCTGCCCGAAGACGGCACCAACGGCTTGAAACGCACCCATCTGTTGCGCATGGATGCGATTGTCGAAATGGAAAAGCCATTGGAAATTTTTGCACGGCTCAACATCAAACACGGGCCGAACAACGAACAGATCGTACGTGAATTGCCGCTGAACGAAGAAACCCACAGGGTCGAATTTGATCTGGCCTATTCGAACCTGAATGAAAAACGGGTAGAAGGGGCATGGATTGATCTGATCTTTGAAGGTCCGCAAATGAATCAGGTGGTCCTACGGGATCTTACCTTCTCGCGCCGTCCGCGCGCGCATCTTTAGGAAGGGCCGAACGCTATGTCATCCATGCAACTGACCAAAACCAAAATGAAAGAGGGCGTCTGGCAAGGCATCATCACCGGTAGCCCGGACGAGGACAAACCGCGCATCGCAGTGACCCATGAAAACACTGTGATCACCGATTTCCTTTTGACCCATAACCAAAGTGCCGATCACTGGACATTGTCCGTGCCTATTCCCGCGCAGGCCATTGCAGACGGTGTCCAGACGCTGATCATTCGTGAATTGGAAACAGATGTGAAAATCGGCCATATCACCCTGATAGCGGGCGAAGCTTTAGCAGATGATATTCGCGCCGAACTTGATTTATTGCGGGCCGAGCTGGACATGTTGAAAAGCGCGTTTCGCCGCCATTGCGTCGAGACCGCCTAAGATGCCGCTTTGGCTTGTTTACGCCACCCCGACGGGGTTTGGCCGGTCACCCGCGCAAATTCACGGTTAAAGTTGGACTTGGTCGCAAACCCTGATTCAAGCGAGACCTCAAGCACGGATTTATCGGTTTCCACCAGAAGCTTGCGGGCCTCATCAACGCGAAAATCATTCACGAATTGTGACAGGTTCACGCCCCGCATCCGGTTGACAGCATTGGAAACCCGCCGGTCCGGCAAGCCCAGCCGCCGCGCCAGTTTGCGCAGGCTCAGCTCTTCATTGCGGTGTAACCCTTCGCGCTCGAACAGCTCTGTCAGGCGGGCAACAACCACGCTGTCCTCATCGGTCGGGGGCTGGGATTGCGGGGGGGATTCGTCTGGTGCCATATCCGCCACGGCCGACTGGCCAAGGGTGGCGGACAGGCCGATCACAAGCACAAACGCGGTCTGCACGAAGGTGACGATCATACCGATGTAACGCCCGTCGTTCTGCATGAAGTCATATATTAGATAGACATCCGTGACACTTGACGCGACCAAAGCCAGCCCTGTCAGCCGCAACGCCCATAGCACCGCCGTCCCGTCGGAAATCCGCGATAAGGGCAGCCGGTCGCTACCGCCCCATGCCAGTCGCAACAACAGAACGCCGAAACCCAGATAGGTCAGTAGAATGGGCGGATCGACCATCATCGGCTCGATCAACAGCACCAGCCAATTTGCCGCTATCACGCCCAAAGGCCACAGATTACGCCGCGCCAATGTATCGCTTAACGACAGATAGGCGAGATAGGCAAACACCGGCAAGCAGGGCGCAAGCAGCGCGATCAGCGGGGCAACGCCTTTGATCTCGTAGCCCCACCGCAAGCAAAGCAGCAGGGATTGCACGGCATAAAGCGCCACCACCAGCGCAAACAGGCGATGAGCAGTCAGCGACATATCACGGGTGACGCACAGCCGCACAAGGACCAGGCACAGCGCAAAGGTGGCAAAAAGCGGCAGGGGAACAAAGAGCATATCAGGCCGTCACATCAGATGAATTTCGCCCCTGCATATCCTTGATCGTGATGCAGGACGACCTGAAACGCGTTTGAGGACGCCTACAGTGCGATCACCGCGTAGCTCAGGTTCATCACTTTCACCAAAAGGATCGACACCATGTTCAGCTTTACGACTTTTGCGAAAACCACCGCCATCGCCGCAGCCTTTGGCGCGGTGGCATGGGCGGGATATGAATTTACCCGCGCGCCCTATGCCGGTACAACCGGTATCACCTACGGGGCGGCCTTTGCCCCCGCACGCCAGACAGAAGTGGATTTTCACATCTGGTATCCCGCGCAACCGGGTGGTCGGGCGATCACTGTGGGCGGCAATGGTGTATTTTATGGCACACCCGCCGGCCGTGATGCGCCCCATATCACAGGGCGGCACCCGATGGTCATATTGTCGCACGGCGCAGGAGGCAACGCGGGTCAATTCGGTTGGATCGCAGCGGCTTTGGCCGAGGCTGGGTTCGTCGTTGTCCTGCCAAACCACCCCGGCACCACAACCGGCAATGCCTCTGCCGAAGCTGCAGTGCGGGTTTGGGAACGGCCCAAAGATGTATCTGCCGTTCTTGACGAAATCACCGGCCACCCCGACGTATACCCCTATATCGACACAACCCGTATCGCGAGTCTGGGCTTTTCCGCCGGCGGGTATACGGCAATGGCACTGTCTGGCGCGCGGGTGAACCCGGATTTGTTGCAGCGTTTTTGTGATGAAACCGACCACGGCATGTCTGACTGTGCGTTCCTTACGCATTTCGGGATTGATCTGCACGATTTTGATTTGTCACCTGCCGCACAGGATTTGACCGACCCGCGCATCAAGGCCGCCGTGATCGTGGACCCCGGTATTGTCGAAACGATAACCCCCGAAAGCCTGAAAGAAATCAGCACGCCCATGTTTGTAATCAATCTGGGGGCTGAAGAAACAGTGCCGCTTGGCGTCTATGCTAAAGAAGCAGCCGCCCTGATGCCACGGGCAAGCTACACCGCGGTGCCCGATGCGATCCACTTTAGCTTCTTGGCCGAGTGCAAACCCAAGGGTCCGTTGATTCTGGAAAAAGAAGGAGAGTTGGATGCCCTCTGCGACGATGCCGGTGGACGCTCACGGGCTGACATCCATAGGCAGTTAACGCAGATGATTGTCAGCAACTTGCAATCAGCGCTCTGAGTTAGGTCACAGTAAAAAGGCGGCAGGGATATTAATCCCCGCCACCTTTTCTGATCTCGCGAACGTTATCGAAACGTCAAATCACTCTTTCGGACCCAACGCTGACAGCCCCTTCAGGATATCAATGGCATAGGCCAGCTGATAATCCTCCTCGCGCAGCTCGGCTGCTTGTTCGGCCTTGGCACGATCTTCGAGTATCTGTTTTACTTGATCGTCAGTCAGACTGTCATTGTTCAGACTGCCACGCAGATCCGCTTCGGAACGCCGCGGACGGGCTGTTTCCTTTTCCTCGGTCTCGGCCTCGGGCTTTGCACGGGGTTGGGCGACGACGATGTCCGGCGACACGCCCAAAGCCTGAATCGACCGGCCAGACGGGGTGTAGTACCGCGCCGTGGTCAAACGCATTGCCCCATTGCCCCGCAAGGGCATGACCGTTTGCACGGAACCTTTCCCGAAACTTTTGGTACCGATCACGATGGCGCGACGGTGGTCCTGCAAGGCTCCGGCGACAATTTCAGACGCCGATGCAGAACCGCCGTTGATCAGAACCACAATCGGCTTGCCCATGCTCAAATCACCTGGCGTTGCATTTACACGGTCGCCATCAGCCAGTTCACGGCCACGGGTGCTGACGATCTCACCCTCTTCAAGGAAAGCATCAGAAACTGCGATCGCCTGATTGAGCAATCCACCGGGGTTGTTTCGCAGATCAAGCACGATGCCATTGATATTCTCGATGCCACCTGCCGCTTCGACTTGCGCCTCCAACCCTTCCTTCATCTTGGGATAGGTCTGTTCGTTGAATGTGGTCAGACGCAGGACCGCGGTTTGCCCAACGGTGCGGGCCGTCGCCGCCGTCAGCTGGATCGTGGCACGGGTAATGGTGACGTCGAAGGGTTCGGCTTCGCCCTCGCGCACAACGGTAATCACAATCTCTGAGCCGACCGGCCCGCGCATCAGCTCAACCGCGTCATCCAACACCAGACCCAGCAAGGTTTCGCCGTCAACGTGGGTTATGAAATCGCCTGCTTCGATGCCCGCCTCGTCCGCTGGCGTACCATCAATCGGCGACACCACTTTGACAAAACCTTCTTCCTGCGTGACTTCAATGCCCAGACCGCCGAATTCACCCCGTGTCTGTTCGCGCATTTTGGCCGCGTCTTTCGGGGACAGATAGCTGGAATGCGGATCCAGCGAGGTCAACATGCCGTTAATTGCTGCCTCGATCAGCTCGCTGCTGTCGGTCTCTTCGACATATTGCGCGCGAATGCGCTCGAAAATGTCACCGAACAAATCCAGCTGCTCATAGACATTCTCTGTCTTGGCGCTTTCCTGCGCCAACAACGGGGCCGCGATCTGGGTCGTGGCAATTACGCCCAACACCGTGCCACCCAAGGCCGCCATTACAAACTTTTTCATCTTAGCTTTCTATCCTCGTCCGTTCGGAACCATAATTCTGGGTCCTGTGGCGTATTTTGTTCTCTTACTTCTATATAGAGCGTTTCTGAACGCTCTGTGCCAGTACCTTCACGAAGGGGTGACAATTCTTCGCCGATTTCTGCGCTTGTGCCGCCCATCAGCCCGATTGGCGTGCCTCCCGCAATAACCTGCCCTGCGTCTCCGTAAACCACATCCAGCCCGGCAATGACAAATAGCGTGTTTGCCTGCGGTTCAAGAATCACCACATTGCCAAAATCCAGCAGTCCGCCCGTGTAGCGGATCGTCGCGGCCGTAGGGCTGGTGACAATCGCGCCCGGGCGGGTGGCCAGAATCAGACCGGGGCGTTTGACACCGGCTGCGTCCGCCTCCCCCGCGCGGCGCAGGACCAGCCCCTGCGCAGGCAACGGCAGTTCGCCGATTTGCCCTTCAAGGGTCACAGGGGCCGGTTCAATTTCGTCTATAACGATCTCGGACAGCCCACTTGCAAAGCCGTCCAGTGTTTCGGTCGAAGCGATCAAGATACCGGTGCGCACAGGATCAGCAGTAAACCGTTTGGGTAAGTCAGTGCGGTTTGCCATTGCCTGATTAAGCTCGGTGCGCGCGGATTGCACTTCGGTCAACCCCACCTGAAGCCGTTTCGCCGCATCCGCCTGCAAGGCGCGAAGTGTCTGAACATTTTCCAGATCAATGCGCAGGGCATCGGCGCGGCGGTTAAGGGCGGGCGTCAATTCGGCCAGCAACATGCCCGCACGGGCAGTGCCGGTGGGACCGTCGGGATGCAAGAAGATCACCGGCGACGGCACACCGCCCATACTTTGCAACACGCCAAGCAATTCGGCGACCTCGGTGTCACGCGACGCAAGTTTGGCGGTCAACTGGGCTTCGTTGATCGCCGCCTGACGCAGGCCCGCGCGCATTGCACCCAAACCGGTTTCAAAAGCTTGTATGGTCTGCGTCAGGGCCCGCACCCTGTCGCGGGCGCCCTCTGCCTGATCCAGCATGCCCGAAGCGGTCTCAAGTGCTAAAACCGCGGCCCGTGCCTGATCCTCGATAGATTGCGCCGCCAGCATGGCGGGCCACATGACCCAAAGTATGAAAGCAACCCGGATCATCGGATGAGCGACGCACCCGTCATCTCGGGCGGCTGTTCCAGCCCCATCAACGCCAAGAGGGTTGGGGCCAGATCCGCCAGCCGTCCATCGCACAGACTGGCACCTTCAGGACCGCCAACCAACACAACAGGAACGGGATTAAGGGTATGGGCCGTATGCGCACCGCCGGTTTCGGGATCGATCATGATTTCGCAATTGCCATGATCCGCTGTCACAATCATTGCACCACCCGCTTTATCAAGCGCATCCATCACACGGCCCAGCCCCGCGTCTACTGCGCTACAGGCCGCCATCGCCGCATCCAGATCACCGGTATGTCCAACCATATCGGGGTTGGCATAGTTCACGACAATCAGGTCATGGCCTTCTTCGATCGCAGCAACAAAATGATCTGTTACTTCCCCGCAAGACATCTCGGGCTGAAGATCATAAGTCGCCACATCCGGAGATTTCGGCATCTGGCGGGTTTCCCCCTGAAACGCGAGCTCTTCCCCGCCGTTCAGAAAAAACGTCACATGCGGATATTTCTCGGTTTCGGCCAGACGGAATTGCCGTAACCCATGTTTGGCCACCCAATCCCCCAGTGTGTTGCGCAGCTCGGGCTTGTGATACATGGTACTCATATAGGCCGCATGGGCCGTCGAATAAGAGGCCATTCCCATCAAGGCTGCCCATTTCGGACGTATGTCAGCTGCAAACCCGTCAAATTCAGGATCTCCCAGTGCCGCCATGATCTCGCGGGCGCGATCCGCACGGAAATTAAGGCAGAACAGCCCGTCACCATCCTGTGCCCCCGCATAGCCCCCCAGCACGGTTGCTTGAATAAACTCGTCATCCTCACCTCGTGCATAGGCCTTGTCCACCGCCCCCAGCGCGGTATCTCCGGTCAGACCGTTGCCGTGCAAAATTGCCTGCACCGCTTTTTCAATGCGATCCCAGCGATTGTCGCGGTCCATCGCAAAGTACCGCCCTGTAACAGTAACGATCCTGACCGCATCCGGCAGTGCCGCCTCCAAAGCCCGGAAAAACCCGACGGCCGAGCGCGGCGCCACATCACGTCCGTCGGTCAAAGCGTGAATCACCACCGGCACCCCGGCAGCATCCAGGGCCCGCGCCGCGGCAATCAGATGGTTCATATGCCCATGCACCCCGCCATCCGATACGACGCCCATCAAATGGGCTGTGCCACCGGTCGCCTTCATCTTGCCAATAAACTCAAGCAACGGCGGGTTCTGCGCAAAGGTCCCCTCTTCGATCGCAAGGTCGATTTGCCCCAGATCCATCGCTACCACACGCCCTGCCCCGATATTCGTGTGTCCGACCTCAGAATTCCCCATCTGCCCGCGCGGCAGGCCTACATCAGGCCCGAAGGTGGTCAAGGTGGCATTCGGACAGTCGCGCATTATTCGGTCCATGTTGGGCGTATCGGCCAGCAACGGTGCATTTCCCTCGGCATGCACACTCAGGCCCCATCCATCCAGAATGCACAGGACCACAGGTTTCGGGATATTCATTTTGTCGCGCCTCAGCTTTTTCTCAACGCCTTTTACCCCCTAAGGCGCACGGCGTGAACCGCTTATCCAAGAGATGCGCAAGAACCGGATTGGCGGCAGTGACCCCTTGTACCAGACAAGGCGCAACACAGGAGTTGAGATATGCGTTTTACCGCCCTCCCCACTGCCAATGTACGTGCCTTGCAAAACGGGGATGCCGATGCCTATGGGGTGGCCTGCGAAGTCGTTACCTCGGATGGCGACGACAATCCGTGCCGCCATTGTCTGAGAAACATTCCCGAAGGATCAGCGATGCTGATCCTGGCGTATCGGCCTTTCAAAGGTCTTCACGCCTATGCCGAAACAGGGCCGGTATTCCTTTGCGCCAAAAAATGTGCACGCGGTGGCGGTACATTGATGCCGCAAACCCTGACCACCTCATCCGATTACCTGCTCAAAGGATATTGTCCTGATGACCGCATCGTCTATGGCACGGGCAAGATCGTTAAACCCGTTGATATCCCCGACCAGGTCAAAAGTGTTTTTTCCAATTCGATGGTCGCCTACATCCACGTCCGTTCGGCCCGCAACAATTGTTACCAGTTGCGCATCGACCGAGGCGAACCAACCCTTGCCGCGCCAGCCCTGTTTGGGCATAAGAAACGACAGGACACAGCCCAAGCCAAGGACACACCCATGAGCCAGCCCGCGCCAGAGACCAAGGTCGTGAATACCTACCGCATCGCCTGTGACGGCAGCGAAGGGGCGTTGGGCCATCCGCGCGTCTGGTTGCAAATTCCGAAAGAGACCGGATTTGTCGAATGCGGATATTGTGACTGCAAATACATACATGCGGATTTTGAAGGCAAAGTCTGAAGGCTGAACTTGTCTGCCTGTAGATGGAACGCCTGTAGATGAGTTTATCAGCAAGATGAAGCCGCAGGTTGCGCATAAGCTTGCTGGCAGCGCTTGTCGCTTCGTGGCATTAGGGGGCATGCCTTGAGGGAGATACACGCATGACATTCGGCAAAGGCCACCACCTGCATCTGATCGACGGCTCTGCGTTTATCTTTCGCGCCTACCATGCGCTGCCGCCACTGACGCGCAAGTCCGACGGGTTGCCCATCGGGGCGGTTGCCGGCTTTTGCAACATGTTGCACCGCTATGTCGAAGGGAACACCGGCCCGGACGCCCCGACACATGTCGCCGTGATTTTCGACAAGGGCAGCCACACATTCCGCAACGATATGTACGATCTGTACAAAGCCAATCGCGAGGCGATGCCCGAAGACCTGCGCCCGCAAATGCCTTTGACCCGCGCCGCGACCGAAGCCTTCAACATTGCCTGCAAGGAGAAAGAGGGCTTCGAAGCAGATGACATCATCGCTACCCTTGCCGTTCAGGCCCGCGCTGCGGGGGGGCGGTGCACGATTATTTCATCTGACAAGGACCTGATGCAGCTGGTCGGTGACGGCGTTGAAATGCTGGACGCGATGAAGAATAACCGGATTGACCGCGAAGGTGTCTTTGCCAAATTCGGCGTTTATCCCGAGCGGGTGGTCGATGTGCAGGCCTTGGCCGGCGATTCTGTCGACAATGTGCCCGGCGCGCCCGGGATCGGCATCAAGACCGCCGCGCTTTTGATCAATGAATTTGGTGATCTGGACTCACTGCTTGAACGCGCGGGCGAGATCAAACAGCCCAAACGCCGCCAGACTTTGATCGATAAAGAGGATCAAATTCGCCTGTCGCGGCGGTTGGTGCAGTTGGATGAAAACACACCGCTGGATTTCACCATCGACGATCTTGAGGTGCGCGATCCCGACCCTGAAATCCTGTTGGCATTTCTTGCCGAGATGGAGTTTCGCACCCTGACCAAACGCATAGCGGAGCAGATGGGTAAAGAAGCGCCTGTCATTACGGATGCGCCTGCCGCGCCGGATGCCCCTTTGGTTGCGGATATACCCTTTGACGCTGAAATGTATGAACAGGTCAGCGATGCTGCCGGCTTGCAGCGCTGGATTGATGCGATTTACGAGGTTGGCTACGTCGCCGTGGACACCGAAACCACCGGCCTGAATGAAATGACAGCCGATCTGGTTGGTATTTCACTGGCAACCGAGGCAGGCAAGGCCTGTTACATTCCGCTGATCCATAAAGCGGGGGCAACGGACGATCTGTTCGGCTCGGACGATCTGGCCGAAGGGCAGATGAAAATTGAAGAGGCGCTGGGGATGCTGACCCCGATGCTTGAAGACCCGACAATTCTGAAAATCGGGCAGAACATGAAATATGACGCCAAGATTTTTGCCCAGATCGGCATTACCCTCGCGCCCTTTGATGACACGATGCTGATGTCGTATGCACAGCACGCAGGGCTGCACAATCACGGCATGGACACGCTGTCGGAACGCTATCTCAATCACACGCCGATCCCGATCAAGCCCTTGCTGGGATCCGGTAAATCCGCCGTAACTTTTGACAAGGTGCCGCTGGATCTGGCCGTGAAATACGCGGCAGAAGATGCGGACATCACCTTGCGCCTGTGGCAGTTTCTGAAACCCCAACTGCACACAGCGCAGGTCACTAAGGTCTATGAAACACTTGAACGCCCGCTGGTGCCTGTTCTGGCCGCGATGGAACGGTCGGGCATCAAGGTGGACCGCGATACTTTAAGTCGGATGTCCAATGCCTTTGCCCAGAAAATGGCCGGTCTGGAAGACGAGATTTACGAAATCGCCGGACGTAAATTCAACGTCGGTTCGCCAAAACAACTGGGCGAAATCCTGTTTGACGAGATGGGAATTGAAGGCGGCAAGAAAGGTAAAACCGGGGCCTATGCCACCGGCGTTGATATCCTGGAAGACCTTGCAACCGAACATGAATTGCCCGCGCGTGTGCTGGACTGGCGACAGCTGAGCAAACTCAAATCGACCTATACCGATGCCCTGCAAACCCACATCAACCCCGATACAGGCCGCGTGCACACCTCCTATTCCATTGCAGGGGCGTCAACAGGGCGGCTTGCCTCGACCGACCCGAACCTGCAAAATATTCCGATCCGGACCGAGGAAGGCCGCCGCATTCGCGAAGCTTTCATCGCAGAACCTGGCAAAACACTGGTCGCGCTTGATTATTCCCAAATTGAGTTGCGCATCCTTGCCCATATCGCCAACATCCCTGCGCTCAAGGAAGCCTTTGCGCGGGGCGACGACATTCACGCCATGACCGCCTCTGAAATGTTCGATGTCCCGATGGATGAGATGACACCCGATATCCGCCGCCGCGCCAAAGCAATCAACTTTGGTGTGATCTATGGCATCTCCGGCTTTGGCCTTGCCCGTAATCTGCGCATTCCACGTTCCGAAGCGCAGGGTTTTATTGACCGTTACTTCGAACGGTTCCCCGGCATTCGCACCTATATGGATGACACAAAAGCCTTTGCCAAAGAGCACGGATTTGTACAAACTCTGTTTGGCCGCAAGATCCACACGCCTGAAATCGCCTCCAAGGGGCCGCGCGCCGGTTTTGCAGCGCGGGCCGCAATCAACGCCCCGATCCAAGGCACCGCCGCTGACGTGATCCGCCGTGCGATGATCCGCATGCCTGACGCGATCAAGGACCTGCCCGCCACGATGTTGCTACAGGTCCACGACGAATTGTTGTTCGAAGTAGAGCAAGGCCATGAGGATGCCCTGATAGAGGCAGCCCGAGACGTGATGGAAAATGCCAATGATCCGGTGGTGAAACTGGACGTCAAGCTTACGGTGGATGCAGGCAAAGGGGCCAACTGGGCCGAGGCGCACTAGGCGTCGTGACCACAGTCCTTTATTCTTTTCGCCGGTGCCCCTATGCGATGCGGGCACGTCTGGCCCTCGCCAGTTCCGGCGTTAAGGTTGAGCTGCGCGAAATCCTGTTGCGCGACAAACCGCAAGCGTTTCTCGATGCCTCGCCCAGTGGCACGGTGCCCTGCCTTGTGACGCCTGCGCAAACCATCGACGAAAGCCTCGACATAATGCTGTGGGCGCTGGCGCAGAGTGATCCTCAAGGATGGCTGTATATGCCCGACATTGGTCAAGAACTGATCACGCGTGTTGACGGGCCGTTCAAGACAGCACTGGATCGCACCAAATACGCCACACGTTACCCTGACGAGGACCCACATGAGCATCGCGCCGCCGCAGCCGGATTTCTGACAGAACTGGATGCGCAGATTGATACATGGGTTTTCGCAAAGCCAACGCTGGCCGATTTTGCGGTCCTGCCCTTCGTGCGCCAGTTCGCGTTCATCGACAAGCGGTGGTTTGACGCGCAGCCTTGGCCGGCCCTTCACAACTGGCTGGAGCGTTTCCTTGCATCCGCGCAATTTGCACAAATCATGCCGAAATACACCCCGTGGCAACCGGATGATCCGCCAATCCTTTTTCCCACAGCGGAATCATGACGTCATCCAGCCCAAACTATCTTCGGTTGATCCGTTCGGGCTGTATTCCGCACTGATCCAGCCATTGTAGGTCGACGCTTTGATCCGTTCAAACAGCGTCTTGAAATCAACTTCGCCTGTGCCCGGACCACCGCGATTGGGGCTATCACCAATCTGGATGTGACGAATAAACGGTAGGTATTCCTCGAATACAGCTACAGCGTCACCGTGAATCATCTGTGCGTGATAACTGTCGTATTGCAGTCCCAAATTCGGCGCATCAACTGCTGACAGCACCTCCGCTGCCAAGCCATAGTCATTCAGAAAATATCCTGGCTGTGCCACAGGGTTCAGCGGCTCAAGCGTCAGGGTCAGACCTTTGGGTGCGGCCTTTGTCGCCCAACGAAGGTTGTCGACAAGGATTTCTTTCGCCGCGTCCCCCTCGGCCACGCCTGTCATGACATGCACAAAGGATACCTTCAGCGCCTCGACATAACGAAACACCCGTTTCATATCTGACTGAAACCGCGCAACGGCCTCGGGTTGCGCGGCAAAACCGCGCGCACCACCAGTATAGTTAGGCGGCGGCGCGTTGATCAACACCATCCGCTGACCGTTTGCGATCAACGCACGTTGGGTTTCCTTAGCTGCAATATCATAGGGAAACAGCACCTCAACCGCTTGAAATCCTACAGCGGCCGCGGCTGCAAAACGGTCCAGATAGGGAAGTTCGGGCCAGAGGTGGCTAAGGTTGGCAGCGAATTTAGGTTTCATTCAGGCATCTACCGGCAATTCTTTCGATGGGATAATGCCAAAAAACTGCCCCCCGGACCACACCCCGAACCAATCTTGATAATGTACGCCCAAATCGACCAACCGGTAAAAGCTCTTGCGGTCAATCAAAGCCTCAAGGTTGCGACGGATCAGGACATAGGGGGCAGGTTCTCCTGTTTCTGGGTCCCGTTCAACGCGGATCGGATGAGCGGCACCTGCCACGGCGGTATCGCCGATGTTCGTCACAAACCTCAGGGACTGCGATTCACCTTGTCCTTCGACCTCAAAATCGACACCGACAAAAGGCGCATCCTCAACCGTAATCCCGACCTTCTCAACTGGAGTGACAAGAAAGTAATTGTCGTCTTCGCGCCACAGAATCGTCGAGAAAAGTTTCACCATTTCGGGCCGCCCAATCGGTGTGCCTTCGTAAAACCACGTGCCGTCCCGTGTGATGCGCATGTCGATATCGCCGCAAAAAGGCGGGTTCCACTTCTCCAGCGGCGGCAAACCGCGCGTTTTTGCAGCGCGGGCGGCCTCTGCCAGTGTATTTGCGGTCGGAGTAACGGTTTTTTGTCCGCTCATAGCTTTTGCCATTTCCTGTGAAAGAGATAGGTTAGACTAAACCGATATAATCCCAAGGAAGCAAATGTCATGACCCAAGCCGACGACATGATTGACCAGATCGAAACATTGGGCGCAAAATTGGGCGAAGCCAAGCAATCCATCACCCGCCGGTTTATTGGCCAGGAACGTGTGGTCGATCTGACGCTGACTGCACTTTTATGTGGCGGGCACGGTTTGCTGATCGGGCTGCCCGGGCTCGGCAAGACGCTTCTGGTCGAGACTCTTGGCACCGTAATGGGGCTCGACGGTAATCGGGTACAGTTCACACCCGACCTTATGCCTGCCGATATTCTGGGGTCAGAAGTGCTGGACACTGCGGCGGACGGTTCGCGGATCTTTCGCTTTGTCGAAGGGCCGGTGTTTTGCCAACTTTTGATGGCCGATGAAATCAACCGCGCCAGCCCGCGCACACAATCTGCCCTGCTGCAGGCGATGCAAGAAAAGACGGTGACCGTCGCGGGGCAAGACCGCCCCCTGGGCGTGCCGTTCCATGTTCTGGCGACGCAGAACCCGATCGAACAAGAGGGCACCTATCCCCTGCCCGAAGCGCAATTGGACCGGTTCCTTGTTCAGATCGACGTCGCCTATCCCGACCGCGCGACCGAACGTGACATCCTTCTGGCCACCACCGGCGACGTTGATGCGCAATCAACGCAAGTGTTCACTGCACAGGAATTGCTTGACGCACAACGTCTGCTGCGCCGCATGCCGGTGGGTGACTCTGTTGTGGAGATGATCCTTGATCTGGTCCGCGCATTCCGTCCCGAAGAGGAAGATGCCAGCGAACGTGTGCGCGAAACTGTGGCCTGGGGCCCCGGCCCGCGTGCCGCGCAGGCCCTGATGTTGGCCGTGCGGGCACGGGCCTTGCTGCAGGGGCGTCTGGCGCCCTCAGCCGAAGACGTGCTGGACATGGCGCGACCTGTCCTGTCACATCGTATGGCGTTGAATTTCGCAGCGCGGGCGCGGGGGGACAGCCTGCAGGGATTGATCGATGAAACCGCTGCCAACCTGACCGGAAAGAAAGCCGCCGCGTGAACACCCCCGTCACCCTTCGTGCCGCCGCCGAGGATCAGGCCACCCGCCTGCCCGCGCTCTTGGCACGCGCCGAACATCTGGCCGGAGCTGTTCTGCTGGGCGCGCATGGGCGCCGACGGTCAGGTGTGGGTGATGATTTCTGGCAATACCGCCCCTCGCAACAGGGTGACAGTCGGCGGATGATTGACCATCGCCGTTCTGCCATGGGGGATCAGGAATTCGTGCGCGAACGCGAATGGCAAATCGCGCAGTCCGTCATGCTTTGGGTCGACCAAGGGGCTTCGATGCGGTTCTCCTCTGACAAGGGTTTGCCGGAAAAGGCAGACCGTGCGCGGACCTTGGGCCTTGCCTTGGCAATTCTGCTGCTGCGGGGCGGCGAGAGGGTCGGCCTGACCGGTACCCTGCTGCCGCCACGGACCGGTAATCCACAGGTGCTGCGGCTCGCCGAATTGTTCTGCCGCGACGATGAAACCGATTATAGCCCACCCGAGCATCGCGCGCTGATCCCGCATGCCCGCGCTGTTTTCATATCCGATTTCATGGGTGATCTTGCGGGTGTACAAACCGCCCTCACCAAGGCTGCAGATCGTGGCGTACGCGGGGTGATCTATCACGTGCTAGACCCCTCTGAGGAGGCATTTCCCTTTACCGGACGCACGATCTTTGAAAGTGTTGGCGGGACGCTGCGCCACGAAACACTAAAGGCGAATGACCTGAAAGGGCGCTATCTGGAGCGGCTGGCAAAGCGCAAGGCCGAACTTCAGCGTCTCTGTGCCCTGACCGGTTGGCAATATGGACTGCACCATACCAATACCTCGGCACAATCAGCGTTACTTTGGCTCTATGCCGCGCTTGATGCCCGCGCAGGGGTGGCAGCATGACAGTTTTGGGAAGCATCGGTTTCACCACGCCCTGGCTGCTGCTGGCCTTTTTGGCCTTGCCGATCCTTTGGTTGATCTTGCGGGCTGTACCGCCCGCGCCGATCCGCCGTCGTTTTCCCGGTGTGGCGCTCTTGCTGGGGCTTAGCGATGATGAAACCGTGTCCGACCGCACGCCATGGTGGCTGCTGTTATTGCGCATGCTGGTGGTTGGCGCGATCATTTTGGGGCTGGCGGGGCCGGTGCTGAACCCGCAGGCCGAACAGACGGCGGGGGACGGGCCGTTGCTGATCGTGCTTGACGGTTCATGGGCGGGGGCAACCCGCTGGCCCGAACAAACAGCCGCGATTGAGGCCCAATTGACCCGCGCAGGCCGCGCAGAACGCCCTGTCGGTTTTCTGACGCTGACACGTCCCGATGCGCCGGCGTTTCAGTCGGCAGATGTCTGGCGCACACGTTTGGCCGGATTTGCGCCGGCCGCATGGCAACCTTCCCCGAAAGACATCGCAAGAGCGGTTGAAATCATCGGTCGACTTGGCGCGTTCGACACAGTCTGGTTCAGCGACGCACTTGAGTTTGACGGCCGCGATCAAGTGCTGGACGCGATGCAGGCCCAAGGCGCAGTTGAGGTCTATCAAACGGCGGCCAATGTGTTGGCCATCGGCCCTGCCCTCTATGAAGACAGTGTCGTCAAGCTGTCTGTGGCTCGCGCCGCACCCGCGCTTGAGCGTCAAGTTGTAATCCAAGCTGAAGGGCGTGATCCCGCCGGCAACGCCCGTATCCTTGCGACTGCCAATGCACGTTTTGAAAATGGTGCCACCCAAGCCGGAGCAGAGCTGTCCCTGCCCGCAGAACTGCGTGCGCGGATCACCGGTTTTGCCATCGCCGGACAGCGTTCGGCGGGGGCAATCACATTGGTGGATGACGCCTTGCGCCGCCGCGAGGTCGCATTGATCGGCAGTGACAGTGACCGCGAGGGCCTGCAATTGCTGTCACCGCTGCATTATATCGAACAGGCGTTGGCCCCGACCGCAGATCTGATTGACGGCTCCATCGCGGATGTACTGCCCGCCAATCCTGACGTGATCGTGTTGGCCGATGTGGCGACCTTGGCCGCCGCCGAGGCCGCGCCATTGCTTGAATGGATCGAGAAAGGCGGCATGCTAGTGCGGTTCGCCGGTCCTCGGATCGCCGCCAGTGACATCAGCCGCTTTGACGAAGACCCGCTAATGCCCGTCCGCCTGCGGGCCGGTGGCCGCAGCGTGGGCGGCGCAATGAGCTGGGGGGAGCCCAAATCACTGGATACGTTCAAGAATACCTCGCCTTTCTTTGGCCTGACCGTTCCTGACGATGTTGTTGTCTCGGCCCAGGTCGTGGCCCAGCCCGACCCGACGCTGGCCGAGCGTGTGATTGCCTCGCTCAGCGACGGGACACCGTTGGTTACACGCAAGGTTGTGGGGCAGGGACAAATCGTTTTGTTCCATGTCACAGCGACCGCGGAATGGTCCACCTTGCCTCTGTCCGGCCTGTTCGTCGAGATGCTGCAACGGCTCGCCGTGTCTTCTGCCGCCGCCTCGCCAAATGCCGGTGACCTTGCGGGCACGACATGGACGCCCCAGCAGGTAATGGACGGGTATGGCGTATTATCGGACGCGGGCAATCTGCCCGGTGTGGATGGCGGCGACCTTGTGGCGGCCCCTGCCGGACCCGACTTGCGTCCCGGTATTTACAGCAGCGGCGAGCGGCGTTTGGCGCGGAATGTCTTTGGTGCCGACAGTACCTTGTCATCGGCAAGCTGGCCGCTGGATGTGCCGGTGCGCGGGTTGACCGTGGCCCCCGAACAACCGGTCGCAGGTTGGTTGCTCAGCCTGTCGATCTTGCTTTTGCTGGCCGATGTTGTCGCCTCGCTTGCGCTGTCGGGCCGTTTGCTGAACCGCAGCAATGCGGCAGCCACCATCCTTTTGGCACTGCCCTTCCTTGGCACCCCGGCCCCTGGTGCGGCCCAAACCGATGCGGACGCTTTCGCGCTTGCCGCCACCGCCGAAGTGTCGCTGGCCCATGTCATCACTGGCAATGCACAGGTTGACGAAATCGCTGCCGCCGGCCTTCAAGGGCTGTCCGACACCTTGTTCTTCCGCACATCGATCGAACCGGCACCGGCAATCTCTGTCGACCTTGAAACAGACGAATTGGCGTTTTTCCCGATCCTCTATTGGCCCGTGACGCCGGACCAACCGCGACCCTCGTCCGACGCCTATGTGAAGTTGAACGACTATCTGCGCTCTGGCGGGTTGATCCTGTTTGATACGCGCGATGGCGATATCGCCGGCTTTGGTGCTGCCAGCCCAAACGGCCGCAAGCTGCAAGACCTCGCCGCACCGCTGGATATCCCGCCGCTGGAACCTGTACCAGAAGATCACGTTTTGACGCGCACCTTCTATCTGTTGCGTGACTTTCCGGGGCGTCACAACAACCGTGATGTCTGGGTTGAAGCCGCCCCTCCCAATGCCGAACAGATCGAGGGCATGCCCTTTCGCAATCTCAATGACGGGGTCACGCCGGTGGTCATCGGCGGCAACGACTGGGCCGCCGCCTGGGCTGTACGCCCTGACGGTGCGCCACTGTTACCCATCGGACGCGGCTATGCCGGCGAGCGCCAGCGCGAGCTTGCCAACCGTTTTGGCGTGAACCTGATCATGCATGTGCTGACCGGAAACTATAAATCTGATCAGGTTCATGTGCCTGCATTGCTGGAACGGTTGGGCCAATGACCGCAACCGTTGTATTTGATCCGCTGATCCCGGTTTCGCTGCTGATCGTGGTAATCATCATCGCGCTGATCGGGCTGATTCTGGCAATCCTGCGCGGGCTGAACGGATGGGCCTTGCGCGGCTTGGCGGCTGCGGTAGTGGTGGGCGCGCTGGCGAACCCCTCATATCAACAAGAAGACCGCGCGCCGCTGAGTGATATCGTACTGCTGGTCGAAGACCAAAGCGCAAGCCAAGGCTTGGGCGGGCGTGAAGACCAGACGGCCCAAGCCGCACAGGCACTGGCCGCACAGATCACCGCACGGCCCAATACCGAAATCCGGCGTATCACAGTCCCCGATGGCCTAGGCGATGCAGGCACGCAGGTGATGATCGCAATCGCCGACGCTTTAGCCGAAGAACCACAGGCACGGATAGCCGGGATTCTGGCGATCAGCGACGGGCGCGTGCATGACGCGGATCTACCCGTCGACCTGCCCGCGCCGATGCATCTGCTGATGACAGGGAAACAGGCCGATTGGGATCGCCGCCTGACTGTCCGCAACGCCCCCGCTTTCGCGATTATCGGAGAGGCGGTCACGCTGACCCTGCGTATCGACGATCTGGGAAACGCCCCAGCTGGCGAAACCCTCGCCCCCCTTGATATTTCCATTGACGGGGAACCGGCGCAGACCTTTCGCGTGCCGATTGGCCAAGACCTCGAGCTGCCCGTCACCCTGCCCCATGGCGGGCGCAATGTGATCCGGTTTTCCCTGCCCCAGGCCGAGGGAGAATTGACCAACCGCAACAATACCGCCCTAATCCAGATGAACGGGGTGCGCGACCGCCTCAGCGTGCTTCTGGTCAGCGGCGAACCGCATCCCGGCGGGCGCACATGGCGCAACCTTTTGAAGTCTGACAGCTCTGTTGATCTGGTGCATTTCACCATTCTGCGCCCACCAGAAAAGCAGGATGGCGTGCCTGTCACCGAACTGTCGCTGATCGCCTTTCCGACCCGTGAACTGTTCATGGAAAAGATCGAGGATTTCGATCTGATCATCTTTGACCGCTATCAGCGGCGCGGCATCCTTCCGGCGCTCTATCTGGATAATGTCGCCAAATATGTGCGACAAGGCGGCGCGGTGCTGGTGGCTGCCGGTCCTGATTTTGCGAGTGCCGACAGCATTTTCCGATCGCCCCTCGGGTCTGTTATTCCGGCCACACCCACGGCGCGGGTGCTTGACGAACCCTATCGCCCGCTTGTCACCGATCTGGGCAAACGCCATCCGGTCACCACCAATCTGCCCGACAACGGCGATTGGGGTCGATGGCTGCGCCAGATTGATGTTACCGACCCGCAGGGCAATGTGGTGATGGAAGGGATCGACGGACGCCCCTTGTTGGTGTTGAACCGTGTCGAAGAAGGGCGCGTGGCGCTCCTGGCCTCGGATCATGCGTGGCTGTGGAGCCGTGGCTATGAAGGCGGTGGTCCACAGTTGGAATTGTTGCGCCGTCTTGCGCATTGGATGATGAAAGAGCCCGAGCTTGAGGAAGAGGCGCTGGTCGCCACCGCAGAGGGGCAGAACATGCGGATCACGCGGCGCACCTTGGGTGAATCCGTCCCGCCTCTTACGGTGACGACACCCGATGGCAGCACCTTGGAGGTCCCTTTGACGGAAGGTTCCGCAGGGGTGTTCGAAGGTGTGTTCAAGGGGCCTGAGATGGGGCTATACCGGCTCGTCAATGGTGATCAGACTTCTGTCATCGGCCTTGGCCCCGCGGCACCGCGTGAATTTGTCGAGACGATTGCCAGCTCTGACGCATTGACCCCGATCATGACTTCCGCGCGGGGCGGCGTAG
Organism: Sulfitobacter sp.; assembly: GCA_049794055.1. GTDB lineage: Bacteria > Pseudomonadota > Alphaproteobacteria > Rhodobacterales > Rhodobacteraceae > Sulfitobacter. The sequence goes on from JBARCL010000128.1 coordinate 47,127, forward strand.
CGCGACTGGAGGACGGGTTGCCCAGATTGCGCAACGTGCGGGCAGGGCGTCCGGCGGCGGGGCGTGGTTGGCTGGGGATCACCCCGCGCGGGGCATATGAAACCCGCGATATCCGTCAGACCGCGATATTGCCGGGGTGGCTGGTTCTGTTGCTGTCTGCGGCATTGATCACTGCCGCATGGCTGCGCGAGGGACGGCGTTAAAGCGCGCGCAACAACAGGCCACCGGCAAGAAACACAACGGCGCATCCGGCCAAAACTTCAATCGCGGCTACGGCCTGCGCCAGCCGGGACGAACCGCTGAGGCCCGCAAGCAGCCCGCCCCGCAAGCCCCCCGCCAGAAGGCCGACAAAGATCGTTACCAGCGCGGTGCCAAAGGCCATTGCAAAAGCCCCCGCAACGCCCAGGCCTCCAATACCCATCTGCCAAGTGATGATCAGCACAAACAGTGCGCCGGTGCAGGGCCGCACCGCAATGCCCGCAATGAGGACCAGCGCGTCGCGCAGAGTTCCGGCCTTCTCGACCTGATCAAGCGAAGGACCATGGGAATGCCCGCAGCTGCTGCAAACGTCGCCGTCGCCTTCGTGGGAATGATCCTGCTGTCGCACAACCATTTTGCGCAGACCCCGTCCCACCAGCCACAGACCAATCAGTGCAATGGCCGCGTAGCTGACCGGCGCCATGATAGCCTCGGTCAGATCCACCATCGCTTGCCGCCCCAGGTTCAGCACCAGCACTCCGGCGTAGACCAGCAGAACTGCCGATACCGCTTGGCCAAGCGAGGCCGCCAATGCGATCAGTGACAGGCGTAGCATCGGCACCTTGCGTGCGAATCCGTAGCCGCCAATCAGGACTTTACCGTGACCCGGTCCCGCAGCATGGGCCAGCCCATAGGCAAAACAAGCCGCCAGAACAGTGGTAATTGCGGCCATGTCCCCCGCCCGCACCAGACGCAAGGCGCGGGCAATGCCGTTCTGGAAGTCGCGTTGCTGGGTTGCAGCCCAGAACCCCAAGCGGTCAAATCCACCAGAGAACCAGAACCACCCCAATGCGACAAAAACCGCGCAGGCTGTTATACTTAGGACATATCGCATGTGACGCGCACTGTTGTGGCCAGCAGGATGCCGACATCCGGTACATTCTCGTCAGACATTTCATCCATTGCGGCCAATTGATCACTCACCTCTTGCAGCCGCGCCTGAACGTCGGGAACATCAAAAGTCTTGGCGCAGGCTGAGTTGCCCTTAATCCGTACCGGCAAAGTGACATCATAGGCACTGTAATAGGTCGGGTCATACGGCTTGATCTCGATCGGCGAGCCGGCCATTTGATCCTGCGACACCTGACGCACATGGGTCGTTGTAATCCGTGCGTTCTCGTAGACGGCGGTGGCCTGCATCGGCGCCGATAACGTCAAGAAATGCCCGTCCTGGACAATCACCAGATCCCCATTGAAGCCCTCGGTCCACTGCATATCAAAGCCTTGCAGGTCGGCCTGCTCGGCTTTTGTCAGAACACCGTCAAAATCGGGATCAAGCCCGCGGTCCTCGGTGATCAGCAAAGAATAAAACTCATCGTAAACCCAGGTGACACGCACCTCGCTCAACCGCCCGGCCTCGTCAAATTGCAAATCCAGTCCGGTATCCACAAAAATATGCGGATGCGCCGCCAAGGGGGCGGCAGTCAGCAGGGTAAGGGCGAAGGCAAGCGCGTGTTTCATGATGCTTTCGAGATAGGGCATTGCGCGGGCTTCAACAAGATCAGGTTCACCGTATCCGGATTTGAACACTCGCCGATTGCCCCTTGGCGTCAACCACCGAAATGCGCGAAAATCCCTTGTTAGATATTGGTAATTGAACATCACGACGGGTCAATCCCGTTAGAACGGGTACACCATTAACCAATACCGTCAGCGGAAAAATGCCTGCCGCCAGCTTCAGGGGCAGACCATCACCCTGTCCTCCAAGTAGAACCGCGCCATCGGGGGGGAAGTGAACCTCGGGTGCAGTGACCGCTTTGCGAAAGACCGCGTCTCGGGGACGGAACCGTTGCAAGGGAAGCGGCAGGTCTGCCGAGCTGACCATCAACGTTTCGGGGGGCGGCGTCGGCAACGGTACCGGCGTTGATGCGATCCGGCCAAATGCTTCGAACAAGACAGGTGCTGCCAGCGCGCCGCCAAAGGCACCCGGCACAGGTGTACCATCAGGCCTGCCCAACCAGACGCCAATCACATGGGCCCCGTCAAACCCGATCGCCCAAGCATCGCGATGGCCGTAAGATGTCCCGGTTTTATAGGCGATATTTCGGGCATCAGCCGCGCCGTTAGGCGGGGGGATACTGGCAAGGATATGCGACACCTGCCATGCTGCCGCACGCGAAAGGATGGTTTGCGATGGCCTTGTCCGGCCGCGTTCCCAAATCAAAGGATGCACCACCCCTCCCTGCGCCAGCCCGCCATAAAGCTGCACCAGATCGTTCAAGGTCAGCCCAACGCCCCCCAGCGCCACTGCCAGCCCCGCCTTGCCTGCAAGGGCCGGCTTGACGCCACCCTTTTGCAGCAAACCCATCAGTCGCGCCGGTCCAAGCTCTTGCGTCAGCAGCACGGGAGGGATGTTCAGTGACAGTTGCAAGGCTTCGCGTACAGTAACTTCACCGCGAAACTGTCCATCGAAGTTTTGCGGCGCATAGCGGCCGAAAGCCACGGGAGAATCATCAATCAAGGAATCGGGATGGGCGAGACCCTGATCAAATGCCATGGCGTAGATGAACGGTTTCAAGGTCGAACCGGGCGAACGTAGGCTACGCGTCATATCGACAAAGCCCAAAGCGCCGCCCTTGCCCTCATAAGCCGACGAGCCTACCGAGGCCAGAACCGCGCCGCTGCGGTGATCCGCGACAACAATCGCGCCTGAAACCCCATCGGCTTGCCCCTCTACGGCACGGGCGGCAAGGGCCTCCATCTGCGTTTGCAACCGCGCATCCAGCGTCAGGTCATGCCGCAAGGCCATTGGATCGCGGGAGTGGATATAATCTGCCAGATGAGGAGCAAGTCGGACAAAGGACCGCATTTTATGCGGGATCGCCGCCACGCGGGTTTGCGCCGGAGCATTTACACGGGCCAGAACCCGTGTGCGGGCGGCGCGGGCGGCATGGGGATGGCGGTCGGGCCTGCGGGTTTCGGGGGCTTGGGGCAAGGCGATCAGCAAAGCAGCCTCTGCTGTGGTCAATCGCCGTGGCTCTTTGCCGAACCACGCCAGACTGCCCGCCCGCAGCCCCTCCAACGCACCGCCATAAGGCGCATGGGCGAGGTAGAGCGTCAGGATGTCATTTTTGTTTAGATGACGCTCTAACGCCAAGGCCAGCCGGATCTGCCGCAACTTTCCCACCCAACGCCCAGTGCCGGAATTTTCCAGCAATCTTGCTGTCTGCATCGTCAGGGTCGAACCGCCAGAGACAATGCGCCCCGACACCAGCGCCTGTCCGGCGGCGCGCAAAAGCGCCAGCGGGTCAACACCCTTGTGATTGTAAAACCGCTTATCCTCAAAAGCGATCAGCATCGACAGGTATGCGGGATCCACCTGATCCAGCCGCAGGGCCAACCGGACACGGCCACCTTCAACCGGGAACACCCGCATCAACATGCCGTGCCTGTCGCGCATTTCAACCGAAGTTTCGATCAAAACGGGGGGCAGAACAGTTGCCGCGATCCAGCGATCCACGCCATCGCGCAGGGCGGCTCCCCCCCAGAGGACCAGCACCAGCACAAAAGGGACCAGCCTTTGGATCATGGGGTGACTGTGACCGAACCAGTTGCGGTATTGGCGCGGTACTCGGGGCGGTACATATCTTCGACCGTGGCGGCGGGTTGATGATAGATACCCGGTGTAACCGCCCGCACGACATAAGCCAGTTGAAATGGCTCGGCCTGCCGGTGGTTCACGGCGGCAATAAAACGGTCACTGCGGAACTCGGCGTTTTCGGCATCCCTGGTTTGCAGCCAATCCAGCGCGTCGATCTCACCGCTGCGCAAGAGGTTCGGATTATCGATCTCAAAGCCTGCAGGCAGCGGGTCATCCACGATCAGCCGCGCACCGACCTCCCCAAACGGGGTGACCTTGAGCACCACAACCAATCGCGTGCCAGAAGCAACAGGCCCTTCGACAAGTGCCCCTTCCATAGTGAATGTACGGCGGGTAATTTGATAGCCGTAGCCGCCTGCCGCAGGCGCAACTTCGGGCACACCATAGGCTGTCATCGTGACATCCATTGCCCTGTCGCTGATGTTCTCGATCAACGAGGCCCCACCATCGCCGGCGGTTAGACGTTTCACCACTGGACCGCTGGCCGTCACACCATCCACCCTTAATTTTGCCACTGCGTCAGGCGCGTTCATCGCGTGGGCGGCAAGGACAACCTGCGCGGCTTCCTGCGTGGAAAGGCGGCTGTTGCCGGTACGCAAACTGGCGCTCAGTGCAACCGGATCAAGCGCGGTGCTGCCGGCTTCAGCACTCAACTTCAGCACGGCAGCAGTGTCCCGCAGCGGCGTTCCAAAATCATCACGCCATTGCTTGGACGGTGTCGCACCGGCCAGCATTGCACCCGCTTTGCGGAACATCGCATCCGCCCGCAACGGATCACCGTAGGCGGCCAAAGCTGCCCCCAGTTGCGCCAGCGCCAGCGGTGTTGCGAAATCCGGCGCCTTGGTGTCGGCATAATACCGTAAATCGCCCATACTGGCGGCACCCGCACGGGCCAGAACAAGCAAGGCATAGGCGATATCTTCGCCCCCTTGATCGAAATCAGGGGCATAACTGATCCGGTTGCGCAAATTATCCATCGCCAATGCGTAAGCATGGTCGGGCACGGCGTGCCCCTGCGCCCGCGCACGTGACAGAAAATCAGTGACATAGGCATCCAGCCAGAAGTCACCGGACTCCGCCCGCCATAACCCAAAGGCTCCGTTGCTTGATTGTCGGGTCAGAATACGGGCAATGGCTTGGCTGATTTTGTAGTTGATCCGGGCCGGTTCGCCAAGGCCTGCAGATTGCGCAACGGAACTAAGGTAAAGCAGCGGCATCGCGCCAGAGGTGACCTGTTCCGTACAGCCGTAGGGGTAGCGGTCTAATTGTTGCAACAAACCCGGCACGTCAAAACGCGCCAGTGGACCAGCGGAAAGCGTGGCCAGACCCGTTCCCGCGCGCAGACCGGCAAAGACGTTGCTGTCAAAGGTAAAACTTTCGCCCCCGCCAAGCGAGAACTGGCGCGTCAGCGCCACCTCGGGGTCATTTTCACGCACCGGCATGTTCAAAACCTTACGCAATTCTGTGCCATCCGGTGTGGTCAGCACAACAGTAATCAGATGATCGCCGATTTCGCGGGCCGTCACTGGGATCTCTAACCGATCGGTCGCATCTTCACCAAGGGTCACGACAGAGGGGAATTTGCCCAGCCCGACACCGGCATCGGCATGGATTTGCAACGTGGCATCGCCGGTAGGGCCTGATGCGCGGACCAGTTCCAGCAGCAATCTGCTGCTGTCATTAGGCGCAAGGAAACGCGGCAGGGACGCTGTCACCACAACAGGGTCTTTGGCGATGACATCGAAGGTGGCATCACCTACGCCATCAAGCGACCATGCAACGGCCATCAATCTGATGGTGCCGCTGAAAGAGGGTTTGACAATTTCAATGTCGGCGCGGCCATCAGGGCCAACCGTGACCGGGCCTGTGAAAAACGCCATCAACTTTTCCGTTGGCGGGGGCGATTGAACTTGTGCGCTGGCAGCCGCATCGCCACCGGAACGAACGGCCCCCAAAGCACCGTTCATGCCGTCAATCAGACGCTCGTATATATCGCGCAGTTCGACCCCCAAACGGCGCTGTCCGAAATAATGATCGGTTGGATTGGGGCCCGTAAAACCGGTGAGGTTGAGAATGCCCAGATCCACGGCCGCGAGGGTCACATAGGCGGTCTGCCCTTTTGCAATGCCGTCGACCAAAACGCTGGCATTCAGGGTGCCGGCCTGTCCGTCAATCTGGGCCGGTGCATCAAAACGCACCGACAGTTTCTTGTCAGCTGGCGCAACGGCGGCATGCGCAAGGCCAAGTTGACGGCTGGGGTTCATACCCGCCGCAACATCCATGCCGCGCAAAACCGAGGCAGTGATATAAGCACCGGTCCCCCATGCCGCGTCCACTGTCAAGGCAACGGTATTCTCGCCTGTGCTTACCGGCACAAAACGACGTTCAATCACCCGATTGGACAGCACGCTGATCATCGCCACGCCATCGCCCTCTGCAACAAGCCGTAAAGTGGCGGTATCACCGGTCTTATACGTCTTAGCGTCCAACGACATATCGAGTCGGTCTGGCGTATCCGTGGCCCCATCTCCGCTATACCAACCGGATGCAAACGCGACCGAGGATGCAGCATAGGCAGTGCCAATATGTTCGACGATAATCTCGTAGGCACCCCATTCAGTGGGGGCCGTCACGCGCGTCGGGGCCGCCCCTAGTGACAGATCGCCGGTTGCTACGCGAATGCGGCGGGTCACCGGTTCCCACTCCCAGTTGCCATAAAGCTGATACCATTGATAGCGCGTTTCAACCTTGTTGATTGTCCAGCGGACCGGCATTTGCACGGCGTCACCGTCAGGATTGATGGCAATCAGATCAAACCCTGCATCGGCGCCTTCGGGCAGAACATCGTCAAACAACGCCTTGATCCCGATCATTGAATTGGCCGGTGCCACGGCTTTGCTGATCCGACGTTCAACCGGACGGCCCGACCCTTCTGCAACACGCAGGGTTACCGCCGCGCTCAAGGGTGTTTGCGGGATTTCAGCCAGTTGTGGTAGTTGCAGGGGCATAGTGGCGCGACCCTGGGCGTTGGTGGTCGTTCCGGCAATCGCTTGCGTTTGCGTGCGGAAACCGGTGTCGTGGCGGCCAAACTTGTACCCGTCCCAGCCAGAGATATCACGTGTCGCGCTAAGCCGGACGTCACCTTCAATTTTAAGATTGCTCCCCGGTGCCCCGAACAGATACCGCACATCAACGCTCAGTGGTGGTGTTTGTCCCAGACGTAGCGGCGGGTCAGGCAGGGTAATGTCAAAATCGATGCGTTCGGGCAGGAAATCCTCGACCAGCACGGTTTGGCTGGCCAGCGCCGGGGCCTCCAGATCGCTCAGGATATCTACCCGCCACGCCCCCCGCGGCACATCGGCACCCAAAGGCAGGGCAAAGACATGCCCCCCCGCCTTGCTGTCGACGCTTAACTGGCGGCTGTATTCAACCCCGTCAGGTCGCTTGAGGATGGCAGTGACAGGCAGACCAAGGGAGGCCCGGGCCTGTCCGTCGCGGGTCAGGACGGTGGCGTAAATCGTTTCGCCCACGCGGTAAGCCCCCCGGTCCGTCGTGAGGAAGGTGTCGATGGGCGGGGCCGGCGGATGGCCTTCAACCCCTCTGTCGGACAGGTCAAACGCCGGATCTGTTAGTGGCAGGAAAGCAACGTCGGTGGTTCCGTCTTCGGCCATCAAAAGTGCGGGCCGCGCAGCGCCGCTTCCGCGGATCAGGCCCGCCGGAAACCGCGCAAAGCCGTCAGCATCGGTGAGCGCGTCCCCAAGCACCGCATTGGCGCGGCTTATCAGGCTGATCTTGACCCCCGCCGCTGCGGAGGTATCCCCTAAACGGCGCACCGCCACCTGCATGCCATCGATGCCGCTCCACGTGGAAAGGCCCATATCCGACAGGACAAACCACTGCATCGCTGCGGGGCTTTCGTAACGGTCCTGCCCCGGCACCGCAGCGCTTAGCACATAAATACCGGCAGTTTGATCCGCGAGGGCATCTGCCATCGGCAAGCGCGTGGTCATATCGACGTTAAGTTCATTTGGCACCGTTGCTTCACCGGTCCAAACCTCTTGGGCCAAATCAGCTGCAAACCGGTCATCCTCGTTTGCGCTCAGCGGACGGCCAAAATAGCTTTCGCGGATCGCACGAACCAGATTGCGGTCACTGATACGGCGCAGGGACAGATCAAGGGTGGTGGCATTCACTGTCTCGACAGGCAGGGCGGCATCGGCACTGCGGGGCAAAACATACGCGCGGCCTGCAAAACGGACCGAGGGAGCGCGGTCGCGCACGTAAAGTTGCAGGGTGACATCCCTGTGCAGCGCTTCGCCGCTCGCAGCAGGCAAGCCTGCGCGCAGGGTCACCGTATACCTTGCGCCATGTTCCACACCATCGATACATAGTTGGCTGTCGTTGGTTTGCACGGCCAATCCGCGTCCTTCGACACGAACGAAAGGTTCGTAATCAATCCCCGCCTGCACGAGCTGTTCGGAAAACTCCGCACAAATGCGCGGCGCGGCAGCGTTATTGTCAACGCGGTGCTCAGTAACGCGAAAACCGTATTTGCCGATGGCCTCTTCAAGGGCACTTTCCAAATCATCGCGCGGGACAATGTCCAGCGCCAGACGCAAGGCAGGTATCATGTCGCGGCCCCGGTTATTGACCTCAAGTGCTTGGGCCATCAGCCGCAACACCTCGACCCGCAGGCCGGATTGATCCGCCCGCAGATAACCGTTTATCGCACCCTGCAACGCCGCAGAACGGGCTTTGCGACGCGCTGCATTCTGGCCGGATTCGGCTTGGATCAACGATAGTCGGGCATAGGTCGCCCAAAGGTCTGCGCGGTCCGACAATGCAGCGGCCTTGCCTGCCCAGCGCAGCGCGGCAACGGTTTCGCCGGATTGTTCGGCACGGGTCATAGCTGCCGTCAAGTCATCCAGCGATTCAGCGTCAAAGCTGTAGTTCGCAGCATTGGTTGCAACACTATCACGGGCGGCAAAGAAATCATCCGTCGTCAGAAACGCAAGATCTGCCTGACGTGTGGCTTGCGCCTCGAGCGCCTTGGGATCAGTGGCTATTTTTCGGGCCGACACCGCCCCTGTGTAAGCTTGGCGATCAGTGATGGCAGATTTGGGAAAACAGGCGTTGTTGCGCACGTTGAACGTATAGGCAACGCAGGCTTCTTGCGCAGAGCAGGCCCGCGCACAAGCGGCTTGGGTGGTGTCGAACAGGTTCGCCAGATCCGCGCCAAAGAAATCCGTATCGCGGGTTTGCAGATACCGATGCTCTGGCAGGGCACCTTGGGCCGCTGCCGACGCAGCACCAAAGGCCAAAAGCGCCCACGTCAGTCCCGCCGCCAAAACCAAACGCATCGAAATTCTCCTTCATTCTTTGAATCTTCTCAGCCTGACACGCAGATGGGTGCGCGGGCAAGTCCCGGCCACGCGGTTTAAGCCGATGTTCACGCGTTTGCGCCAGTCTGTGCCCGACGAAGGGTCCGATCGGAGCGCGGATGAGCCTTGCCAATAAACTTACCGAGGAACGGCGCAACCGGCTTGCCGCCGAGCGTATGCTCGAGCTGAAGAAGGCGGAACTCTTTGCTGCGAACCGGAAATTGGGCAAACATGCCCAGCAGCTGAGCGAGGAAATTGTCGAAACCCGCGCGCAGGTGGCGACGATCCGCGGTGAAAACCAGCGTGTCAAATCAGACCTGAACGTTGCCAACGAAAAAATCGCCATTGCAGAGCGGCGGTTGTGGCATTCTATCGAAACCATCAGCGACGGCTTTGCCTTTTTCAATGCCGACAACGAAATGATTATGGCCAACCGCGCATATCTGGCGATTTTCGACGGGCTTGAGATTGTTTGTCCGGGGGTAAATTACATCACCATCCTGCAGGTCTTGACGGATGAGGGGATCGTGAACACCGCCGATCTGTCCGCCGTAGACTGGCGTCAGATGATGGTCGAACGCATACAGCAGCGCGATCCGGAGCCGATTGTGATCCAGCTTTGGAACGGGAGCTTTATCAAACTGGTTGATCAACGCGGACCCGAAGGTGACATGGTTTCGCTTGGCCTCGATATTACAGCGACGGTAAAATACGAGAAGCAGCTTAAGGAAGCACGGTCCATCGCGGAAAGTGCCAGCCGTGCCAAGTCTGCCTTCCTTGCCAATATGAGCCATGAAATTCGCACACCGATGAACGGCGTGATCGGGATGGCGGAACTGCTGAAAGAAAGTGATCTGGACGAAGAGCAGCAACTTTATGTCGACACGATCAAAAACTCGGGCGAAGCCCTGTTGGTGATCATCAACGATGTGCTGGATTACTCCAAGATCGAAGCCCAGAAGCTGGAGCTGCACCCCCAGCCTTTCGATCTTGAGCGGGCCATTGTCGAGGTTCTGATGTTGCTGCAGACCACGGCACAGACCAAAGGGCTGCCGTTGCTGCTGGACTACGACCTTTTCTTGCCGACCATGATGGTGGGTGATCCTGGACGGGTGCGGCAGGTGATGACCAATCTGATTGGGAATGCGGTCAAGTTCACCAGCCAGGGACATGTGTTGATCCGTGTGACCGGCGTGCCTGATCCAGCACGCGGGACGTTGTCTTTGCATGTTGTGGTCGAAGACACCGGTATCGGGATTCCGCAAGATATGGTTGACCATATCTTCGGCGAATTCAATCAGGTTGAAAACGAACGCAATCGCCAGTTTGACGGCACCGGCCTTGGTCTTGCGATTTCGCAACGGCTGGTTTCCATGATGAGCGGCGAAATCTGGGTGACTTCCGAAGACGGCGTCGGGTCCTGCTTCGGGTTTCGCGTGGAAATGGGCCTGACCGATGAAGGCACTATCCCTCAATGGCAGCCGCCGGCAGGCCTGCGTCATGCGCTGATTGTCGATGACGTTGACGTCAATCGCGCCATTTTGCGACGTCAGTTCGCGCAACTGGGTATCAAGGTCACAGCCTGCAACACAACCGAACAGGCCAAGGAGACTTTGGGCGACAATTTGGATCTTTTTCTGGCGCATCAGGACTGCGCACCGGCACTATTGACCCACCTGAACGAACTGGACCTGACCCTGCCGGTCATTGTTCTAAGCCCCAATCCAAGCAAGGCAATCGAGGCCTTTGATGAAAGGGTGGACGACATATTGCTCCATCCGCCGTCGCGCCAGATCCTGTTTGAAACCTTGGGTGCACTGACCTTTGAAGCACCTCACCTGGTGGCAAAAAACATCCGTTCTTCACAACGCCGCATGCGCATCCTTGCCGCCGAGGACAACAAGACCAACCAGTTGGTGTTTCGCAAGATGGTCAAGACGTTGAACATTGATCTGACCTTTGCGAACAACGGCGAAGAAGCCTTGAACCTGTTTCAGGAAATCGCGCCCGATCTGGTCTTTATGGATATTTCCATGCCCAAGATGGATGGCAAAGCGGCCACCACCGCCATCCGCGCACTGGAAACCGGCCCGCGCACGCCGATAATTGCCGTGACCGCCCATGCGATGGACGGGGATGACACAGGAGTCCTTGCCGCCGGTTTGGACAAATACCTGACCAAACCCTTGCGCAAACCCTTGATACTGCAAGAAATAGAGGCCGTGCATGGTGGCAGGTTTGCGCCATTACAACTTGATCAGGACGACGGATAGTCACGTAGGAAAACAGGTTTCTGCGACGTTGATACATCCGCTTGATAGGCATAGCCGCCGGTGTCAAAATCCTTGATCGCCTCGGGGTCTGTCAGCCGGTTCTGGATGATAAACCGGGCCATGGCGCCACGGGCCTTTTTGGCGAAAAAGCTAACGATTTTAGGGCCCTTGCCGTCGCGTTTATCTTCCATAAACTGTGGCGTGATCACCCGCAGTTTCAACGCCTTGGGGGATACTGCGCCGAAATATTCCTGACTGGCGCAGTTGATCAAGACATCGCTGCCAACCGCGTCGCCCTGCGCGTTCAATGCCTTGGACAGATCATCACGCCAATACTCATAGAGGTTCGCGCCGCGCCGCGTTTTTAACTTGCTACCCATTTCAAGCCGGTAAGGCTGGATCGCATCCAAAGGGCGCAACACGCCGTATAGCCCGGACAAAATGCGCAGATGGTCTTGCGCCCAACTCAGTTCGTCCGGATCAAGGCTTCCCGCCTCAAGCCCCTGATAGGTGTCACCGGCAAACGCCAGCGCGGCAGGGCGCACCAGATCGGACGATGGCTCGGCTTGGAATGTTTGAAACCGGTCGCGGTTAAGGCGCGCCAGATCATCACTCAGATGCATGAGGTCTTTCAACTTGCCCAGCGTGAGATTGCGGGCGGTCGTCGCCAATCGCACGGCATCTTCCTGAAAATCTGGCTGCGTCACGCGAACATCACGTGCTTCCCAATCGAGCTTTTTGGCAGGTGAAATTACAACCAGCATCTTGGTCCCCCATGTTGACTTGGTTCAGAGATAACGCGGTGAACCGTGATCACAAGGGGCGATTAACCTGCCTCGCGCAGCACATCCAGAAACGCTGGGCCAAAACGCGATGCGCGACGTTCGCCAAGCAAGCGGTCGATGGCGGTTTTGTCCGCATTGCGCAGTTGGGCAACCTTCGCCAACAGAGAGGCCGAACAGCTTAGTGGCTTGTCCCCTCCGGCCTCGCCGCGCGTCAGATCCGCCTGCACTTGCAGCAGTTGGTCATAAACGTTGCCCGCTTCGCGTCCTGCCAGTTTGCGGCGTGTCGGATGCATGCCCGCAGCTTCACCGTTAATCACCTCAAGAAAGGCCAATCCATAGGTGTCGAGTTTCTTGGCCCCGATCCCGCTGATCCCTGCCATCCCGTCCAGATCAAGGGGGCGTTTCTCGGCCATCTCGATCAAAGTGCGGTCGGTAAAGATGATATAGGCAGGCACCCGTGCCGCTTCGGCCAGACCGCGCCGTTTGGCCTTGAGTGCAGAGAGCAGAGGCGCGTCTTCTTCACTGACCATCTGTTTCACAGCAGGTCGGCGGTTGGCCCCCGCCGTTTTGATGGAATCGCGGCGCAGGCTGATCTTGGCTTCGTCGCGCAGGATCGGCAGAGCGGCATCGGTCATCCGCAGCGCGCCATGGCGTTCGGGGTCGGGTCGGATCAAGTCATGGCCCATCATCTGGCGGAACACAGCCTGCCATTGACGCCGATCATATTCACCGCCCACACCAAATGTCGGCAGGCTGGCATGGCCGCGCGCCTTGACCTTATCAGTTTCAACGCCCAGCAGAATATCGATCAGATGGCCCGCGCCAAACCATTCTTCGGTGCGCAGGATTGCGGACAGCGCCTTGCGCACGGCAGTGGTCCCATCGAACACATCGGCAGGCGTGTCACACAGATCGCAGCGCCCGCAGGTGATTTCGGTTTCGTCAAAGTAGCCCAGCAGGCTTTTGCGGCGGCATTCCAGTGCTTCGGCCAGACCCAGCAAGGCATTGAGCCGTCCGTGATCCGCAGCGCGCCGTTCGGGCGGGGCCAGCCCTTCGTCAATCTGGGTCCGGCGCAGGCGAATATCGTCGGGACCGTAAAGCGTCAGCGTTTCGGCAGGTGCCCCATCACGGCCTGCGCGGCCGATTTCTTGATAGTATGCCTCAATTGATTTGGGCAGATCGGCATGAGCGACCCAACGAATATCGGGTTTGTCGACACCCATACCAAAGGCCACCGTAGCGCAGACAATCAAACCGTCCTCTTGTTGGAACCGGCGTTCCGCGATGCGGCGATCTTCGGCCTCCATGCCGCCGTGATAGTGAATCGCCTTTTGCCCAGCTTCACGCAGTGCCCGCGCAATCCCTTCGGTCTTGGCCCGGGTGCCACAATAAACGATGCCAGACTGACCTTTGCGCGCAGCCGCGAAGTTCAGGATCTGGTCACGTGGTTTGTTTTTCGCTTGAAATGCCAGATGGATGTTGGGGCGGTCAAAGCCACCCAGAAAAGCCGTCGGATCAACACCGTCGAACAGTTTTTGCACAATCTCGGCGCGGGTTTCGGCGTCTGCTGTGGCAGTAAAGGCGGCCAAAGGCACATTCAGGTGACGGCGCAATTCGCCAATGCGCAGATAGTCGGGGCGAAAATCATGGCCCCACTGGCTGACGCAATGGGCCTCGTCCACGGCGATCATGTTCACGCCCACACGCTTCAACATGCCGGTGACCGAACCCGCGGCAAGCCGTTCGGGAGCCATATAAAGGAGCTTGAGCGTGCCGTCTTCAAGACCCTGCCAGACGGCGCCTGTCTCTTCTTCGGTATTGCCAGAGGTTAACGCGCCGGCACCGACACCCGCTTCTTGTAAGGATCGCACTTGATCGCGCATCAACGCAATCAGGGGGGAAATTACCACCGTGACCCCCTCGCGCATCAGAGCAGGCAACTGAAAACAAAGTGATTTACCGCCGCCTGTCGGCATGATGGCCAGTACATTTTCGCCAGCGGTCACCGCCTCAACAATCTCTTGTTGACCGGGGCGAAAACCGTCAAATCCAAAGACATCACGTAAAAGCGTGGCAGCGCCGATCATGTGGGAACCCTGTTTAATTTTCTGCTCTTTTTATGCAGAATCCCACACTAACAACCTATGAACAAGCCCAAAGGCCTGCTGGTTCAATAGAAGGCCGCCGCATTATTGACCAAGATGATCCGCGCTACTGCGACAGCGATCAACAGCGCCAAAGGTGCCAGATCAAGCCCGCCAATCTGCGGAAGTACAGACCGCATGCGGCTATAAATCGGCTCCAACAGGCGGTTCAGCCCATCCCAGATCTGGGCAACCAACGGCTGGCGCAGGTTCAAGACCTGGAAGTTGATGAGCCAGGACATGATGACATGCGCGATCACGATGAAATAGACGATGTTGAGCAACAGCATCAGAATTTGAAAGATCGAGGTCATGTCGTGCCCTTCTTTTGAACCAATGACGCTCAGTTAAGCCCGCCGTCATAATTCCGCAAGAGCGCAGCAGGGATCAGGATCAATACGCACCTTGTTTGGATCGCAAATCACACACAGTCCCTTGCGTGAAGCCGACGCGCCTGCTCTATCTGACCTGAGGTCAAACAGGGGCGGAACAATGGCAACAATCACGGCGCGCAAACGCATTTGGGGATGGTATTTCTTTGATTGGGCCAGCCAGCCCTACAATACATTGATGCTGACTTTTATCTTTGGTCCATACTTCGCCCAGACCGCGACCAACGCCCTGATCGACGGGGGCATGGCAGTTGATGCGGCCAAGGCGCAAGCCCAAGCCTATTGGGGATATGGGCTAACGGTGGCAGGCATTTCCATCGCGGTTTTGGCGCCAGTTTTGGGCGCCATCGCGGACAGCACTGGTAAACGTATGCCTTGGATCTGGCTGTTCTCGGCGCTTTACGTCATCGGGTCCGCCGCGCTTTGGTGGACAGCACCACAAGGTTTTTCCGTGCTTTGGGCACTGTTCTTTTTTGGCATCGGCCTGATCGGGATGGAGTTTGCTACGATCTTTACCAACTCCTACCTGCCAGAGCTGGACCCCGATCCGTCAGAACGCGGGCGCATCTCGGGTTCTGGCTGGGCTTTTGGCTATGTCGGGGGGCTTGTCGCCTTGATCGCGATGCTCCTGTTATTTCAAGCCGGCGACAACGGGAAGACCATGGCGGGGCTTTCCCCGTTTCTAGGGCTTGATCCTGAAACCAAGGCGGATACGCGCATCGTCGGGCCGCTTTCTGCGGTGTGGTTTGCGCTCTTTATGATCCCGTTTTTTCTCTATACCCGTGACGACCCTTCCGCGCCCAATAGCGGGATGAAACTGGGACAGGCTTTGACAGATCTCAAACAAACACTGCGTAACCTACCCCGCCATCCGTCACTGATGGCCTATTTGGGATCGTCGATGTTTTACCGTGATGCGCTGAACGGGATGTACACTTTTGGCGGCATCTATGCACTTGGCGTATTGAACTGGTCGATCCGCGATATCGGCATTTTCGGCATTCTTGCCGTCCTTTCTGGCGCGATTTTCTGTTGGGTGGGCGGCCGGGTCGACCGGCGGATCGGGCCGATGCCAGTGATCGTGTTTTGTTGTGTGACCCTGATCATAACGGCCATCATGATTATCTCGCTCACCCCGACTTCCGTTATGTGGATCGCTGTGGCGGAGGGGTCTGCGGCCCCTGACATCGCCTTTTACGTTGCCGGTGCCCTGATTGGTGCGGCTGGTGGCGCACTTCAGGCATCTTCGCGTAACATGCTGACCTATCAGGGCGATCCAGAACGGATGACCGAAGCCTTTGGCCTTTATGCGCTCTCGGGCAAAGCGACATCCTTCCTTGCCCCCGCACTGATTGCCGTCGCCACCGACCTGACGGGCAGTCAAAGATTGGGCATCACCCCTGTTGTAGGTCTGTTCATCATTGGTCTGATACTGTTAGCATGGGTGAAAAGAGACGGAGATTTTACCAAATGACCCTTTTCCGAGTTTTGATCTGTGCCGCGTTGGCGGGCATCCTAGCCTCCTGCGGGGGCGGTTCTGAACGTGATATCAGCGGCGCAAAACAGGTGCTGCCGACCATCGGATCATCGGGCGGGGCACGCAGCAATGTGCAGGCGAAAAAGCTGTTTGGCGCGAAACCGCTACCCTCGCGGCAATCATCGGCTGCTTTTGGCAGTTATGCCAAGGGCTGTTTGGCAGGCGGGGTGCAATTGCCCGAAACCGGGCCAACATGGCAAGCCATGCGTCTGTCCCGAAACAGAAACTGGGCGCATCCCGAAACGGTTGATATGGTCAAGAAGCTGTCGGCCTTTGCCGCGACGCAACCGGGTTGGGCGGGGATTTATGTGGGTGACATGAGCCAACCGCGCGGCGGACCGATGTTGACCGGCCATCGCAGCCACCAGATCGGGCTGGATGCCGATATCTGGATGCTGCCCCCCAAATCACTGGGTCTGAGCCGTAAACAGCGCGAGAACATTTCGTCCATTTCCATGCGCCGTTCCAATGGTGCTTATGTGAACAGTTCGTGGACCAAAGCACATCACAACATCCTTAAAGCGGCCGCCAAAGACCCGCGCACAGCGCGTATTTTTGTATTCCCCGGCGCAAAAGTGCAAATGTGCGCCGATGAAAAGGGCGATCGTAGCTATTTGCGTAAAATCCGGCCCTGGTACGGGCACCACTATCACTTCCACGTCCGGCTGAACTGCCCCAAAGGGATGCGCGGATGTGTGAATCAGACCCCGCCACCGGCTGGTGACGGCTGTGCGGATGCGCGTCAGTGGCAGGCAAATATCCTGAATCCACCAAAGCCCAAGCCAAAAGACCCGAAAGCCAAGCCCAAGTCGCCCCGCCGCGAACTGGTGCTGGCAGACCTGCCTGCGCAGTGTCATGCGGTGTTGGACAACTGAAGCGTCTCATCTGCGCGTTTCTGGTGGCGTTCAACTGCGCCATCTTACCCGCTTGCGCGGAGCCCATGCTGCGGCGCGTTTCCGTCGTCACATGGGAATGGGACAACTCATGGTTCGGCGGGTTTTCCGGTTTGGAAATATCGCAGGACGGTGGTTTGATGACCGTGTTATCAGATCGCGGAAACCTGGTGCAGGCAGATTTGATCCGGGAAAATGGTGATATTCAGGCGATCACACCAAAATTCCATAGTGCGCTTTTTGATCAGAATGGCCGCTTGCTCGAGCCGGACTTTCGAGATGTTGAAGGGCTGGCGATCGCATCTGATGGCACAGCTTACGCGTCTTTCGAGCTTGAGCACCGTGTTGTGCGGCTGAACACGCAGACAAGTACCACATATGACCTGCCAGGTCATCCTGACTTTGGCCAACTGGCCAAGAATACCGGACTGGAAGCGCTGGCAATTCACCCAGACGGCAGGCTCTTCACGCTTTCGGAAGCTGCGGCGGATGCATCCGGCACGACGCCGCTTTATAGCTTAGAAAACGGGCGCTGGCGGATCATCCACCGGGTGCCGGTATCGCGGCCGTTCCGCCCTGTCGGCGCGGATTTCGACGACCAAGGGCGGCTCTATCTATTGGAGCGCGCGGTCACCCCGCTGGGATTCCGAACCCAGATCCGGCGTCTGGATCTTGGTTCTGAAACCATCAAAGCAGCGGTGCTGCTTACGACTCTGCCTGCTGCTTTTGACAACCTTGAAGGGCTCAGCGTCTGGCGGGATCAAACTGGTGGCCTGCGTTTGACGCTGGTTTCCGATGACAACTTCTTTCTGTTGCAAACCACCCAGATCGTCGAGTTTGCGCTGTCGGAATGACTTGCGTTGCCTGCCGCAAAGGCCTAAAGCGCCCAGGTCTGCGATACCCGCAGGCCAAGTCGCCGCACCCTTGCACAAAACGGTTTTAAATATGACACGCAACACCCTCCCCGGCATCATTGCCATGGCCGCCATCGTTGTGGCCTCAAACATCCTTGTTCAATTTCTGTATGGCCAATGGCTCACGCTTGGCGCTTTTACCTATCCGCTGGCTTTTCTCGTCACCGATGTGATGAACCGCGTCTATGGATCCGCAGCGGCACGCCGCGTAGTTCTTGTCGGTTTTGGTGTGGGGCTGGTCTGCTCTCTCATCGGGACGCAGATCATGGGCGAATTCGGCCCGCTGGTCACTGTCCGCATCGCGATCGGATCCGGCCTTGCATTCCTTGTGGCGCAGCTGCTTGATGTGTCGATCTTTTCGGCCTTGCGTGGCGGTGCATGGTGGCGGGCGCCGCTGGTCAGCACCCTAATTGGTGGCACTCTGGATACAGCGCTTTTCTTCTCTGTCGCCTTCTCTGGTGCACTCAGTTTCATTCACCCCGCGACCGATGTCAGCTGGGCCTCGGAAATGCTGCCAATCCTCGGCTCAGGACCGGTTGCACCTCTCTGGGTTTCATTGGCTTTGGCGGATTGGGCGGTGAAACTTTGCATCGCATTACTGGCATTGATCCCGTTTCGGGTCCTGACGTCTCGGATCGTAAACGCAGGCTGATCGTTCAAATTACCGACATTCGGGTCAAAAAAGTTCTTTGCGTTCTGACAAACCTGTGCAACGATTCAGGTGAGTTCAACAAATGCAAAGGAGGTGATCTAGTGTCAAGAAAGGTACTGGAGCGAGGTGTCGGAACAGCTTGGGAGGTATCCCGTTAGGGCAGCCCCTGACGGTCGAACAGCCTGAGTGGATTTCGGTCTAACCGATCCCCTCCTTAAGCCATTCATGTGGGCCGCTCCGGTAAACGGGGCGGCCCATTTCTTATTTTGGCCCAACTCGGTTTTGACCTTGGGCCTGCAGAATGCGACAAGGGCCGCATGTTACGCATCAACGACACCATCAGTATTCAGGACTGGGAACTCTCCGAGCAATTTGTCCGCGCCTCCGGTCCCGGCGGGCAGAACGTGAACAAGGTGTCCTCGGCAGTTGAGCTGCGCTTTGAAGCCGCCACATCACCCTCCTTGCCACCGCCGGTCAAAACGCGGCTGCGACGTCTGGCCGGTCGACGCTGGACCAATGAAGGCGCTTTGGTGATTCAATGTGACGAAACCCGCAGTCAGGCCCGCAATCGCGACATCGCACGGCATCGCCTTGTGGCCTTGATCACTCAGGCGCTGACGCCGCCGAAACGGCGGATCGCCACACGCCCCACCTTGGGGTCCAAGAAACGGCGGTTGAAGGCCAAGAAGGTGCGCGGCGACGTCAAGGCAATGCGCGGCAAGGTCGATCCGGACACCTGAGGGTCGGCGTTACGCCCTTTCTCAAGTCTTGCGCAGAATATAGATGTCCATAATCCAGCCATGGTTCTCACGTGCCTCGGCCCGCATTTGGACAATGCGGTCACTCACGTCGGCCAAGGGCCCTTCGCAGGTAATCTGCTCTTTCATGCCCACATAGCCGCCCCACCAGATGTGCACGCCCGCAGGTGGCACCGTCTGAAACGCGCAGGTGCCGTCCAGCATGATCGCCAGCGTGTCTACTCCAGTCGGCCACCCCTCGTCCCGCAACCGCCGACCTGTGGTGACCACAAAAGGCGCACCGATATCGTTGATCGGAATCGCATGCGCCGCCGTCAGCGCCTGCAAGGATGTAATGCCGGGGATCACTGTTATCTGTGGCACGGGATCCAGACGCGCGGCAATCCGCAAGGTGCTGTCATACAGCGATGGATCGCCCCAGACCAACAGCGCCACATTGCCCGTTGCGCCAGCCCCCATAGCCTCGGTCCAAGCCCGCGCAATTGCATCATGCCAATCATCCACCCGTTGGCGGTAATCCGGCGTTGCCTCGTCACGCACCGGCAGATCGAATTCCACAATGCGGGTGCTGGTGTTGGTCAGAACCGCGTCGCAAATCGCGCGGCGCAGCTCTGCCAAATCGGCCTTGCCCTTCCCTTTGCGCGGGATAAGGATCATGTCTTGAGCGTTGATCGCGCGCACCGCCTGAAGTGTCAGATGCTCGGGGTTGCCGGTGCCGATACCGATAAGGGTCAACTGCATCATTCTACCCCGGTATCCGCGCAATAGCTTTGGTGCGCAGGCTGCCCAGCACGCGGGCGTCCGCAAAGGTGCCATCTTCGGAGGCCGCATAGAGCCGTGCAAAGGTCTGCAATTCGGCCAGATCGTCGCGGCTCAGATCGCCAAACAAATAAGCCACCTTGCCGCTTGCACGAAACGCCACAGTCTGGGCGCGGGTACAGCCGGACATGCAATCGACGCTTTCAACTTCGACCCCCTGCAAACCTTCGCGCAGGAAATCGACGAAATGCGCTTCGGGTGCGCAGGATCGACAAACCGAAACCTTCATGTTTCCGGCTCTGCCAGAGGGCCGTAAAAGATCAATGCGGGCGTTGTGCTGGTGGTCATTTCCAGATGTAAGGCAAGGCTGGCGATGGTATGGCGCGTCAGTTTCTCGGCAGGGGTCGATACCGCCTCTGCCAGCATGGCAGGAGTGTCATCAGGCAGCCCGTATTCGATCAACCGTGCGGCCAACCCTGCGAAGGTGCGTTTGCCCATGTAAACAACCGTAGTGGCAGCGGGATCGGCAAGGGCCGCCATGTTCACGTCATCTGGCAGGTCACCGGTGACATCCGCCCCGGTAATGAACTGGACCCGCCGTGCGGTCAAACGGCGCGTCAGCGGCATTCTTGCAGCAGCCGCAGCCGCAGAAGCAGACGTCACACCTGGAATAATTTCAAAGGGGATACCAGCCGCCGTCAGCGCGGTAATCTCTTCTTCAAGTCGGCCGAACATCCCGCTATCGCCGGACTTCAACCTGACAACCCGCAGCCCCGCCTTGGCGTGATCAACCAGAACCTGCGACACATGATGCTGCTTGGGAGAGGCGCGTCCTGCCCGTTTACCGACGCCGATAAGATCGGCTTCTGGCCCCGCGTGCTCAAGAATCGGACCGGCGCTCAGATCGTCAAACAGCACAACTTGGGCTTTTTGCAACCGGTCGACGGCCTTGACCGTCAACAGTTCGGGATCGCCCGGACCGGAGGACACAAATGAGACAAAACCCCTCATCCTTCTTCACCGATCATATGGAAGAATGTACCGGTCGCACGGCCGCCCCCCTCGAAATCGCGGGATGATCCGGTTTCGCCGACCTCCAAATCATTGCTATCGGTGATTTTGGCCAGCGGCGTATCAGGTTCGTTCAGAATGGTCGCGTAGTGGAACTCGTGACCCCGCAACCGCGCCTTCGCGCCAAAACCGGGGATCGCCGCGTTCAGCGTCGCCTTGCGATAGCCGAGGTGGAACTTGCGTTTCTCGAACGACGTCTCAAGCCCCAAAAGACCCGTCATTTCGTGACGCACCCCTTCCTTGTCGACCAATCCGGCCCCCATCGCCATATAGCCACCGCATTCACCATGCACCGGCTTGCTTTGCGCAAACTCTTTGATGTTATTACGGAATTTCGTGGCAGCGGCCAGCTTTCCCGCATGGAGTTCGGGATAACCGCCGGGCAACCAGCATACATCGGCGGAGGGATCAGGCGCTTCGTCCGCCAGCGGTGAAAATGGCAAAACCTCTGCCCCTGCCACCCGCCATCCGGCCAGCAAATGTGGATAGACAAAGGCAAAGGCAGCGTCTTGTGCCAAGGCGATGCGTTGGCCGGGTGGAATGACGGATGCAGGCGGGGGCGCATTTTGTAACGTACCCGCCGCCGCCGCCCGCAAAGCATCAAGATCAACATTCTCACTGACAAATGCCGCTGCATCCGCCAGAATTTGCGGTAGGTTTTCCTGCTCCCCTGCCTGCACAAGTCCAAGATGCCGCTCTGGCAATTCAATTTCTTTGCGGCGCGGCAAGACACCCAAAACACGCACGCCAACCGCCTCCATACCGACACGCACCAAGGCCTCGTGGCGGGGCGAGGCAACACGGTTCAGCACCACACCGGCCAACGTCACATCGGGGCGCATCATCTTGAATCCAAGCGCAGTCGCCGCAACCGATTGCGCAGCCCCCGAAACATCCAGAACCAACACAACAGGCCACCCCATAAGTGCCGCGATATCGGCGCTCGCGCCGTTGCCACAGGCCCCGGGTATCGCCACACCGTCAAACAGCCCCATAGACCCTTCGGAAAGGATCAGGTCAGCGCCAGCCCCGTTGCCAACCAAACCATCAATCGTGGCGCGTGCCATTGACCAACTGTCAAGGTTGAAGGATGCGCGGCCAGAAGCGGCGGTGTGAAAGGCCGGATCAATGTAATCAGGGCCGCTTTTGAACGGCTGTACTTCAACCCCCTGTGCACGAAAAGCCGCCAATAGCCCCAACATCAGGGTGGTTTTTCCGGTACCCGACGCAGGCGCGGAAATCATCAGGCCGGGCGGTATCATTCTGCAGTCTCCGGAAAGCGCGGCGCGGTTCCTACGGGACGGAAACGGCGATCGTAATCCCCCGCATAAAGCCTGCTTTCGCCAAAATCCTCAGCGCCGATGGCATGACCGACCAGGATCAGGGCGGTGCGCTCCATTTCCTCTCCGATGGCGGTTTTCAATGTCTCCAATGTCGCCTTAACAATGCGTTGATCTGGCCAGCTGGCCCGCCAAACAACTGCAACAGGGCAATCAGGGCCGTAGTGCGGCGTGAGGTCCATAACAACCTTGTCAAGCACATGCACCGACAGGTGGATCGCAAGGGTCGCGCCGGTTTTGGCGAAATTTTCGAGCGCCTCTCCTTCGGGCATCGCCGTTGCGCGACCGGACGTACGGGTCAACACCACCGATTGTGCCACACCCGGGAGCGTCAACTCAGCATTGAGTGCAGCCGCGGCGGCAGCAAAGGACGGCACGCCCGGCGTGACATCATAAGGAATATCAAGAGCGCGCAGGCGGCGCAGCTGTTCACCCATGGCCGACCAAACCGACAGATCACCGGAATGCAGCCGCGCAATGTCGTGGCCCACCGCGTGGGCTGCACTGATCTCTAACATGATTTCATCCAGCGACATCCGCGCCGTGTTGATGATTTTCGCATCTTTGGGACAGTGTTCCAACAGCGCTTCCGGCACCAGCGAACCGGCATATAGACAGACCGGACAAGCCGCGATCAGATCGCGCCCGCGCAGGGTGATAAGGTCGGGCGCACCGGGGCCAGCGCCGATAAAATGGACGGTCATGTTTGGTTTTCCTCGATGTTTTGCGCGATCGCTGCGGTGGCTTTACCATCACCTGAGATGACGCGCTGCACAACCAACCGTGCGTTTGGTCCGGCGGCAGCAAGGGCGGCGGCTTCGGCCAGTGATCCTGTGCCAAACTTATCCTGAATGCGTTGCGATTGGGTGGGGGTGATCATCTGTTGCAGGTCCGATTGTGTGACACCAAGGCCGGGGATGCCCATCAGCCTTGCGAGTTCTTGAAACGGTTTTTCGCGTGATTTTGCGGCTTCGCTCACCAGCGCGTCGATCTTTGGGCTACCCGCAGCCTCAAGCGCAAGACGCATCGCATCTTGCAGGCTTGCCAGCTCAGCAGCAGCCCGAAAGCCAAGGCCCAAAACCCTCATAATGTGACACTCCATTGCACAACGGGGCGGACAGGTTGCCACCCCCGCATACGGCCAAGCGGTTCGGCCTGCGCCAATTCGATCCGCAGCAGCGATCCGCCCTTTGCAGCCTGAAGATTGGCAAGCAAGTTTTCGGTTTCCAGCGTGACGCCATTTGCAACAAGGCGGGTGCCTTTTGGCAGAACCGTAAAAAGCTGTTCAAACAGGGTCGCTGTACCACCCCCGCCAATGAACACGGCATCGGGAGGCGTCTGGTCTTGGATTGTCTGCACTGATGGCCCCTCAACAACGTTCATCAGATGGCCAATGCCAAAGTCTTGTATGTTACGGGTGATATTTTTGACGCGATCCGTTTTGATTTCGAATGCGGTGGCGCACCCACCAGCAAGGCACCACTCCACTGAAATAGAGCCTGATCCGGCTCCAATATCCCACAGGGTTTCGGCGGGGCGCGGAGCAAGCGCCGACAGGGTAAGGGCGCGTATAGGCCGTTTGGTGATCTGGCCATCATGAGCAAAGCTGTCATCTGGCAAACCGGAGGCACGGGGCAACCCGACGCCTGCTGGCAGATCAACTCCGACCGCCACAGGGGCGGCGATCGTCTTGGCATCAAAACCCGCAGCGGTGGTTTGACGGATGCGCTGGTTTGGGCCACCCATCCTTTCGCAGATATGAAGCGTCGCGGCGCCTGCGCCCTGCGTGGTCAACCAGTTGGCCAGCTTGGCAGGGGCATCGCCGTCACGGAGCAGGCAGATCATGCGGCCCCGCGGGGACAGCACCGCGCGAAGCTGTTCTATCGGTGCGGCGTGCAACCCGTGACAGGTGAGTGTTTCCATCCGCCACCCAAGGTGTCCGGCGACCAGTTGAAATGTCGATGGCGCGGGCAAGACTGTCCACTCCCCGACCACCAGATGCGCCGAAAGGCTGCCACCTGCACCGAACCAGAACGGATCACCCGAGGCGAGGACAACACATCGTTTGCCTTTGGCAGCCAGCACCGGCTCAATACTGAACGGAACCGGCCAGGCCCTGCCTTTATCCCCTGCCCCCACCAGTTCCAGATGGCGCGGCCCGCCAAAGATCAGTTCGGCCTGTGCAATCGCGCTGCGGCTTGCAGGGGGCAAGGAGCTTGCGCTATCGTCCGGCATTCCAATGATCGTCACCCAAGGATCACCCATCATGCGCATCCTTTTGCTGGGGGGCACAACCGAGGCCAGCCAGATGGCCGCCACCTTTGCCGCGCAAGGTTTGGACGCCGTGTTTTCCTATGCCGGACGTACCGATGCTCCCGTCGCGCAACCCCTGCGGACACGGGTGGGCGGTTTTGGCGGCGTGGACGGGTTGGCAACCTATCTGAGGGCCGAAAGTATCACCCATGTGATTGACGCGACCCATCCCTTTGCCGCGGGGATGAGCCGGAACGCCCATGCCGCCTGTGCCCGCGCAAATGTGCCGTTGATCCGTCTGGAACGGCCTGCATGGGCACCGGCTGACGGGGACAGATGGACGTCGCTGCCCAGCATTGAAGATATCCCCGCGGCCTTGCCCGATGACCCGTCGCGTATTTTTCTGGCCATTGGCAAGCAGCAGATCGGGCTGTTCACCGCCAAGCCGCAGCATCACTATGTCCTGCGATTGGTGGATCGACCCCTTGCTGCCTTGCCGCTGCCCGACACGACAATTGTTGTGGCCCGGGGCCCGTTTGACGTGGCAGGTGACATCGCATTGATGCGCAATCACCGGATCAGCCATATCGTTGCCAAGAACAGTGGCGGACAGGGCGCGCGGGCCAAGCTGGACGCGGCGCGGGAGTTGGGCCTGCCGGTCCTGATGGCGCAGCGTCCCTTGCTGCCGGGTGACAGCATCGCAAGTACCGTAGACGAGGTCATGCGCTGGTTGGGTCACGAGGCTGACCGAGGCGTGTAGACGTATCGTCCCACGTATTTGGTCGCAGAATTGCCAACAATCACAACTGTTTGCATATCGGCCATCTCTGGTGTCGCTTCGGCCAGTGTGACTGTGACCAACTTCTGATCCGGTTTGCTGACAGCACGGGCGAAAGTGATCAGGCGGCCGCCGCCACATTCCTCGCGCAGCACATCTAGCGATTTCTCAAACCCATGCGGGCGGGATTTGGAGCGGGGGTTGTAAAATGCCATCGCGAAATCACCACGGGCCGCCATACGCAACCGGTGTTCGATGACCTCCCATGGTTTCAAATTGTCACTCAGGTTGATGGCACAGAAATCATGGCCAAGCGGCGCACCTGCAGCAGCAGCTGCGGCAAGCATGGCGGTGATGCCGGGCAGAACGCGGATGTCGGTGTCAGTGAATTCGGGATGTGCCTCGATGGCTTCGAACACGGCAGAGGCCATGGCAAAGACACCCGGATCACCGGAGGACACAACCACAACACGCCCTCCGTTTGCGGCCAATTGCAGGGCATGCAGGGCGCGGTCCAGTTCGACACGGTTGTCGGTGGGATGCAAGTTCAGCCCGGAGCGGGGGGCAATGCGGGCGACATAAGGAATGTAACCGATGATGTCCGTGGCTTGGGCCAAGGCTTCCGTCACTTCCGGCGTGACCATTGCCTCGTTCCCCGGCCCGAGACCGGCAATTGCGACCCAGCCCGTCATTCTGCAGTCTCCGGACGGCGGCCTTGACCGTGCACCAATACGATGGCGAAATAGGGGCAATCGTCATCTGCCACATCGGCCAGTTTTGCAGTGCGTTGGTCAGGCATCGTGCCCTTTTCAACCAGCCATGCATCGTCCAGCCGCCCAGCGGCGGCGAGCGCACGCTTGACGGTTGGCAGGTTCCGTCCGGTTTTCATCACCACCAAAGCATCAGCGCGTTTCATATGGTCGGTCAGGTCGGCCTCGGGCAGGGTTCCCATCAGCACCGTCATCACGTCGTCACCCCAGGTGAACGGTGTGTCCAGCGCATTCCAACAGCCAACCATGCCGGGAATCGCGGGCAAGACCTCGACCTCGGCGCGGCCTTGCAAACGGGTATGCAGGTGCATGAAAGAGCCATAGAAAAACGGATCGCCCTCGCATAGGACAACAACCTCTTCAGTCTTGGCCAATGTCTCAAGTTTGTCCGCCCATTCAGCATAGAAATCGATCATCAGCTGGCGGTATTCCTCGCTGTCAAATCGCAGTTCTGTGGTGACGGGGTATTCCATCGGGTATTCGATCACATCATCGCGCAACAT
>JBARCL010000129.1:0-86232 GCA_049794055.1 Sulfitobacter sp.
GGTGGTCAGGTCTATCTGGGTGATCAGGTGATCGCGGACGGCGCCGGGCGGGACGGCCCGGTCAAACTGGGCGTTCGGCCGGAACATCTGGTGGTACAGGAGGATGGCCCGCTTCACGTTCAGGTCAGGATGGCGGAACCACTGGGCGCGAACACGCTGTTGCATGGTGTTGTCAACGGTGTGGCCGGCAATTTCACCGCAAGCCTGCAAGGTGTGCATTTGATGGACCATGCCAGCAGGGAGCTGCGGTTTGCGATTCAACCGGGCAAGGGGCATGTGTTCGATGTGGATACCGGGCTGCGCCGCCCGGTCTAGTCGCAATCTGAATCACGCGGGCAGGACGGCCTTTTGCACCGCTTCGTCCCAACCGAGATACCAGTTCTCGCCATCATGTAGGACGGGGCGGGCCATCACCTTGGGCTGTGCCGCAATTTGTGCCTCTGCTTCGGAGTTCTTTAACCACGCGTTCAGCGCACGGTAGTCGTTTGATTTGCGATCCACCAGCCGGTCACCAAATTCGGCAATCAGGGTTGCCAGTTCATCTTCGTTCAGGGGATCGGCACGGACATCGCGAAACACGACGTCCTCGCGGACCTCTTCCAGCGCCTTGCGGGCTTTTTGGCAGTCCGAGCAGGTGCTTAATCCATAGATCATCATGTTGGTATTCCTTCGGCTGTTGTTTTCTTTTCTATCCGAGCATGGTTTTCTTGCCGCTCAGACATCACGCACCTTCGCACGCGCGGGCAATGTAGGCGGTGCGGCATTCAGGCTGTTGATGGCGAAACCGGCGGCTGCCTTGTAATTGGCCATGAATTCCATCCGTTCGGTTACCGGCAAGACGGCTTCGATATCCTCAAAAACACCGCCGCAGCGTTCATCAATCAGGTTTAGCATGCCAAAAGGTCCGGCGCCCCGATTGCGCAGGACCAGCGCTGAAATCGGGCTGCAAAGCTGTTCATCGTAAGCGGCCAGGGCTGCAGGGGACACTCCATGGATCAGCATCTGGGCTCCGATGACACGAGCGTCGACGATCGCCTGACTGGCACCGTTTGACCCCGTAGGATACATCGCATGGGCAGCATCGCCCATCAGGGCTATGGGGCCCTCGACCCAAGTGGGGATGGGATCACGGTCGATCATCGGGTTCTCAAACGCACAATCCGCCCGGCGCAACATGTCGGGAACATCCAACCATTCATAGCGGAACTGATCGAAGTGGTGGATGAACTTGTCGATTTCGACGGGGCGGAACCAGCCCGATTGCTGCCATCCCTCGGCATTGTCCATGGTGACTTCTGCGATCCAGTTCACGATGCAAGTACCATCAGCATCGGGCGGGGATATCGGATAGATCACCATGCGATGTTGGTGGGTCCCAAGCCCGACAAAAGAAGACCCTGTGCGCAGCGGCTTCATGCGCACCGTTCCGCGCCACATCAACGCGCCACCCCAATGGATCGGCGGTTGATCAGGGTGCATCTGTGCGCGGACGTTTGAATGGATGCCATCCGCGCCAATCAACAGGCGGGCAGATCGTTGTTCATTATCACCGTTCTCGCGGCTGACCGAAATTGAAACGCCCGCGTCTCCTGCCAGCGAGTAACCCGTCACGCGGCTGCCCAATTGCACGGCGTCCTGCCCCAGACGCTCAAGCACGGTTTTATAGAGCAACATGTGAAACGCACCACGGTCCACGGCATATTGTGGCCAATTGTAACCGGCCAGTCTGCCTCGTGGTTCGGCATAGACTTCTTTGCCGTTCAGCCCGACCAGCGCCCATTCCTTGGCGGGCACCCCGATTTCGTCCAAGGCATCCGCAGTGATGCCAAGGTCGAACAGTTCGCGTACCGCGTTTGGTTGAATATTTATGCCAACCCCCATGGGGCGCATCTGCGCAGAACTTTCCAAAACAAGGCAGGAAACACCGATCTGATGCAGCGTTAGCGCCAGTGTCAGGCCGCCAATACCGCCGCCCGCGATGATGACAGTTGGGTTTTGGGTCATGAAACGAAATCCAGTCGGTTAGCCAGTAACTTAGAATGACAATTTGCCTTGCGGCTGTTTGCAGGTGGATCAGGTGTTACGTGAGCGCACTTTGCCGTGTGTATGCGCCACGCTTGCGATGGGCAATGCTGGGTAAGGCGCTCAATGCTGTCAGCAGTTGCGACAGCATTGCAGAAATTTCCGGCAGGACAACCGCCGTCTGGGTGCAACCGCTGCCCCTGTGCAAATGTTGTAAAATGCGTGCAACCTTGAACCAACATCGGGCCAGGACAGATGCACAGTTGCTTTTTTGATCCAATCAACGTTAGAGAACTCGCGGAATCAATGAGGTAACCTGAATGACCCAGCAACTTGGTGATCCACGCCATCTTGAGACTCTGGACCGAGATCTTGAACGCTACTCCAACCTCGACCGGCTAAGCAGTTATACGTCGCGCCCCCTTGTCGGGCCGGGCATTTCATTGGTTTTTGTGGTGCTGGCGGGGCTTTCCGCGATGCTGTTCTTCGGACAGGAAAGCAATACCGTCATTGTCGTAATCGCCGCCTGCTTGGGTGCTTACATGGCACTTAACATTGGCGCCAATGACGTTGCCAATAACGTCGGCCCAGCAGTAGGCGCAAATGCACTGTCGATGGGCGGGGCCATCGCGATTGCAGTGGTCTTTGAAAGTGCCGGTGCGCTGATCGCCGGCGGCGACGTTGTGTCGACGATCGCAAAAGGCATCATCGCCCCGGAGAGCATGGGTACGGCATCGGTTTTTGTCTGGGCGATGATGGCGGCACTATTGTCTGCCGCATTATGGGTTAACCTTGCCACTTGGGTGGGCGCACCGGTGTCCACCACACATTCGGTCGTGGGGGGCGTGATGGGGGCAGGAATCGCGGCAGCAGGTTTTGCAGCTGTGAGCTGGCCAACCATGGGCAAGATCGCGGCCAGTTGGGTAATTTCTCCCGTTCTCGGCGGTGCCATCGCCGCTTTCTTCCTGTGGGTCATTAAATCTCGCATCATCTATCGTGACGATAAAATTGCTGCAGCGCGCACCTGGGTGCCGGTGCTTGTGGGGATCATGGCCGGGGCTTTCGGCTCTTATCTGGCGCTGAAGGGTTTGAAAAAACTTATCAAGATAGACATGTCATCCGCGTTGCTGATCGGTCTGGCCATCGGTGTTGTTGTCTGGCTGATGATGATCCCCTTTATCCGCAAACAGTCAGAAGGGCTTGAGAACCGGAACAAATCGCTCAAAGTCTTGTTTGGTATTCCGCTGATCGTTTCCGCCGCCTTGCTATGTTTTGCACACGGCGCCAATGATGTTGCGAACGCGGTTGGTCCATTGGCCGCTATTGTGCAGGCGTCGCAATCGGGTGACTTTACCCATGCCGTCAATATCCCGTTCTGGGTCATGGTGATTGGTGCGCTCGGCATCTCCTTCGGTCTATTTCTCTTTGGGCCCAAGCTTATCCGCATGGTTGGCGGGCAAATTACCAAGCTCAACCCGATGCGGGCCTATTGTGTGGCCTTGTCAGCGGCCATTACCGTGATCCTTGCCAGCTGGCTTGGCCTGCCTGTCAGCTCCACACATATTGCGGTTGGCGGTGTATTTGGTGTTGGATTTTTCCGCGAATGGGATGCGGAGCGGCGGATGCGTATTGCGCGGCTGAGTATGCCTGATCAAACGGCCTACGGACCGGAAGAACGTCGGCGCCGCAAGCTTGTGCGGCGGTCCCATGTTATGACGATCCTGGCCGCATGGGTGATCACTGTTCCCGCGGCGGCGGCCTTGTCTGCAGCAATCTTCTTTGGGATCAGTCAGGTGATGGCTTGAGCCGTAGTTGAGAAACTTGCCTAAGAGGCCCATTAAGGTGGTTTGGCGGGACGGGCAGGGCGCGTGGCGGCAGGGTTCTTCACCAAGATAAATTGAATCTAAACACATTCTGAGTAGCAAAGACCTCCAACAGGAGAATCGAAGTTTGACTCAGATGCACGAAGTCCCTGTCGATGCCGATGGCCGGATCAAAGCTATCCACGTTATTGTGGTTGGCCTTTCACTGTTTTTGACACTTTTTGCATGGCAGTATTCAAAGCAGCAAATCGAAACGAAAGTTGGTTTGCGGTTTGAAGCGTCGCGGGACAATGCGCTGGCCCTGATCGTTGACCGCATGGCGAAATATGAGGATGCGCTTTGGGCCGGTGTGGCCGCTATCGAATCCCATGGGGGGGATATCTCCTATCGTGACTGGCATGCCTTTGCCCAATCTCTGATGATCCACGAAAAGTACCCCGGCATCAATGGCATCGGTGTGATCCATTTTCATACGGCGCAAACATTAGACGGATTTCTGACTGAACAACGTGTCGGCCGACCGGATTTCCGGATTTTTCCGGAACATGATCAACAACTCTATATGCCGATCAC
The DNA here is from genome assembly GCA_049794055.1 of Sulfitobacter sp. GTDB lineage: Bacteria > Pseudomonadota > Alphaproteobacteria > Rhodobacterales > Rhodobacteraceae > Sulfitobacter. Next base: position 4,419 of record JBARCL010000129.1, read on the forward strand.
CTTTATTGAACCGGAAAGCAGCAACGCCGCCGCCGTCGGGCTGGACGTCGCACATGAGATCAACCGCCGCACGGCTGCGCTGTCCAGCAGAGACACAGGGACAGCCCAGATCACAGGCCCAATAACGCTTGTCCAGGATGAAAGCAGCACGCCCGGTTTTCTGTTCTATACACCGTTCAACAACAATGGTGCGCCAGCGGGCGCAGTATATGCGCCGTTCGTTGTGCATAAGCTGATGGAAGGACTCTTGGCGACGGAACTGCGCTGCGTGCGCTTTAGCATCTATGACGGTGACACCGCTATCTATAATGAACATGCGGAAGAGGATGAACTGCGAGATCCTGATCCGATGTATCGTGATCTGGTTACTTTGAACCTTTATGGGCGCACCTGGACGGTCGATATTCGGACCAACCTGACTTTCCGTGGGCAGAACACTTACACTGAATCGACTTACATCCTGCTTGCAGGGTTAGTGATAGAGACGTTGATTATTTCGCTGTTGTTTCTGATGGCGCGGGCCAACCAACGGTCCGTAGCGTATGCAGATCAGGTGACGATGTCCCTCAAGAAAAAAACGGCAAGATTGGACGCAACGAATAAAGAGCTGTCCTTGAAGAACGAAGCACTTGCCGAGTTCGCCTATATTGCGTCGCATGATCTGAAGACACCGATCCGCGGCATAAACGGGTTGACCGAAATGATCGAGGAAGACCTCGCGGATTACTTTACTTCTCCAGATGCCAATCCCGATGTTCGCCAAAACCTTCAACTCATCCAATCGCGGGTTGTCCGGATGAACCAATTGACCCAAGGTATTATAGAATACGCAAGAGTTGACGTCCGCACGGGAGAGAATGAACGATTGCGGCTGCAAGAAATGCTGGCCGATCTGATATTGGATCTAGGCTTGGACAAAGAGCAATTGTTGTTGGCGGGGGACGTTACCGCCGTTGCTGTTGATACGATCAATCTGCGCCGCGTACTGGAAAACCTGATCGGAAATGCGGTCAAATACCATGATGGTGCCGTTCCGTTGAAAATAGTTGTATCGGCCAAACAAGGAGTGGGAGAGTACAGATTCTCAGTGACGGATAATGGCCCGGGCATTGATCCAAAGTTCCACCAGCGGATATTCAAAGTGTTCCAGACGCTTAAATTGCCAAACATGCCGGAAAGCACCGGTATTGGCTTGGCCATTGTCAAGAAATCCGTCGAAAGTCATGGAGGGAATATCACGGTTCAATCGGAACTTGGTCAGGGTACAACGTTCATGTTCAGCTGGCCGAGCAATCGGGCCGGTGGCAGGGCCGAAATTTCGAAAGAGGCCGCTTAACATGAGCAGCGACATAAATATCCTGTTGGTTGAAGACAACGATATTGACGTTGAAATCCTGAAGCGATCCCTGCGGAAGTTGGGCTCCACCGGATCGCTGTTGCGCGCAAAAGATGGCGTGGAAGCACTGGAAATTCTATGCGGTGACGCGTGCAAAGAGCAGTTGGATCATCCTTACGTTATTTTGCTCGACATCAATATGCCTCGCATGAACGGCCATGAGTTCTTGGCGAAGCTCAGGAATACGGAAGAGATAAAACTGGCGCGGGTGTATGTATTTACCACGTCCGCCAGTAAGAAAGATGTGGTCCTAGCTTATGAAAACAATGCCAATGGCTATATCGTAAAGCCGGATAGTTCTTCCGAGTTATCGGATGTCCTCACGACGTTGCAGCAGTTTTGGAAACTCTGCAAAGCGCCGGATGCAGCCTGATGGCGTTTTATTGACCGACAGTACCTTTAGACTGGTCTGAACCGACCAAAAATTTTGCTCCTCGTGTCCTAAGAAGTTGGACAGCAGTCGGGTAGAGGGATGAAGGGGGTCAGGTTGATGGACAAGCATTTTGATCCGGCTTGCGGTGATTTTGCTTGAATGGGTCGCGAAGCCGGTCGGCGGATTGATTTTCCAATCTTCTTTTAAGTGTCATGCCGCATAGGGCGGTCGCGGGTGCAGCTTGCTTTGCCCTTTTTTGATGCAAGCGTCGGGCCGCGGCTGAGCAGCACTTATGCTGAAACCGGTTTGTACCGATGATAGACGAGCTCTTGGCCATGAGAGGTGACAGGGGGTTAAAGTTTGGTTAACGTTCTTGGCGGGGAGAATTTTTATGACGCATGGTGATCACCGCCACCACCACCATAGCCGTGAGGCGAAGTGGAAAACCTTTAAGACCAAAGAGTCCGGTCTGCCAAATTATAAACAAAAGCATTTAGACAAATTACAGCAGCGCCTGAGTGGGCGTATTCAATTGGCAGGCGCACCTGGATATAATGACGACCGCATGGTTTTCATGCACACTTATCAGCAATACCCGCAGGTTATTGTATTTTGTGAATGCGAGACCGATGTGTTGGCTGCGTTGGAGTTTGCGCGAAAATCGCGTCTTCAGGTGACGGCCCGTTCCGGTGGCCATTGCACGGCAGGGTATTCGGTCAACGATCAAGTGGTGATTGACACCTCCGGTTTGAACCATCTGTTTGTTGACACCGAAACGCCAACCGTGCGTTGCGGCCCTGGCGTCACATTTCGCAAATTGAACAGGATGCTGGACTACCACAAACTGCATCTGCCCGGTGGGGGCTGTGAAACCGTGAACGTGGCAGGTTACATGATGGGCGGCGGATACGGGTTTACCTCGCGCCTGTTCGGCATGAATTGTGACCGTGTCATTGGCGTGAAGGTGGCGCTGGCAGACGGGACGGTACTGGCCGCAAACGCAAACGAAAACGAGGATTTGTTCTGGGCCATACGCGGCGGAACCGGCAACCAGTTTGGTATTCTGCTTGAGGTCATCTATGACCCTGTGCCGCTGGATCGAAAATTTTTCGGCTTTGGCCTGCGCTGGAATATGCGTCACAAAAAAGAGGCGGATATTCAGCGGGTGTGCCGTGTGTTAGAGACATTGCAGGCCGAATACTCCAACTCCGGACCTCCCAAAATGGGACATCAGGCCTTGATGATGTATCTGCCGGATGCGGATCATCCCGAAGGACAAATTCCCTGCCTGTCCTTGCGCGGCCTCTACGACGGCACCCGTGAAGAGGCCGAAGCGGCGCTTGATCCCTTGCTTGCAACCTTGGATGATCCCCGCAAAGACGTGGAAATCTGGACGCATAAGCATCACTATACCCGCCTGAACGAGCTGTTGTTGCAGACTGCAAATCCGGCAGGGCATGACATGCCGACAGTGTCGATGAACACCAAGCCGCTGGTCGAAGGATGGTTGATCGAAGAACATCATGCAGCCGACAGGTGGCGCGAAGTGGTCGAGCATTTTCTGCAAGCGCCCGATAAAACATGCTTTGTGGCGATTGAATTTTATGGTGGTGCGATTGCTGAACCCAAACCGGACGAGATGGCGTTTTTCCACCGTAAACCCTCGGTCGATCTGTTCAGTTGGGCTTTCTGGACATTTGATACCCATCAGCAGGCGTCGGTTGACTGGCTTGACGGGCTGGGGGCGATCACCGGGCCGATGGGAAACGGGCACCGCTATCAAAATTATCCGCGCCGCGGGACCAAAGGGTTTTTGAAAGCCTATTTTGGCGACAACCTGCCGCGATTGCGCGCAGCGAAGGCCAAGTATGATCCGCATAATTTGTTCTGGTTCGAACAGAGTTTAGGGCCAAAACCGGATCAGAGACGGATGATGGATGATGCACATGAGGGTGGACACCATGACCGCTGACACATTGAAGCCCTGCACGCACTCCGACCCTGAAACATGCGAGGCATGGTGTGGACGTGACCCGAAACAGGGACGCATGTTGGGTGTTTTCTTTGATCCGCCAATGGCGATTGCACGGGTGGGGAGTTCGAAAGAGCCTATGCCCGCCTACCGCTGGAAACTGGATGAAAATCCGGCGCGCGGTGTGCAAACCATGATCGAACCGGCCCCTAGCCTGATCGAAACCTCGGTAAAGGGCAACGGGCACCATCCGTTTACCCTGAAAGTTCACACGCCACTAAGGGTCACGTTCAAGGACCGGCACGGCAAGATTAAACCGGTTTCGCCTTTCTTTGAGCTTTGGGCGCGGCTGCAGGATGCAGATGGTACGATCGTGCAGGTGCCGGTAACGCGCAGCTTTCTGGAGGCACGTGGTACTGACCTCAAACATTTGCAATTCACTGTCGAGGCGGCAAATCGCAAAGCGGAATCGCGGACCAAACTGGCGTCTTGTGCGGCGGTGGCCCGTAAAGTGTTTGCTGCCGATCACTACAAGACCCACCATCTGGACGCGATCAGCCCGCACACTGAAGGGCAGGTGCCCCTGGTGCGCGAAGATGCGCCGCTGCCACTGGGTAAGATACGGACGTTCAAGGAAAACCTTGAGAATTTGAGCTGTAAAACCCGGCTGAATCAGGTGCGTATCCGCTTTATCCCTGGCAAGGGTGACAGCTTTGGTCCGCCCGAAGCGGCCAAGGCACCGGCCTCTCCGTTGCCGGCGGGCGGGTTCGAACCGTCAATGACAGAATACGGACCCATCCACAAAATGACCCGCAAGGAAAACCGTATTCTCAGTTCGGACACGCCGTGGCTGGGGTATAATTTCCGTACTGATGACACGCCGAAGTGGCCCACACCGATGGACAGCTATGATGGTGCCCGTGTCGGATCTGGCAATGCCTGGGGCCTGATTGACGATACCTGTGATCTGGTGCTGACCGCGCAGGTGGCCATGGACGGGAAGGCGCATGTGGCACAGGCCCGCGCGATGGCCGGCCCGCCCGATTTCGCGCCGGACAAACGCCCGATGTATTCGATACAGGATGAGTTGGAAGACCGTGATCTGCCCCCTGCGACGCTTGATATCGATGAAACGCCTGTCGAAATTCTTGATCTCTTTCGGCGGATTTTCGAAACAGCAAGTCTGATCAATCTCGACCAAAGGCGCTCTTGGGCGCTTGATGGCAATGCCCAATTGCTAAGCGAACCCGACGAGAATGATCCCGATTGGGACGCAGGCATCACGCCGCATCTGGGGCCGAAATCCATGCGCGAAAGTGATGCGCCCTATGCCAGTCTGGTGCCGGAATACACACCTGGGCAGGGCGACACGATCGAACCGCGATCGGGAGCAAATGACCGTCTGCCTTATACCCAGGTCGTGCAGCAGGTGCATGCGCGCATGTGTGACAGCCCGATCCTGCGCGCATTTCTGCTGCGCGACCCCGACCGCGTACGCCGTATCGTGCGCCCGCCGTTTGCCCATGTCGGCGAATTGGCGAAAATCCCTGGTGTGCAAAAGGGACCATCCGTTGATTTTGGCGTAAACGGGCCGGATGATATCGAATTTCGCGACCCTCGCGTAACAATTGCCCAAACCTACGACATGCGGATGCCCCCTTATATGCGTCACTCAATGGGGGTGCCTCTGTCGGTCACGCGGCGGCAGTATGATCTGCTGATGAAATATCTCGAAAAGCTGGAGGGGGAGTGGAAACACACCGTGCAACCCGAAATGGGTGTGACGCCAGCGGAGGAAAAAACATGACAGCTGGACCCAGACAATTGAACAAGGCCCGCAAGGTGGATGCCGATGGAAATCCGGCCTATCGCGAACCGGTATTGGGCAATCCGGTGTCCACATTGATGGAGTCCGGTGTTGGAAACTGCTTTCCGGGTTTGGAGTTTGACCTGCGCCAGTTGGATGTACGGTTCTTTCCGGGCTTGGTCTTTGAATTCCTCGGCATCACACCTGCTGGGCCGGATGGCACGCAGGGGGCGCGGCTGACCTATGCCTTTCCAAAGGGCGACCCAATTATTGCGGATAAATACACCGCCGACGGTCCCGACTGGGTCACCGACCTGAAAAAGCAATTCGCTGGTCCTGCCGGTTCTGCGCTGGGTAGTGGCACATGGTATCTGCATTTCGTTGAACAGGACGGCAAGCGGATCATGATGTACGATTATTCGCTCTATCAGAATGGCGTCGGTCTGGTGCCTTACGAGGGCGAGACAGCATGGTGGATCATTCGCCTGATCGAAGCGGAAAAGCCGCTAACGATTGCCCTGACGCAGCGGGGGCCGGACGGATCGCCCAGCGGTTTGCCCGTGGTATTGACAGGGCGGCGGCGCGTATTCCTGAATGACGAAGGAATGATTGATCCGGTTTATCACCCCGGTGAACTAACCTCCTCCATGTGCAGCCCCTGGACCCACGATTTTCGCGATTGTGCCTGCCACTACTGGGCCTCCAACCATCCCGATGTTGTCTTGGGCGAAGTTGACGATCCGCAGCAACAATTGCCCGATCGCACCGATAAGGATGATCCGGCGCAGGCGGTGACTTTTATCGACTGGATGCGCAGGCGCCATTTGCCGCTCAGGGATGTCTCGGCTCAGACCACGTTGGAGAAAGCCCGCCCTGATCGTTATGACCCCTATGAGATCAACCTGCATTGGGAACAGTTGGATTTTGTTCTGCAAGGACAGGAGACCGAGGCGACAACAGACCTATTAAAGCTGCAACCGCACGAGCCCTACAAGAAGCTGGAGGAGTTGATTGACGATTTGCACCATCTGGCAGGGATGGAGCTGACGCTAGCATTGGAATATCTTTATGCTTATTTCAGCCTGCGCGAACCGGATGAGGTTACACCGGATCAAGAGGCCGCATGGCCGGGTCTTGTCGAAGATTTGAGGGCTGCACGCCAGTTGATCCTGTCTGTGGCCTTGAGTGAAATGACGCATCTGCGGTGGGTCAATCAAACGCTATGGCTTATTTTCGCCGCCTATCCGGATGTCGGCACTTATGACCCTGTTCTGACACCGACCAAAGACGACGTGGATCCGCACTGTAAAACGGGAACCAGCGGCACCGGCGTATTGCGCCCTGCGACGCAGGCGGTTCTGCAGAATTTCGTCGAGATTGAGCGCCCGGGGGGCGATCTGGATACAGAATACGTCAAACTGGTGGCGTATTTGCGCGACTATATGGAACACTTCCCGGAAGGGCTTTATCAACTTGCCGTACGGATCGACAGCGACGGGATGCAGCACTATCAGAAATTCCGCGATGTAAAACGGATTCTGGAGCCCTACGCCGCCCAAGAGGCCTTGTATTTAAGGCCCATCAAAGAGGCAAAACCGAACGCCACAGAGGTTCAGCCCGCCTTGCTACAGATTGATACCGCGCTGAAAGCCCTGCGTGACGCCTATCTGATCGAGGCAAATCTGGGCGATATGCCGACTGCAAATACGCAGATCAAAATCGCACGTGATGCGATGCATGATCTCAGCGATCTGGCCTTGGCGCTTGCCCGCAAGAATATCGGTGTGCCGTTTTTTGCGAACCTGCAATGACAGATGTCATCCCCGATCTAAAGCAGAAGCCGCCAAGCGCCTTGGCGCATGTTGCGGGTGATCTGGTGCTTATGGCGGAAACGGCGGCAATCTTTGGTTTGTCTGACCCCGAGGCGGCCAAGCTGCGGATTGCCTTGCAAGCGGGTGACGCCGCAGCAGCCCCCGAACTGGCACGCCTTGGGCTGGAGGCACCTGTCTTTGCTGTGCCGCCGGTCACCCAAATCCCTCCGGTGCGGGCGCTGGCGCTGACGGTGTCGCAAACCTGCAATCTGGCTTGCGGCTATTGTTATGCTGCCGGTGGTAGTTTCGGTGGCGCAGATACGCGGATGGGCTGGGACGTGGCCAAACGCGCGATTGACCAGTTGATCGAAGCGACGGTGCCGGGTGGCGGTGTGAAAATCGCCTTTATGGGCGGAGAGCCGATGGTTGCGCGGGATTTGATCCGCAATTCCGTTGCCTACGCAAATGAACGCGGGGCGGCGCGGGCCATTCAGGTTGGCTATTCCCTCACCACCAACGGCACGTTGATTTCAACGGATGACGCGGCGTTTTTCGCGCGCCATCGCTTTGCCGTGACGGTCAGTCTGGATGGCGGCAAGGATGTGAATGACCGTCTTCGGCCGGACCGCGCGGGCAAGGGCAGCTTTGAACGCGTCGCGCAGCGGCTTGCACCGCTGATGGAGCGGCGCGAGCGGATTTCGCTGGGCGCACGGGTCACCGTTACGCCGCACAATCTGGATTTGCCGCAAGTGGTTGAGGATATTGCCGCGCTTGGGTTTGCTTCGGTCGGGGTGTCGCCAATGATCGTGTCTCCCACGGGGCAGGGCGCTTTGGTCGGGCAGGATTTCGCCCGATTGCTGGCGGCAATGACGGCCTGCGGGGAGGCATGGATGGCGGCGACACTCGCTGGGCGCGACCACCCTTTCGCCAATCTGGCGACGGTTCTGGGGGAATTACATCGCGGCAGTCCACGCAGCCATGGTTGCGGTGCCGCTCGGGACTATCTGGCCGTTGACGCAGCGGGCGAATACTCGGCCTGCCACCGGTTTGTGAAGGACCCATTGGGCGCCATGGGCGATCTGGCAAATGGCCCTGATGATGCGGCCCGCACGGCGTTTTTGGACGCCCGGACGGTTGAACGTCAAAGCCCGTGTCAAACCTGCTGGGCGCGGCGGTTGTGCGGAGGCGGCTGCCATCAGGAAGTGCTGCATGCCGGGCGTCCCGCTTGTGATTTTGTACGTGGTTGGTTGGACTACGGGCTGCGCTCATATGGACGGCTTGTTGCGGCGCGACCGGACTGGTTTGATGCACACGCATAAGACGCAGGTTGCCGTGCTGGGCGCGGGGCCAGCAGGGTCGATTGCTGCGCGACAACTTGGTCTTGCGGGCTTGGACGTTCTGTTGATTGATCCGTGTGTTGCGCCAAAGGGACACGGGATCGAAAGCTTCCCGCTCTCGGGCGCGCTGCTGGCGGATGAGATCGGTCTGCTGCAGACATTATATCAGGCCAGCGACGGGCCAGCCGAAACGATGCAGATGTTATGGCGTGACACGCCCGAGGTGCGGGCCTTTGAGGGGGCAGGACCGTTGTTACTGCACCGGGAGGCCATGCGGGCCAGCTTGCGGAAAGAGGCCATGCGATATGTCGCCCCCTTGTACGGACGGGTAAAAAGCGTTGCGACGACCGAATATGGCGTTGAGCTGCTGACAACTTCGGGCAATGTCCAAGCCGATATGGTGATCCACGCCCGCGGACGTCATGTGAGCAAACGGAAAACGTCGGATTTGACCGCCCTGCCGTTTACCGCCCAAGGTGATTTGCCTGCCCATACGATGTGGCTTGAGGCGATGCCAGCCGGTTGGATCTGGGCCTGCACGTTATCGGATAGGACACTGCAGGGCGTGGTGTTCCAACCTGCAACCATTCTCGCGGGTAAAGACGGGCTGGCACGCGCGGCTTATGTTACATCTTGTTTGACGAAGTCAGATACCTTCGCAGATATGCGTGCGATCAATGCAGGTAAACCTACGGCAGCAGGCTTGTCTGCCGCGGGTGATCCGGTTGTGACGGACCGCCATCTGCTGGTGGGCGATGCCGCTTTGGCGCGAGACCCGATTGCCTCGCACGGGTTGGTTCACGCCATGCGCAGTGCTGTTCAATCGGCGATTGCGGTGCTGACGATCCTTGATCGTGCAGGGGATACCCGTGCCGCGCATAGTTTCCTGCGCCACAAACACCGCGAAGCGTTTGCAGCTGCGCAGCGTGCCACGCAGCGTGCCTATGCAGATCAATCAAGGTTCCAGACGGCGTTCTGGGCCGAAATAGCGCCGCTGGAAACTCTGCCAGCATTGCCAGTGATCTTGGAAGGGCCGGTCACGCTGGCCGCACCGCTGACCCGTGCCCCGGTGTTGGAAGCTGACCGCATCCGTTGGGCAGCGGCGATCGAACTGCCCGTGACAGATGAATTTGTGACGGCTCTGGGGGCGGTCACCGCATTGGACATCGCGGCGGCCTGCCGTCCGGCGGCATCCCTGCACGACATTGCAAACCGGTTAGGCCGACAGCATGATATGCCACTTGTTTTTGAGGTATTGGAACGGCTGACCCTTGGCGGCGCGTTCGCTCAGGCGGAGTTTGCGCGCTGAACGAGGGTCGTTGCGCGTTTCATATCCCAACCCTGATCATCCGATGCCATTCGCAATAGGGCTTCCTGCACGGCTTGGGTGGTGGCTGGGCTTGGGGAAGCTTCGGCCATGTCGCACCTGATGCGCAGGGCAAGGGTATGGGCGCCGGCACTGTTTGCGCTGTTCAGTGCCTCATCACGCAGTTGTCGGGCGATGTCTTGATTGCCGCGCTCGGCAGCGACACGGGCCCGCAGGCGCAATAACTCGGGCGCGGTCCATGTTTCGCCTGTGCGTTGTTCAACCTTTGCGCCCTCGGACAATGCAACATCTGCAGCGTCAAGGTCACCGGCCCGCAATGACACATCCGCGACCAAAGACGCGACCAACGGCCCATAGTTAAATGGGTTCACCTCCCGAAACTCTATCACGCGCTGGTTAAGCTCGGTCATCTCGGCCGGTTTGGGCGGTTCCGGCCGCAGGCAAAGCTGGGTCACAAAGGGGAACAGGACAGCAGCTGCGCGCATGACGCGGATGTCGTATTTTTCGCCCAAGGCGACCGCTTCGATCCCGATTACCGTCAGCTCTGCGCCGTGACGGGCCAAGGCGCCCAGCAACAACCGGAACGCCATGGCCTGCGCCAGTGAATGGGCGTGTTCGATATCGCGCGAATGGTCGATAGAGAACGCCCCATAGTGCCGTGATTGCTGTAGGTCGCCGGTAAGCCAGTTTGACATGCACAGGAAAGCCGCACAGATTTCCGCATGGTCATAGCCATGCGCATGGGCCAGATGCAGGTGGGCATCCTTGTCATACTGGGCAAGTGCCGTACTCAGATTGTGCTGGGCTGTCTCTTGGTCTGCCCTGTGAAAGGCCACGGCGCCGATCGCGCGTGTGCCGATCATCACAAAGGTCCTGTCCTGACTCTGGCTGGCGGTTTCCAATAAGGTCTCGGCGTATTCCTGTGCCCGCGGGTAATTGGCCCGCACCAGCGAATGTGCATAAAGCCCGTTCAGCGCCAAAAGCTCTGTCTTGCTGTCGCCAAGCTCTCGTGCAAGCTGGACGGCTTGCTGGCCAAGGTCGGCGCTGGCATCCGTGGCAATGCCAAATCGCGAACGTTCAACAGAGGCAAGGCCGGTAATCGTACGCAGGCGCTTTTGCTTGACGAGATTGTCGCCCGGCAGCCGCTGCATCGCGGCATTGGCCATCTCAAGGAAATATCCGGCCTCGATCAAAGCAGACCGTTTCAGTAAGCTTTCGCCCGCCTCAAGCGCATGTACGGCAGTGTTGGCCCAATCCCGTGCGACATGGGCATGAGTCGCCAACACATCAGGTCGCTGTGCCTGTATGTCCGCGTAAAAATCGCCCAGTGCCGAATAGGCCGCTGTGTGCAGATGTTTGCGGGACTGGCCGACGATCTGCTCATAGATGACGTCACGGTAAACCTGGTGGCGGATGTTGACGACTTCCTGTCCGGCAATCACCTCGCGGGAGATCAGACCCGCCTGTTCCAGCGCGTCAATGGCAGGTCTCATGCTGCCCTCGTCCCGATCAAGAACAGCCGCCAAAAGCGCCGGGCTGGACGGGCTATCCAGCACAGCAAGCGCTTCAATTAGGCTGCGGCCCAAACGGATCCCGTCAAGGCGTTTGGATACGGACTCGTAAATTGTATGCGGGATTTCGACCATCCCTGCGACAGGGGCCAATTGCTGGGCAACTTGCGCCTGGCCCAGCGTTTCCAGCATCAAAGGATTGCCACCCGAATGCCCGAGGATATTGTTGCGGATCGAATGCGGAACCGGTTTGGACCCGAAGATGCCTTGTAACAGTTTTTCGCAATGGCGTGGGCTCAGCGGCGGCAGGGTCATCGTCTCGTGGCCGTCCTGTGCGGCCCAGATATCCGGGCTGTCTGCGCGTGTCGCAGCGATCATCATTAGCGGGGCACCGCGTTCGCGGGCGTGTTCCGCGGTGCGTTTCAAAAGTTCCCGGGTTGAATCATCGGCCCATTGGGCGTTTTCCACAAAAAGCAGTGTTGGGCCGGATGCGCCCCGGATAATCCAGCGGCCCAACAATTCCAGAATACTGTCGCGGTCCCGCAAGGAAAGCGCCATATCCGTCTGAGGTTTGTCGCTCAGTTCGAGGAATTGCGAGGTTCTGTGGAGCAGTTGAGGTTCCGGATCACCAAGGAGGCTTGAGAGTGAAGGCGCCGTGGCACCATCCGTTGTCAGTGCATCAAGTGCCATCGTTACAGGCAGCAAGGGGGAGCGGGCCCCCATGGCGGCACAATGCAAATGCAAAACCCGCATCGACGGATTGGTCTGCATGGCGACAAAGCTCTGGATCAGGGTCGACTTGCCAATGCCCGCGTCGCCGGTGATTGTCACGGTGACCGGTGTGCCGGTTTGCGCTTTTGTCCAGAGCCGACGCAGGGTCCCCGCTTCGGCGTCCCGGCCGATCAGGGTGGCGGGTACGGCAGGTCCTTCGACCTCGTGACGCAATCCCAAAACGTGAAAAACTTCGGTGCCAGACGGAAGCCCCTTGAGGTCATGCGCCTCAACTTCGGAGTAGAGCACCGAGTTTCGGGACAGGTGCTCGGTCTTGCTGTCTACCACGATTGATTGCGGGTTAGCCACTGTTTGCAATCGTGCGGCACGGTTTACGACGGGGCCAACCAATTGCATTGCATCACCGCGCAATGCGCCACTGGCCTGCCCGACGGCGGCCTGACCGGTGGCAATGCCAATCCGCGTAGGAATATGAAACGACGCCCTTCCGTCAAAGGTCACCAGTCTTTCGGCCAGGGCTCTTTGCAAGTCCTGCGCCGCCTGAACACAGCGTTCGGCAAACCCGTCGAGTACCCGCGGATAACCGAACAAGATGACCACACCGTCGCCCTGGGAACCGACAAGATAGCCATCGCGTTGTTTGGCGATGTCCTGCGCGATCTGGTAATAATGCTGCATGATGACCTGCATGTCTTCGATGCTATGCTGCTGGCTCAATTCCGTCGAGCCGACGATGTCGCAGAACAAAACGCTGATGCGACGCAGTTGGATCGGGGCGTCTTCGGGCAGTTCATCCGGTTGCTGGGCTTCGTCAACCGTTTCTGGCAAAGCCTCAAGCGCGGCGAGCACTTTCTTGCGTTGTCCAAGGGTCAGCCCGAGTTCTTTCAGGTCGTCCTTGTCCAGCAACAGCAAGGTCGACATATCAATGTCTTCTTCGGAAAAGAGATCAAGCAGTTTGGACAGGCCAATATTGGCCAGAAACTCTGAGATATGCAGTGCACCGATCGTCATGAAAAGGGTCATCTCCGCACGGGTGGCTGTTGTGTTGAAAACCGGCCCGATGGCCCAAATTTAAACTACGCTTGGGCGGATTAGCAATGCTGACAGCGTTGATTTATCACGTGCAATGGGTGCGTCAGGTCGTGATAGGGGGAATAAAATAAACCTGACGTTGTAACTGGCCTTACGCTTGCATGCGCTCTCGATATTGCCAGATCGGTGGCCGGAGGAAGCTGAAACCTGCGTTAGAAGGGGGGCGCCACAGACAGAACCGTGTGCAGCATTGCAAAGACGCATTTGGCCGACGCTCACGAAGATTGCCTGCGAACTGCGTAACCCGGGCGCTTGTGTGTCATGGAGTCCGTTATGTTACTGGTCTTCATCCTCTTGGTCGTCATCCAGAGGATCGTCGTCAAGCTGTGCTGCGGCATTCAGAGCAGCTTGGCGTTGCGCCAGGAATTCTTCCAATCGCTGCTTGTCGTTGGCCACTTCACCGGCGATCATCTGGGCCTGCGCGGTCAGACTTTCCGCGACGGCGACGAAATCCGCATGAGCCGCCCCACCGGTCCAGTCACCGGGGTTTTCAGGATCAGCGTTTTTTGGTGCATAGGCCCGCAAGGCGGCAATAAGCCCAGAGGCGGCCCCCGCGACGTCATCCAGGAAGGTGGGATAGGCTGGTGTTTCGCGGGCCGGATTGGTTATGTCGAATTCTGGGAAATCCGCATCCCGCTTTGCCGAATAGTCCGCATCCGGTCCCAACAAGGCCACCAGCAACGACAGCTGGCGATCAATCTCGGGTGTCTTGACCGATGTGCTGGCAAGGGGCGGGACGGCACGATCCGTGGCGGCGGCTTTGAACCGTAGCCAGCTGACAAGGGTTGGAACAGGCGTGCCGGGATGCCAATCTTTCTTGATCGGGACACGTTTCATGATTTGCGCATCATCGGTATAGAGGGTTTCGAAATAGCTCACGACCTTTTGGCAAACATTTTTCTGGTCGGCCACGACTTCAGGTGTGATCCCACAACTGCGCCCGACCTCTTTGGCAATCGGATCACCGTCAATCACAATGCCATAGGCGATAACGCATTTAGACAAAGTGGAATTCCACTTCATCGCGGTACGGGCCCTTTTCCGATCCCCTGGTGATTTGAGGGCGATCAGGTAAAGCTGCCATCCGGCTTCGATCTCGGCTTCCTTGTGCATTTTATAAGCGAATTCGGTCAATGCACGCGCCATGCTTGTGCCGATCTGGATACCTACGCCGGCAGCCAATCCGCCTCCCATGCTAACTCCCGAGGCATCGGCCAGCTTGATGGATTCTGCAGCAACACCAAGGGTATCGTACAAGACCCGCAGCACCTGAAGGCTGACCTGAACGCGGGCAGAATTAAGCCGCCCGTTGATCGCAGGCCCATAAACGGAACTGTTGCCGACAGTCAGCGCCATGTTATCCATCCACTTGTTAAGCTGGTAGGATTTGCGCACAAGTGTGGTCGCATCAATCAACAGTTTCTGGATCGCAACAGCAAGTCCCGCACCCGGTAATGCCGCGGCAAGGGCCGCAGCACCGACCCCGGTAATCACCTCAAGCGCTTGCCATTTCATATTACAGGACCGCGCTTCGGCAAGCAGCTTGTCCATTGCTGCCATTGCCTTTTGTTCCTTCTCGACCGTGTCGAGATCTTGGGGCGGCTTGCCGGCTTCGTCGAGAAGTTCGTTCAAGACTTCCAGCTCTCGTTCGCTCGCTTCGTCGATCTGTGCGAAAAACTCGTCCCGGCGTGCCGGGTCTTGCAGGTCTCTCTTGAAGTCAGACATGGCGCGGGCCTTGCGGGCATTTTCCTGCTCGGCCAGAAACTTTTTTTGCGCCATCAAGGCTTCTGGGTCATCCGTGGGTGATGTCATCGCAAGGCTTGGCCGGGCTGTCGCGGCGACATCACCTGCGGCATCCGCGTCGTTGTTGAAATTGTCGTACTCGACCTGCGTCTTTTGGAAA
Source organism: Sulfitobacter sp. (assembly GCA_049794055.1). Lineage (GTDB taxonomy): Bacteria > Pseudomonadota > Alphaproteobacteria > Rhodobacterales > Rhodobacteraceae > Sulfitobacter. Next base: position 19,680 of record JBARCL010000129.1, read on the forward strand.
AGTGCGTTGGCCGATCCCATTTCGATGTCATCGCCAGCCTTTACCGTATAGGTGCCACCAGCAATCTGCGGCATGGCCCCGGCCAAAGACGCGCTGATCGCGGAGAACCCGACATTGGCGAGGATGACTTTCAAATCAACCTTACCGCCGTCACTGGCCACCACATCAGAGAGATGTTTGGCAATCGCCGGTATGTTGGACCCGGCAAGAATTGCGGCTTGGATTGTAAGCCCCATCTGTTGCCATTTACCCTGATCACCAAGCACCATGTTGCCCTGATCATCGGTGCCACGTTTGACGTCGCCAGCGGCAAAGCTGGCCCCGACGGCCCCCGCGATCCCGTTTAGGGCTTCGGTGATGGCGGCCACGCCGCCGTCGTAATCGCCATCGACGAACTTCATCGTTGCAGTGAAAAGGCTAAAGCCGGTATTGCCCCCCGCGATCAAAGCTGTGACCGATTTCGAGGCGATGTTCATCTGGGTCTGGAAGGCGGATGAAAACGCCGTTGTTGCATCCGTCGCCACCACATTTGCGGAATAAACTGAAATTGAGGCCGCGGCGGCATTTCCCAATGCATTGAATGCCGCTTTTGCCACCCCTGCGGCAAATGTTCTGCGCCGGCCGTCCTCGGGCTTGTCCAACGTTGAATCAAGAATGCCCAACCCGCCCGTCAGGACTGTGGTCGTCAATGTGACAGCGGCAACTTGCAGCGCGGCCTCGCGGGCCTGCTGTTTCAGTCCGTTCAACCTGTCAATATTTGCCAACTGCTCCGGGCTGGCAGTGCCAGCGGTTTTCGCGGCATTATCCCGCGCCAGGTCCAGCGTGTCCTGACGGGTCATTGTTTGCGCGTCAAAACTGTCGATCTTGATGGCATCACCGGCAAGTGAACCCATCAAAGAGACCACGTCGGCGCCGATTTTGATCGCCCGTTTTGCGTTGGTGTATTTCGAAGCCGTTTTGGAATAGTCTGTCAGCTTGTCCTGATAAATCTCGCATGCGCCGTTAAAAACCTGGGCTTCCTGGCTGTATTTATCGGCCACTGCGTTGGACGGGATCACATCGGCCTGAACCAGCGGGGTCCATAGTTCGCGCGTGATATCGGCAGGCGTAAACAGCGGGTTGCCCTCTGCGTCCTTGGCGCCTTCCATTTCGGCCTGCAAATCAAATAGTCTTTCATGCAGTTTGGTAAGCTCCCGCACAGCGTCTTCGTCAACCTGATACCCGTCGACGAGATCGTGAACGCTATCGGCCTCATCGTCACGGTCGCCGTTTTTCCAGTCCATGGTCCGGTTGGAACGCTCGATCAGGCCAAGAAACTTTTTGCGTTTCCATTCTATCTGCAAATCGGCAGAGGCGGCCATCAGTTGATCCTGAAATTCGGAAACTTCATCGGTGACGGCAGCAAGAAGCAGGTTACGTTCGTCCTGTCTTGCAGTCAGCGCTTCATAGTCGATCGCGCTTTGCTGAGTTGCCGCGAGCCATTTGGTCTGTGCACTGGAAAAAGCCATGTCTATCTCCGCTCCGGTTACTCTTTGATTGCAGTCAAAAGCCGCATTTCCAAACGCGGCAGGGCTTGCCGCGCGCTAACCAGCCGGTCAGAGGCTTCCCCCTTGGCAAACGGGTGGGTCCGGAAGTGTTGCATCGGGGCAAAGCTGTCGAACAAAGCCATTAATTTGCGCAACTCTTGCAGCGCTGTCTTTCGCGCCTTTTTGCGATCCGACAGTGTCTGGCTTCTGTCGGCCACGCGTGCGGATTGTCTGCTCATTTCTGCAATATTCACCTTTTGCAGTGAGCCTTGAAGTTTGGTGAAAAAGCCTCTGATACTGGCCGCATCAAACGGCGGCAGGTCAAGCTGGTTCTGGCCATTGGTCTCGCCTGCAGGCTCGATGATGTCTTCTACAAATGTCCCGAGTTTAACGGCAAACAGGTCGACCGCGCGTGCACAGTTGTTGGCAGCTGTCGCCAAGTCAGTATCCAGAATTTCGCTTGCCTTGCGGGCATCATCCGAAATCTGAATGGCGCGGCTATTTAGCCCTTCAAGCTTTGCAAGGCCGTCTATATAGGCCCCCGATTTCGTGGTTTCGGCCTCCAGACCGTCGCGTTCGGCTTCAAGTCCCGTAATCTCGTTCGGGTCGGCCTTGAGGTTTTTCAGAACCTCTTTGGCGCCGTCGACTATTTTGGTCAGTTCCGAAATGCCCTTGGAGAAGTCTTTTTTCTTGGCCTCGTTTGCGTCATGGTCCAACTGACCTGATCGCGCGACACTTACCAGCCCTTCAACATGTTCACTCTCGGTTTGATCCAGATCTTTGCCGGCCTTTTGTTTCTTGAGAAGCGAAAGAAGCCAGCCCAGGTTGCCATTAATCTCAATCAGTCCTGCCGCGGCTTCCTTGAGCGACACGGGCGACCGTTCTGCTATTTGGTCGCGGATTGTGGCCATGCGCGCCACCTCCGGCCCATAGTAACCGTCAAATTTCACGAAACCTGACTTATCTTTCTTTAGGCGATCACCTATCGACCCGATGATTTTGTCCACGCCATCTGCTTGCTTTGCCAGTGCCCGTTTGAGAGTTTGCAACTCAAGCATTTCGGCCCGAAATGCGACGATCCGTTCCAGAAGATCATCTGTATCCCGTGTAACGGCATCCTGCGCTCGCGTTAGATGGTTGGCCTTCAAAGCGTCCAGTTCCGCTTTGAGATCCAGCAATCGACCAGGTTGGTAAAGCGGGAAGAGTTTTTTGGTTTTTGCGATTTTCTTTTCAACACGTGTGAACTCTTCAGCGAGACGGACATAGACATTCGGGTCCGTCTCAATTGCGTTGATAAAGTTTGAGACACCAGCAAGGTATTCATCAGCGGTTTTCAGTGCGTCCACTGAATCACTTTCGACCAATTGTTTGGCGGCAAGCATCCGAAGCTCGATTTCCTCCAATGCGCCGCGGGGCAACTTGCTGTTCTTTTTCTTTCCTTTTTTGTTGCCGGATTTGGTGTCCTTTTGGGTCGCGATTTCACCTTTGCGATTCTTTTTGAAGAAATCATTATAGCGATCATCAAGGGCGGCCAGCTCTTGCTGCATCTCTGCAGGGTCGAGATTGGCCCTTCTGAGATCTTGTTCCTTTGAGATATCCAGCCGTGCTCTAACGTAGTCAGCCACTTTGCGCGCGTCTGCCAGTACCAGGGGCATATGCGCCTGCACCTCGGCGAGACGGATGCAGTCGTCCAGCTTGCGTTGACACCGTTCGGGGCGCACTCGATGCCCGTTGGCCCGTAAGGTCGCAATGTCCGTGCGTGCGTCGGCCCAAATCTGCAAGACTTGCAATGCTTGGCTGCGGGCCTCCATTGTTTCTTTTCCCAGATCCGTCACTTCTTTTAGAAAGGTCTTTCTCAAATCGGGTGTATTCGCGGCAACCGCCTGTTTGATTTTGGCAGAGAGCGCCTCAAGACGAAATCCGAATTGCTCTGCGGCTGTCGGCATGCCTTTGCCGCGCAACAGGGATATTTGCGTTTCGACCTCGCCCATGGGGCCATCAAGATCGCCATGTTCGCTGACAGGGGGGGTAAGTACCGTGGCACCGGTGCGGGCAGTGCGGAAGGTGTTCAATTGGATCTGCGTCTTCTCGACACGGTCAATCGCCGCGGCCAGATCGCCGGTCCCGACGATCAGGATTGCCTGTTCCAACATCCCGAACAATATCTTGTATTCGGTGCCGTTGATAATCGCGTAGCTCAGGGTCTTTCCGTCACTTTCAGATGTGATTTTCATCACTTCGGCGCGGGCTTTCTCGATGTTGCCCTGTACCATTACGTGCTTCTGGCGGAACTGGGCCAAAAGATCCTGATCCAGGCTCTCAGGATCGACCGCGGGGCCGGCGGCTTCCAAGGCACGAATTTCACCGCGCACATTGCTCAGGTCATCTCTTAGATGCCCTTCGACAGCCCGCAATTGCGCGACATGTGCGTCGACCCGTTCAACAATGGCAAGGTCTGCTTTGTCCTCATTATGCTCTTGCAACAGTGCGTCGCGCTCCAACGTCAAGGCGTCGATATCTGCAGCCGGTTGAGGATTGGTAATGGCATTATTGAGCGCATCCAGTCGCGATTCCTGATCGGCGATAACGTCACGCAAAAGTGACGTGCGATCCCCGTCCAGGGCAAACGCCCGGTCTTCTTGCAACTGCTGTTTTGGTGAGGCGCGCAGGTTTTCCGCATCGGGCCGTGACTCATTCCTGCCGCGCAAGGACTTCCATCCACGCGCACGGTTAAATGCTGAAATCCAGTCATTGGTCGGGGTGTCCAGCACAAGGTTGGGCGATTTGGCCATGATGGTTTCTCCGGTCAGGCGGCGGCAGTAGCGCGTTCAATCTCGTCCAACGCTTTGCCCAGATGTTTACGCAAATCGACGGCAACGCCGAACGGGTTCTGTTCGCATAGTGTGATCAGTTCGCTGTCGGCCAGAAACGCGCGGTATTCTTTACATTGTGCTTGCAAGGCCGCGGCTGCTTTGGGACGGGCGGCTGCGTCGACCTGGCGGAACTCCATCAGGCGTTTCATCAGCGCGGTCTGGTTGCCTTTCGTGATGCCGTTCAAACCCATTTCGGCAATCCGCTCCAGATCGGGGTCCGGAATTTGGCGGATTTTGCTTTGCAGGGCCGATATTGCGCCATCTGTTGCTTCTTTTGCGGCATTCCAGATTGTCAGCGGATCTGCTTCCGTTTCGGTGTGCGCCGGTTCGGCTGGACCGGATTTCAGCCCCTGTTGTATGGCGCGCAACCCACTGAGCGCCGGGTCAACCGCGCCTTCTCGAATATGCCCGATAACCTCGCGCAACTGGTTGGTCAGAGTTGCGCTATGCTCGCCAGCAGGCAATGCCTTTACCTTCGGGGCCAGTTGTGTAGCGGCTTCCTGCAACTTTTTCAGGGTTGCAGGGTCGGTTTTCAGTTTCTCCGGTGTCTTATCTGCGGCTTCCGGGGCGGCGCCGGCTTTGACGTCGCTCGCCGTGTTCAATCGTGCCAGTACCAGCTCGATCGTATCCAGTGTCTTGCCCGCCGCTTCGGCTTTACCTGCCTTGAGGTTCGTCACCGCTGTGGCGAATGCCTGGCGCAGCTTATCACCCGTTGGGCTTGGTATAGCGGTAACCTGCGGCTGCAGGGCCTTTGCTCGCGCCGCAAGGAGCTTCAGTTCATCGCCGACTTGAACGGTGGCAGGCGTCTCTGCTTCGGGCTCGGCTGTGGGGACGGTTTCTGGTTCGGCAGCTGCCGGTCGGCTTTGCGCTGTCTGCTGCGTCGCATTTGCCAGGTCATCATCATCCGGATCGTCAGGAAGATCTTCGATATCCTCTTCCATGACGTTGCCGTCCATGTCCAGAATACGGATGTTCTTGGACACTTTGTTGAGCTTCAGGAATTTTTTGACCTTCTTGGCAAGCGCCGGCATCGTCTTTTCGCATTGCAAGGAAATAACCTTGCCGTCCATTTGCAAGGTTCCGAACGCAACTTTGGGGCCATCGCCGTCAGCGCGCAGTGATTTGGCCATGGCGGCTGCTGGTTTTTTACGATGAAGTCCGAAGAGATCGGTTTCGACCTTAGCTCCGGGACAATAGGCGAATGAAATGGGCGCCGCGCGTGAAAATTTTAAAAGCTTTTTTAATTCGGCTCCCTCAACGGAAAAATCCGACACTCCGAGTCTCCTAGCATGAACTGATCCGCAGCCGTAATTTGCCGCTGCGTCAACTAAGCCCCGCATCGACCTTCGAGTCAAGTTTGCTTCTCCCCCGTTTTCAGGGGCTCTCTTTTGTGAAACACCTTCTTTGTTGCTGAAGGAATGGTAAAAATTCCAGAAAAATCAGTGCTGTTGTTTGGGTTCTAAGAGTTTCGATCATATGGCGGTTTCTAGGAATAACTGCTTTGCGACGCTGGATCTTGATGATTTCCGACCCTCACTTTTGGTTCGTGGCCTCCAAGAATGGTGTTCCTGCTGACTTAAAGCTGGTTCATTGGCATCGGGTTACGCAGCTCTTTCATCGTGCAGTGGAAGCGCCAGTTCTTCCGCGTTCTGCTCCAGCATCGCATTACGTTCCCCGTCTGCAGTCGAAAACCCTGAAACCATGCTGATCAGCTGTCGGGCCTGCTCTGTTAGCGATTGGTTGGCGGCAGTTGTCTCTTCGAACATCGCGGCATTTTTCTGGGTGTTCCCATCCAGCTCTTCAACAGAGCGGTTGATGTCCGACAGGCTGCGGGACTGCTGATCCGAAGAGGACGCAATTTCGGCCATGGTCTTGGCCATCTTCGATATTTCGTTCAGGTTCCAATCCAGCCAATCGCTGTTTTCCGCGAGAAGGGTCACGCCAGTTTCGACCTGCGATGTCGACAGTGAAACAAGTGATTTAATCTGGTCAGCCGCCTCAGAGCTGCGATGTGCCAACTGACGCACTTCGGAGGCAACCACAGCAAATCCGGCACCTGCTTCACCTGCGCGGGCGGCCTCTACACCCGCATTGAGGGCAAGCAGATTTGTCTGGAAAGCAATAGCGTCAATCACACCAACGATTTTCCCAATCTCACTTGAAGAACCTTCAATTTCTCGCATCGCAAGAACGGCATCGGTCATAACTTTGCGACTTTCCTCTGTTTTATGGTTTACTTCATTGGCATCGCGTGCGGCACTGGAGGCGCCTTTTGCGGCGGCCGACACGCCAGTTGTAATCGTGTTCAAAGCAGTCGAGGTCTGCTCCAAAGTGGTCGCAGCTTTCTCGGTTCTTGTTGCAAGGTCCAAAGATGCGGCCGCAATCTCGGCACTGCTTTGGTCGATTGTATCTGCGCAAAGGCCGATGTTCTCAATGATCTGCGATAGACTGATGATTGCGGTGTTGTAGTCCTTGCGCAATCCTTCATAGCTTTGCGGGAACGAGGTCGCGATTACCAGAGACAAGTCACCCTTGGACAACCGATTCAGTCCGCTGGCTAGTTCTGATACCACTAGCGCCTGTTCCTTCGCGCGCAAATCACGCTCTTGCTCCTCTTTGATGCGGATTTCCTCTTCACGGGCAAGCGCCTTGATCTCTCGCTCACGATCTTCTTTTGCACGTGCCTCTTCTAGTGCGCGAGTCTGTTGTTCGGCATCACGTTTAGCTTGTTCTGCGCTGCGTTCTGCCGCCAGTCGTTCTTCCTGATTGCGCTTCTCGTCCGCCTGCAACTGAAGACGCTCCAACGCGCCTTGCCGGAAAATGTGCAACGCATGTGCAAGCCGCCCGATCTCGCCGCGTTGTTGGGTCAGTTCCGTTATTTGAGAGAGGTCGCCACGGGCAAGCCGTTCAGTCACTGTTGTTACACGATTCAACGGTCGGGTGATCATCCACCAGATCAGACCCGGCGCGATAAGCACGATGACACCACTTGCCAGACTGATGATCTTGATCCTTTCTTGCGCTGTCCGTACTTGGGTGTTCAGAATAGCGGCACTCGCCTCGATGTCGGATCGGGCGTCAAAGGCATCGTTGGATACCACGGTAGCAATTTGATCAACGGCATCGGTTGCTTTTTGGGTGGCTTTGAAGGCCCGTTGATTTGCTTCGATAGCGGCGGCCCGTGTGAAAACAATGCCATTCGCCGGATCAGCCATCCGCAGGATTTCGGTTAGATATGTCTTTATATCTTCGCCTGTGTTTTCCATCGCGGTCGTGAGTTGCGATGTTGCCTGCTGCAGTTCCTCAGCGTTGAGATCAAGCGCCTTGGTATCTCGCGACAGGGCGACCTGCAAGATGGCCGAGACAAGTGTTTTTGTTGATGCTTTCAATGCTGCCTGATCCCGGATTCCAGTGACTTGATCGTCGAGCAATTCCTTAATCGAACCTTGGTTTGCCGCTTTCGTATCTTCGCTTTTGATGACCAATTCAAAGTAGATGTTGTCCAACGCAGCGGATAAATCTGCTTCTGCTGCCTGACGCAGCGCAAGAATCGATGTTGGCGGCACAGGCCGACCGGTGTTCCGAAATGTCTTCATCAGTTCTGATTGCGTGGTTCTTAACCTTTCGGCCAATTCGCGGGTTGTCGCCGTTTCGGACAGTTGGCCAAGCAAGTCACGCAGGTGTTTGTCCGCGGCGGCTGCAAGATCGGCGAGAATTGACCGGATTGCGCTGTCTATGGTTTGTGTTCGGCTCAGGGCGAGACCGGACAAAAGGTTCATTTCAGATTGAACAGACAAGGTGGATTGATAGAGCGCGAAGTCGCTCTCGATCAATTGGGTCAGGCTCGCGTCGACAGAGTCGATTGTTCTGTCCCCTCCCTCTACCAGCTCCGCATAGGCTGCATCCGAGGCGCTGGCCAGAATACCTGTGGCACCTGTCGCCAGGTCCAACGCTTCCTTAATTTTAACTGCAACTGAAGTCTGGCTCTCTAGGGCATCTTTCCGCGCGGCTGTCAGATCAGCGAGACTGTTTTCCACCTCATCCGCCAATGAAAACATCTCTTCATGCGTGGACGGATTGTCTGTAGTGATGCTCTCGCGCATGGAACCAAGTGTTGTCTGCATGGTTTCTGCCAGTCGATCCAGCTCGTTAGTGGAATCGGAAACCAGGACGTCGAGCAGAATATCCTTCACGGCATCGGTCGTGGCGACAACCTTCGCACTGGCCTTCAATTCCGGCAGATATTCATCTGACAGGACCGCCATATTACTTGCAATTGATTGGAAAACCAACCAGGCCACTACAATTGCAGCGGTTGTCATCGCCGCGAGCGCGCCGAAAATCAGGCCCAATCGTACGATCACCGATCCTAGGGAGTTCGAAAGTCGAGATGTCATTTTGATGCCCGTTTTAACCTTATGCGACGAAATGCCAGCGGCTATGCTGGTAAGGAGATAGGGCCACCTTAAAACCGGCAGCCCCTTAAGCTTCTAGCTGCCAGCGCCAAACGCCTCAAAACTCCCATCGGGAAGAATACGTGTCAAAAAGACGTCGTCTGATCCCTGATTGTCGCCGGGTCCGAAGCTAAGCGTCATGCCACCCAGATCCACTTTTCCCAAGCCATTCATTGCTGTCATAAAACTTTGGCGGTTCAATCCCGTTCCAGCAGCGGTCAATCCTGCAATGACCAGACGACCGGCGACATAACCTTCCAAAGAAACGAATCCCGGTTCGGCGCTTGCGTCCAATGCGGTCAACGCCGCTTGATATTCGGCCACGATTGGCAGGGAGTTATCCCAGGGCTGCGGAACCACCTGACTGACAATAACGCCTTCACCAGCCGCACCCAATTCGGCGGCAAAGGCCTTTGAACCGACAAAGGAAATTGTGATGAACGTCGGATCCATTTTCATTTTCCTGGATAGTTTTACAAATTCCGCCAATGGTTTATACGCGCCAACCATGACCATGGCCTGCGGTTCGGCCTTGCGAATTTCAAGCAGCGCGGACTTCACTGCAACTGTGTTGCGGGTATATGTGCCTTCTGCCACCAGCGTCATGCCACGGGCATCAAGTGCCTTTTTCACGCCTGACAATCCGACCCGTCCAAACCCGTCGTCCTGATACAAGATCGCGATGTCGGTCACACCTTCGACATCAACCAGATAGTCAATCCACGCCTGTGTCTCGGCATCATAGGTTGCGCGCAGGTTCGTCACATTGCGCAATTGTGGATCCCTCAGAAACCCAGCGCCGGTGAACGGCGCGACAATCGGCATGCCGGCCTCCGTTGCGATCGGCTGTGTCGCTTTCGTGGTTGGCGTGCCAACAGGCCCGACCAATGCGAGATAGGAGTCTGTCGCAATCGCTGCGCGCAGCTGATCAATGGATTTATCGGGTTCATAGCTATCGTCCATTGCCTCAAGGGTAATTGTACGCCCATGGATTCCACCCGCACGATTGGCTTCTTCGAAAGCGGCCCGCAAACCCTGATTCATACCAAGACCCAGCGCGCCTGCAGGCCCTTCCATCGCGGCGACCTGAACCAAACTAACGGTCGTGTCGGTGACACCTTGAGCGGCAGCTAAAGGATTGCCTGAAAGTAATATCGCAGCGAGGCCCGCAGTAAGAAGTGAACGTATCATATTGATTGATCCTAAGACTGGTTGACTGATCTCCGACTGTATTTTCCATAGGTTTTGGGTTTGTTAATCTACAGACAGGAAGTCGCGATTTTTTTTCGCCAAACAGAATTGAATCGTGGCAGTTTGTTTCGATTTTGAGGCAAATCCCAGCTTCATCGAAAGCTCTGGCCTTGCCGCGAAATGCGGTCACCTGTTCTGGTCAAGTTATACTGACGCCCCGCCAAGGGGCAGGCAGATACCGTGTGGCGTTGAAGGCGTCGACAGGGGGATTTTTGGCTCGGAGCTGCCTTGCGCGCCTCAATGATCTTTGCGATGCGCAGTGCTATCGAGGGGCACAATCTCTGTTCAGTTACCAGCGACGAAATTGCTGATCAGTGGACCACCTGCCAGAAGATAAGGGTGCAAAACGGCGCTTGTCGACCTATATCGACCTTTACGCAACCTCGGACTGGGCTGTGACAGTTGCTTTGAATGAGACAAAGACGAACACAACGCCGTAAAGCAGCGCGATGGAAAAACGCGCCAAAGGATTTTGACCATGACAAACGATGCCGCGATTGCGACCAAGAACGACAGCGCCGATGTAACACCTGAAAAATCGGCGCCTTCGGATGGTGATGCGCGCAATCTGGCTCAGGCCGGTTTGGCGCCACAGGCCTTGACGTTCTCCGACGACAAGGGTGCCTCCCGCTCAACTTGGATCGCCGGAGCGCTTGTTTTGTCAATCGTAGGCTGGATGGGAAGTGGCGTTGTTTTCCCGACCGAAAATACCGATCCGGTGATCGCGCGGGAAGAACCAAAGCCGGTTGCCGTGGCGGTGACAACATCGGTCGCGGAAACGGTAAACCAGTTCTATCAGGCCGAAGGGCAGGCATTGCCCGATCGGGACACGATGATGCGAGCGGAGACATCCGGTGACATAGCGGAAGTCTTCGTTGTCAAAGGCCAAGATGTCGATGCTGGTACAATCATCGCGCGTTTTAACCCTGCAACCAATAACGCAGATGCCCGGCGGGCAGCCGAAGAGCTGGCCCGCGCCCAGCGGGAATTCGACAACGCCCAACAATTGCTCGACCGGGGCGTATCGACGACTGATCGTGTGTCGCAGGCACGGGCCGCACTGGCCTCTGCCCAAGCGGAGATGACAGAAGTGGAACAGGACGCAGAGGCCTTAACGATAACAGCACCTTTTGGAGGCCGGATCGAAACACTTGATCTGGACGCGGGGGAGTTTGTGTCAGCGGGTACAGAAGTCGGGCGGCTGGTCGACATCACGCCGTTGACCGTCGCCATTCAGGTGCCCCAGCAGTCCTTGGTGCGCATCGCGGTCGGTCAGACGGCAATTGTAAAATTTATCACGGGGGAGGAACGGCAAGGGGCCGTGACCTTTGTGGGCACCTCAGCGGCATCCGAAACGCGCACGTTTCTGGCCGAAGTCGAGGTTGCCAATGACGACAACGCAATTCCTGCGGGCATTTCGGCCGAGGTTGTGATCCCCACAGGCGAAGTGACTGCCCACTTCCTGCCACCGTCTATCGTTTCGCTGAATACCGAGGGCACACTGGGCGTCAAAACGGTCGACGCGGATAATAGGGTCGCTTTCTTTCCGATCGAGGTGGTTCGGGCACAGATCGACGGCATCTGGGTCACCGGGCTGCCAGAGAGGGCCGACGTGATCACGGTGGGGCAGGGGTACGTAAATGAGTCCGAAGTGGTGGCCCCCGCCGCGCAGGAGCGGAAATAATGGACGGCCTCATTAATGCGGCGTTTTCCCGCGCGCGTGTTGTCGTCATGGCCCTGCTGATGGTGCTGGGTGTCGGTGCGTTTGCCTATGTGTCGATCCCCAAGGAAGCCAACCCCGAGGTCCCGCTGCCGCTGTTTTACGTCTCGACGGGTTTGGACGGGATCAGCCCGTCAGATGCAGAGCGTCTGCTGCTGGAACCGATGGAGACGGAATTTGCCTCAATTGCCGGGTTGGATAGAATGAAATCGGATGCCTCCGAAGGGTTCGCCAGCATCCAGTTGGAATTCCTGCCCGGTGGCGACAACGACGAAGCGCTGGACAAGGTGCGCGAGGCAGTAGACCGCGTTGAATCCGAATTGCCCGAAGACGCCCGGGACGTCACGATCACCGAAATCAATACCGCCCTGTTCCCGATCATCACCGCAATTCTGTCCGGCCCGGTGCCCGAACGGACACTGAACACACTGGCGGAGCGGCTTCAGGAAGAGATCGAAGGCCTTGAAGGTGTGCTTGAAGCTGAAATCGGCGGCCAGCGGTTCGAGTTCCTCGAAGTGCTGATCGACCCGACGGTCTTCCAGACTTACAACCTGTCGTTTGACGAATTGATCGGCCAGATACAGCGCAATAATAGGCTGATTGCAGCGGGCGCAATTGAAACCGGTTCGGGGCGGATTGTGTTGAAAGTGCCGGGCCTGATTGAAGACCTTGAGGATGTCATGGCGATGCCGGTCAAAGTGCGGGGCAATGCCGTCGTTACCTTTGGCGATGTGGCCACGATCCGGCGTACCTTTGAGGATCCGAATTCTTTTGCACGCATCAACGGCCAACCTGCACTGGCGCTTGAGGTGACCAAAAGGTCTGGCGCGAATATTATTAACACCGTGGCAGACGTAAAAGCACTGGTCGAGGAATTACGCGTCGACTGGCCCGACAGTGTGCAAATCACCTATCTGCAAGATCAAAGCAAGCAGGTCAAAGACATGCTGAGCGATCTGGAAGCCAACGTTATTGCCGCCGTTATTCTGGTGATGATTGTGATCGTTCTGGCGCTGGGCACCCGCTCTGCCATCCTTGTGGGCTTGTCAATTCCCGGCGCTTTTCTTGCCGGTGTCATCGCGCTTTGGACTATGGGATATACGATGAACATCGTGGTGTTGTTCTCACTGATCCTCGTGGTGGGGATGCTGGTCGACGGGGCCATCGTCACTACGGAACTGGCGGACCGTAAACTGCAAGAAGGCGCCCCCCCGAAAGAGGCCTATGCCTATGCGGCCAAGCGCATGGCATGGCCGATCATTGCATCCACCGCGACCACACTCAGCGTGTTTTTCCCGCTGCTTTTCTGGAAAGGAATGGTGGGGGAATTCATGAAGTTTCTGCCTATCACCGTGATCCTGACCCTGTTTGCATCGCTGTTTATGGCACTTGTCTTTATTCCTGTCGTGGGTGGGTTGATCGGCAAACGACAACCCCAGACAGCCAAAGCAAAGGCACAGTTGCATGCCGCCGAGTTGGGCGATCCACGCAGCATGACCGGCTTTACCGGTGGTTACGTTCGGCTTTTGGAGTGGGCCATTCTCAGACCATCCGCAACACTTTTGCTGGCAGTCGCGCTGTTGTTGGGCGGTTTTGGAATGTACGGGGTGTTTGGCAAGGGGGTCAGCTTTTTCCCGTCGGTTGAACCCGACTTCATGCAGGTGCAGGTGCGGGCGCGTGACAATTTCTCGATCTTCGAGAGGGACACGCTGGTGCGCGCTGTCGAAGATCGTATCCTCGGGTATGACGAAATCGCCAGCATCTATGCCCGTTCGATGATGAGTGCAGGGCAGGGGGATGAAGAAACCATCGGCACGCTGCAGCTTGAGCTGACCCCATGGGACACCCGCCGCACTGCTGCTGAAATCAGCAAGGATATCCGGTCAAGCGTTTCGGACATTGCCGGCATCGACGTCCAGGTCCAAACCGAAAGCGGGGGGCCGACCGCCGGTAAGCCCGTCAACCTTCAGATCACCGCTCGTAATCCGGGTGTACAGGGACAAGCCGTGCAACAGGTCCGTGACATCATGGACCGCTTGGGCGGTTTCACCGATGTCACCGATACCCGCCCCGTTCCAGGGGTCGAAGTGTCGATCCTTGTGAACAGGGCAGAGGCCGCGCGTTTTGGTGCTGATGTCAGCCTTTTGGGGCAGGCGGTTCAACTGTTGACCCAAGGCATCACGGTTGCGGATTATCGCCCCGACGATGTGGACGGATCGCTGGATATCCGCGTGCGCTTTCCGCGCCAGGAACGCTCCTTGTCGGAACTGGCGGGGCTGCGGGTGCCGACTTCGTCAGGTCTTGTCCCGATCGCCAACTTTGTAACCTTCGCCCCGTCAGAACGCACCGGCGTGATCCGCCGGATCGACGAAAAGCGCGTTACGACGATTGAGGCAAACGTCGCCTCCGATGTGTTGGTGAACGATCAGGTCATCGCTCTTACAGCCGCCTTAGAGGCAGCGCAGTTGCCGGACGGCGTGAATTTCAGCTTTGCAGGCGAAGCCGAAGATCAGGCTGAAAGCATGATTTTCCTTATCAGCGCCTTCGCTTCCGCAATCTTTATGATGTTCGTGATCCTTGTGATCCAGTTCAACAGCTTCTTTCAGGCCTTAATCGTGATGAGTGCGATTGTGTTCTCGATCGCCGGTGTTTTGTTGGGGCTGATTATCACGGGCCGACCTTTTGGCATCGTCATGGGAGGGATTGGCGTTATCGCCTTGGCGGGCATCGTAGTTAACAACAACATCGTTTTGATTGACACCTACAATGATCTGAAAAAATCCGGTCAGGCCCCGCTTGAGGCGGCGCTCCGCACCGGCGCGCAACGTCTGCGACCGGTGATCCTGACATCGGTGACAACAGCGTTGGGTCTGATGCCAATGGTGATCGGCGTGAACCTCAATTTTTTCACCCGCGAGGTGGTCTATGGCGCACCCTCTACGCAGTGGTGGACCGAATTATCGTCCGCTATCGCCGGAGGGTTGATCATTGCCACGGTTCTGACGCTGATCGTCACACCGGCGATGTTGATGTTGGGAGAGCGTCAAAGACGACAGCGCGGTTCTGCCCTCAAACTTTCCCCCTAGTGGCTCGGTGGAATCGATTAAGGGCTGCAGCTAAACCACATTAGCGAGTGCGCTGCCTTTCTTTAACGGGATCAAGGGTTTGTTCGCATGGCCAGGCTTCCCGCCGCACGGCGCTTGTTTTCCGCTTTGATACATATCCCTTAACCACCAATCTCCCGAAGCGCAGCCTTGAGATCGTGCAGCAGCAGATTTTCCGCTTTTTGACGGGCATCGCCCTCGGGCTGGCGCAAGACATAGGATGGGTGAATTGTGATCAAGACAGGCGGGCCGTCCTGTGCTTGTTCAATCTTGCCCCGTCGGGCCATGACCGAAGAGCCGTTGCCTGTCAGCGCCTGTGCCGCTGTCGCGCCCAGTGCAACAACCAGCTTGGGTTTTACCTGAGCCAGCTCTGCGTTCAGCCACCATTTGCAATGCTCAATCTCGGACGTGTTCGGCCGTTGATGAATACGCCGTCTGCCCCGGGGGCTGAATTTGAAATGTTTTACTGCATTGGTGACATACACAGTCCGCCGATCAAGCGCCGCTGTCTTGGCCACCCTGTCAAAGACTTTCCCGGCGGGGCCGATAAAGGGCCTGCCTTTCAAATCCTCCTGATCACCCGGTTGCTCACCCACTATCATAAGGGCGGCATCCATCGGTCCTTCGCCAAGAACCGCCTGTGTTGCACATTGATGTAACGGGCAGCGGGTGCAGGCATTGATTTCAATTGGCAGCGCCGCGTCAGGGCCTTCCCAGGCCGAGGCACAGCTTGCCAGTTGCGCCTGGGCATTCGCCATATGTCTTGGGGGCAGGGACGGTGCAGCCAATGCCATTTTTCGCGCACGTGCAGGGGCATTTGCAATCAGATCGGGTATGGCCGCCGCCTCAGGCATGTTTTTCCAGTATTTCTTGGGCATCTCCGATTGCATTGCCTGAACCTTTAACCGCGCTGGATTGAAGATATTGCGGAAATAGGTAATCCACAGATCTTCGCTGGCATCGTTCGGAAGGTCGGGTTTGACCTGACCGCTCTCAAAAGAAAGTTGTCCCCCTTCAAATATTGCGGATGCTTTGGGCGTTAAAATACGCCAATCCATATCTGCGAACCGACCGGCAAAGAAATCCGCGGTGGGTTCTACAGTATTATGCGTGGGTTCGAACCACGCGGCAAAGGAACGTCGGTTCGCACCTTGAAGGGTGATCTCGCGAAAGCGGACAAAGGCTTTCATCTTGTGCTGGCAACGGCGCACATTCTTTTCCATTTGGCGCAAGCGGGCCAGATCGGCATCACCCCGGTCCGTCATCAGATAGGGTGCCTCGCGCAGCCGCCACAAGAAGGCATAAAGGCGGGCAAAGCGTTCAGGATCACTATGCCAGGCAACAGTGTTGGCCATGGCAACAAAACTGCGCGGAACCTTGACCGTGGATGGCGGGACGGCGGGTGCGGGCGTGGCGAACAGGTCCGCCGCGCTGGTGGTATCGCCCCATAGGATCTCATGAGGTGGCGTGCCCGCAGCCAGAAAACCACGCGCCCTGTCGCGCCAGATTGTTGCGGCATGGATGTCAGGGATCACGACGTGCTGCATCAAAAAAGTGATAGCTGCTTTGGCGGTGGTGTGAAGCGGGCGCGTAAGTTGGCACTGTCCGTCAGCGATCCGGGGGACCATCCGATCGCCGTAATGAAGGCGCGTGCCTTTTTCATGGATCCCCCCATGCGCGCAATATCTTCGTAGCGCAGGGCGCGGTGGCGGCGCGTGGACAGAATGCGGTTCACCGTTTTGACGCCGAAACCGGGCACCCGCAACAACATCTCACGACTGGAGGTGTTCACATCGATCGGAAAAACAGCGCGGTTCACCAGCGCCCATGCCAGTTTTGGATCGACCTCAAGATCAAGGTTCCCATCCGTCGAAACGGAAGTGATTTCGTCGAGTTGAAAATCATAGAACCGCAGCAGCCAATCTGCTTGATACAATCTGTGCTCACGTTCAAGCGGGGGGCGGATCAACGGCAGTTTGGCGGAACTGTCAGGGATTGGAGAGAAGGCTGAATAATACACGCGCTTGAGCTTGTAGCTGGAATAAAGCCGTGTTGATTGCCCTAACACGGTTGCGTCATTTGACCCGTCAGCGCCGATAATCATTTGCGTGGACTGTCCGGCCGGGGCAAAGCGCGCGGGGCGTTTTCCCCTGAATGTCGTCTCTTTGGCGGCCTCTTTGCGCAGTCTGACGTCGGCCATCGCCCGTCGGATTTGTTCGGGCTTCTTTTCGGGGGCATATTGCTGAACGGCTGCATCTGTTGGTAATTCCACGTTGATTGACAGACGATCCGCCAATAGGCCAGCTTGCGCGATCAGTTCAGGCGCGGCATCCGGAATGGTTTTCAGGTGGATGTAGCCACGAAAATTTTCTTCTTCACGCAGCTTTCTGGCGATCCGCACCATGTCTGCCATTGTATCGTCCGGCGAGCGGATGACACCGGACGACAGGAACAGCCCCTCGATGTAATTGCGCCGGTAAAATTCGATGGTGAGCTTTACCACCTCATCTACGCTGAATCGCGCACGGTTGACGTTAGAGGACACCCGATTGATGCAATAGCTGCAATCATAGATGCAAAAATTGGTCATCAAGATTTTCAAAAGGCTGATGCAGCGGCCATCTGGGGCGTAGGCGTGACAGATGCCGGACCCGTCGTTGGAACCCAGCCCCTTCCCATCACGGGAGTCCCGCTTGGAAGAGCCGGAAGACGCGCAGGATGCATCGTATTTGGCTGCGTCGCTGAGGGTCGCGAGCTTTTGATCAAGTGTTTTTTGCGCCATTTGTTCACTATACGTTCCGCTTCGTGCAGTTCCAAGTCAAACTGATGCGATGCGGTAGAAATCCTCGCACTTTTTTGTGATTGCTTTGGGTTTGGCCGCCCTGATGGAGATTGCGACCCGAGCGGGGGATACAGAGCGGACCAAGAGCGCAGTCGTGTTGTCCGCCAGCGCCAGCCGCCTAAAAGGTTCTAGCAGCAACACCGTTGGCCCATCTTGTCGTGGCAGAGCCGAAACAATCGTGCAAAGAATCTGGGGCAATCACGCTCCCGAGGGCAAGGCGGCCCAGCAGGGAAAGCCCGATCTGGTATTCGCCATCGCGGTTCACCACCTGACCATCCGGCAGCGTGTGTGCGCCCAACCCATCGACGATGGGTTGGATCAATCCGTCAGACACGCACGTCTTGATCAGGGGATCGCTGATTTGTTCAATATCCGGATTTGGCAAGACAGCGTCAATCATCACCGGCGCAAGCAAGCCGTCATCCCTTTCGATTAGTCGCCAGCCAGTCGGGTCGAGAATTACAGCCGGGTCATCGGCGGTACAAAGGCTGACGCGCCCGCATTCGATCAAAGTAAGCAGTTCTTGCGCCGCCGATACCGGCGGTCCGTAGCTGAACCGCTTTAGTCCCTCGTCAAAAGCAACCAACGCCGCTGCGGTCGCGGGTTCATGCTGTTCAGCATTCACCCCCTGACGCAGTTCATTTTGCCATTTGCGCCAGATTTGCCCAATCACATAACCCACCGTTGGTGGAATACGGCCGTAGGCCATGCCGATTGCATCTTGCAGCGCCGCTTCGGCGGATGGACTGTTTTGCGCCCCCGGATCTTCCCGTTCGATAGTGAGCCACCGCTGAACATCAATATCTTTTTTGGGACTCCGAAGGTCAGCGAGGATACGGGCTGCAGGTTTGACAAGCGCCGCACAAAGTGTCCGAAGCGCAGCGTCTGGGTGCTGCGTTACTGTTTCTTCCAAAGCCGCCCTGAAGGTGTCGGTCTCTTCGGTTTTCAAATCATATTGTGCGTCGACAGCCCCGGTTGCGGGTTTTGCTGCGGGCGGCAAACCATCGAGGGAGAACGGCAAAATTCTATTTGGTTCCCTGCCAGAGGGGTGGTATTTGCCGTCTTCAAACCGCCCGCCGAGCCCCCAAGTCAACATCCGAATAACATCAAGCGTTGAAAGCCCCAGACCGCGTATGGTTACTGTTTCACCGCTCCAGTCACCGGCAGCCTCAATGAGCGTGTTGGCTGGATAGGCCGATATCAGCGCCAGTTCATGTTCGGCGGCATAAGTTTCCCAACGGGCGCGTTGGTCATCGGATTTGGTCGCGGGTTGACCTTGGGTTAACAGGACTTCGTCGTAGGGCCCGTATGACTGTCCATCCGCATCCAGCCACCAGCCTGTCGCGGTTTGTTTTAGACCAGTGATATGGGCATCTGCATGGGTAATCGCGAAGTTTTCTTTCGCTGCCGCGCAAAACGCGTTGAAGCGGGCATGTAAATACGCGCCAAGATCTGATCGCGGCGGAAAATCATCGACATGATAAGGTGTGGATGACCATTCGGAGAACGGTTGAATGTAATCTTCCAGGAAACCGGGTGGATCAATATCCAGTGCGCGGATGGGGATGTTCAGAATGCAATGGGCGCTCTGATCAGGATCGAAATTCGGTCCGGCGCCAGGCCACTTAAAGGGATCGAAGATGTCGATGGCAACACGCGCCGGGTGTTCAAGAGCTTGGATAAAGAGCGCCTCAAGGGCTCCCAAGCCGCGAGGGCCAAAGCCGATAACAGCCAACCGGCATTTCTTGGTGCTAGGGGGCATCGTGGTTTCCTAAGGCAAACATTACAGTTGTCTTGTGATCATATGGTCTTGCCACGGGGTATTGGTAGGTTTCTTTGGTGGATTGTCATGAGGGTTTCCGCCAACCTCCACATTGCCGACATCGATGGGCGCGATTTTTGGTATGGGGCAGGCTTCGACATTGGAGGTCGGCGCCATTCTTCACGTCTGTCTACAGATGCCAAAAGGTGCCCTTCTTTATTGGGGCTGCATCAAAGCACTGATATCGCCGACCGACATCACCACGGGCGAGGCTAAAGTGGCAGTACCGCGCGGGCAATCAGGCCGCTTTCGCTCCAGTCAAATTCAAGCGTTCCACCGGTCGCTGTAATCAGATCATTGATGATCCCAGATCCGCTTTGTTTCGCGGGCTTTACCACGGCGGGACCGTTCTTCTCCTGCCACTCCAGCAGTAAAACCGGGTCATCATCTGCTTCGGCAGTTCTCCAGCTGACGTAAACCAGACCCGTCGCGACACCTAGTGCCCCGTGTTTCACAGAATTGGTCGCAAGCTCGTGTAGACCAAGCGCAACGCATGAAAGCAGATGCGGCGGCAAAATAACGCCCTCGCCTTCAAGGTTAAACTGTGCCGATCCCATGGGGGCATAAGCATCGAGAATTGTCTTGATGAGCTCTTTCATTCCGACGTTCGCCCGTTCGTCTTTTTGCCCGATTGTCTGTAAATGGGCATCACTCAAAGCACGGAGCCGTTCGACCACGATGGTGCTCAATGCTTTGGAGGTCTCTTCTTCGCGGGCTGTCATCTCGATCACAACGGCCATCACATTCACGATGTTCCGAAGCCTGTGGATCAACTCTGCTTCGGCGAGTTCCCGAACTTTGTTTTCTGCTTCCCGTTTTCCGCTGATATCCAGCTGCGACCCGAAGAAATAGATGAGCTGTCCTTTGTTGTCCAAAATTGGACCGATTTGCAAAGCATTCAGAAAGCTGGTCCCGTCCTTGCGATAGTTAAGGATTTCGATCGTTTCGACCTGCCGTCTGTCGATGGCCTGACGGATCTCCTTAATGCTTTCCCTTGTCGTTTCAGGGCCTTGCAAGAACCGGCAGTTTTTCCCTATGACATCTTCTTTGGTATATCCCGTCAGCGTCAAGAACGCGTCATTGGCAAATACAATCGGGTTGTCCGCGATATTGGGGTCGGAAATACATAGGGGAATGCGGGCATGCCGCACGGCTTCGGCGATTGCCTTGTCGTTCTCGAGATCCCAACGCGCATTACTATCTACAATGTTCACGTCAATCTCACCCCGGTTGAACTTACCCGTCGTTTAGGTCACTCGCGAACACTGGCAACCCGATCGTAGCACCTCAAAGCTGAACCAGACTAAACTGTTTAAGGGAGGGCAGGCAACAGTTCTTGTGGCGTCACCGGCGATTATCAAACACCAGACCGAAAGTCTGAAGGGTCAAGCAAAAACATCTCTTAGAGTTTCACTTTCGCCAAAGCGCTTTGCCCATAAGAAAGGGCTTTTCTGACCAGACGGGACCAAAGCCCCAAGGACCACCGGCGGCCATTAAGGTTTGACCAAGCGTCAGTTTGGTTGCAAGCTTGGTGTATTATTACTTTTCGTTTCAAACATTTTCTTTGATCAAGGGCCCATTGGATGAGCGAACTTGCGCATACGACTGACGAGCTGAAAGGTCTTCTCAAGGTTGCCCGGAAGCAGCCTGTGTCTTTTGGCCTAAATCTGGGCAAGCAGGATGGCGAACATTACTTCTTGTTGGACCGGCGCAAAAAGCCAGAAATGTTGGGGCGTACAGCCAAGGCTGACGGGCCCGGAAACAAGTTCGCATTTGGGACCGCTGAGATTGATGGCAAGATCCTCAACCTGACCTGCGCGAAGGTCATTCCTGCAATCGCAAAGAAGCTCAAGCGGTTCCTGAAAACTCAGAAGATATCCCTTAACGTTCAGATTTTGGACGCAGACGGTACGGTTTTGGACGCCGACATAGAGCAACTGCCAGAGGACGTTGCGGATGATGAAAAAGATCTCGCGCAAGCCGAAGCACCCGCTGACGACCTGGCCCCGCTTCAGGCCCGGTTCGCAGCACTTCACGGGCGCTTTGAGGAGATGGAAAATGCCGATGTTCTGATCGGCCCTTTTGCGCGGGTTCAGGCGCTGCTTTCTGAAGGAAATGCGCTCGCGTCCACCGCAGGCATGGACAAACTCGAGGCGGCAATGGCGAAGATTTCTGGCGCGGCTTCGACGTCAGCGGCTGCCAACTCGGGCGCTCAGGATATGGGCGCGTTGAAAGACCGGTTTATGGCGCTCAAGACAGAGGTTTCAGCGGTTGAGGCAAAGCCCGTCCAGGCAAAACTGGTCGAGGCGCTGAAAGCCGCAGCAGGGCAATTGAAGCAGGGGCAGCTAGAAGCCTGTGGCAATATGCTGGGCAAGATCGAAGCGGCCCTTGCCAAGCTGGGTGCAGTTCCGCAAGCGCCAGATGCACCGCCACCGCCACCCGCTTCAGGGAGCGCAGAACCGGCAAATCCGGCAAAGGCCGATGCACAAAAACGATTGGGTGATCTAAGAGGAAGCATTGGCAAGCTCAAAGAGATGGACCCCGAACTGGCGCAGACCTTACGGGGTGATCTGGCGGCGTTCCAGAAATTCATGAGCGATGGCGCGTTCGAAGAAGCTGCGGATTTGATGGATGATATCGAGCTGGAGCTTGCCTCGATGTTGCCCCCGTCAAATGTCAATTTTCAAAAGCTGAGGTTGCGGTGGATCGACGCGAAAAAGGCGGCAGGTTCTGACATCGCCAATCTACGATCAGCGCTTCTTGCCGAATTCGATGACCCTGAATCAACCCAATCTGCCGACCGCTTGGATGAGGTTTTGGGTAATTTCAATGAGGGACTGGCCGACACACTTGATGATTTCAACAACTCTGAGCAGGGTGATGTCCGGACCGGCCATAAGACCCAGGCGCGCAAGATCGTAACAAAATACATATCCTTCCTGGAATCCTCCCCCTTGGTAAACCACGTCGAAAACAACCCTTTTGTTTCTGTTCCGCTGCGGGTCACCCTTACCCAACCGTTGATGCTTCTTGACGCGGAATTGGCCAAAGCCGGTGCATAAAAAATCAATTTTTAGACTACAGGGAGACTGTCCATGCCTGTAACCCCAAATACCGCACTCTTCATCATTCCGATGTCTGTGCCTGAATCGACCGCATTGCTGAACGCAACCGGGGCAGAAGGGGCATCTGCACAGCTTTTTCTGGCGGATGACCTAGTCGCGTTTAACGCGGGGGGAGACAAGCTTTATGTCGGATACGAGTTTCGCGAGTTCAAGGACAAATATTTTGAGATCCGCAAACAGGTAAAGCTGAAAGACATTAGCGCGGCAATGGCCTTTGCCACACCGGTGCTGCACGATTTGATGGCGGCGCGCCTGGATGCGGCACGTGATACCTGCCGTACCGTGATTGGTGATGATTTTGTCGATCAGCCTTTGCCTGAAATTGACCCCGAGGCCTCTGCCAAGGACGCCGCCGGCGCCATAATGAAAAAATCTGACGGCATGGTGATGGGGCGCGACCATAATGATTCCGGTTCATGCGACATGATTATGCAAATGCTCAACGATGATCAGCCTGCCAAACTGCTGTTTATCGAAGAGTTCGCGATGGAGCAGCAAGACGATCTTGATGCCTACTTGAGTGGCCCCCCCGATGCGGAGATGAGCGAGGATCTAAAGAAGCGTGTGGCGGATATAAAGGGCCAGTTCAGCGTGGATTGGGAGCCTATTCTTGTCAAAGCCAAACAGAAAGGTGTCAAACTATATGGCATCGACACCATCAAGGCAGAACCTGGTGTCCCCTCTGAGGATCCGTCTTACGGAGAGCGTCGGGTTGCAATAATGAACAAGGCCGCGGCTGATGTGATCGCACAGGCCAAGCTGGATCATCCGGGCGATAAGTTTGTCGTCATGTGTGGTGCGGCGCATATGAATACCCATGCCGGTGGGGTGCCGGGCCTTGCGCAAATGTTGGGTGTGCCCAGCGTAAAGCTGAATGACAATGGCAAGCTGCGCGCAGTATCCGACAACAAGGCGCTGCGCGGCATGCCAAGCAAAGTTGAACAGACGTTCATTGATGCGGCGATGTCAAAGGCGGTCGCGCAATACAAAACCGTCTCTCCGCGTGATCCGTCCAGTCTGGACAAGGGCGAACTGCGGCGGGTGATCGAAGGCGTCGCCAAATCCCTGAGCGCAGCGGACAAACTGACGGATACATCCACTGTGACCGGCCTTTTGACGGACAAACTGTGCACGGATGCAATAGACAAACTATGTCGCGTTACCGCTGGCCGTTCTGCGCTCAAGGCAAAGTTGAAATCGGCGATAGATTCTAAAGACCTGTCAGAGGTCAGCAAGCTGTTGGGCGCTGATCCGGATCTGTTGACGCAGTACACGGATGATACATCCCGCAAGACGCTGTTACACGAGGCCCTTGAGGCCAAAGATGACGCGCTGGCCAATCTTTTGCTTGATAGGGGGGCAAACCCCAATATCCCGGACGCGAAGGGCGGGATACCGGTGCATATGGCTGCAAGTCTGGCGCTGGACGGTGACAAGGCAGCCGCCTTGATGACGAACCTTGCTTTATCTGGGGCGGATTTCACACTTCCCGGGCCTGACGCAAAGTCTGCCTACCAGACCGCTGTCGAGACCGGCAATCCCAAAGCTGTTGAAGCTTTGGCAAAGGAAGATATTGGCAATCTGGAAAACCTTTGGCTCGTGCACTTTATCAAGATGGCCGAGGCCCGCTATGCCGACGAACGCGAAGACGGTGACGAAAATTTCAATACTGGTGAGTTGAAAGCGATTGCTGTCAAGCGCTTCAAGGAACTGGAAACGTCTGTCGGGTTTCCGTCGATGGAAGACGTTGAAGCCACGATTAACGTTGATGATACTTCCTTTGATGCCGTCGACGCTCTGATCGCCGTGACCCGTGCGCGCAAAAAGAACCGTGCGGATATGCAAGCCGCGATCAAATCGGGTGATGTCGACGAAGCAATACGCATTCTTGCTGCCGATCCCTTGTTTGCGACATTGCCGATATCCGAAGGGCGTACCGCGCTGAATATCGCAGCGCTGGCAGGTAAGGACGACGTGATGGTTGCACTGATCAAGGGAGGCTGTGATCCAAATCACGTAAATTCACGTGGACGTACCACATTACACTCGGTCCTGAACCGTGAAATCCCCAAGACCGCCACCGACAAACAGGAAACCCTGACGGCGACGGTCAAGGCGCTTCTGGACAATGGGGCAGACGTAAATGCACAGGACCGGGGCGGGCGCACACCGCTGCATTTGGCCGGTTTCCGCAACAACGTTTCAGCCGTCGCGGAAATTGGCAGTCGGGATGAACTGGATGCCACGATCAAGGACGATCGCGGCTGGACCGCGCATGATATGACATTGGGGTCTACCAACAAGGAAGCAGAGGCCGCACTGGTCAAGGCAGGGTTGTGCAGCAACAAGCCGCCTCTTTCTCAGGGCACGCATTCAACTGTCGATCTTCTATGCATGATGTCGCGCTGCGCTGATCCGGTAAGCGATGAACACAAACTGCGCAAAATGTACGAAACGCTTTATGCAGTTGAACAAATGCGCCCGATCCTTGATCTGGCTGCAGCGGCAGGCTGTAATGACCGTGGTCCGCCCAAGGGCGGTTTGCGGATATTTGTGAATGACACCAATACCGTCGGTCCGCTGTTTGGCCAATCGGTGGGCCCGTCCGGTGCCTATGACGAAAAGGTCAATTCCCTGTTGATACCCATGAAGACTGACAGCTTGGAAGGGGATCCGATGGGGACGCTGGCCCATGAGATGACGCATCTGACGGCACATCTGGTTAGCGACGATGAAGACACGCTGCCCTACAAGACCGAGGAGGAAAAGAAAAAGTACCTCGATGCGATCGACGCTGATATTCGCAAATTGCACCTCCTGTCCGGCGACGACCCCGCACAGACCTCAATAAAGGAGCGCGTGAGCGGTCGCATGGTGGGGTATGGAAAGAAAAAGGTGACCGAAACAGATTTTGAAGGGGCCGATCTAAGGCTGTTGCAAGAGCATATTGTCTCGATCCCCCAGTTGATTGCCTCTTACGGGCCGGATTACGTGCGCGAGCATTTGCCCGCGATGATGAAGTTCTTTGAAGACTTTAGTGCGCAAGCCGCTGAAACATTAAAGACAGATGACCGGTTTGCTGCCGGCAGGGCCAAAATTGATGCCACCAAGAACAAGACACTGATAGAACGCGTCGAAAGAACAAATATCGCCCCTAAGGCGCCTGAGGTCACCTTCCAATCGACAACGTCACTGGACATGTCTGTTGACACTGTACTGGGAAAACTGGCGGGCGAATATACCTCTCGCCACGGGACGCGAAAAGCAACTGACAAGAACACAGGTCCCTCTATAGCGTTTTCGGCAAATGACTACGAACTGGACAAGGATCATACCAGGGCCCTTGAGAAAAAGCTGAGAGCAATCAAGAAAGTTCTGGCCAAGACGATGGCCCCCGAGGAACTGGCCCGGTACATGACAACGGATGCGCTTAAATCGCTGATTGTCGAACTTGGCGAAGCCATGGAACTGGGCAGCGAAAAGGAAATGATCAAGGCGACCACCAGACTTTCGGACACCTGGATCAAACAGACAAAAATTGACTTTATCGAAGATCGAATTGCCAAAGGAAACTCTGTAAGGGGTGCGGAACTGGCTGAGGCGGCCGTTTATCGGGCCGAGATGATTGCCAAGGGCGGTGGGGGAGATGATGATACTTGGTCTGACTCCGTCCTTGAGACGAACCGCAAGAAGCAAGCCAATCTGATTGCCATCCTTGCTGAGGAGCTGGAAAAACCGGAGAACAAGAAACTTGTCGAAAGCAACCCTGCCCAACTGATGCGCGTGCTGCCCAATGCTGTGACAGATACGGGCGCGATCTTTGTAAAAACGCGCCCCAAACGCTTTGGCCGTCGTGATGCGGGGCATGTCAGTATCAATGTCGCCACTGCAAAGAGCGAGTGGGTCAAGACGCTGGGCACAATTTCAAGTTAGAATCCTCTGCCGCATGTGGGTTCGGTCATTTCACGATTACCAAGCCAGAGGCGCGGGATCAAAACCGCCCGCACCAGATAACTGAAGCTTTGCGCGGAACCTTCCGGCCCTATTGGGCTGGCAACTTGGCGGTTGTTAGGTCCATGGCCGTGTGGTTGTGCTGCATGCACCAGTGTAGCCTCAGGTGGAATTGACTGCTTGTACTCGCGGAATTGACACAAGTTTCTGGACTCTGTTTCGCCCAGACAGGCAGTGTTTGTTAATTAGCATTTTGTATAAAATATTGGAAAATATGATGGTTGTCGAAACGGGAACATCCGCAGGCGAACTGCTTGAAGGATCGGATTTTGCGGATACGCTGAACGGTGCGGGCGGTAATGACACGATCATCGGATTGGCCAGTGGCGATGTCCTTATCGGTGGCTTGGGCGCTGACAACATTGATGGCGGTGCGGGCAATGACACCATTGAGGGCACCACGGGTCTGGTCGATGATTTTGAGAGTGCACCAATCGGCGCGGACACTTTGACCGGGGGCGCGGGTGACGATTCCATCAATGGCTATGGCAACAACACCTATGCAGAGGGCGGTTACGGGAACGATTCATTGTACGGTGGCCCGGGGGCCTCGGATGATACATTGGACGGCGGAACCGGCGCTGATCTGATGTGGGGCCAAGGCGGCGCGGACGTCTATATTGTCGATGATATTGGCGATGAGCTGGGGGAGTTTACCTACGACAGCTATGGTCCGGGCAATACGGCAACCGGTGATGTGGACGAGGTGCGCGCTTCAATTTCATTCGCGCTGCCCGACTGGAACAATGGGGATTACAACCTCGAAAACCTGACGTTGACGGGCAGCACCAACATTGACGGAACCGCGAATGAGGTTGGTAACGTCCTGACAGGCAACAGCGGTAGTAACGTACTAAGTGGACTGGCTGGCAATGACACAATCCTTGGTGGTGACGGCAACGATACAATCATCGGCGGTGCTGATAATGATCTAATGACCGGCGGCGACGGGGCTGACACATTCACCATCACCTTGCTCAGTGGTGACGACACAATTACAGATTTTCAGGTTTTTACTGACGTGCTGGACTTTTCAGCGTTTACTCAAACGCAGATCGACGCTCAGGTCGTATCCGAAGACAGCGCGGGAAACCGCGTCGTCACCATTGGGGGTTCCAGCGTGACCCTGCTGGGGGTGGTGAACACACCTGAAGACGACTTTTTGCCCGGTAATGGCGCCACTGTTTTCGGGTCAGCTGCGGTCAACGTGCCGACAACGGGCATCCTGGAGACTGACGCGGATCGAGACCGCTTTGATGTCACGCTGCAAGCGGGCGTTCTTTATAGTGTCTCTCTGGAAGGGGCGGGCACGGGTGGCGGATCACTTGGTGATCCTCGGATCGCAGGTGTGTTCCGGGGGGACGGCCAGCTTGTCGCGGACAGTGCCGATAACAATAGCGGTGTTGGCACGAACGCGTTGGTCGACAACCTCATTGTTGATCTCAGTGGAATCTACCAGATTGAAGTCGCCTCGGCTGGGGATACCGGCACGGGGGACTACACACTCACCTTGGAAAGCGCCGGGTTTGTGGATGACTTTCTTCCCGGCCCTGCGTCTGGCATTGGCAGTGTTTCGGTCAATGGCCGGACAACCGGAGAGATCGAGACCTCTGGCGACATCGACGGCTTCCGCGTGTCTTTGCACGCGGACACCACTTATGAAATTAGCATTCTTGGACGCGACACAAACAATGGCACCTTGCTTGACCCAGACTTGGTCGGGATTTTCTCGACCAGCGATCTGGACGGCGCAGCTCTCACCTTCGTACAAACGCTCAACTCGCAATTTGTCGGTGATGACACCGCATCATTTTTCACCCCGCGAACTGCGGGCGAATTCTTCTTTGGGGTTCAAGACGAATTTGGTGGCATCGGGACCTACGCAGTCGAAGTCATCAATATCGGCGTACGCGATGACTTTGCCGCAGACATCGACACCAGCGGATCGATTGTGTCTGGTGGGACAGCCGTAGGCAGTATCGACTTTGTGCAGGACGAAGACTGGTTCGAAGTCAACCTGTCGGGCAACCGCCTTTATGAAATCGAACTTAATCCAACCGCAGGTTCCAACGCCCTGGCCGATCCCTTTTTTAAAGGGGTTTATGACAGCAATGGCGTCCTGATCCAGAACACCGAAAACGACGATGGTGGCACCGGAACGCGCAGCTTACTTCAGTTCGTCACGGACATTTCCGGCACATTTTACCTGGCTGCTGGCGGATTTGGAGACACCTTAGGCCAATACCAACTAGAGCTGAACGATTTAGGGCTACTGGACGACAACACATTCGACATCACGATCGAATTCACATCGGATGACGTGCCTGATGAATATATCGCCGCGTTCGAAGATGCAGTTGAACGCTGGGAAGAAATCATCATCGGGGATCTGGATTACGGGTTTGTTGAAGGCTACGGATTTGTTGATGATATCTTGATCGAGGTTTCGGTGCAGGACATTGAGCTTTCCTTTGAAGGCGTAGAGCAAAACATCCTGGCAATCTCAACGGTGCTTGACCAACGATCAGACACGGCCTCCGGCGCGGGTGCCTTACCGACCTATGCGCGCATTATCATGAACCCGGGCGAGATCGGAGGCGCTCTCAATCTTGATGAACTTGTGCAAAACAGCATCGGTCGGGCACTTGGGTTCGGCGCGCTCTGGGAAGAAACGGGCCTGGTCCGCGATATTGACGGTCTTGCAACCTATGTCGGGCCAAATGGGCTGCGCGAAATGCAGGACTTGTCGGGCGATCTGAATGGCCAGAACGTTCTGGAAGACGGCGCAGACGGCGCCCTTGCCGGTGAGTATTGGAGCGAAGCGGTTCTGAATGACGAGCTGATGACGTCCTCTGTCGGATTGCGTTTTGAAGGATTGAGCAATCGCGGCACGGACAATCCCATCAGCGAGCTGACGATCGCGGCCATGCAAGACCTTGGCTATGAAGTAAATTATGACGAGGCGGATGCGTTTTCTCTGCGGCCGGGTTCATTGGCGCGCAAGGACATCGCCGCGCAACTCTTTGTGAACTCTGCGCAGACAAACGTTGCGCGCCGTGTGGTTGCCGGTCTGGAGGATAAAGACGATATTCCGCCAGGCGTGACCACGATCTATTCCCGCGCCAACATCTTGTCCGAAGGGGGCATCAGCGCCGCATTGACGAATGCAAACACGGCGTTGATCAGCGTAACGGGAACCTCGGCGCTGTTTTTGGAAGGCGTCACAGGGGACAACCTGCTGATAGAATTGTCCGGCACCTTTGACAAATCCAACCTAAGCGCATTGAGCGATCTTTCCGGTAAAGTGAACGCGATGGAAGTGTTTTCCACGAGCGGGAAATTGTTGCTAAGCGTCGACTATTCCCGCAGCCCGGTCGAGGTATCCGACCTGCTGGCAAGCTGGCCCGACGTGCCAGGTGGCAATGATGACATCATCGTGGTCGACGCCTTGCCGGGGACAGTTGTGCGTATCAACCCCAATGGCGGTACGGAAAATGATAGCCGGATTTTCACAGGTGCGGGCAACGACTTTGTGCGCGGCGGGGAGGGGGCAGAGCTGATCAATGGCGGCGCAGACGATGACGTGCTCTTGGGGGCGGGCGGGAATGACACATTGGCAGGGGAGGCGGGCGACGACAGGATTGACGGCGGTAGCGGGATCGATACCGCGCATTATTCTGGCAATCAGGCCTCCTACACCCTGACGCTTAGCCCTGATGGGACAACGCTTGCAGATCGCACTGCAACCGGAAATGGCACCGACCAGCTCGTTGATATTGAATTCCTTGACTTCACGACAGACATCTTTGACGGCCCGTTCAACCTTGGCATTTTTGGCGGCCCTACTGGTCTGTCCCAAACCCAATTTGAAAGCTTCATTGAGCTATATATTGCCTATTTCAACAGAGCCCCCGACGCTGTGGGCCTGAACTTTTGGGGCACGGCTTTTGCCAATGGTACATCGCTTGCGGAAACCGCGACCCTGTTCATCGATCAGGACGAAACCCGCGAAACCTATCCTGGTTCGCTTAGCAATAATGACTTTGCTACTGCCGTTTATGCCAACGTATTGGGGCGTGTGGCGGACCAGACAGGATATGATTTCTGGGTTGGTGTGCTTGATGGTGGCGCGGTCGGGCGGGACCAGTTTATTCTCGCGATCCTTGGTGGCGCGAAAGCAAGCCCTCCGTCGGATGCAACGTCCGACTTCATCACCCAGCAACTTGCTGATCAGGCTTATCTTGCGAACAAGACAGATATTGGCGCGTACTTTGCTGTACACAAAGGCATGTCAAATCTGGAGAATGCCTCTGCGGCGATGGCCATGTTTGACGGTTCACAAGATAGCCTGACCAACGCAGTTGTTGCGATTGATGGTTACTATCAAGCAGCGTCAAGCGCGACCACTGGCGCGTTCCTGATGCCCTTGGTCGGCGTGCTTGATGACCCATTCACGATGGCCTAGCGGAAAACCTCACGGTACAAGACCAATGGCGGGTATTGGCGAAATGTGCCACACAACATCTGGTTGCGAAAATTGACTGACAGACATGGTCAAGTGAACTGCTTGGTCAGGGTGCTGATGCCTAAGTCGGATTTCGACCATTCTTGGAGGCAATAGCGAGGTGTCGTCAGATGTTCCAACGCATGATTGGCCATGCGCCAATTGCGGGTCCCTATTTGGCTGTCGCTCTATCCTTTCTCAACAGCTGCCCCGCGACGCCTCAGTCCTTGTTCAACCGGTCCGACTGAAGCCATTGCACAACCGACAGGCGTTTGAAATTCATATGATCCATTAGGGTCCGTGCCAGGTTCGGTCCATCGCGCGCCACAAGGAACGCCAAGATGCGTTCATGTTCCTGCACGGCTTCTTGCCATCTTCCTTGGGTCATGTTGGCCAGATACCGCGCGCGCTGCATGCGCAGTGACAGTGCCTGACAAGAGGAAGTTAACGTCCCGTTCCGCGCGGCAAGCAAGATCGCGCGGTGAATTTTCTGGTTGATCCTAAAGTACCCGTCCAGATCACGCTCTTTGTAGCTTTGCATCATCTGGGCGTGCAAATCGCGTACCGCGTCAATTTCGGCATCTGTAATATGTTGGCACGCCAGTTCGCCCGACAACGCCTCCAAGGCACCCAGAACCGGAAAAACCTCTTCAACCTCTTCAACCGTAACACGGGTCACCCAGGCACCACGGTTTGGTTCAAGCCGGACCAGCCCGTCAGAGGCAAGCACCTTAAGCGCCTCGCGCAGCGGTGTGCGTGAAACCCCGAATTGGTCACAAAGCAGCTTTTCCGGCACTTTGGAGCCGGGTTCAAGGTCTGCATTGATGATCAACGTCTGAAGGCGGCCCACCAACTCGTGATGCAAGGATGTGCGGGTGATGGCCTGAGGGTTTGGTGCTTGCATCATAGGGGATGATATCTCACTTTTTCAGAGCGATTTCTAGTAGGCGCGCCATGTGGATGGGTTTGCGTGTGGTCAGGTCTGCCATCTGATGTCGGCAGGATGTGCCATCTGCAACAATCAATGTCTCTGTGTCCGCTTTCCTGATCGCTGGCGCCAGATCCAATTCTGCCATGGCGCGTGATGTTTCGTGTGTGTCGGTACTATACCCAAAAGCACCTGCCATGCCACAACAGCTTGTTTCAATCACCTCGACCTGCGTTTCGGGCAGCAACGACAATGTCTTTTCAATGCCGGACATGACGCCCATCGCCTTTTGATGGCAGTGCCCATGCAAAAGAACCTTTGGGGCAGGGGATGCCAGTGGCAATTGAAAGTTCGGGTTGTCCGCCTGATCGGCGATGTACTCTTCCAGCATGCGCGCTTTGGCGGCAAGTTTCTCTGTGTCGTCACCGGGCAGAAGCGCGGGAATTTCATCGCGCAGGGTCAATAGGCAACTGGGTTCCAGCCCGATGATGGGCAAGCCCTGCTCGACAAAAGGCATCATGGCGTCGACCAGTCGCCGTGCTTCGACTTTTGCCTCATCTATCAATCCGGCAGACAGAAAGGTACGGCCGCAGCACAGCGGGCGTTCGCCCTTGGGCGCCTGTGCCAGATGTACCGGTACATTTGCCGCATGGATCACCTTAAGGGTCGCCCGCAGGTTTTCAGGTTCGAAGTAGCGGTTGAAGCAATCAGCAAAGACGACTGCCTGGGGGTTTTCATGCCCGCTCACCTCATCGTCTTTAAACGGCCGTTTGTGCCATGTCGGCAGTTTGCGCGTCGCGGTAAAGCCGGTCAGCGGTTCGGTCAGTTTTGCCAGTCCCGGAACCGTATTGCGCAGGTTTGCAAGAAAAGGGAGGCGCGCGGCGATCGGGGCATAGCGCGGCAGAAAAGCCGTCAGACGGTCACGCAGAGTCAGCCCGGTTTTGCTTAGGCGTGCGGCTTGCACTTCGATCTTCATACGCGCCATATCCACACCTGTAGGGCATTCGCGTTTACACCCCTTGCAGGACACGCAGAGTTTCATCGTCTCTGCCATGTCATCCGAGGCCAGCGCGTCAGGGCCCAATTGTCCCGAGATCGCCAACCGCAGCGTGTTTGCCCGACCGCGCGTGAGATCCTGTTCCTTTCGCGTGACGCGGAACGACGGGCACATGACACCGCCCTTCAGCTTGCGGCAGGCGCCGTTGTTGTTGCACATTTCGACCGCGCCTTGAAAACCGCCCGCGCTGCCGGTCCAATCGGACCAGTCCAGCCCGGTCTCAAAGTCCGGTACTTTATAGTCGGGGCCATAGCGAAACAGACGGCGGTCATCCATTTTCGGTGCATCGGTAATCTTGCCGGGGTTTAATAACCCGGTTGGATCGAACCGCTTTTTGACTTCGGAAAAGTTCGCCACCATCCGAGGGCCGAACATTTTTTCATGAAATTCGGAGCGGACCAGCCCGTCACCATGTTCGCCGGAATGCGACCCCTTGTAGCGCGCCACCAGATCAAAGCATTCTTCGGCGATCGCACGCATCGTTTTAACGTTCTGATCCAGCTTGAGGTTCAGAACCGGACGTACATGCAGACATCCGACCGAGGCGTGAGCATACCATGTACCGCGTGTGCCGTTACGTTCGAAGATCTCTGTCAGGCCAGCAGTATAGGCGGCAAGATCGGGCAGTTCGACAGCACAATCCTCAACAAAGGACACCGGTTTACCGTCACTTTTCATGGACATCATAATGTTGAGTCCAGAGCTGCGCAAATCAGCGATCCGTGCTTGCATCGCAGGATCAGGTACCGGCGTCATCCCGCCCCAGTTCTTGCCGGAACCGGACCACGAGAACCCGAGGTCGCCCATCATTTCGTCCAGTTGGCGCAATTTCTGATCATGCAGACTTGCGTCTTCTTCCGCAAACTCCACCAATAGCAGGGCGTCGGGTTTGCCGGTCACGAATTCCTCTATGGTTTGGCGGAACATGGGGATGTCCCGGGCCAGCCCGATCATGGTGGCGTCCACCAGTTCAACGGCTTGCGGATTTAGGGTGACAAGGTGCTGCGCGGCATCCATTGCCTGATGAAAGGTCGGAAAATGGCAAACGCCAAGCACCTTTTTCGAAATGATAGGCCAGAGTTTCAATTCGATTGCGGTAGAGTATGCAAGCGTGCCTTCGGAGCCTACCAAAAGATGCGCAAGGTTGTTGGGCGTGTCGCGCGGCACCAGCGCGTCAATATTATACCCACCGACGCGGCGCATAACCTTGGGGAATCGGGCATCGATTTCTGCGGCCTCCCGTGCGCCAAGGCCCAGCAGGTCATCTGTCAGCGCTTGCAGCACGGGGGATGCGGCCCCCCTGACAGGTCCAAAATGATGTTTGCTGCCGTCCGCAAGAATGGCGTCGATCGACAGAACATTGTCGCGCATCATGCCATAGCGCAGGGACTTGCCGCCACAGGAGTTGTTGCCGGCCATGCCGCCGATGGTCGCACGCGACGCGGTCGAGACATCAACCGGAAACCACAGCCCGTGGGGTTTAAGTGCGCGGTTAAGATCGTCCAACACAATGCCGGGACGCACGACACAGCGTTGGCCATCGACGTCCAGTTCAAGAATGTCGTTGAAATACTGTGTGTTATCCAGCACCAGTGCTTCATTGACGGTCTGCCCGCATTGCGATGTTCCCCCGCCACGCGCCAACAGCGCATGGCCCTGCGCCCCCGCGATATCGATGGCGGCAAGGATGTCATCCTCTGACTTCGGAGAGAGCACCCCTAGCGGCATCATCTGATAAAGCGACGCGTCCGTAGCATAGCGGCCGCGCGAAAACCTATCGAACATGAGGTCGCCTTGAACACGGGTTTTCAGGGCATCGAAGAGATCAGACATATGCGATCCAATAGCATTGAAGTTCTAACAATTCTGTTGACTTAATTATGAATTCAAAATTACGTTACAGCAACCAAAAATCGAATTCGCCCGATTGACGCAGCTGCGCCGGTCTATTGCGCACCTTAACTGTGAGACTGAAAACCATGAGAAAAGCTGGCCGCCATTTCCTTCAAATCCCCGGACCCAGTGCAGTGCCAGACCGGATCCTCAGCGCGATAGGGCAGCAGACCATCGACCACCGAGGTCCGGATTTCGCGAAGGTAGGTTTGAAGGCGCTGGACGGGCTCAAGACCGTTTTCAAGACCCGACAGAATGTTTTCATTTACCCCGCTTCCGGCACCGGGGCGTGGGAGGCCGCATTGGTCAACACGCTGTCACCTGGTGATCGTGTCCTGATGTTTGAGACAGGACACTTTGCAACGCTATGGAAAAAACTGGCTGAAAAACTGGGCTTGCAGGCAGAGTTTATCCAAGGCGATTGGCGCGGCGGGGCAGACCCTGACCAGATCGAAGCCCACCTTGCCGAGGACAAGAGCCACCACATCAAAGCTGTATGTGTTGTGCATAACGAGACCTCGACCGGTTCTGTCTCTCCCATCGCAGAAGTGCGTAAAGCGATTGATCGGGCAGGCCATCCGGCGCTGTTTATGGTCGATACGATCTCTGGTCTTGCGTCACTCGAATATCAGCACGACGAATGGGGCGTGGATGTCACTGTTTCCGGATCTCAAAAAGGCCTTATGCTTCCCCCGGGGCTGTCTTTTAATGCGGCAAGCGCCAAGGCAATGGCAGCCAACGGCTCCGCCAGACTTCAACGGTCGTATTGGGATTGGGCGGAAATGGTTGGCCCGAACAAAACCGGCTATTTCCCTTACACGCCGGCGACCAACCTGCTGTACGGGCTGAATGAAGCCGTTGACATGCTGCATGAAGAAGGGCTGGACAACGTCTTTGCCCGCCATGCCCGTCACGGTCAGGCGGCACGGGCTGCTGTACGAAAATGGGGTCTCGAGGTGCTCTGTACCAAACAGGGGCAGGAGAGTGGTGTGCTTACTGCAGTAAAGTTGCCCGAGGGCCATAGCGCAGATGCGTTCCGTGCTTCTACCCTTCAGCATTACGATATCTCCCTTGGCAATGGCCTGTCCAAAGTTGCCGACAAGGTGTTCCGCATTGGCCACCTGGGTGATTTTAACGACCTGATGCTGGTAGCCACGCTTGCCGGCGTCGAGATGGGCCTGAAACAGGCAAACGTCCCGCATGAGACCGGCGGTGTTCAAGCGGCAATGGAATTACTCGCATAAAACAATGCCCCCACAGAACGGGGCAAACACAAAAAATATAACATTCAGTCTCTGGGAGGAGAACGTCATGAAGATTATTTCGAAACTACTTGCAGCAACCACTGCCATTGGCATGGCGACCGGCGCCTATGCTGCGGATATGACCTTGAAATTCGGCCATGTTGGCAATCCGGGGTCCTTGTTTGAGGCGTCGGTTGATAATTTCGCGGCCTGTGTAAACGGGGCCATGGCCGGGGCGGTCGAGGTTCAGACCTTTGGGTCGTCCCAGTTGGGCAATGACAAGGAACTGCTGCAAAAGCTCAAGCTGGGTCAAGCTGATTTCTCACTGCCGTCTTCTGTGATGTCTTCGGTCGATGATACCTTTGGTATTTTCGAGATGCCTTATATCATCAAGGACCGCGACCATATGCGCCGCGTCCAAGCCGCGATGATGGACAAATTTCAGGCCGCGGCCAATGAAAACGGCTATCACATCGTCGGTCTCGCCGAGAACGGCTTTCGCCACATCACAAACAACGTGCGCCCGATCAACGTCCCCGCGGATCTGGAAGGCGTCAAGCTACGCACCCCGAACGGTGTCTGGCGCCTGAAAATGTTTCAGGAGTATGGGGCAAATCCGACACCGATGGCTTTCTCTGATGTCTTTACCGCGCTGCAAACCGGCGTGATTGACGGCCAGGAAAATCCCTATGCGCAGATCGCGTCGGCCAAGTTTCAGGAAGTGCAAAAGTATCTGTCTGTGACTGGCCATGTTTATACGCCTGCGTATATTTTGATGTCGAAAAAGAAGTATGACGGTATGGATGCGGCTATGCAGGCCGGTCTGACCGATTGTGCCAATCAGGCGCAGGATTTTACCTACGAGAAGGCCGCCGAACTGGAAGCGAGCCTGCTGAAAGTGATCGAGGACGCCGGCGTTGCGGTAAACACAGCTGACAAGGACGCATTCATCGCGGCTTCCAAGCCAATCTATGAGCAGTTCGCTGCTGAGGTCGAGGGTGCGCAGGAAATGATCGACGCTGTCCTGGCCCTTGGCAACGCAAGCTGACCGAAAGGCAGGCGGCAGGTAATCTCCCTGTCGCCTGCCTGCCGCTCTCAACACGACCTCAAATGGCACACACCCGCTATTGCGGCTCATGGGGCGTGACATTCGATATCCTACAGGGCTGACCCAAATGGAACATGCTGCCTACCCCACTCTTTCCCGCATCAATCGAACGCTGAGCAGGGTGCTTGAATGGATCACCATCGGTCTGATGATCTTGCTGACATTGATTGTGACCATGGCTGTGATCGCGCGCCTGATGGGCCAGAGTTTTTCGTGGTACGATGAGGTCGCCGCGATCATGCTGGCATGGATTACCTATTACGGTTCGGCACTGGCGGCCTTGCACCGCCGCCATATCGGATTTGATACCCTCTTGCTCGCGATACCGCAAAAGCTGCGTATCGGGTGCCTGCTCTTGGGCGAGGCGATAGTTCTGCTGTTCTTTTTCCTCATGGCGCGCGCCGGAATTCAGGTGCTCCAAGTCCTTGCAGGTGACACGCTGGTTTCCCTGACATGGATGCCGATCCAGTTCACCCAATCCGTCATCCCTATTGGCGCAATTTTGTTCATGCTTTGCCAGATGCTCAGCCTGCCGGGATATCTGAAACTCACGGCCGCCGGCATCTCCCTTGAACATGCCGATATCGAAGAAGAAGTCGAAATCGAACTTGAAAAAAACAAGGACCGCGTCTGATGTTGATGGCAGCTATTTTCATCGCGATGCTGATCATGATTTGCATCAACATGCCCATCGCCGTCGCCTTGGCGATGTCTGGCGTGCTGGGCCTCCTGCTCACCGAGGGGCCTGATAGTCTCGTTACCATTGCACTGGATATGTACAATGGATCGACCAAGTTTTCCCTGATCGCGATCCCGATGTTTGTCCTTGCAGGTGCAATCATGAACGCTGGCGGGATCACCGACCGGCTGATCAACTTCGTGACCGCCATTATCGGGTTCATCCGGGGCGGGCTTGCCATGGTCAACATCGGCGTATCCCTATTTTTTGCCGAAATCTCGGGCTCTGCGGTGGCAGACGTGGCGGCGATGGGGTCTATCCTGATCCCGCAGATGAAGAAACGCGGCTATTCCAAGGAATTTTCCGCTGCGGTAACGTCATCATCGGCTTCTCTCGCCATTATTATTCCTCCGTCGATCCCGATGATCCTTTATGCGGCTTCGGCGAATACCTCTGTTGAGCAGTTGTTTGTTGCGGGTGTGGTGCCGGGACTGTTGGGCGCGGCGGGCCTGATGTTTGTCGCTTACCTCTTTGCCAAGAAATATAATTTCCCCACGGAGGCGGCGTTCAACCTTGCCCGTCTGCGCGAGACTTTCATTGATGCGCTTCCGGCGTTCACCCTGCCGGTGATTATTCTGGGCGGCATTTTTGGTGGCTATGTTACCGCCACTGAAGCTGCCGGCCTTGCAGTTCTGGCTGCGATTGTTGTGTCTGCATGGTACGGCAACCTTGATGTGCGGCACCTGCGCCGCGCGATGCTGGATGGTGGTATCCAGACCGCCGTTGTGATGTTGCTGGTGGCCGCATCGGTGTTGATGGGGGGGTTCCTGACCCGCGCCCAGATACCACAACAACTTGCCGAAGGCATCCTGTCCATCACAACGCAACAATGGGCGATCCTGTTGATCCTGAATTTCTTTTTCCTGATCATCGGTTTCTTCCTGCATTCCGCGGCGGCGATCATTCTGGTGATCCCGATTGTAATCCCGCTGATCACGGCGGCGGGCATTGATCCGGTACATTTTGGTCTGGTGGTCACACTGAACCTTGCCATCGGTCAACAGACACCTCCCGTCGCTTCGGTGCTCATCACGGCCTGTTCGGTCGCGCGGGCCAACATCTGGGAGGTGTCCAAGGTTAACATCTGGTTTGTTGGTGTGCTTTTGGCGGTGCTGATGTTGTGCACATATGTGCCGTTTGTTCCGATGTTCCTTGTGGAGTATTTTTATCGATGACCGAGCAAGTTTCAGACATTATCCATGAACTCCGCGAGGGGATCATGTGGATCACCTTTAACCGCCCGCAGGCGCGTAATGCGCTGACGTTCGGGATGTACGAACGCTTGGCTGAATTGTGCCGGGACATGCCCACGGACGGCACGGTGCGTGCTGTTGTGATTGCAGGTGCGGGGGGTAAAGCGTTTGCTGCCGGCACCGACATGTCCCAATTTCGTGCCTTTGAAACATCGCAGGACGCGCTTGACTATGAGGCTCAGATCGACGCGGTGTTGGAGGCAGTGGAGCGTTGCCCCCTGCCGACCATCGCGGCAATTCACGGGGCCTGCACCGGCGGCGGCGGCTCGATCGCGGCGGCCTGTGATATCCGTATCGCTTCGTCCAGCCTGAAATTCGGTTTCCCGATTGGCCGCACCCTAGGCAATTGCCTTGCGGCGGGTAATCTGGCGCGATTGTCCGAGTTGATCGGGGCGGGCCGTGTCCGCGAAATTATTTTTACCGCGCGTTTGATCGAAGCAGCGGAGGCGCTGAATGTCGGCCTGATCAGCGAAGTGCTGCCTGATGAAGATAGTTTGCTTGCCCGCGCGGGGGAACTGGCCGAACGCGTAGGGGGGATGGCCCCCCTTACGCTGCGTGCCACCAAAGAGGCATTGCGCCGCAACCGCGCAGCGCTGAAAGTGGAAGACGACGATCTGATTATCTCTTGCTATATGAGCGACGATTTCCGCATCGGAATGGAGGCATTTCTTGGCAAGACCAAACCGGTTTGGACAGGCAAATGACCAAGAGAACCGGACCGCTTAAAGGGATGCGCGTCATTGAACTGGCGCATATTATGGCTGGACCTGTCTGTGGTCTGATGCTCGCCGATATGGGGGCTGACGTCATCAAGGTGGAAAAGCCGACAGGCGACGACAGCCGCCGCTTTGTCCCGCCCGAAATTGAGGGAGAATCCGCCGCCTATATGATGATGAACCGCAACAAACGGGGCATTTCGCTGAACCTCAAGAACGCCGCAGCGGTCGACATATTGCGCGAACTGCTGGCCGAAGCGGATGTGGTGATCGAGAATTATCGCAAAGGCACAATGGAAAAACTGGGCCTTTCTTACGAAGAACTGGCCAAGGCTAATCCCCGGCTGATCTATTGCGAAATCTCGGGTTTTGGCCGAACGGGGCCCTACGCCGAACGCGGCGGCTTCGACCTGATTGCGCAGGGCATGTCGGGGCTTATGTCGATTACCGGCGAGGGGCCGGGGCGCCCTCCGGTCAAGGTGGCGGCGCCAATATCCGATATCAATGCTGGTATCATCGGGGCCATGGGGGTCTCGGCGGCATATGCCAACATGCTGCAGACCGGGCTGGGACAAAAGGTGGATACCTCCTTGTTTGAGGCTGCCATTACCCAAACCTACTGGCAATCTGCCATCGCCTTTGCCACCGGAGAGAAGCCGGAACCGTTGGGCTCTGCCCATCCGATCAACGCTCCTTATCAAGCGTTCCAGACCAGCGATGGCTGGCTAAATGTGGGTGCTGCGAACCAAAGCAACTGGGTGCGGTTCCTGGACGTGATTGGGGCGCCCGAGCTGGACCAGGATCCGAGGTTTGCCTCAAACGCGCAGCGGGCGCGCAACCTGCCGGCGTTGATCGAGATCCTCAATACCTATTTGGTGTTGGACACGACGCAGAACTGGCTGGTGCGGATGGAAGCGGCGCATCTGCCTGCGGGACCTGTCAATGACATCCTGCAAATGCACGCCGACCCGCAGGCGCGTGCCCGCGACATGATTGTAGAGGTCGATCATGCGACAGTCGGTAAGGTCAAGACCATCGGACATCCGGTAAAATTCAGCCGCACACCCGCACGCGTCGTTGAAGGGGCCCCTGTTCTGGGGCAACATACCCGCGAGGTTCTGGGTGAAATGGGGTATGGCCAAGCGCAGATTGATGCGCTCATTCAATCTCAGGCAGTCATCGCCTCCTAACCCGTCAATCAAGAAGGATCGGCCCATGGCTCTGACACTCGAACATGCCCAAAGCATCATCAACGATTGCATGGTTTGGCGTAGGGGCAACGGATTGAAGCCTTTGACCATCGCCGTTTTGGACGCTGGTGGTTGTCTTTTGGCATTGGCCCGCGAGGACGGGACCAGCGCGCTGCGACCGGAAATTGCCCAAGGTAAGGCCCGTGGTGCGGTTCTGATGGGGCTGGGATCGCGGTCGTTGTATGAAAGAGCAAAGGTTGAACCGTTTTTCATTCAAGCAATGAATGCCTTGTCAGATGGCTCACTTGTACCGGTGGCGGGCGGAGTGCTGATCAAACAGGACGGCGTCATTCTGGGTGCCGTTGGGATCACCGGTGACAATTCGGACAACGATGAGGCTTGCGCGATTGCGGCAATCGAAAAGGCTGGTTTTGTCGCCGACGGCGGCTAGGGTCATGCGGGTAATTTCTTCGGCTTAATGCGGCGCATGCCGAAGGGCAAAATGATCAATGCCAATGCCAAAGATCTAAAACTACTTGCGGCGCGCGATAATGGGGTCGCTGTCCCTTATCCGCTTTCACAATGGCTTCAGACGCACTAGGCATCCTTAACATTGCAATTTCGGGACAGATCATGGCGCAAAAAGCCACCATCTATAAAGTTGAACTTTCGGTTTCCGACATGGACCGTCACTATTACGAAACCCACAAACTGACCGTTGCCAAACATCCGTCGGAAACGGATGAGCGGATGATGGTGCGCATTCTCGCTTTTGCATTGAATGCCGGTGAACAGCTGGAAATGACCAAGGGCCTCTCAACGGATGATGAGCCGGACATTTGGCAAAAAAGCCTGAGCGGCGAGCTTGAGTTATGGGTGGCGTTGGGGCTTCCGAGCGAAAAGATCGTGCGTCAATCCTGCGGCAAGGCGGGCAAGGTGATCGTCTACTGTTACGGTGGCAGAACCGCCGATATGTGGTGGGAAAAGATCGAGAACAGCACCACCCGTTTCAACAACCTTACGGTCGTGAATTTCTCAGAGCAGGAAACTACCGAATTGGCAAAACAGGCAAGTCGTTCGATGCGGCTGCAAGTTAATATTCAGGATGGCGATGTGATGGTCAGTGCTGACGAGGGCACCGTCTACGTTACGCCTGTCACGTGGAAAGAGGCTGGTCATTGACGGGCGAAGGGGCCGCGCTCTGCGTAAGTGGACAGACAGTGGCCTACAACGACAGTGACCATCGTATTCCGTCTTGAAGGGTTTGAGATACCAACCGCGCACGGTTTGGTCAGATGTGGCCGGACGGCAATGTGTGCCGCCGCGCTCGTTCCGGCGATAAATCGTCCTGATAGGGCCCGTGGACATCATCGCCGCCCAAACTTTCCGTGCGGCCCCGAAGGACCGGACCAAGGACAATCAGGCAGCATCAAGTTCTCACAAGATCGGGGCCTTTCCCCCCAATCTCGATCTTGGGCTTATTACCGCGCCATGAGGCCCGGCAGCCATGTGCCCAGCTCCGGTATCCATACGATGAGGCCAAGCACGAAAAACTTAATCAACACAAACGGTGTCACCGCGGCATAGATGTCTCGCATGCGGATCTCGGGCGGGGCTACGCCGCGCATCACGAAGAGCAGTAGCCCAAATGGCGGGGTCAGCAGACCGATCTCCATCGTCAGCAAATAGACCACGCCAAGGATAAGTTCATTGATCCCCATCGCCTGAGCCAGTGGGACAAAGACCGGAATTGTGACCATCAACATCGAGACCTGATCAATAAAACACCCCAGAAACAGCAGAATGGCGATCATTCCCAACAGAACCATCAACGGCGTCGGGTCAAAGCTGTTGATGGCGTTGATCAGCCCGCTGGTGGCACCTGAAAACGACAATACCTGTGCAAAGGTTTGGCTGGCGGCAATGATGAAAAGGATCATCACCGAAAGTTTGAGAGTTTCCATCAGGGCGCGGCCCAGCTTGGCCCAACTGAGAGAGCGGTAGGCCGCGCCGATGGCCACGGCAGTCAAGCTACCAAGAGCAGCGCTTTCGGTTGGTGTGGCAATGCCCATCAACAGTGAACCGATGACCACCAGAAATAGAACGGAAAGCGGCAAGACGTAGATCACGAAAGGGGTCCAACGCTCCTTTAGGCTCATTTGTTCCAGAACCTCCGGGGGGGCGACTGATGGGTCAAGAATGCTGCGGCCAACAACGTAGACCACAAACAGGACGGCCAGCAGTAGTGCGGGGATCACCCCCGCGATCAGCAGTCCGGCAATCGAGATACCGGCCAATGACCCGACCAGCACAGCCAGTGCCGAGGGCGGGATCAGCATCGCAATGGCGCCAGAGGCCATGATCGGCCCCATCGCCATTGAAGGGTGATACCCGCGTTTGAGCATGCCCGGCAGAAGCGTACTGCCCAGCATTGCGGTATTTGCCACTGTGGACCCAGAGAGCGCCGCAAAGATCGTGCCCCCAAAAATGGTAACCACCGACATCCGGCCGGGGATGCGCGTCACGACACGTTCAATGGCATCAATCGCGCGGTGGGCAACCCCGGTTTGAAAGAGGATTTCCCCCATCAGGATAAACAAGGGGATCGGCGCAAGCTGGAAGTTGGCCACCGATTGCGCCGAGTTTCGCGCCAGTTGCAGAATGCCCCGTTCGCCCCCCAGCACGTAATAGGCCCCGACAGTGGTGACCGTGATAAAGGCGAATGCCACAGGCATCCCCATCAGCAAAAGTACCGCCAACCCGCCCAGCATAAGTGTGAGAACAAGAACCCAATCCATACCGTTACAATCCGCTTGGCGCGTGGTCGGGCGCATCAGGGCGCAAAAGTTTGCGCAAGAAAACTACCACACAAAGGGT
Organism: Sulfitobacter sp.; assembly: GCA_049794055.1. GTDB lineage: Bacteria > Pseudomonadota > Alphaproteobacteria > Rhodobacterales > Rhodobacteraceae > Sulfitobacter. The sequence goes on from JBARCL010000129.1 coordinate 63,917, forward strand.
CAGCGACGCAGGCAGGAATGCCAGCATCCACCATTCGGGGATGACAAAAGAAGTGCGGATCATTGATCCACGGTCGGCAGAGGCCAGTGCGGCTTGCAAGGCGTACCACCCCAGAACCCCGGCCGTAACAGCCCCGATCAGGTTGGTCAGACGGCCCAATGCCACTTCGGCTTTTGCCGAAAGTGCGGACGTCACCAAATCCACCTTTACGTGACCATCCCGGGCCAAGACCCAGGGCGCCCCCATAAAGGTTGCTATCATCAGCGCGTATTGGATCGCGTCCAGCGCACCATAGATCACCGGTAAACCAAAATTGCGCAACGCGACGTTGATCGCAATCACGACCGCTATAGCGCCAAAGATGCCCGCCGAAATTGCGGCGAGCACCCATAGCATCCTGTCAAAAGGCTTTTCGATCATTGTTTTACTTGGTCAGACATGCGCGAAGTTCCTGCGCCAGTGGCGCGTCGACTGCTTCGACTGTGGCCCAACCCGCATCCCGCGCAGTGTTCAACCATTTCTCGGCGTCGGCACCGTCGAACGTAATCGTTTCTATGCCGGCCTCCGCCTGTTTTGCATATTCTGCGACGTTGATTTCGGCATTGTTTGCATTCAACCCTTCCATCCATGCGGCACCTTCCTCAAGCTTTGCACGTTGTGCGTCGCTCAGACCGTTCCAGACGTCCAAGTTTACCAACAGGTTCACATCAACGTTGTAAAAGCTGGGATCTACCCGGTATTTGGTCTGCTCGTCCCAGCCCAGATCAAGCACGCCTTGTGACGGCCAGCCGTAACCATCAATCGCGCCGCGCTCCAGCGCGCTATAGACTTCACCGGGTGCTGTGCGCACCAGATTGGCCCCAAGCGCCGAAAACATCGCCTGGTAGACGGGGGTGGTGCGAATGGTCAGACCGCTCAGGTCAGGCCCTTCGACCGGCTTTGTCAGATAGAGATGAAAACCCATTCCGTCCCCCGCATGTCCGAGGTATTTCACATTCATCTGTTCTTGGTGAATGCGGTCGATGACATCGTAGCAGCCATTCTCGCGCTGTTCTTGCACAGTATTCTCGGCCAGATGGATGGCATCGCCGGTAGGGACCAGATTGGGATAGAATGCTGAGGTGTTATTTGCGATATCCACCACTCCCGACTGAACGGCATTGCCCAGTTCAAAAGGCGGCACCGCTTCGGGACCGCCGACGATCTGGATCTGCACGACCCCCTTGCCGTTTTCGTTGACCCAGTCCACGAATGCGTTGAACTCGCGGCTGAACGTCGTGCCGAGGTTGAAGGCGGAAACACCACGAAGCGTCACTTCTTCCGCAGAAACCGTGGAGCCGAGTGAGGCGGCAGCCAGAATGGCTGCGCTGAGCAAGGTATTGATCTTCATTATTTTTCTCCCTTTTGGCGCGATACACGGATTTTATACTCCGGTGTCAATTTATATGTATCTGCATATAAACCGTAGCGACGACCCGTCCTTGAGTCAATTTCGCACTTGGTGAGTGACACAAAAAGGTGGATCAACTTCGTTGTCCGGAGGGGTGATCAGGCGGTTTACAGGGCCGATGTCACCTTAAGCGGCGTTGGTTCGAGACGGTGTGCGGGCGGCTTGAGGTAAATCAAGACGGATCGCGTCAAGGACCATAGTCTGGCGGATAAGGCAGGAGAGACCATGAAACACCCAGCAGCCGATACCGTGCATCTAAAGCGTTCGATCGGCCTTGTCGGCCTTGTCTTGTACGGTCTTGGCGTCACCATCGGTGCCGGGATTTATGTACTGGTCGGTGAAACGATTTTGCGGGCCGGTTCATATGCGCCTGCTGCATTTTTGCTATCTGCCATTGTGATGGGTTTCACCGCCGCCTCTTTCGCCGAATTGTCCGGCCGCGTGCCGCAGGCAGCGGGCGAAGCGGTCTATGTCGAAAAATCATTTGGCCTTCCTTGGCTGACGATCGTTATTGGTCTTGCCGTTCTGGTTGAGGCGATGATTGCGGCGGCGGCAATTGCCGTAGGGTCTGCGGGTTATGTCGCCGAATTGGTGAACCTGCCAAAAGAGGCGCTGGTTATTTGTATTGTGCTGGGGATGGCGACGATTGCGGCTTGGGGCATTCGTGAATCCGTGGCCATTGCAGGCGCCATGACGTTGGTGGAGATCGCGGGTCTTCTTGTCATCATCTTTTTCGGTTTGACCAATGAGCCGGACAGCCTGAGTGCGTTGCCCGCAGCGCTGATGCCGCCGCCCACGGACTGGCCCGTCATGTCGGGCGTATTGGCGGCCAGCATGATCACCTTTTTCGCATTTATCGGGTTTGACGATGTCGTCAACCTTGTGGAAGAGGCCAAGAACCCCAAGAAAATCATGCCGTGGGCCATCGGCATCACGCTCTCAATTGTGACTGTGCTTTATGTACTGGTCTCTTTTGTGACCGCGCAAAATGTGTCTGTTGAAGATCTGACGGGCACCTCTGCACCGATCAGCCTCTTGTTTGAACGTCTGACCGGATTGCCGCCGCTGGTGATCACCCTTGTTGCGATAATTGCCACGATGAATGGTGTCGTTATCATCCTGATCATGGCCGCCCGTGTGACCTATGGCATGGCGCAGGAAGGACGGATGCCCGCATGGATCGGTGTGGTTTCACCACGCACTAAAACGCCACTTCGGGCGACGCTTCTTGTTGCCGCGGTGGTCTTGGTGTTGGCGATTTTTACGCCGCTCGACACATTGGCAGAGACGTCATCCGAAGTGCTTCTGGGTGTCTTTGTGACCATAAACCTCGCGCTGGTGTGGTTCAAAGTAAAGGGCGTCCCAGCGCCAGAAGATGCATTTACGGTTCCCATCGTTTTTCCGATTTGCGGCACTGTCTGTTGTGTCGCGCTTTTGCTGGGGGCGACACTTGCGGGCGGCTGACCGCATTTGGGCAGGATCGTCTGCACCATAGACCCGCTTGGCTTGTGCGGTTATTTTGGTTTGTGACGCCAAGCCGAAGTTCAAATAAGGAAGCCGATTGGAAAACGAACCGAAACCTGCAGCCAATGTCGTTCAACAGGCTGAACGTGAAGGAGTCCGCGCGTTTTTGGAGAACCTGACAGGCCCGTCGCGGGGCCGCATTGAGTGGCTATCCTCTGATCAGTCACGGGTATCAATCGGGAATGACCGCGTGCTACAACTTGCGCAGGGCGCTTCTGCACCGCAAATCCCTGATGCGCGTGCACAGTTGACGTGGTCAGGCGAGACCTACGAAATAGATGCTTTGTCTGGGTCCGACATTTGGGTGAATGGGCGCAAGATCGGGACGGCGCATCTTTTACACGGCGACATGATTGAGTTTGGCACAGATGGGCCGATGTCGCGGTTCCGCCTGTGTGGAAATCGCTTTCCGACCGGATGGCCGGTTGAAGAAATCCTGAGTGATGCCGTGGCCTATGCCCGCACCAGCCGCAGACCTTTCGGGTCGCGCCTGTCGAACGCAGTGTTCGAAACTGTCCGGCGCATATTGCTGGAAACGACAATCGTCTTTCGCATGACGGTTGTTCTGATGCTGGTGGTTTTGACCGCCTTCGTCACTTGGCAGTATCGCAGCGGCCAACGCATGGAACAAACGCTACAGCAGGAGGCGCTGCGTCTGGAAGCCATGGCCATTGCCCTGGCCGAGACACGTCAGGAGGCACTTGGTGCGGATGAACTTGCTGTGCTGCGTGACCAACTTGATCTGCAACTGAGCACCAATGCCGAACGCCTTGACCTGCTTGAACAGCGGCAGGGTGCGTCTGGCCGTGTAATCCGCGCGTCAACAGCCTCTGTGGCCTTCCTGCAGGGCGCCTATGGATTGCGTCATATCGAAAGTGGCAAACTGCTGCGCCAGGTGGTGGATCAGGACGGCGCACCAATGCAGACCCCGTTCGGCCAACCCTTGGTGGATCCCGACGGAACAGGCGCCCCCGTCGAGTTTCAATTCACCGGCACGGGCTTTCTTCTTAAGGAAAGCGGGATGCTTGTAACCAATCGCCATATTGCCTTGCCCTGGACCACCAGCGGTCGGATGGCGGCGTTTGAACAAAGCGGGCTTGCGCCAGAGATGCTGAACCTATTGGTTTATCTTCCGGGCCTTCCGATGCCATTTGACGCTGTGTTTCTGGCGTCCAGCGATAGTGCAGATCTGGCTTTGTTGTCGGTCGAGGCTTCTGCAACCAAGGACCGAGGGCTCATTCTGGCACAGGGTGAACCAGAGATAGGGGACGAGGTCATCGTTATTGGTTTCGCGACCGGCTTGCGCGCACTCCTGGCTCAGGCAGGATCCGACTTTCTGACTGCGTTGCAGGAAAAAGGCGAAACGGATTTCTGGACGCTTGCCACACGTCTCTCTGAACAGGGCAGAATTGCACCTCTGGCCAGTCGGGGCATCATCGCACAGATCACCGGAAAAGCAGTCATTTATGATGCGGAAACGACCGTCGGCGGGAGTGGCGGGCCGGCTTTGGATAGCGATGGCAATGTGGTTGCGGTAAATTCCGCAATCTTGCCCGAATTTGGGGGCGCCAATATCGGCGTGCCGGTGCGCGAGGTGCATCGCCTTCTGGCGGATTATGCAGCGAACTGACGGGTTTGAATTATTCGGATGTTCGGAAACGCGAGGACTGCACAACAAGCACGACCAAAAGTGGCACCGCAACCGTGATCACCCCGACGACGATCAGCAGTTGACCTAATTCAGTGTAATGCGCTGCAGAGATTTCCACGCCAGTGACCGGGTCTACCGAGGCCCGGGTGACCAGAAAAACTTTGTTCAGGTATTTCGTACCAAGGCTGCTTGCCGACAGTGCCATATTCGTGAATGACGCCATCACTGCAAAAAAGGTGGCCTTCAGATCGGGCGGTGCATTACGCGCGATCCATGCGAGCATCGGTACCATGGCGATCTGTCCCAAGGGCGATTCAATCGCGGTATCGAGAATGGCAATAAACCGCGCGTCCACAATTCCGCCGGTCTGTGCCGCGGTCCATTCCTGAACGCCATAATACAACCCGATATTCGGCAGGGACAGCACGCCCGCCGCAATGGTCAGAAGAACCACGATGTATGCAATTGACTGTTTGGCCATCAAAGGGCGTAGAACAACCAGACCGACCAACGCCAGCAACGAGGTAATAAAGGAAAGGATCGACAGGAACTGTTCGTCAAAGCCAAGGTTATCAATTTCAAACCATGTCAGACCCGGCCCCGGCAAGGGCACGGCCCTGAACACAAAGATGATTGTCGCCGTGCCGATCAGGGCCTGGGCGGCAGCAGGTTCCAGTGTTTTGAGCAATTGACGGATCAGGTACAGGATGACCGATAGGGAAGATACAAAGACGATCTCTTGCGCATAAGCCAGATCGGATGTGCCCAATGCGATGCTCATCACGACAAAGAATAATCCACCACCCAGAATCTGCCAATTGACCTCGGTTTCATTGTCTGGCTCCGCTTTGGCCAGCTTTTGCTTTTTGCGTCGTTGGATGAGTGTATGCAATATCATCCCGCTGACCGAAATTACCGGGATGGCAAAGGCGGTCAGATAGACGCGCGCATAAAGAGCCAGCCTTGCTTCGCGCGGTAATGCCTCTGCATCGCTGAAAATCCAGATGTTGACGGCCGCCACTGACACAAAACCGGATATGATTGCGATCCGTCCAAGTGTCTGCATGGTGGTGTGCAGGGCGCGCGATTGCAGTTCGCCAAGCGGGTGGCCCGCGTCGTCAAGACGTGGAACCGCCTCGACGGTCATCGCATCGGCGACAACGTCTTGAATGGCGTATCCGGACGGGGCGAGCAGCAAGGCAATGACAAACCAGGTCGACAGCGGCATGACGGCACGCATTTCTTCCGGGCGTGACACCAGACCAAACATGATCAGCAGGGACAATGTAATCAATCCTGCGCCTGTCAGGATCAGCACGGCTTTCCATTTCCAGAAAAGATCGACGACATGCCCCATGGGCACTTTGAGAATCCATGGCAGTCCAGCCCAAAATGTCAGCCCTGCAATGAATTCTGCCGACAAATCCAGATAGTCTTTTAGGTAGAACGCCCCGACGACCGATGTCAGGCCAGATACCCCGGCGGCAAAATACACCATAAGCGGGGGAAGAAATGACCATCGCATCTGCTGGGCAAGGTCCAGAAAAACGCGCTGCATCCAGGACCGTTTATCGGTTGAGGCATGATCGTCTTGTGTTGTCATTCGTTATGTTTGCCACGCGATTGCACAAAAGGCACTTGGTAGTTGGTTTTTTCTGTTTGCGCTTACGTGGGCTTCTCCGGTGTTGTTGATGTGCTGCCTTTGTGTTTCTTAACAAAGGGCCGGATTTTTTCACTCGGTTCAAGGCAAGCTTTGATATCATCCAGATCCAGCGTCTCTTCGGATTCCAGTCGCGACACGAGCATCTCAACCTGATCACGGTGATCATCAATCAACCGCGTCGCCCGATCTTCGGCGGCGTGCAGTAGCTTGATCACGGCCTGATCCACCTGCGCTGCGGTTTCATCTGCAAAGGTCCGAGGTTGGGCGATCTGTTGGCCCAGGAACGGATGATCCTCGCTTTCGCGCAAATCCACCGGGCCAATATCGGGGTCCATGCCCCAACGTGCCACCATTGAGCGTGCCATGGCGGTGGCGCGACGGATATCGTCGTCCGCCCCTGAACTGACCGAACCCAACAACAGCTTTTCCGCCGCACGCCCGGCCAGCAATGTGGTAAGCTGAACGCGCAGATATGCCTCGGGGAGGGTGTGGCGTTCAACCTCGGGGAGCATATGTGTACTGCCGAGACTGCGTCCGCGCGGGATGATCGTTACCTTGTAAAGCGGGTCAGCATCGGGGTTGTAAAAGGACGCCGCTGTATGCCCGGCCTCGTGTACTGCCAGACGGTGTTTTTCGTCGGGTTGGATGGCAAGTGTGCGCACAGTTCCCATCATGATCTTGTCACGTGCCTCGTCCAGATCAGCGACCGTAATGTCACTGGCTGAACGGCGCGCAGCTGTAATGGCAGCTTCGTTTAACAGGTTTTTCAGGTCGGCCCCCGAGAAGCCCGGCGTGCCCGCCGCCACCTGATCCAGATCGACATCCTGTTGCATTGGCAAATCCCGCACATGGACATCCAGGATCGCCCTGCGCGCTACCTTGTCCGGCAGTGACAAGGTGACATGGCGGTCGAACCGGCCCGGGCGCAAGAGCGCAGGATCAAGCACATCGGGGCGGTTGGTGGCCGCCAGAACCACGACCGCCTCTCGCGGTGCAAACCCGTCCAGTTCGGCAAGGATCTGGTTTAACGTCTGTTCGCGCTCGTCATGACCGCCCCCCAGACCGGTGCCGCGGGTGCGCCCGATGCTGTCCAGTTCGTCGATAAAAATAATCGCCGGAGCCTGTTTCCGCGCTTCCTCGAACATCTTGCGTACCCGTCCTGCGCCAACGCCTACAAACACCTCGATGAATTCCGACCCCGAGGTGGAAAAAAACGGTACATCGGCCTCGCCTGCGAGGGCGCGGGCCAATAGTGTCTTGCCCGTCCCGGGGGGGCCCATCAGCAAGACACCATGCGGTACTGTTGCGCCCACTTTCTGAAACCGCTCCGGATCACGCAGGAACTCGACCAGTTCTGAGACCTCACGTTTTGCCGCGTCCTGACCGGCAACATCGGCAAAGGTGACTTTGCTGGTAGGTTTTGTCGGTTTGGTGGAACGGCCACCAAGAAAATCACCTATGCCACCGGACAACCCACCACCGATACCGCCCCCCGTCATCCGGCGGCTGATCCAGAAATAGAAGGCCAGGATCAGTAACCACGGCAGGAACGACAGCAGAATTGACGGGGTAGGGGGTTCTTTCGCGGTGATGATAACGCCCGCATCTTCAAGCAATGGCAGCAACTCGGGGTCAGGTTGTTGCGGCGTGATCGCCCGGTATTGTTGAACACCGTCGCTGGTGGGCGCGCGCAAGACGGCCACGATAGCCGTGGCTTCGAGTGTCGCTTCCACTACATCGCCATTGCGGATCAGTTCCTTGATTGCGCTGTATGACACGACCGACTGCGTTTGTCCGTTTTCCGGAAACTGCGAGGAAAGGAGCGTAAAAACGGCCAGACCGATAACAAAATACCACCAAAGCTGCTTCAGCAGTGGTTGTTTGGGTGGGTCCGCTGGCGCACCGTGATTTCCCATGGTCTTTACCCCTAAAGTAGAAAGTGAGAGTACCCAGATGCCGTTACCCAAAACAGCTGATACCTTGCCGCAAGACTAGCCGAGAGATGTCCCGGGCAATTGATCTGTGACAATCGGTAAAGGCGTCAGATCCGCGGGTGTTGCAAACGGCGTCGGAATCCCGCGCATCGCAGGATCTGGGCAATAGGTTAGCCCCGACTTTGGGACAAAACCGCATTGCATCCTCAACCCATCGTCAGGCCCGCTTCAAAGGTGCTGGCGTACGAAGCTCTCGATGTCTGCGGCGGGGCGGGCACCGGACAATCGTGCAACCTCTTTTCCTTTTGCATAAAGGATCAAAAGCGGAATGCCCCTGATCTGCAAACGCTGGGAAATTGTCGGGAACTGTTCCGTGTCGATCTTGGCAAAGCGGGCCAGTTGCCGCAGCTCTTTTGCCGCCGACGCGAATTCTGGCGTCATCGTTCTACACGGCCCGCACCAGGGCGCCCAATAATCAACAATCAATGGCAGATCATCGGCGCGGGTTGCCTTGTCATGTTGCAGGTTGTTCAGGGCGGCAACATCACCCCCGACCAGCAATCCACCGCATTTCGCGCATTTTGGACCTGCTTCAAGCCTGGCAAGGGGAAACCGGTTCGCTTGCCCGCAGGACAGGCAGGTGAGTTTGATTGCGTCTTGCATTGTCAATCTTTCCTTCAGTCATCAGATCGTGTTTTCAACTTGCCTGCCCCACCAACGGGTTGTGGTGACGGCCTTTCTGATGGGGGGGCTAAGCCCAATCAGCAGGATTGTAATCGAAAAAAGGCACCATATTGCAGGCATCTCATTGGGGTTGGTCGTTAATGACGCGGCCAGAACCGGGCCTGCCACAGCGTGAACCAATACAAACCGCCATGCGCCGTAGATCAATGGCAACAGGAAGGCCGATATCATATAACTGGGAAAGCCTGCGTAAACGCCCAAGTACTGTTCGACCCCGACCAGAAGCCCGTTATAGGGTACGTCCCATGCAATATGCCAATCACCGGCAACAGTGCACCACCGATCACCACATAGCGGGCTGCCCGGCAAGCATGTCCCTAAGGCTGGCGCAGGTATGATCTGTGCCAACATGATCAGGCTGGAAGCGGCGCAGGCGCTGAACACCCAAATCTGAACGCGGCGTTTGACAGGTCGCGGGACCAGTTCCATTGCGAAGGCATTAATAAAGAACGGCTGCACGACGATATGCAGATAGGACAAGAAAGTGACCGCCTGGTTGGACGGCTTGCCACATTGGCCCAGAACGGCATACCCCCACACCTGAAGCATTTCCATAAAGGTGAAGTAACCAATCGTTAGCCAAATCGCAGGGGCGGTGCCGCGACGATAGGTGACGACCGTCGCGATGACGCCAACCCCGGCCATTGCAACTGATGCTTGTGCACTCCAACACATATTTTACCTACTTTCATGTGCGAAGTTAGCCAAGGATTGCGAAACCTATTTGACCAAGATCAATCGGCGGGAAGGCTGCTGATCACGCGTGATTGCGCAAATTCCCGTCCCTGTCGGAACCTACTTTGCCGCATCGATTGACACGTATCAATCAAGTCGGGATTTAGCCTGCGAAAGTGGTGATGGAATGAGGAATAGGCGACGCTCTGCCGCATAGGGACAAAACGGTCATAACGTCGGTGTCCTGAAGCCAAAATCCTTGTAGCAGCCAAGGAGCGCTGACGTGGTTGATAAAATAAATAAACTCTCACGCCTTCCAGAGGGCTTGCCGCCTCTGCGCTTGCGCGCGGAATGTGACCCTAAGATACTTGGCTTTCGGACAACGGCGTCACTGAAACCAGTTTCAGGATTTATCGGTCAGACCCGCGCCATTGACGCGATCCGGCTTTCTGCAGAAATCGACCACAAAGATTTTAATCTTTACGTTTTGGGGCGTGAGGGGACCGGGCGCCACAGTGCCGTTGCGCAGCTGTTGTCAAAGGCTGCCGCGACCCGCCAGATGCCTTGCGACTGGGTATATGTAAACAATTTCGATGCTCCCCATAAACCCAACGCGATGAAGCTGCCGCCGGGTACGGCATCGGCGTTGAAATCGGCAATGCAGCTTTTGGTGGATGACCTTGCCATCGAAATTCCCGCCTTGTTTGAATCGGAAGAATACCAAACCCAGCGCCGTGCCATCGAAGAAGAGTTCGGGCAAAAGCATGAGGAGCCAATTGCCGAATTCGCCGAGCGGGCGCAGGCCGAAAACGTGGCCCTGTTGCGAACGCCTATGGGATTTATGCTTTCTGCTATTGTTGATAAAAAACCTATTAAACCAGAGGCATATGAGGCATTGGCACCCGAAGAACGGGCTGCGATTGATGAAAAAATCGAAAGGCTTCAAGAGCATCTTGCGAATGTTCTGAAGCAGGGGCCACATCTGGAAAAGGAACATAGGCAAAGGGTCGAGGCGCTGCACGCGGCAATGGCAGAACGTGTCGTTTCGCTCCGCGTGCATGAGGTCGAAACGGAATTTGCAGATCACGCGAGCATCGCCACTTATCTGGGGTATGTGCGCACGGATATGGTTTCAAATGCCGAACTGTTTCTGGTCTCCAAGGAAGGGTCCAACAACGGTCCGTTTCCGGGGGTTACCCGAAAGTCCCATCAGAACCCGATTTTTGACCGCTATAGTGTGAATATCATGGTGTCCCATGAAGCGGGTCCGCAATCGGCACCGATTGTCAGAGAGGACCTGCCGTCGCTCAATAATTTGACCGGGCGGATCGAACACATCTCGGAAATGGGCACGCTGGCTACCAATTTCACGCTGATCAAACCAGGTGCGTTGCACCGCGCCAACGGCGGTTATCTGGTGCTGGATGCCCAACGCCTTCTGTCCGAACCCTATGCTTGGGATGCATTGAAACGGTGTCTGCAAAGCCAGTCGGTTACAATTACATCGCTTGCAGAACGGCTTAGCCTGTCGTCCACCATCACGCTAGAACCTGATCCGATCCCCCTTGATGTCCGCGTGGTTCTGGTCGGTGACCGGCGGCTTCATATGTTGCTGACCATGCTTGATCCAGAGTTCGGCCAGTTGTTCAAGATACAGGCTGATTTTGAAGATGATTTGCCACGCACAGCCAAGAACATGCGCGCATTGGCAGGCATTGTCGCAGGATACGCGGCTAAAGAGAAACTCAGGCCGATGACCGAGACGGCGGTTGCTGCCCTGCTTGATCACGCGGTGCGGCTTGCGGATGACACCAAAAAACTCACCCTCGAGTTGGGAGCGCTGGCGGATGTCATGCGAGAGGCCGATTTTTATGCGACCCGGGACAGGCGAGATCTGATTTCTGACAAAGACATAGCACAGGCGATCGGCCAGGCAGAACGCCGTGCGTCGCGTATCAAGGACCGCATGCAAGAAGCCGTGACCCGCAAGACGATCCTGATTGACACCGATGGCAGCGCGGTTGGTCAGGTTAACGGTCTTGCGGTGGTCGGTATTGGCATGCACCATTTCGGCCGCCCGTCACGGATTACGGCGCGGGTCCGCATGGGGGCAGGCAAGCTGATAGATATCGAGCGCGAGGTGGCGCTGGGCGGTCCTCTGCATTCGAAAGGGGTGCTGATCTTGGGCAGCTACCTTGCGTCTCACTATGCGCTGGATGTGCCAATGTCACTGCACGCGAGTTTGGTATTTGAGCAGAGCTATGGTGGCATTGACGGGGATAGCGCGTCTTCGGCTGAACTATATGCACTGCTTTCCGCGCTGTCAGGTGTGCCGATCCGTCAGGGGCTCGCCGTGACGGGCTCCGTGAACCAAAATGGCGAGGTGCAGGCTATCGGCGGTGTGAATGAAAAGATTGAAGGTTTCTTTGACATTTGTCGTGCGCGCGGCCTGACAGGAGAGCAGGGTGTCTTGATCCCGGCGTCAAATATTGATCATCTGATGCTGCGCCGAGATATTGTTGAGGCCGCAGCCGCAGGGCGCTTTCGGGTCATTCCTGTAAAGACGGTTGATCAGGGGATCGAGATGCTGACCGGAACCAGTTCCGGGCGGCGCAGACGTGGCGGCAACTTTCCGGCCAACAGCATCAACGGTCTTGTCGAGGCGCAATTGCGTCACTTTGCCCAAACCCGCCGTCTTTTCGGATCTCAGAACCACAATCCCGCGGACGGGGAGGCGAAGTGATGGAGGAGAGCATCCGCCCGGGTCTGCGTATTCTTGTTGGCGCGGGCTGTTTTGTTGATGCTGCTGCAGCGCTGCGGATCGTGGCGCGATTGCCAGGCAGTTCTCTGGCTGGCCTTGGGGGCGTTCTGGTAGAAGAAAGCGATATTCTTGCGACCTGCCAAATCCCCCGACAGCGCGTCGTGCTGGCGAGCGGAGCCACGGCTATGGCGCCCAACCTCTCGCAGGTGCGCGCACTGCTGAAAGCCGATGCGCGGGCGTTTCAGCAGTCTCTGGCAAACACTGCAGATCCAACCGGTGCGGGTTGGGTCTTTACGCAGGACAAGGGCGAGCTTGTCGGCACTGCCCTTCACGCTGCGACGGGGTGGGATGTTCTGGTGATCGGGCATCGTCAGGTGCACGCGGTCCCTGGCAAGATTGTTGTTCTTGAAGCGACCACCCCGTCAAGGGATTCTGTAACCGTGGTATCAGAGCGCCTGTCAAAGCAGTTATCCGTCGAACGTATCTTGTTTTCGGTTGGTACTGAGGGCGGCATGACAACCGCAGATCACCCTCCTGACGGCTTCCGGTTTGCGTCTTTTGATCAAGCATTGAAGGCGCTTGCGCGCACCAATGCGCAAGCTGTTCTGGTCGACCTGTCGCATGGCCCCGTTCATGATCTGGCGGACCTTGTCCGCCTTCTTGAGGCCGCGCGATGCCCCTTGGTCGTATTTGGCGCATCCGGTATGAATGCGCTGTTGGAGCACAGCACGCAAGTGCCACCGATCCCTGGCAAGGATGGACGTAAAGATACCTCTTGATATGGCCACTACAGTGCTCAACCCAGAGGGGCCTTGCGGATCAGGACTGGCGCGTCTTGGCACCAGCCGCAGGTTGAAATGTATTGCCTGTTTGTCGCTGCGCCGGTCTTAAAACCCATCCCATCCCATCCCATCCCGTCGCGCCGGCGTGACAGGCAGCTATCAGTCCAGATGGCCCGCATGATAGCTGGGCTACAAAGACGGCCGGGCGAGGCAGTCATCCATTTGCCAATCCAATCTGATGTCTCCTTGCGGCAAAAATTTGATTGTGGGAGGCATTCGAAACCATGCCTTCCACAGACCTGTTACAAGTCAGGCATCGCCATCTTGAAGGTTTCATCGCCGGAACCTTCGAAAACGCCTTCACCTACAACGACAAAACCGTATCGCTCGTAGAAGCGGAGGCCAATTTTATTGTCCTTGAAAACCTCTACAGTAAGCGGTCCTTTTAACGTTACCATATGATCAACCATCCTGCGCCCCATGCCCATGCCCTGTTGGGATGGGACAAGAAACAGCCCGCCTATCTCCCTGTCGATCATTGCGATAAATCCAACCGGAACCGCTTCATCCTCCAACACCCATGTCTGCGCATTTGGCAGATAGATGTTGTGTAGATCGTTGCGCACTTGGTCTCTTACACTTGTCGACAAGAAGGGATGCGCAAGCGGTTCTGCTTTGTCCCAAATTGCGATCAGGGCATCGGTGTCTTCGTTTTTGTATTTGCGGATCATCGGGTTATTTTCTCTTTTTCTGAAGAATCGAATTGATCCTTTTTTGAAAGGATTTCTCTGCGCTTCTGCGTTCGGTCAATGAAGAAGAGTTGTAACGCTCTTCGGCGGCCAACTTGTGCCACCGCGCAACTCTGGCCGGATCGATATCCCCGCGCGCCAATGCATCTTGAATGGCGCAACCGGGCTCTGTGGCGTGCTTGCAATCACTGAATCGACATTGACCAGCCAGATCGATGATGTCTGCAAACACATTGGCGATCCCTGTTTCAACATCCGTAAGCTGAAGCTCTCGCATTCCGGGGGTGTCCAAAACGGCGCAGCCATCGGATGTAAAGTGCAGCTGCCGCCGTGTGGTTGTGTGGCGCCCTTTGCTGTCGTCTTCGCGAATGGCGGCCGTATCCGATACGCCATCCGGAAACAGAGCATTGACCAATGTGGATTTTCCGACACCTGAGGAGCCGAGAAAGGCAACCGTTTGGCCTGCCTTGCACCACGGCGCCAGCCGGGAAATTGGTTCGTCACTCAACGCGTTAAGCGCTTCGACCAACACACGGTTTGAGATTGCGCTTGCTTTGCCCATATAGGGCGCTGGATCATCACACAGGTCCGCCTTCGTGAGCAAAATCACGGGTGTAACCTCTGCCTCAAACGCCAAGGCCACATACCGCTCAAGTCGCGCGATATTGAAGTCCTTGTTGCAAGAAGACACGATGAAGACAGTGTCTACATTGGCAGCAATCATTTGCCGTTTGCGGTCGGATCCGGGCGCACGGCGTTCAAACAGGCTGCTGCGTTCCAAAACCTTGCTTTCAGTTGGCTGCCGGTGATTGTAAAGCAACCAATCCCCGACCGTGGCTATTGGCCCCGGTGGGATTACGGCATCAATCTCCTCACCCAGCACGTGCAAGCCGGTCCTGTGGACTTCGACCACGCGAACGGGTGATGCAACGGAAACGTCGTCAATATCCAGTTGTTGACTGAAGAAAGGCTTCCAGCCAAGTCGATCCAAAGGCGAAAGCCCGTGCTTTGGAGTTTTGCCCGAACCCGAAGGCGGCAAGAATTGGGAATAGTCCCGTGTCATTATTGTGAACTTTCATGTTCCTGGAACGGGGCAAGCCCGCGCCGTAATGTCTAGATAATGCAGATTGCAGAAAACCGGCCACCAACAGCATTGACCTGTGGCGGTAACTTGGTTTGGATTTGCAACGGGAGGACGCTTTGCCTCCCCTCATTATCGGGACATAAAATCTCCATGACCACGATGCAGGGGTAAACCTGTTCAACGGTCTATGCAAGCCATCCACGTAAGCGAACTGCGACAAGCTGGCGGTCGCGCAGACTGCACCATTGGGTACTCGGAACTGATTTCGTTAAATAATCCGGCTATTTGAAAGGTGCCGAAAACAGGCGTCCCTCCAGACAGCTAAAGCGGAACTAGTTTTCCAAGGACACGATATAGGCGACCATGTCGTCGATATTGCCGCCAATCATATATTCTGTGAAGCGGGGCATCCTGACGTGAAGGGGCAGGACAATCCGGTTGCGGATCTGTTCTTTCGATCTGAATTTCGCGATGGCCGCGAAACTGGGTGTTTCTAGCTTGTAGGGGCCATCAGGTTCGATGTTGTGACAGCGCGAGCAATACTCATCTGCGATCATCCTTCCCATTTCCAGATTTCCGCCATCGGCTGCAACGCGCGTGGCGGAAGGCAACAACACCACGGCTGCTATTGCCAGTTTTCCTATCGCCCTCATAATCTTCACCTCTTTTGCCATGATGCGCGCGGCTTGTAAGCTTTTGCCATATGATAAACAGGGTACATCCCTAACAGGGCTTCTGGCTACCCTCATGAAAATGGGTTTGACTGATTGAGTGCGAAATCAGCAGGGGCGCCAATGAGGGGTCGCAAGGTGGCTGTCCCGGCACAATGCTCCTGCTCGGGATTGATTGCGGCTTTGGCGCTTTTGCCATTCTCGCGCCGACCAGCATTTTTACTACCCATCTGGCAAGATGATTTGGATCAACCCAACACTTTCCTGGCATGCTAGTTTCAAGGACGAGGGGAATGCCATTTTTCTGAGGAGTTCCAGATGAACAAGATGAATCTTATCTGCCTGCTTGCAGCCATTCCGTTCAACGTTTCAGCGGGCGGACAAAACGAGCAAGAGACGGTGTTTTGCCGGGGGCCGTCTGGCAACACAATTGTGCTTGAATTATGGAAGCCGTCGCAATCCGGTGTGGCTCAACACTGTCTTCAGGCAAGTTTTTCGACTGCAATGATAGCCTGCGCACCGCATGGCGGGTGGGGGTTGGGGCGTGACAACGACATGACCGAGCTGGTGGGGCTGACCAATGATTGGAACACCGCCCACAGCCACGAGGCGGGAAAGGTGATTGCATCGGCAGGAAAGAGAGGTGTCCATTTCCTGGCCCATATCGGTAAAGGCATTGCCAGCAATCGTGTCTATAACTGGAAGTTTGCCTTTGAAAGGGGGGCTGGCAATGGAACTTGGTACGAGAATGACGGGACCAAGGTCTCGTACAGTTGTGAAGTGTTGGGTTAAAGTGGATCGCGATACCCCTTCGGATCGTATCGTCAGCGGCCCTGTAAGCCGACCATTTACTCCCGATTTTGAGCGCTTTGAACCTGCGCTCTCTTGCCGCAGCCTACCCGAACACCGCGTCGCAGCGCTTTTAATCCGTCGCACAATAGCATTACGTTTCCAGTAGACATATCAATGTGTCCCAGATCTGAGGAAGCCATGACCGGAGCGCAAGACAACGACCTCCCGCAAAAGGTGATTGACCATGCGCCCGCTTCGCCAACCAAGCGGCCTCGCCGGTTTCATTTTCGCGCAGCGTATCTTCTCATCCTTTTATTGCCGCTCTTCATGTTCAGCGGCGGCGTGATCGGGATGTATTTTCAACCTCCGGCCTTGCAAAAGTTTTATGCGCTCACCGGCCTGCAGCCCGGTGGTGGTTCGAAGGCCCCCATCGCCCTGCCACCCGAAATCGAACTGCCACCGGAAATGGTGGAAACCATGCAGGTTACTGATGTTGTAGGTTTGGCACGCCTGATGCCGCGCGGTGATGTATCTATAGTGGCACCGCCTTTTGGTGCGGGTGACGCAAGGATTGCGGAAATCCGTGTTGCAATCGGCGACCGCGTGGAAAAGGGTTCCATTGTTGCGCGGCTCGACAATGAGGGCCAACTCGAAAGCGCCGTTCTGCTGGCCAAGGCCAATGTCGCCGTGCGGCAAGCTGCATTGATGCAAACACGCGCTGCAATTCAAAATTCGCGGGATGAGGCACAGGCAGGGCTGGAACAGGCACAATCCGCAGCGTCTGAGGCTGCCGCAGAACTTGTCCGCGCGCAAGAGTTGTTCACGCGCGGCGTAACCACCAAAGCAGCACTAGACACCATCGTTGCCGATGATCGACAAGCAACCCTTGCCGTCGAAAAGGCGCGGGCCACACTGGCGCGCTTTACCGCCGAAGCGATAGACATGCAGCCCGATGTGATTGTCGCGGCCCGTAATCTTGACGCCGCAGCCGCCGACCTGAATCGGGCGCAGCTTGATTTGAGCCGCGCGGCGGTTCAGGCGCCGATAACAGGTGTGGTGCTGGACATCCACGCACGTGCCGGCGAACGGCCGCCCGCAGTCGGCATCATGGAAATGGGCGATACCGATCAGATGATGGCCGAAGTCGAGGTCTATCAGGACCGGATCGTGTCGGTTGCCGTCGGCCAGCCGGTTGAGCTGGTCGCCGCCGCCATCGGCCAGACCTTGCAAGGGCGGGTGCAATCGATTGGTTTGACAGTGGGCCGTCAGGGCCTGGTATCGGACGACACTGCCGCAAATACCGATGCACGGGTAATCACGGTGATGGTCCAACTGGACGTCCCTTCATCGGGTATCGCGGCGCGGTTTACCAACCTCGAAGTGGTCGCACGTATTGACACGCGGGCTGTCGTGCAGGCGACAGAATGAGCCGTCTTTTGCAGTGGCTGTTCGGGCGGTTGCCGATCGGCTGGCTGCAATTGACCCACAGTCGCCCCCGGTTTGCCGCAGCCCTCGCGGGGGTGGCTTTTGCCAATGTACTGGTTTTCGTCCAACTTGGCATAATGAACTCAATGGCAACGGCGACGCTGAAACCTTACGGGTTTTTTCAGGCCGACATCATGATCTCGGCCTCGGACGCCAATTCGATGTCCGAAGGTGGCAATGTCGCACGGCAATGGCTGTTTCAGGCCTTGGCCGACCCGGACGTGACAAGTGGCACCGGTCTTTTTACCGCGATTGTCGAGTGGACAAGGGCGCATGGCTCTCTTTCGCTGACGACTTATGGCATTGATCCGACAATACCGCAGTTTCTGGCACCGTCCATGGCGCGAAAAACCAATACATTGCAATTGCAGAACGCGGGCATCATCGACATGCTCAGCCGTGGCCTGCCACGTGATGAGGCCGCGGCGATCCGTCCTCAGACGCCCGCCGCCTTCGAGGTGTCGGGTACCACGCTCACACTGTACGACACGTTTCAGGGTGGGGGCGGGTTTGGCGTAGACGGTTATATGGTAGTTTCAGACCAGACTTTTCTGACGTTGTTTCCGAAACGCAGCTCGGCTGCCCCTGACCACATTCTGCTGCACATCGCACGCGGTGCAGACCCCGATGTGGTAGCGGCAAGGTTACGCAATCTGATCTCGGACAAAACCCTGCGCATTCGAAGCTTTGGGCAGGCCGCCGCCGAAGATCAAAGTTATCAGCAGACCCAGCGCCCGACCGGGATCATTTTCGGCTTTGGCGTGATCATCGGGATACTGGTGGGCATCGTTATCGTTTATCAGGTCTTGTCCACAGATGTGGCGGATCATCTAAGCGAATACGCCACGTTCAAGGCGATGGGTTACCCGCAGCAATTCTTTCTTGGCATCGTGTTCGAGGAGGCGCTGATCCTCGCCATTCTGGGTTTCGTGCCGGGTGTCTTGGTAGCCAGCGGGTTGCTGGTGGGGATGAAAGCGGCGACTGGGCTGCCCTTGGCCATGACAATGGGAATGGCGGTTATGGTATTCATCGGCACATTGGTCGCCTGCTCCCTCTCGGGTGCCATTGCCACACAGCGGTTGGCCACGGCTGACCCTGCCGACCTGTTCTGAGGGCCGTCATGTTTGATGATGCTTCAATCGGGGTTACGGGCCTGAACCACTGGTTCGGCACGGGGGAGGCGCGTAAACGGGCGATCTTTGACGTAAACATGCAGATTGAACGTGGCAGCCTGACAATCTTGATGGGGCCATCAGGATCGGGCAAGACCACGTTGCTGACTTTGATGGGATGCCTGCGCGATGTACAGGACGGGTCCGTAAACCTTTTGGGGCACGAGCTGAACGGCGCTGGCCGCGTCCTGAACGAAGCTTTGCGACGCAGACTTGGCTTCATTTTTCAGGCGCATAATTTGCACGGCAGCCTGACCGCGCTACAAAACGTGCTAATGGGATTGCAGGTGCATGGTCTGCTCGACCGGGAGGCGCAAAAGAATGCCGCCCGCCATGCGCTGTCCCTTGTCGGGTTGGCGGACCGGATGGGGTATTTGCCGGCAAACCTATCTGGCGGTCAGAAGCAACGCGTGGCTGTCGCACGCGCGCTTGTGGGGAACCCTGATGTTATCTTTGCAGATGAGCCGACAGCGGCATTGGACAGCGAAAGCGGGATGACCGTCGTCAGGATGCTGAAAAAGTTGGGGCAGGTACGCGGTACAACCACCGTGATGGTGACCCATGACAATCGCATTCTGGAACTGGCTGACCGGATCGTGACCCTTGAGGACGGAAAGGTTGTGCGTGATACTGCGCCTTACAAAAGCTAACCGGTCACAAGGGCGGCGTCGCGACCTGTGCGTGGGTCGCAAACGTGCCGCCGTGTTTTCCGGTCGGGCCGCTGGTCTGCCGAAGATAAAGTGTTAGGTTTGTTGTGACCTCCTTCACGACCACCACGCTGCCGCTGCAAGATCGTCGCTCTAACACGCCAACGCTCTATTGATCCGACAAAAGATCAGAGAATGGTTCCAAAAAACAGCCAGGTTGTAGAAACCTTGCGGCAGCGACCTGCCTAGCACCAAAAGGAAAAACGCGAGATGTCCAAACCCTTCAAACCCGATGTCGTCTTGGGCAAGGTTAAAAAAGCCGGTAAAGAGCGTGATTGGGTTAGGGCGTGTGAGCACCTGCACCAGCTTCTGCAACAATATCCAGGCAACAATCGGGCCAAGAAAGCGCTTCAGGAATTGCGGGGCGTTGCTTTGCCAGACTTGCTTTCCCAAGCGCAAACCCTTCTTGCGTCCAAGGAATTGGCGCAAGCCGAAAGCGCCTTGCGGGCCGCGTTCTTCCTGTCTCTCGGGGACTTGGATATTGGTCAGCGCCTCGCCCAAATCCAGTTGGAGATGGGACAAGCGCCCGCGGCATCGGACACTGCGTCAAAGCTTCTCGAGAGCCATCCCCGTGAGATTAACATTTTGAACATCAAAGCCCGCGCGCTTCGAGAAATGAGCCAACCTGAGCAGTCACGAAAGTACCTTATGGAAGCTTTGGCGGTATCTCCGGAAGACCCCAAGACGCTTAATAATCTCGGCATACTGGAGCGTTCACTTGGTAAACGTTCGGCAGCGGTGAACTATTATCAGCGCGCTTTGAACATCGAACCAAATAACGTGACTTTGCATCAAAACCTGTCGCAAGTGATCGACTATCGTGACACCGACGTGCATCTCGAAGAAATGCTTGGCCTATTGAGTTCAGTAGATCAAAAAGACCCCGCAAATGCATCGCTTTTCTTTGCGTTGTTTAAAGCGCTGGATGAAAAAGACAGACGCGCAGAAGCTTTCGATTTTCTTGAGAAAGGTAACCGTCTGGCGGCGTCGCTCGCCAGTTTTGACTTTCAAAAGCACATGATACCGTTTGCACTCACCAAAGCGCTTTTTAGCAATGCAGGCGCGTTTGAAAAACCTGAACATGGCAGCTTTCGACCGATTTTTATTACCGGACTGCCAAGGTCTGGCACATCGTTGATGGAAAGAATTTTGTCACAGGCTGAAGACGTACAAGCCTGTGGTGAATTGGCCGTGGTTCCACTTGCTGTATCACGTTTATTGCGTCGCATTATGGACCGACCAGACAAAACACTGGGCACGCAAGACATTGCACAGCTAAGAGCCGAGTTGCTGAATGCGTTTGCCAGATACGCTAACGACGGGTCCCGCCTAATTGACAAGATGCCGCTAAACTTTCGTTGGATTGGTTATATTTCTGCCGCCTTACCGGAGGCTCGGATCATCCATATTTCACGTGATCCGCTCCCGGTTGCCTGGTCGCTGTTCAAGCATATGTTTCAAAGTTCAGGGAACAATTTTGTCCATACAGCACAAGATATTTCTCGATTTATGGTGCTTCATTCAAATTACCTTTCCTTGTGGAAAAGTCTCAATATTGGTCAAATGGTCGACATTAAATATGAAGATCTGATCACTGATCTAGAGGCTACAACCAAACAAGTCGCTCTTGCCACCGGGTTGCCGTGGACCGAGCGTTGGCTGAAACCAGAACGCGCGACAAATCAGGTTTTAACCGCAAGCGCAGATCAGGTGCGCAAGCCGGTTTATGCGAATAGCAACCAAGACTGGAAGCGGTATGAGGCTCAACTGGCCCCATTGCAGCAGTCACTTAGGGCCGTTGGTATTTTGGACGATTGAGACATTGTCAGCCGAGCGGGCGCCGGGTGAGAATTGTTTGGAACCGCACCTTATTTGCGGCATTCCCGTCCGGTGGCCAACTTTAGCGGTCCCGCTGCTCAGTCCTGCGTAGGACTTCAGAAGTGACCCTGCTTTCTCGACGCGTTAACAGCTTTGTCAGGATGGATCAGGATTTCCTTTAGACTGCTGATCTCAGCGTCGGTCAGCAGGCCGATCCAATGGCATTGGCAAGCTGGCTGTCTCAATCAGAATTGAAGGTTTGGGGGGTGTGCCGTGCCTTGCGCGCGCCTCTTTTATTCAAGGCAGAAGTCTGGACCTGTCATGGTTCGAAACTACCCATTTGATGCGCGCAAAAATGGCGCGCATTCTAGTTCCGCTGACGGCGACGTAAGGTGTGGAAACCCAGCCTGTCCAGCCCGGCCAAATCAATCTTTGAAAGTGTCCGGGGGCTGTAGAATAAAATTCACCGGCAAAGCCGAGCGGCCTAAGTATGACCGCCTCCGGGATCGTAAAGACGCGAATTTACTATCTAACTTTCAAGGGGATACGGAGTCCGATTGAGATGACCTGAGAATTAACATCGAACTCTAATGGGTTGACAGGTGTAGATGAAGCGTTTGATGAAACCACATTACTGCCGCCTTGCGCGCTACC
>JBARCL010000130.1:0-4893 GCA_049794055.1 Sulfitobacter sp.
GTTCTTGCAATCGACATGGATCCGCAAGCCAGCTTGACCACAATGTTCGGATACCGTCCTGAAATCGAGTTCGCCGAGAACGGTACGATCTATGACGCGCTTAAGTATGAAGATCCGCTACCATTGAGCCAGATCATTCGAAAGACCTACTTTCATAATCTTGATCTCGCACCTGCGGGCCTCTTATTATCCGAATACGAGACTGAGACGGCCTATGCACTTCAGCACAAGATTGATCCTCCTTTTACACAACGCCTTGCAATCGCCCTCGACGAAATTGAGGCCGAATATGATTTAGTAATCATAGATTGTCCGCCTCAGCTTGGCTTTACAACGATGACGGCCCTGTTGGCGTCAACTGGCCTTCTGATCACGGTTGTTCCCAGCATGTTGGATGTTGCCTCAATGGCGCAATTCCTTGAAATGGCTGGAGAAACTGTCCAAACTCTAGAAGAGGCCGCAGGGCCAATCGATTGGAATTTCCTAAAGTTCTTAGTCGCTCGATATGAACCGACCGACGTACCCCAATCACAAATGGCGGGCTTCTTACGGTCCATTCTTCTTGATCAGGTGTTAACCACGCCAATGCTCAAATCCACAGCGATCTCCGACGCTGGGATGACGCAGCAAACCATCTATGAGCTGGATCCCTCACAAATCGTAAAGAAGACACTAAACCGCATATTAGAGTCTGTTAACGGCGTTGCGGATGAGTTCGAGAAGACGATCCAGCAAGCTTGGGGAAGGGATACTGACTGATGGCCCGTAGAAACCTATTCCAGCCGCCTCCTCCACCTGATGCGGACAGCACGGCGGCACCGTCTAGCGAGCAAAAAGCGCGTTTTCCAAATACTGGTGCGATGAGCGGCGTGAAGTCTACTTTGAAAGATGTTGCGAGCAACGCGGTGCGGGAAATCTCTGTTGATGTCATCGAAGAGAGCGGCCCCAAGGATCGACTCTCGTTCACCGATTCGGATATCTTAACGCTGGCGGAAAGCATCAAGGCGCACGGCCAGCAAGTCCCGATTATGGTGCGGCCGATCTCGGACAAACCGGGGCACTACAAGATCGTCTATGGCCGCCGCAGATTGCGGGCTTTGCGGTCGCTCGGCATTCCCGCGAAAGCACTTGTCAGGTCTCTTTCTGATGAAGAGGCTATTCTTGCCCAGGGACAAGAAAACACTCAACGCTTGGACCCAAGCTTCATTGAAAAAGCGCTTTTCGCCACCGAACTGGCTACAAGTGGCTACGAGCAAGCAATCATTCTGGATGCCCTCGCTGTGGACAAGCCAATGTTATCGCGCATGACCAAAGTTGCACGGTCTATTCCAAAGTCAGTCATCGAGAAGATCGGCTCCGCGCACGGCATTGGACGCAGACGTTGGGAAGAGCTGGCAGACCAGTCGCGCAGCGATAGCATCGATCTTGAACAGGTCACCGCAACGCTTCAGTTTAATGCAGCCAAAAGCTCCGACGACCGCTTTGGCATGGTCAGTGATGCCATTACTCAAGCGCTAAAATCTAAAGCCCCAGACAAACCAGCTGCCCCCCCTACCCTATCGATCAAACTTAGCGATGGGACGGCTTTGGCAGAAGTAAAAGAGACGGCCCGTGCTTTGACATTCAAGCTGTCGAAGTCTGATGCCCCGGAATTTGCCCAGTGGATGCGTAACAACGCAGAAGCTGAGCTTACGCGCCTCTATGAGGCGTGGCAGTCAGAGCAAAAGCCTGACTGATGTCGACCGAGCAGTAAAACTTAAAAAAAGGAGCACGACCAACAACCCAAAAAAGAAAGAGCCCCCCAAGGTTTCCCTAGGAGAGCCCAATCTGTTCTTTGCACTTTCAGATTTACCAGCTTCTCCGCGCCAGTCAATAACAACCGATTCGGTTGCTGAAGATTTGCGGCCTTTTTTCTGATTTTCAGAGATATCGGAGCCTTTCACATCAGGTTGTCGTGAAAAAACATGGAATTTACAAAAGCAACTGCACCCACTGGGCTGCGGACCAATGAACTATTGTCCGCGGACAATTCCCTTCCAGAGCGTCACATCGTCATAGCAACGCTCCGCAACGCCGCTCCGCG
Source organism: Sulfitobacter sp. (assembly GCA_049794055.1). Classification (GTDB taxonomy): domain Bacteria; phylum Pseudomonadota; class Alphaproteobacteria; order Rhodobacterales; family Rhodobacteraceae; genus Sulfitobacter. The sequence continues at coordinate 2,084 of JBARCL010000130.1, forward strand.
TCTCGGCCTGAGCGCGTCCGTAATTTCAACATTAGATGCGATGCTTTCGTGCCTCACACCCAAACGCAATCACCACACTGTGTTTGCATCAAACTCGACGCTCACGTTTCGACGCAATGGCATTTCAGACAGAACGATCAGACGTCATGCTGCAACATTGCAGGAAACTGGGCTACTCGTTCGCCGTGACAGCCCAAACCGGAAGCGCTTCACTAAGCACAACCGCATTGAAGGTAAAGCTCTACGGTTTGGCTTCGACCTTACACCGCTCTTTGACCGACTTCACGAAATTTCAGCTTTGGCAGCAGAAGTCCTGAGGGAACGGGAACAGATCGATTACCTGCGCGCTAAGATACGTACTGCCGCCAATGCAAGCCTCGTCGAAAACCCTGACGACGACAGGGCCCTCAACATATTCCGTATTCTTCGACGCAAGTTATCGCTCCAAGACTACGAACAAATCCTCGCAAACCTACCAGTTACTGAAGTTGAAGCTGAGGGACCAGACGATCAAACTCCTAATTTGACGACTACTCTGACCGCCAGTAACGGTCAATTTGTCCGGCACCATCATAAGTCAAATAAAGAACATATTGATAAAGAGAGTGTTGCTTTAAAAAAAGAAACTCCTCTTACAAGTTCCGATGCTCCGATCACGATCCCAGAATTGTTATCAGCTTGCCCACAGGCTGCCGAATTTTCACTGAGAAAGATTGAAACAATTCATGATGTCGTAGCTCACGCTCGAACGCTTGCACCGATGATAGGGATCACGACCCAAAACTATGATGCAGCACATGCCCGACTTGGTGCACTAAGAGCTGCAGCCACAGTATGGGCGATTATGCAGTTCCATGACAAAATCAAAGCCGTTGGTGCCTACTTTCGTTCAATTACGACGGGATCGAAGAGTGACAATTTCAGCCCAGAAAGATTGATAAGGCGTCTTGCTAAGGCTCAGAGTTATGCCGCGTGAACCAAAAATTGTCCGCGGACAATTTTCTCAAAGTGATGTCATTGCCAAAGCCTTTGTCGTCCGGGCAGGGGACAACGACACTTAAAACAGACGACTGCTCGCGGTAAATTCCGAACGAAGAAACGGCGTCGTTGATAGAAAGAGGGCAGGGGGCTCAAAATCAGGCACTTCACAGCTCGAATTATAAAGCTCGATCAGTTTCAGGTGTGTAAGAAGTACCTGGGATAGGACTGCCGACGCTTTTGCAAGATGATCTGTTGCATGCGGAAAGAGGCACTACGCTCAAACGTGACAGCGTCGAGCTTCTTGCTGATGATCGAGATAGACAGCTCATGTGACCTTACCGCGCGCAGAGAGCGAGTGAATGTGAACTTTACGAAATTCCCAGAAAACCTGTGTTCTAGGCAAACTGTAGATGCACTAATGAACAAATGGTGAGGCATCTAATAGACAAATGGTGGAGCCTCTAATATGCATTCTGTAACAAGGAAGCGGACCTCTTTTTCGGTTTGGGCTTCATCAGGCGAGAGAGAGACCAAAGGTTCATGACTGATACAGAAAGATATCTGCCAAGGCACCTCATCCCAGAGCTTGAAGATGCACTTGCATCAGCACGTGTGGTCAACCTCATTGGTCCAAGGCAAGTTGGCAAGACAACACTTGTACGAGACTTGTTTGGCAATGGCCGTTTCATCACATTGGATGACGCAGCTGTCTTGGCGGCCATTGAAGCGGACCCGGAGGGGCAGCTTACCAGCTTAATGGAAAATTTGAACGGCGAGCCGCTTATCATTGACGAGGCCCAGCGATCCAAAAAACTAGCTCTCGCGATCAAGAGGGTCGTCGATACCAATCGGCGTAAGGGGCAATTTGTACTTACCGGCTCCTCCAACGTATTCACAACCACTGATGTGGCTGACTCGCTTGCGGGGAGAATGCGAACACTTAAGCTCTGGCCCCTATCCGTCGCTGAAGTCAAAAAGGCACCCGTCAATCGCATCATGGATTGGGCGATGCAGGACGAACCGAAACTAGGGCAGGTGGGTGATCCAGAGCAGGTCAGTCGAGGAGACTACATAGATCTCATCCTAGAAGGTGGTTTTCCAGAGGTGAGAGAGTTGTCAATCAGATCCCGTCAGCGGCAATATCGGGATTACATTGACGCAGTGGTGGAGCGCGATGTCGCTGATATCATGCCGGTTCGAAAGCCGGATGCGTTGCGTATCCTGATAGATCAGATGGCGGCACGCTCCGCGCAGGAAATCAGCACGTCCGAGCTTTCCAAACTGACGAAACTGCAACGGGTTACCGTCGATCAATACCTTGATATTCTGCTACGGCTGTCAATGTTGACCAAGCTGGGTGCCTGGACATCAGGCGAGGGCAAGCGGGAGATCAAGAACCCTAAATACCATTTTGCAGATACGGGCATCGCCTGTGCCCTTCGGCGTTTCACCCAAGATACTTTTACTATCGACAACACACCGCAGGCGCTTGGCGGCCTGCTAGAAAGCTTTGTTCTGAACGAGATCCAGCGTGCCGTCCCAATGCAGGACGCTGACTACCGGCTCTATCACTGGCGCAGTGCAGACCAGCGGGAAATTGACATCCTGATCGACGGTGGCAGCCACTTGGTCTGCGTTGAGATCAAGGCGTCTGCATCAGTCACTGGAGATGATTTTAAACACCTCAAATGGTTTTCAAAAGACGGGCCTGGTCGTAGTAAAAAATGCACGGGGATCGTGTTCTACCTAGGCCAAGAAAAGCTCACCTTTGGCGACAGGAACTTCGCCCTTCCGGTGAGCGCGCTTTGGAGCACGATCAATTTTTGATT
>JBARCL010000131.1:0-2145 GCA_049794055.1 Sulfitobacter sp.
GGGCCGTCCGGAACATTTGCAGAGGAATTCGACACGATCATTGCAGAATTTGCCGAGTACATGAACACCATCGGAGATGGGATGCACTGGATGGCTGGTGCAGTCATGAGTGTTGTTGGAATGGTCTTTTTATCGCTGTTGGGTGGCTTAGCCGCATTCTTTCTGATCGCTGCACGTCTAATGATCGCATTGTTAATTGGTCTTGCCCCAATCATGATTTTTCTAACATTGTTCGATGTCACAAAGGACTACTTCGCTCGCTGGCTTTCAGCGTTGGTATCATTTGCAATATATCCGATCATCATCGCTGGTGTTTTTGCCACCATAATTGGTGTTTCCGAAGCTCTGATCCGGGAACTTGGCGATCCAGATGGTGCATCAACCATCGGTGCAGTCGTTCCTTTCTTCATGATGATGTTCATGGCGCAAGGTTTCATCCTCGCAACACCCTTTCTTGTTCGCGCCATCTCTGGGAACATCGTCATGCCAGCACTTTCAGGTGGCTTAGGAGAGGCCTACGCATTTGGCCGCGCAGCTACAGGTAGCCAGCAGGCATACAACCGCTATCTTGTTGGTTCTGCCACAGCGTCGGAATACGCTGCATTGCGTGGCAGACAGATGGTTGGGATCCAACAACTCCCTCAGAGAGGAGGGTCCCCTACTCCCGCCAATCGGTCGCAAACAGCCAACCCACCACCCCCTCAATCGACTGGAACAGGTGTAAGAATGGAAGCTCAGATCGCAAGAGCGGGCCGCATTCGCGACGCAGGTAAGAAATAACACGAGATTCTAAAACGTGGGCCTCAGCCGCACCGGACCTTGCCTTTGATTTTCAGGCTTTGTGACCAGCGGTCTCATCGCAGTGGGCAGCATCGATGTCTTCGCCATCACGTATACGCCGGATTCCAACGCTCGCTTTTTCCGGAGCGTCCACGGCCACTTCTGCCACCAGTTCTTCTTCCGGATCTTCAGTTGGCATTGCAACAGCCAACACCTCATTCTCGGCAGTGGCCGCACCACTTGAGGGCGAAGTGTTCTCGGTACACCCCTGCCCTGCTGACCCAGCGGCCCCGATGGCTTCCAATTTACCAAGTGCCTTGAGCAACGCAGCTGCATCTTGATCGTCCAGTGCTTGCGGATCATTCAGCTTAAGGCTCTGCTGCACGGTCAGATCCAACGACCGTTGAGTATCTCGGCCGTTATCGCTTTTGAGCGCTTTCGCTCCCTTTTTCTTACGTAACGGCAGTTTGAGTTTACCACCCGAACTTTCTGTGGCCATGGCAAGAACCACGCTTCGAGGTGGCGCTGGCTTTTCGCTTGGTTCAGACCTGTTAGATGCCCCTTCAACACTAACCAAGGCGACTTTGGATTCCTTTTCTCTTGGTTGTAGAGGCTCCTGCACCGGCGCTTCCGGCGTGATGCTGGGAAAAGGCAGTTCTCCAGATTGGGCGGCATGGATTCTTTTGAAGTAAGGATCATCAAAATACTGAATGCGCTTTGCTCGGATTGGCATCTGGGCGTCCACAATCATCACGATCTCATCAAGTGGCATCCGCCGAGCCTCATCTTTAGGGAGCAACGAGGTTTCTTCAGTGCGCTCAGACATGCTTCGACCCTCAAAAGGGTTTCTACCAATAGATCTAGAGCGGGTAACAACCCGCTTAGTGGTCATACCCACTGCCCCGCTCAACTCTTCGACCGTTTTTTCGTCCGACGGCGTCAGATAAAGTTTTACGCCAGCATTACCTTGCAGCGCTTTTCGTGTATTTTCACCATAGAGCTCGTCGAGGGCAGGAATCGTTTGCGTGACGATCGCTAGATGTCCTTTGTAAGACCTCAAGGTTTCGATGCTCTCGACAACAATGGGCATTTTCCCAAGCCGGTTGAACTCATCTAGCATGATCATGACAGGCCACGGCTCATCCTTCCCCGGCTCTCGGTCTTGTAGAGACGAAATCAGGTCGGAAAAGAACAAACGGATCAACGCCGCCATTGGCCGAACCATATTTGGTGCAACGACGAGATATACCGTGAATGGTTTTTTGCGTATCGTGCGAAAATCGAAGTCAGAGACCCGTGTCGCCAAATCGATTGCAGGATTGCTCCACTGATCTAGGCCTGATGTCATCAGGAGTGAGATATAGG
>JBARCL010000132.1:0-8614 GCA_049794055.1 Sulfitobacter sp.
GCCCCATCAGAACTTCAACCTGCCGTAACTTCACGACAATCTCTTCCGGCTTGGGTCTCTTAATCGCCATCTCTGGTCCTCCGCTTTCCTAACTATAGGGGCGGACCACTTCAAAGGGGGAGGCTCATCTGTTGGCTCATTATTTCTTAGGGGGATGGAAATGAAATCACGCACGAAAGTCGTCGTCATTGGCGGTGGCATTGCCGGATGCTCAACACTCTATCATCTGACCGAAGAGGGCTGGACCGACGTTGTTCTGATCGAGCGGGACGAGTTGACTTCTGGTACGACGTGGCATTCCGCCGCGCAGGTGACGAATTTCGGGCTGAGCCAGACGATGGTAGGGCTGAAATCCCACTCTATTGCGCTTTATAAGAAGTTGCGCGACGATCCTGAATACCCTGTGGGCTATCACCATGGTGATGGTGGTATCCGGCTGGCCAACACGACCGAACAGATGCAGGCCTATCGCCATTTTTCATCAATGGCGCGGGGTATGGGCGTCACGTTTGAAGTCATCGACGCCGAAGAATGCGCCCGCCGCCATCCGCTGATCTCAACCGACAATCTGCTTGGCGGCCTGTGGGACGCAGAGGACGGAGATATTGATCCGGCACAGCTGTGTCAGGCGCTGGCCTTTCACGCGCGCAAGGCAGGGGCCGAAGTCTATCGCCATACCAATGTGGTTTCGCTGACTCAGCATAAGGATGACACATGGACTGTTGAGACGGACAAGGGCAATATTGACGCCGATATTGTTGTAAATGCCTGCGGCTATCGCGTGAACGAGGTTGGCGGCATGATGGGCGTGCATCACCCTGTCGCTTCGATGGAGCACCAGTATTTCCTCACCGAGGACATCCCCGCCATTGTTGAGGCCGGACACCGAATGCCCCTGCTGCGCTGTCCGATCTCGGACTATTATGCACGTCAGGAAAAGAACGGCCTCTTGGTGGGTTTCTATGAGCAGGGTTGCAAGACATGGGGCATAGACGGGATCAGCCCGAGCTTTGCCAATGACCTCTGTCCCGATGATCTGGACCGCGTTATGGACGTGCTTGAAGGGGCATTTGAACGGATGCCGGCCCTGGCCGAAGTGGGGATCAAACGGGTGGTCAACGGCCCGATCACCTATACTATCGATGGTGCACCGCTGGTTGGGCCGATCCCCGGTAAGAGAAATGCCTTCTGTATCATTGGTTTGCGTGCTGGCGTTGGCGAAGGCGGCGGTCATGGCTGGCTGCTCGCGCAGCAGATCGTTCATGGTGAAGCACTGTATGACACTTGGGTCACCGACCCACGCCGGTTCACAGGGCATGCGAATGTCGAACTGACAGCGCTGAAAGCGATCGAGGATTATCAGAACGAGTTCCGCTTCCACTTTCCCCATGAACATCGTCCCGCCGGGCGCAATGCCAAGACGACGCCGCTTACGCCGGTGATGGCTGCTGAAGGGGCTGAGTTCACCGTGGTAAACGGTTGGGAGCGGGTTGACTACATGAAGCCATCACCGGATTTTCATCCGAGCCTGAGCTTTAATTTCGACGAAGCCTTTGACGTAGTTGCGGAAGAAGTCCGCAATGTGCAGGAAAACGTTGGTCTTTGCGAAGTCAACGGTTTCAACCGCATCGAAATTACCGGCGCTGACCGGCACAGCTTTCTTGACCGGATGTTCTGTGGGGCCGTGGCCAAGAAAGAGGGCCGCGTGGGCCTTGGCTATCTGTTGAACCATCACGGCAAGATAAAGGGGGAGGCCACCATCGCGAACATCCCGGCCTCTGATCGCGGGCCGGCACGGATCTGGTATGGGTCTGCTGCGGCATCCGAATATCACGATATGGACTGGCTGACGCAACACCTGGGCGCTGAGGAAGACGTCCAGATCCGCAGCTTGACCAACGACCAGACGATCCTTGTCCTGGCAGGGCCCAAAGCACGTGATGTGTTGTCGGCCTGTGCGCGTGGTGATTGGTCAAAGGCGGCCTTCCCCTGGCTCTCCGTGCGTGAATGTTTCATCGGATTTTCCCCTGCCACGGTGTTGGGCGTCAGTTTCTCCGGTGAGTTGGCTTACGAAATCCACATACCGACCGCGTCACTCTACGCCGCCTATCTTGCCATCCGCGAAGCTGGCCAAGCCCATGGCTTGAAGCTGTTTGGCGCACGGGCGGTGGATTCCATGCGGATGGAAAAGGGGTTTTTGCATTGGAAGGCGGACCTTGTGACCGAATTCGATCCTTTCGAAACCGGATTGGACCGTTTCGTGAAACCCGGGAAGGACGCGTTCATCGGTAAGGAGGCTCTGCAAAATCGAATGGCAACTGGCCCGACACGCAGCCTTGTGACCCTCGAAATTGATAGCACCAAGGCCCCTGCACATGGCGGGGCATCCTTGATGCAAGGCAAAGATGTTGTCGGCACGATTACGTCAGGCGATTGGGGTTACCGGGTTGGGAAGAACCTTGCCTATGCCTTCGTGATGCCGGAACGGGCCGCGATTGGCAGCACCCTGCAGTTGGACCTTTGTGGTGATCTGGTGAAAGCCGAGGTGATTGCGCCTTCGCCATATGATCCCGATTGCGCACGGATGCGAAGCTGATCACAGGGACAGGCGGCCCCGATGATAGCGGGGTCGTCAATCTGTTTGATGATTGGTAGAAAAGCCCACCTGCCGCTTTTTCAACCAATCGGAACCTCAGACATGATCCTCACGATAGCGGTCTCCGGGTATCGGTCTTTACGGGAACTTGTGCTGCCGCTTGGCCCATTGGCCGTGATCACAGGCGCAAACGGCGCTGGCAAATCGTCCCTTTACCGCGCGTTGCGGTTACTAGGGGACATTTCGCAAGGGCGTGCGATTTCATCCTTGGCACAAGAGGGCGGTCTTTCATCAACCCTTTGGGCAGGCCCCGAGAACCTTTCGCTGGGGGTGAAAAGAGGCGAGGTGCCAATTACCGGAACCACCCGCAGCAAACCCGTCGGGCTGAAACTTGGCTTTGCGTCAAGCGACTATGGATATGCGGTCGATCTTGGTTTGCCCGCAGAGATATCGCCTTTCTCTAACGATCCTGAAATCAAGACAGAGGCGGTCTGGGTCGGGGAATACTTGCGTCGCAATAATTGTTTCGCGGAGCGTCGCGGTCCCGGTGTGCGCATTCGTGTCGATGACGGATCTTGGGAACAAGTCACATCCGCGCTTCCTGCGTTTGACAGCATGATGACCCATGCGGCCAACCCCCGAACAGCGCCCGAGTTGCTGGATCTAAGAGACCGGATGCGCGGCTGGCGCTTTTATGACCAACTTCGGACGGACCGCGATGCGCCAGCCCGAAGACAGCAGATCGGGACAAGAACACCAGTGCTTGCCGGGGATGGTTCAGATTTGGCGGCAGCAGTCCAAACGATTCTGGAAATAGGCGATCCGCAAGCATTTCATGAAATGATCCATGATGCCTTTCCGGGGAGCGCTGTCGAGGTGTCGGCCCGTGATGGGGTCTTCACCCTCCAAATGCGTCAGAAAGGTCTCTTGAGGCCGTTAAATACAGCGGAACTGTCAGATGGCACCTTGCGATACCTGCTCCTTGTGGCGGCGCTTATGACGCCAAGACCGCCAAGCTTGATGGTTCTGAACGAACCCGAGACAAGTTTGCATCCTGATTTGATACCTCCCTTGGCCCGGCTGATTTCGCATGCATCTGAAAGCAGCCAGATCGTGATCGTATCGCATAATCAAGCGCTGGCAGATGCGTTTACGGGGGCGGATGTTGTCACGCACCTTCTTGAAAAAGACACTGGCGAGACTGTTGCCCGTGGGGCCGCCTCTGTTGGCTGGGAATGGCCAAAGCGATGAGTGCGTACAGCCCAGCGTATTGGACAGATCAATATTTCACCTGAACATTTAGGCGCTACGAAGCGAGGAGGCGGGCAGGGATCATGTCATATCGCGACCTGCGATGCTTGGGATAGGGGCCTGCTCGGGATCAGACGGCGGGACCGGAACTGTGTTTGCACGGGTCCTGCGGTTTCTGGGAAATATCATCGATTCCAAATGCCAAAGGCCGTTGTCCGGTTGGAAAGTCGCGAGCTTTAAAGGGGTTAGTTATATAAATCTGATAGTTAGATCGTCAGAATAAAAAACATTTCGTTTTGTGAATAGGTCTTGCAATATGAGAAAATAATCCGATTAATGAGAACATATGCAAGAACGATTGATTAAACTCCTCGAAGCCATCACAGGCGCAGCAGCGCCGGTCAGTGTGCGTGAGCTGATGGAAATGACAGGCCTGCCCAAGCCAACGATCTACAGAAATGTTGCGTCCTTGGTTGAATGTGGTTTTCTCGACGAGGTCGAGCAGGGGAGATATGTTCTGGGGATGCGGTTCGTGCGGATCGCCTTGACCGGGAAAGCAGACAGTCATGTGATCCGCGCCGTTTCGGCAATGATGCAGAAAACAGTTACTGATCTTGGAGAGACTGCGTTTTTTGCGCGGTATCGGGGTGGGCGCGTAGATATTGTGGCCGTTGAAACCCCCAGCGATCCAGCCGTTTCGCACATCTATCCCGGTTTGGGCCCGCGTCCTGTGCATGCATGTTCATCCGCCAAGGCGATCGCGGCCCATCTCCATCCCGACATGCAGCTTGATCTGCTCGATACAACACCGGTTCGGTTTACGCCAAACACAATCACCAATCCCGAGTTGCTCGAAAGAGAGCTGAAACAGGTGCGCCGGTACGGCTATGCGGTTTGTAATGGCGAGATCGATGAGGGCGTTACCAGTGTGGCGGTGCCCATTCATATAGAACGCCTTGGGTCGGTTTTTAGCATCGGTGTGGTTGGGCCTTCTGCAAGAATTGCCCCCCAAATTCAAAACCGGTTGCTGCCTGTTCTTACCGATCAGGCCCTTCGTGCGGCGGCCGCATTGCAACATTGTTCGGTTTTGGATGTGAGACCTGAATTTCCCGATGTCGAGACACCGGGGCCAACACCACGCCTGCAAGGGTAAATTATTCCACAAAACTAAATGAAACTGACAGGGAGGAAGTCATGAATAGAAGAGAGTTTGGAGCACTAGCCACGTCCGCGATTGCGCTTGGGGTTATGCCATTTAGCGCATCGGCGGATGAAACTTGCCAATCGCCTTACATGCCGATGATCACCGGCCACGAAGAGTACATCTATGTCTGGACACTAGGTGTCGAAGGTATGGGTGACGAACAGGACAAGCTTGTTACGGTCGACGTACGGCCCGGTTCGGACACACGTGGCCAGATCATCAATTCGGTGTCGGTTGGCGGCCGGAACGAAGCACACCATGGCGGCTTTAGTGCCGACCGACGGTATTTCTGGGCAGGCGGTCTGGATACCAACCGGGTTTTCATTTTTGATGTGCACACCGACCCCGGCAACCCGACATTGCACAAGACCATCGAGACATTCGTCAAGGATTCCGGTGGTGTTGTCGGGCCGCATACCTTCTTTGCGCTGCCCGGTCGTATGATGATTACCGGTCTCAGCAATGATGAAGACCACGGTGGCCGTACGGCGCTTGTCGAATACAACGACGACGGTGAATACATTGCCACCTACTGGATGCCAACTGCAGATGATATGCAGGGCGCTGTTGCTGTTGGGGACGCTGTTGCTGACGGATATGGTTATGACATCCGCGCGCTTATCCGCAAAAACATCATGCTGACCTCCTCGTTTACGGGTTGGTCGAATTACATGATGGATTTCGGTCAGATGCTTCAGGATCAGGAAGCGATGAAGCGGTTTGGCAATACCATCGTCCAGTGGGATCTGCACACACGCCAACCCAAGAAAGTATTCAACGTGCCCGGTGCGCCGCTGGAGGTCCGCTTCCCTTGGGGGCCAAACGCCAACTATGCGTTTTCGACAACTGCGCTGACCTCAAAACTGTGGCTGATTTACGAGGATGACGCAGGTGATTGGCAGGCCAAGGCCGTCGCGGATATCGGCAATCCAGCGGATATTCCATTGCCGGTCGATATTTCCATCGCTGCTGATGACCAGACATTGTGGATCAACAGCTTTATGGACGGTATGACGCGTCTGTTTGATGTATCCGACCCCCATAACCCGAAGCAGATCTATGAAAAGAAGATCGCATCGCAGGTCAATATGGTCAGCCAGAGCTGGGATGGCGAGCGGGTCTATTTCTCCTCGTCGCTTCTGGGCAACTGGGACAAGAAGGGCGCCGATGACGCGCAATACGTCAAGGCCTACAAATGGGACGGTAAAGAACTGGTCGACGATTTCGAGATCGACTTTTATGAAGCGCAACTGGGCCGCGCGCATATCATGCGCTTTGGCAGCGCAGCACTGTACAGCTGATCCATAACATTAAAATCTGCCGGATCGCCTTTTGGCGGTCCGGCCCGTTCCTGAAAAATACCGTAAAGTAGGTGTGAGATGCGACCCGCTCTGTTATCAATTCCGTTCGCCATAGCCGCTGTCTGTGTCACTGTCGGCTGGCATCTTGGTGTATTTGACAGTGCAGAAGCCCGCCCGAAGATCGCGCCATTTTCGTCGGCTTTTGAACCCAGTGAGGAATTTCAATTTGAGCCGCCAAAGCCGGGAAGCTATGCATTAAATGTGATCAAGATGGCGCCCGAGGGCCGCGTACTTGATACCAACGGTGAGGGCAGGGCGTTATCCGATGTGCTGCAAGACAAGGTTTCGCTTGTCAGCTTTGTCTATCTGAACTGTGGCGACGTTAACGGCTGTCCGCTGGCAATGTCGACGCTCTTTGATATCCACGACACCAGCGCCCAAATCCCCGGACTAAATGAAAACGTTCAACTGGTGACAATCAGTTTTGATCCCGAGCGTGATACTGTCGAGGCGATTGACGCCTTTGCCTATCCGATCACCCACACTGAAATGCCTGACAAGAAACTCGACTGGCATGTGCTTACCACATCGGGACAGGCGGCATTGAAGCCGATCCTGAACGGGTTCGGACAGGTTGTCGACCGATCCGATGCTCAGGATCAGATCAGCCATCTTTTGCGCATCTATCTTGTGGACCGCAAGGGGCAGATCAGAAACATTTATGGGCTTGGGCTTATTGATCCCCGACTTCTGATGACAGATGTCGAAACCCTGTTGATGCAAGAGGGCGGGTTTTAAATGGACTGTTTGTCTGGCGCCAAGATGTTGCGGATCAGCTCTGCAGTCCTGTTGTGCTGGGCAACTTCCGCGATGGCACAATCCGAGGCGACGCCGTCTCGGGATGTGGATCAGAAAATTGTATCGCAAACCTGTGCCTATGCAGGGGACGCCGATTGGGCGCAGAAGGCTCTGAACCGGAGTCTGGACACCCAACTGGGATTACCGCCAACGCTACATCCCGAAGACAACATGCCGACGCTTGAGAAAATAGAGCTGGGGCGCGAGCTGTTTTTCGACCGGCGCTTGTCGATCAATGGCACCATGTCCTGTGCGATGTGTCATGTACCCGAACAGGCCTTTACCACATGGGAACTGCAAAGAGCTGTCGGCGTTGAAGGCAGAAGCGGAAAGCGCAACGCGCCGTCTTTGCTGAATGTAGGATTTCTTGATCCACTGTTTCATGATGGCCGCGAGACGGCGCTTGAAACCCAGTTTATTGCCCCCATGGTTGCCAACAACGAAATGGCAAATCCTTCGGTCGGTTGGGTTGTTTCGTTTCTGAATGACGATCCGGATTACCTTGATCATTTTTCCGCCGCATTCGGTGCCAAGGCCTCTCTTGATCGATTGGGGCAGGCTTTGGGCGCCTATCAACGCAGTTTGGTTGCAGGCAACAGCCCGTTTGACCGCTGGTATTACGGGGACAAGGAAGATGCCGTGGATGCCAATGTCATACGCGGTTTCGACCTTTTTCAGGGCAAGGCAAATTGCGCCCTGTGCCATTCTGTCGAAGAAGACTTTTCTCTCTTCACCGATCATGGTCTGCACGATACCGGTTATGGCTTCATGCGTGAACAAGAGCGGCAACGACCGCCGCAAAGCGTAACGGTCCAACTGGCACCTGACGTTTTTGTGGAGGTCGATTTCGACCGTGTGAAATCGGTCAGCGGCCCGCGTGAAGCTGACTTGGGCCGGTATGAAGTGACAGAAGATCCTGCCGACCGATGGAAATTTCGAACGCCAACTCTGCGCAATGTGGCCAAGACGGGCCCCTATATGCATGACGGCGCGTTGAACACGCTTCGCGCTGTGTTAGACTTTTACAATGACGGTGGGCCAGGGCATCCCGAACAGTCACCTCTGATTGCGCCTTTGGGGTTGTCGCAGGCTGACCTTGATGATCTGGAAGCCTTCTTGAACAGTCTAACATCACCGGATCTGGATTGTTTGGTCGCAGAAGCACGCAGTCACCCGCCTAAAAATAACTGAAAAGGAACTAGTAGATGATGAAAACCCGCGCCGCAGTCGCCGTTGCAGCAGGCAAACCGCTTGAGATCATGGAGGTCAATCTTGAAGGTCCCAAACGCGGCGAGGTTCTGGTCGAGATCAAGGCCACGGGTCTGTGTCATACGGATGAATTCACCCGTTCCGGCGACGATCCCGAAGGCATCTTTCCCGCCATTCTGGGCCATGAGGGCGCGG
>JBARCL010000133.1:0-2992 GCA_049794055.1 Sulfitobacter sp.
TCTTGAAGCGTTGTCTTGAATGGCTACTTCGGAGGCATACACAGGGCCGCAGAAGTGACCGCGCTGCGCATGCAAACGAATGCTGCGTCAGCGAAGGAGCAAAGACGAATGTCGGGAAAGTCCGCATCTTACCAGTTCATGCGTCGTGCAGCGAAGAGCCGCTATGCCGCTTTTTCGAGGGGAAAAAATTCCTTACCGCCCTATTCTGCACTCAGCCGGAGTCGACCCCACACTAGCGCAAAACTAAGGTTTCTCGCGCAAGACTGTCATCACGCGAGAGTATCTTTTAATCCACTGCGCTTTATCAGGGCTGAGCCAGGTAATGAGCTCTATGATCTGGCCATATTCTTGAGAAATGTTTCGTTCTAGTATGGGCTCATGGTGGAAGACCCGATTGCGAAATTCTCGCACATCATCACATCGCGTGAAGAGCGCATCATATGTGATTTGGGGTGGCAAAGCAGCAAAGGAACCGTAAAGGTCCGTCCAGAACACTGGTTCATGACGCGGTAGCAGCATCTTGACCCAAAATCCGAAGCTTAGCTCTGCTGTCATACCACCAGATGTTACGGGCCCTTTCTTTTTGAGATTGTCGGCGGCCCTTTTGATGATGGGCTTACCGCTTTGAATTTGTGCTAGAAAAGCTGTATCTTCCCACCACCTTGGGCCATAAAGCGTCAATAGGCGTGCCGATATGGTATTGCGCAAACATACCTCTGATGCGCTGAGAACCGGAAAGAATGCTTCACTGACTTGGATGTTCCATCCATAGAGTGCGAGGGCTCTTTCATTGTTGAACCCGGCCGCTATAAGGTACTTTGTCAGACGTTCTTGAGAAATAATATTTGATACCAAAGCCTTAACACCCCGTTCGGTTCTTATTCGGTCATGACCGTTTTCCTTGACAAACACCCAAAAACTGCGTTAAGGTAACGCCAATCGAGAGCAAAGTTAGGCTTTCAAATTTCTTAGATACCCGCGACAGCCTTAATTGGTCCTCGCGGGTTTTCGCTTTTCATGGGGATAGTGACTTACGGCATGCCCTGCAAGAATAGTGTATGAGTATGGTGATCCGCTTCAGTCCATCTTGAGTGGTCCAAACATATCATTTTCGCCCATAGCCATGTACGCCTCTTTCATAGGAAAAGCCGTTTATTGATCGACAGAATGCGACACACGACTCCTGCATGGTTCGCCAAGCAAGTCGGATCGCACAAAAAACTCAGACCTATTCAGACCTACAGCGCTTTGGACCGATGTTCGTCAAAGGTCGCGTAGTTCTTTTCTTGCCTAGCTTTCCGCGTCTTCCCAAGCTGTGTGCTGTCTATCCGTCTTTGAAAAAAGGCTACCAAACTGCCGAACGCGCCTTCGGGGATATGGTCCCATTTGGCACCAAACTCACGTTTGATACTGTTGTAGAACACAGGGTATTTCATTGCTTTTTTACCGACCTCGGCCTGCTTGAACTCATGATACCGGTCGATAAGGTGTTTGGTCCATACAAAGGACGCGCGTTGGGCTAAGCGGGAACATCACTGATGTTTCCGGGTTGTTGATGCCTCGAAATCTTAAATCGGGGTGGGTGAAAGTAATCGGATGATCAGAGGTCACGAAAATGGGCGCTTCAGCTGCTATCACGACCCAACGCATGCCCAAGAACATCTGAGCAATGTCGCCACATGAGTTCATGACATCGAACCAGTTCCGCTTCAGGTCGTTTTCGTCGGCATTGGCGTAGCTCGGCCAATCAGCGTGATCTAACTCGATGCGCTTTCCATCAAGGATAACTGAATCTGGCAGCCCACGTGGACCCGAGAATTCTTCGACAAACTTGGCATGCATGCCTTTGTACATTTCAAAATGCGCCGGGTTACGAACATAGAGCGTTGCTGCCAACAGAGCGACCATCTTGCGGATAATCGGATCGGAAAGGTCTACAAAACCGGTTTGCAGCTTGAGCCATGCTTTGGATGCAAAAAGCTGTTCCAAATCAGAAAACCGCTTTTCTTGTGCATCATCGCGACGGCCACTGTTCTTAACAACGGTATAGAGGTGGTTTCGGACCGCAACCTTGTCGATCCGTTTAAGTTCTGCGTCGCCACTCTGATTGCTGAGACGCCAAATTCTCGGTGGCTTGCGATCATCAGCCGCAAAGCCTTTGAGATACGCCTGCGGCACCCAATGGCAACGGCGTGTAGGTTTTGCCGCTGTGTTCATGCTCTACGCACCGTTCGCTCGCTAACTTTGAACAGCCGTGCGATTTCTGGGACGGCGCGGTGCTCCTGGTCCCTCATACGCTGCACTTCGATCTTCTGGGCTGGGGTAAGGGCAGGGGGCCTGCCACCGATCCGCCCACGCTTGCGAGCTGACGCCAACCCTTCCTTGGTGCGCTCCGAAATCCGTTCGCGCTCAAACTGGGCGATGGATGCAAAGACGTGAAAAACGAGACGGCCGGCTGGCGTCGTCGTGTCGATGTCCTCGGCCAAGGACCGGAAGCCAGCACCACGTTCGGCGATGATCTCCACGATCTCCAAAAGGTCTTTCAGGGACCGGGCGAGGCGGTCATACTTGGTGACGGTAACAACATCGCCATCTCGGAGCTGATCCAGCATTTTGTCCAGCTCTGGCCGTTCGCGCTTTGATCCGCTGATTTTGTCTGCAAATAGCTTGCCTGCGCCTGCCGCTGTCAATGCGTCGGTCTGGTCGTCAAGGTTCTGGTCGTCAGTGCTGACGCGGGCGTATCCAATGATCATGATGCGATTTGGTCAGAAACGTATGGTTTTGTCCATGTCGCTTTGGCGGAGCAACCTGCTATCTTCTTTGTTCTTGACCAAAAGTATCTACGGTTAGATTTTCGCGCATGAAATATTCGGAGCAAAAAATGATGGACAAACAAAAACAGGACAACGAGCGAAAAATCATCAAGCAATCCCATCCCTTCAAGTCGGCCAAGAGTGAAGCCATCTTTCGCCTTGTCGAAACCGATGGCGGT
>JBARCL010000134.1:0-66869 GCA_049794055.1 Sulfitobacter sp.
AGAAACGGACAATCCAACAACGCCGCTTGCAACATCAAAAACAAGCAGCATAATCAATCACACAAACGAGCCAGAGCCTCCAATGCTCAAGCCGCTCTGATGTCCCATTTTATATGACGACGGACAAATACCCTCGGATAACTGGCTGAGCAGTACACTGTCACCGTAACGACGTCATTGTGGTGACGCAGACGCCGCATCACCCGTGAAAACCGCGGCAAAACAGAGCACTGGATCACCAGTCCATGACCCCCGCCTGCTTTGCCCGATCTAATTTCTACTTTTTCCTGTCGGCTCGGTGCTGATTGGCCTCATTTGCTTGGGATCTACAAGTGCAAATAGCAGTATAATTTTCTCCTGCTTTCGCCTTGTCTGCTCCTCCATGGTGGCCTTGGACTGTTTTTTCCAAATAGCCTTTCTCGCTTTAGAACAGGTCAATCGACCTACTTGTTCATCCAAGATGAGGAAGAATTGACGAGGACTGGCATTCGAAGACCCCTTTGTTTTTCCCAAAAGTGGATTGAGGAACAAGCATCGCATTTGTTCTTGTGGATTATGGCTTATTGATGCTTTCGTCGAGAGAAAACACCTCCTCGACAGAAAGCTGAAAGTGCCGTGCAAGGCGCAACGCAAGGTCCAGCGAAGGCGAGTAACGCCCGCTTTCAATCGCGATGATCGTTTGTCTCGATACGCCTAGCGCATCAGCGAGCGACTGCTGCGTCTCAAACGGGTCTGTCTCTCGAAGGATGCGGACACGGGTAATCACCTTTGGGGATTTCATACACGACGGTCCTGAATGATTGCCAAAATCATGCGTGCAAACCCGGCAAGAGAACTGATTGTGATCATCGCAAACACCAGTCCCTCTGGTCGCGTCAGGCTGTAACTGCCTAAACTGTTGGGCCCGGCGGCAGCTTCGTAAATTGCCAAGGTGGCAATCACAAAAACGCCGGCTTCAAGGAAACCTGCTCCGAACCTTTCGGCCTTCGCGTCCAAAGCTTCTTCGCGCTCGTCCGGAAAAGAGCGGGACGCAGGGCCGCTTAACCATTGTTGAAGAAGGATCACAACGGCAACTGCAACCAGAAAACCAACAACCGCAAAGCTCATGAATTTTGGGCTGCGTTCTCCGAGTGCAAGGCCGTCGGTCATCAAGATAAAGAATCCGACATATGCCGATTCTACTGCGATTGCGGACCAAAGCATAAGTTTAGTGTAGTGAGACATCAGTCAATTCCTTTGTAAATTACGCTTTACATAGAAGGAGCAGCATCTGATGTAAAGCATGCTTTACATATTTATTGATTTCACTGGCGGAACTGGCCACCAATGGCCAAAATTGCCTCCGGTTTTCCAACATCGGAATTACCCACAAATCCCCGCAATAACAGGAACTTGAAAGTCAAAAACAAAGAGGTCCAAAAAGTTGGATCAGGCAGAAAACTGACAAGCGAGCCGACTATAAGATGCGGCTCAACACAGCCTGCAGCACATACTGATGGGCCCAAAGACCTTCAAATCGCGCAGCTTTTTAACCCTTTCCCGTCGTAAATTTTGCACAGCGAATTCTGAAAACATCACCTCACAGGCCGCGAACCGAACCAGACCATGAGACCAGCCAGAATCGTAAGCGCACCACCAGCAATTGTGATCAGATCGGTCACATGGCCAAACACCAGAAATGTCAAAGCAACAGCAATTGGCAGTGCAAGAAAATTCAGCGGCTGAAGTGTGCTAGCAGGCGCGAACCGCAAGGCTTCGGTGAACAATAGATGTGTTGTGATGGCGCAAATGGTTACAACTAACATTATGATGGACGCTTCGACATTCATCGCTTTGACATGGAAAAGACCTGTAGCGGTCGACAGCAGCAGTGTCACAACGGCCATATAGAACATTGAGGTTTTGGTACTGTCTTTCGTCGCCACTTTTCGTGTGAGCACAGTGTAAAGAGAGAAACTGATAACAGCACCGATCACGAGCAAGACAGAGTGATCTACATGTTGAAATCCAGGCCGGACCACAATCAATGCGCCTGCAAACCCAAGCAGAACAGCCATCCAACCATAAATGCCCAGCTTTTCCCCGAGGATTGGCACGGCAAGCAGGCTGACCGCAATCGGATACACCATGAAAATGGCCTGCAGGTCCGATGTTTGCATGTAGTCCAAGGCGGCGGTGAATAGCCAAATATCGACCAGCAACAGGATGCTCCGCATAACCTGCAACTTCGGAAAATGCGAGTGGACTACATGCGCAAGGTCATTTGATCGCCATATCCAGAACAACATAAAGAGGCCGACCCCCCAAAACCGGATCATAACGATCTGGGCCGGGGCAAAATCACCCACGAGCTTTTTAACGGCGATGTCTTGAATGCCGAAAATGACAAGCGCAGCAAGGCTTAGTGCAATGGCAAAAGGAACATTTTCGCTTTTTTTGGTTTCGTTATTATTCACGGTGGCCGGTCCTTTGATGACAGGGAAAAACCAGCTGCAAAGGGTTCATAGGCAACGCAGAAAACCCCGCATGCATACACGCATCGGGGAAACCGGTTTTTCGATTAATTTGGGGGATCTTACTTTTCAAACTCTGGTCCAATCGCGCAAATCTACTATAGGATTTGGCTGCGCTTGGACGAAGCTTGGGCAGTGTTTCACTAATATGCGGCCCGATCTGGGCAGTCAATTTTTTTCGCAACAAATGTCTATCAAAAAACGTGACTGGCAATTCCAGTCTAGAAATCCTGCAGTTTTCAACGCCTATAGCCCTGTCGCCTTCGAACGAATGGTCGCTTAAACAAAGGGCGGCGGCGGCACGAAAGCGCGACAGATCCAGAACCACTGGCATGCCGTTTGGGTCAGGGTTGCGGTCTGGCTGTTAGCAAATTCTCCTACTTTGTATTTTGTATACGGTCAGGCAAGGACTGCATTTTCAACTTGGGCCGTCTGAAACTGCCCGATAAAAGTGGCGATCTCTTTGCGGGTGTGAAATAGACATGCTGTTGTCGAAAGAGCGTCGGCAAGTGCTGCTGATCCGGCTGACACAGTTACTTCACGCCATTTGCTTTGCGCTGGTCGACCAGTCACCGGATGAAGGATATGCCCGACTTTCGAACGTTCATCAAACGTTGTCCCCAGCGGCGCGGAAGTGGCAAGCGCACGCGTATCAAGAGGAACCTCACCGCCCGCCGCAAGCTTGATCGGCCAGCCACGCCCGTCCGGATGCCGGCCAAGCGCACGAAATTCGCCCGTATCAATCAGCACGTTTGTTAACCCTTCCATGGCAAGCATCTCAGTTATCCGGTCGGCGATGTACCCCTGCGCGATCCCGTTAAGGGTCAGCGCCATCTCTGGTTCCAGCACAATGGTGGATGAATCAAAACGGACCCGGCCCCACCCGACCAGCGCGTGCCCCAGAGTCAGTTCATTTTCCTGGGGCAGCAACCCAAGCGCAGAGGCCTTGGCATAACAGGCCCACAGAGGCTGGACAGTCGGATCAAACCGGCCCCCACTCGCACGGTATACTGCACCTGAAAGCGACAGGCATTCAAGTAACTCAAATGGAGGAGACTCCAGACGGCCTGTGCGGTTCAATTGCATCAAGCTACTTTCAGGGCGATAAAGACTGAATATATCTTCGAGCCGCGAAATCTCTGCGGCAACTCTTGCGCTGATCACTTTGGCGTTGGGGTGGGCCAATCGCAGGCTTGCGCGTGCGCCTAGGGCAACACCTTGCCATGTATAGACAGGTTCCGCACTACTTCTCCCAGGGAAAGCAACGGCAGCGGCACTAATGGCCAGAAAACGGCGGCGGGTTATCATTAGATCAATCTCCTGATGTGCGCGACAGGCGGCGCAAACGTTGGTCGAAATCTGCGTCGTCGCTGTCACTGTCCAGTACAGCTGGCGCAAGAACGGCATCATCGGGTATTTGCGCAAGGCGCAACACTCTTCCCCCGTTCAGAGCCGCAAAGTCTTCCGCCTTTGCTGCATCCGAAAAGGGCACAAGTTCCGGTGCGCCCATGCCCCCTACGATACGACTGCCCACGACATAATGCGCATCGCCCGCCGCTATCCAGTTCGTGTTTCCGGGCTCGGACCATGTCGAATCCGGCGCGCCCATATCGGTCACCCAGACCGCCAGAATTTCATGAGATTGCTCGGGCAGACGCACATAAGCCACCACGTCCCGCACCTGACTGAAAAATAGCGGCATCTGGGGGAGCCCACCTAAGTGCGCCTGAGCCTTCGGGCCCTCATGCTCGAATAGGTTCATTTGGCAAAAATGGCCTACTGCTTCCGCGGTCAGCGGAAGTGGGGACGTGTCCTGGACCGCGTCTTCCTTGCACGCGGTCAGCGAAAGCAGCGCAATAAAGGCAAATAAACGGATCATGCCTCCACCCTTCTGAAAGCCAAGGTAGCAAGCCCAAGGGCCATCAACGGCCAGACAAGAACCGAGAGCAACGACTGCCAGAGCGCTATAGAGGCCGCAGCCGCCCCAATCCCCGATGCCGAAGCCGTGGCCTGCGAAGCAGTCAAGTTGAACAGGCGAAAAGCGTCCGCAGGGTTGGCGAGCAATGCAGCGGGGAAAACCTGCGTCGTAAACATACCCCCATCGTCAGCGACAACCGCTGCCAAAAGTGCCAAATCATAAAGCACCACCAATCCCAGCCAAAGACCGATGGCGAGGCCGGCTGCCCCGGAGGCGCGCCGCGCCAGCGAAGACAACGCATAACCTATCCCTAGAAATGTCGCGCCCAGAAGAGTCGAGGTCCATGTCAGACACCATAGTGCGCCAAACCCGGCAACTGCTAAGGGATCGTTGGCGACTGCTGTCAATGCAGCGGCGCCATAACCTGCAACAAGCGCAATCACCAATATGCCGGTATGCGCCAGCAGTTTGCCAGCGAGGATCTCCCAGCGCGCTACGGGATAGGCCAGCAGCAAAGGTAGGGTGCCCCGCTCGACCTCACCGGCAACCGCATCAAAGGACATAAGCAGCGCCACCAGCGGAACAAGGTAGACAGACAAGGAGGTCAGCGACGCAACTGTAATGGATAACCGGTCGGCACCAAGCCCGCCACTGGGAGCGGACCCAACCGCTGAGAGAACCAACGAGGAAACAACCATCAGCAGGACTGCGATCAGCACCCAACGGTTGCGACGCGCGATATGAGCTTCGCATATGGCGGTGGCGAGAATACGGGCGATCATTGGCCTGCCCTCCGGCTGAAATGACTGTAAATATCTTCCAAGCTGGGCGGAACAACTTCGATATCCGCGACCTTGTCTTTCATCGCAGCAACTTGGCCAAGAGTGGCGAGTTTGTCCTCTTGGGTGCAGGTAACGTGTACCGCACCTCCGACCCTAATCGCACTGGGCAGGGCAGCCAGAATATCCGTGTCATAGCCGTTGAGTGCTGTAATGTGCATCTCCACCTTCAACGCCGCCTCGCGCCGCAATTCGGACAGCGAGCCTGTTGCGACCATCCGCCCGCCTGACAAAATCAGCAGTCGGTCAGTACGCGCCTCAACTTCAGTCAAGGCATGGCTAGACAAAAGGATCGATGCGCCCTCCGCAGCCAGCCCATCCAGCAATTCATAAAAGTCACGCCTTGAGATTGGATCCAGCCCGCTTGTCGGTTCGTCCAACACCAAGAGGCTCGGATGTCCGATCAGGGTTTGGGCCAACCCCACCCGTTGCCGCATCCCCTTTGAATAGGTGCCGATCCGCCGCTTGGCCGCGTGGCCCAGACCGACCTTGTCAAGGAGCGCCATCGCACCCGACGTGTCCTCGCCCCGCAAACGCAGGTAATAGGTGATCTGCTCCAATCCGGTCAGGGCAGAGTGAAAGGTGGCATTCTCCGGCAAATAGGCAACACGCGCACGTGCAGCGCTCCCGCCTGGGGCGTCACCGCACACAGAAACTGTCCCGCTGTCTGCGGAAATCAATCCAAGGATTACTTTCATCAGCGTCGATTTGCCCGCGCCGTTATGACCCAATAGCGCAACACGTTCACCCGGTGCCACATGCATGGAAACATCGGACAAGGCTTCGACTGCGCCA
Organism: Sulfitobacter sp.; assembly: GCA_049794055.1. Lineage (GTDB taxonomy): Bacteria > Pseudomonadota > Alphaproteobacteria > Rhodobacterales > Rhodobacteraceae > Sulfitobacter. Next base: position 6,066 of record JBARCL010000134.1, read on the forward strand.
AACGTCTTAGTGAGATGAGAGATTGTCAGGGTCGAAGTCATCTGGTTCACTTTCATGTCCTCGGGTGGCCGCTTCGGCCTCCATGACAAGGTATTTCGAAGGTATTTCAATAACCGGCGCCCGCATCAGCGGCGCAGAATCCACTACTCCGCCTGGCAAGATGGCGGGAAAGCTGGATTGCGCCCAACGGATCAATTGGACCACAGGCGCGCCCGTCAACAGCGCAGCGGCGGGTTGAGACCATAGAATATGATCCATCAGGTCGTTTGGTCTAAACGGGCTGTCCGCTATTCCATCACCGTCCAAATCAAAGCTGGCGTGGTCGGACCAATAGTTCCCCCTGCCTTCGTAGCTCCATTCAATGTGACGCGTACCCACGTATTTAACCTGAGTACGGTTGCCCAAAAACGCATTATCGGTAAGCACGTTCCGCTCCGACCCGGCTGTAAAGTGGATACCGATGTTGCAGCCCTCAAACCGGTTGCCATAGATCAGGTTCTTGTGGGCATTGTAGATAAAGGTACACCGATCAGCCCCGCCACGTACAAGATTGCCCGAAACGTCGGCGTTGTTAGCGAAATTCAGCATGACGCCATGACTGCGATCAGACAGGCTGAGGTTGTTTTTTATGATCACCTTGTTCGAAAACATGATGGCATACCCCAGGTGATTTCCGATCGACACATTGTCCGACACCTCGGAATCGTTAGTATACATATAATGCACCGCAAAACGCAGATCACGGAACAGATTGTTGCGATAGGTGCCCTTACGCGAGGTGTTGGAAAAAATTCCGTCGCGGCCCCAACGGACCGAGTTTCCCTCGGCAATTGTGCCAGGTGAATTCCAGATATAGATACCGTTGCCACGATCATTCATCCGCGGATTTCGGGTGCCTTCGATAACGTTGTTGCGGACCAGCGCATCACGGCCGCCATGCACATCAACACCGTGCAGATTCCCAAGCACCCGATTGTTTTCAACGACAGCGCGGTCAGCTTTCCTGAGAATCTTGATACCTGCATCCGTTGCCTGACTGTCCTGTCCTGATCCAGTCACGGTCAGGTTCCGAATGACCACATCAGCAGCATTGATAGTGACAACAGTGCCCTCGCCGTTGCCATCTATGATCGCATCATGGCCACCTCTCAGGGTGAGCGGGCGATCAATAACGACAGCGCCCAAATGGCGCCCCGCTTGCAAAACAAGGACGTCGCCGGGAGTGGCCCCTGCGATGGCAGTGGCAAGCATGCCCCGACCGGCTGGCACATGCCGTTCGGCCCCCCAAAGGGGCAGCGCAAACAGCAGTGACAGCAAAATGGTCAGGGCACGGATCATGGGTTAGCTCGCCTTCGGCTCGACGAACATCCGGCCGCGCATTTCCATGTGGAGTGCGTGACAGAACCACTGGCAATAATACCAGTAAACCCCCGGCTGAGAGGCCACAAATGTGACCGACGCAGTAGCCATTGGCCCTACTTCCATCGCAACGCCATGATTACCCAAGGTAAACCCGTGGGTCAGATCGTCGATGTCGTCAAGGTTGGTCACATAGACAGTCACCTCGTCGTCTTGCTGAACAGTGAATGTCTCAATCGAGAAATTCGGCGCATTGCTAGACATGTAGACCCGCACCTTGTTGCCATCGCGGATGATCGTGTCCTGATAGTCATCCAGATCCACACCATCGGCCTCGGCTTGGATGCGGGCATCGGCCCACATCGGATCGTTCCGGTCCCAGACGGACTTCGGGTTCAACTTGGATGGATCAACGATGATTGAATCATGTGGTTCTGCAAAGGTCGGACCGTCATGGATCAACGTCATGTCATCCCCGTCAATAGCGAACAACTGTTCGTTCTCGGGTTTCAGTGGGCCGACATTCAAGAACCGGTCCTTCGAGAACTTGTTCATCGTGATGTAGTATTTGTCATCTGCATCCAGTGTTTCGCCCATCACGGTGGAGTTGTGACCCGGCTGGTAATGAACGTCTTTTTTGAAACGGATCGGATCAACGTCTTCGCCGTTATACAGCTTGATCGCCTCCTCAATGTTCCACTTCACAACCTGGCTGTCGAGGAACAAAGTGGTATACCCGTTACCCTTGCCGTCAAATGCGGTGTGAAGCGGGCCAAGGCCCAATTCCGGCTCTGCGACCACAACACTACGCGGGTCCGCACCGTCGTTGAACACGGCATCCAGTTTACGCACGTCGATCACGGAGACAGTCGGGGACAGTTTCCCAGCGATACACAGGTGGATCTTGTCGGGAGCCATGTTACAGCCGTGCGGGTTGTTCGGAATCGGGATGTAACGGGTGTACTTGTTGGTCGTCCCTTTACGCCCGTCCAGCACTTTGACGCCGTTCAATTCGATAAAGTCACCAGCTGCGATACCGGCCTCGATCTCTTTGATGTTGAACACGACAACGTGGTCCATGTCGGCTTCGGTCATGTCGGCAAGGGTCATACCCATTTCCGAGTTATACGAGGTCGAGAAGGCATATTTCCCTTCATAGTCGCAATCGGTGTTGTCGAGGTTGCCGGTCACCATCACCTGCCATGCCACTGTCATCTCGTCAGCGTTCACAGCGGTGTAGAAGTTCACGTACTTTTCTGGCTCATCCAGAATTTTTCCGTCGTTGATCATCGGCACTTCGTCTTCGCCGTTGCAGAAGACATAGTCGGTGCGAGGCCATTTCTGTGGGCGCAGACCGTGGATTGCCTTGGCGTTCGGGATCTCGATTATCTTGTCGCACTTCATAACATCACAGCGCACACGTGCGACGCGGGTATTGGCCTTGTCGTTCATGAACAAGAAGCGCCCATCATACTTGCCTTCGGTGAAAGACATATGTGGGTGGTGCAAATCGCCGTTTGGCGGGAATTCATGACCATTGGCGGCAAGGTAAGCTTTTGTTTTGGGTAGCAACCCTTCGGTGAGAATCTTCTTGGACTCGTTGCTGATCCCCCAACCTGTCGCCGAACAGGTGTTAAAGACCGGCACACGCATCAGTTCGCGCATGGACGGAACGCCAAGAATGCGCATCTCACCGCACTGGCCCGAAGACCAGAAACCGTAGAATTCATCGAGCTGGCCGGGGCCAACCTCTGCTCCTGCTGCCGCCCGCGCACTTGTGGCCGTGGCAACAGTTGCCGCTGCCACGGTTCCGCCGGCCAGCATAGCGCGACCACCCCAAGTTCCGGCAAGGGCCGCGCCCCCTGCGGTCGCCCCAAGCAGACTTCTGCGGGAAATCGGTAGTTTTTTATCCTCAGACATGTTGTATCCTTTCATGTTGTTGGGATTGTGGGTTTTTGGTTCGGATGTCCGACGAACCGCTCAAGATCGGGGCCAGCACTATCTTTGGCCCGCCGCTTCATCTTTTTGATGACAACGGGACAAGTTGTTTCTGATTGGTACAAAACCTGACAATGCAGGCAGTTGATGCACTCGTTGGGATTGATCTCGCCGGTGGGATGGATCGCCTGAACCGGACACTGGTGCGCACAGGTCTGACAAGGACTGCCACATTCCTTATATCGCTTAAGCCAGTCGAACATCCGCAGTCGTGCAGGAATCGCCAGGGCAGCACCCAAAGGGCAAAGGTAGCGACAAAAGAAACGTTCGACGAACAGACCCGCAATTAACAACGCACCAACATAGGCCACAAACGGCCATGCGCGCACAAAGTTCATAATGATTGCGGTTTTGAACGGTTCCACTTCGGCCAACCGCTCGGCTTGTTCGATACTGGCAAGCGAGACACCGAAAAGACCCAGAAAAATCATATACTTCAACGGCCACAGCCGTTCGTGCAGGCCCCATGGCAAGGTCCATTGAGGAATATGTAGCTTGCGGGCCATCTGATTGAGCAATTCCTGAAGCGCCCCAAACGGGCAGAGCCAGCCACAATAGGCACCCCGGCCCCAAAACAGCAGCGCCGCAGCCACCGAAAACCACAATATGAAGGTAAGCGGGTCCAACAAAAACGCCTGCCAGCTAAAGCCGGAAACCAGCGAGCCGAACAGGGCCATCAAATTGACGACGGACAACTGCGCATTGGAAATCCATCCAAAATAGACCAGCGTTATCATCAAGAATCCGATGCGAAACCAATAAAACCCGCGTTCATTCCGTACTGCCAAATTCTGGAAAAAGAACACCCCGGTGAGGACCGTCAGCATAATGCCCAGTACGACGATCTCTACTTGCTTGCCCAGCCAGATCCGCTTCCAGAGGGCTTGCTGCGCATCCGCTTCTGTTTGCGAGATCACGGTCTCAACATTTGCCGGAAGCTCCGCAACAAGCGGCTGTGCCATCATCCTGATGTATTGTGACGGAAGCTGGTAACCCAGATCGAAGGTGGTGAAAACCTTCTCGATCGCGCCGACTTCGCGATGTACTAAAAGCTGGATGCGGAACGGTTTGGTGGGGTCAAAACCGCTGTCAGCTGGAATTTTGAACAGATCCGCCTCGGCGAAAACCGGCGTGCCTTGTGCGGCGATGGTGTTGATCCGTTTGTGCATCCGGTCACGGAACCGGACAGATACATCATCCTGTATCAGGAATATGCGGTCGAAAATACCACCCCGCACATAGCCCGACCCCTTGAATGAATAGAGCCCGCGACCGACAATCGCGACCGCGTGGTCCCCCTCATCCATCCAGTTTTCCAGATTCTTGAAAACGGCATCACCCAGTATGGCCCGCCCGATAGCAGGGTGTGAGACAAGTGCTGCCTGCATCTCGATGAAGGTGGTTTCGGGCGCCTCGGTCAACGCGCGTTTGCCCGCGCGTTCGTCTTCCATCGCGTCAAAGGCTGCGTTGATTTGGCCCACATCCAGCGAAAGGCGGCGTAGGGTGCCATCCCCTTCCAACGTCATCCAGTCGTCGGACGCTTGGACGTCGGGATTGATCTCGAACTGCGGGCCAGTGGCCGCATCTTCAACCGCAAGTCCCCCTAACCCAAGTTGGCGGGCGACCTTAAGACCGGCCCGCACGATAGAGTCGTCGATCACCATGATCGTCACAGTCGCCCCTGAAATAATATCAAGCTTGTGCGCTGTTCCACCCGATTCCGCTTCGGCGACCAGATCAAGACCGCGGTAGTTGGCCACCAAAGCCTTTACCTTTGAATTGGGAATCCCGATCAGCACGATAGGCTCTGAATGTTTGACCAGTTGGACACCAATCACCTGCGCGGCATCATCAATCGCCACCATGGTGTGAATGGGTTTCCCCGAATAACCTGTGGTCGAGACAAAGTCGGACGTGATGTAAGCCCAGCCGATCTGCTTGCCGTTCTTAAGGACCCGAACAGCGGGAATATCGGGATGGGTTGTGCCAAAAGCATCTGCCCCCTCAACCAGTTCGCCAGCAGTAAGCTCGGGCAATAGTTTTGACAGGATGGTATCCGCAGCGGCCGGAAGCCCAAACAGGAGCATCGTCGCAAGAACCGCCAGAAATTTTAGGGGGGACAGGAAGGTTTTCATGCGGTGGCGTCCTTATGTACAGGTCGCCCACCGACGTGCATTATCTGACTGATCACCGGCCGATACGCTATCGTCAGCATCGGAATGCGCAGTTCGGATTCTTGTACAGTCGGGGGGCCACGCGGTGCGTGGTACAGGTTTCGGTTGGTGATATTCGGCGTTTGGGAGAAAATGCGGCCAACCTTCGTGCCCAGCAGGGCATAGAACGGAAGCGACAAACAGGCCACAGGGGTCAGCGCAGCAACAGCCTGACAACAATCAAGGCATTCAGGACAGTCTTGGGCGGGCTCTACTGGCGCACCCTGCGCGTCGAACAACACCGTCTTTGCAACACCATCTATGCAAATCTCCATAGACAACACAGCAGTCGCCCCAGCCTTTGCCACGCCAAAGGACCCATACAACGAAAGGCACACCGATAGCATGAGGCCGAAAAGGATGGAGCAAACGTTTTTCATAGAAAGGAAAGGCTCTCCGAGTCGATTGAGTAAGGCAAAAGACAAGCGGCTTGGTTAGGCATGTGAAAGGCGGGTTGCACCTTCCCGCGCATTACTCGGGCTCAAAGCCCGCTCAGGCTTTCTTCCAACCGAACTTTGGGTTTGTTAGGTTTTTTGCATGCAAGAAAGCTGTCAGCAGAGGCAATTACGGCGCAGAACATCGGATATCCTTTCGAGTGGATCGTCGTTTTAGGCAGAGCTAGCCAAGGCTGGAACGGCAAACGTTGTGGAAGAGCAAACTTTGCGCAGATACTTTGATTAAATTCGCGCGGTTAGATCGCTGCCGCATGCTCTGCCAGATTTGGGGGGAGGGTTGGCATCCAATACCGCAGCAATGGCGCGACGATTCTGGGCCGATGCTGTTTTCATCGTGTTCTATGGACCAGCCTACAAACCGAACAACTGTATCTTCAAATTGCCGGAGCAACCGGTTTCTGGCGTGCATTGCAGATTGCATTCACGATGGTAACGAGGTTTCTGGCGCATTGATCCGCGCCTTAGTGGGGCAGACACAAAGCCGCAGCCAAATGCGTCAACCTTCCGCTGGAAATCAGGATTTGTTCAAGTGATCTGAAGCTTTGGTAATGACCAGGTGCAAAAGCAATGTCATGATTGCGAGCGATAACAGGCTGGCGAACATCAGATCTGTTTTGGCCCGGCCATTGGCCAACAACATCAGATATCCCAATCCCTTGGAAGCCCCGACCCATTCCCCAATAACAGCACCAATGGGGGCATAAACCGCAGCCAGTTTTAATCCCGTTCCCAGAGACGGCAGGGCATATGGAACTTTGATCCGTTGCATGACCTGTCGCTTGGTACCGCCCATCGTTTCGGCCATATCCAGAATATCTTTGGGCACCCGCGTCAACCCGTCGTAAAACGCGGATGTAACCGGAAAAAAGATGATTAAAACCGCCATCATGATCTTTGACGCGATCCCATAACCAAACCAAAGCGTCAGTATCGGGGCTAAAGCAAAAACAGGAACAGCCTGCGTAAAGATGAGCAAGGGCATGATCAACCGATGAAGGCGTACCGAACTGACCAGTAGGATCGCAGTAAAAGCGCCCAGGGTGGTGCCGATCACCAGACCCAAGATCACTTCGGTCGCGGTTATCAAAGCGTGTTCAGCTATCAGGGTTCGGTTCGCAATTGCGGCCTGTGCGACACGTAACGGTGATGGCAGGATGTACGGGGGGACGCCCGTGATCCACACAAGGCCCTGCCAGAGCAAAAGGGCAAAAATGCAGGCTCCGAAAGCATAACGCGTACCTGTCATCGAGTGTCTTTCAAATAGGCCAGCAATTGTGCGTTACAGGCTACCGTTTCTGCCGCGAATTGATCGCGGATCGGGTCGTCCTGCGGGGTTGTCCATAATGTGACCGCGTCAGACGCCAAAACAACGATCTGATTGCCAAGCCGGACGGCTTCGGCAGGGTCATGAGTCACCAAAAGGACAGTCTTTCCCGCCAGAACCTCGGCGGTCAGCTCTTGCATGTCGGCTCGCGTACTTGCATCCAGCGCGGAAAACGGTTCATCCAGCAGCACGATGGGGCGGTCCTCCATCAGCGTTCGGGCCAGAGCAACGCGTTGACGCATCCCGCCAGACAAGGCGTCTGGTTTCGACCGCAAATGCCCCGACAGTCCGACACGCCCCAGCATCATCCTCGCCCTTTCGAAATCCGGTTCCTGACCACGCAAACGCGCCCCAAGGACAGTATTTTCAAGCGCACTGAGCCACGGCAGCAATAAATCAAATTGAGCCATTACACTGACGCGGCCCAGCAAGGGCGCGCCATCAGACGCCATTACCGTGCCGTTGAATTCACCCGCGCAGGCAAGACCCGCGACCAACCGCAAGACAGTCGATTTCCCAACGCCAGAGCGCCCCAGAACGCAGGTCCAATTTGCACCAGCCACACAAATATCAATGGGGCCGAACAACCGTCGTCCATCAATGTTATACGTCCCTCGCAGATAGATTGACGGAGCCTGCGTCACACGCCACGCAGTCCCATGTCCCAAAAGGCAACCTCAAGCCGTGTGGCCGTGGCAAATTGATCCTGTAAATGCGGCCACCGCGCTGACCCAACCGGATCGGGCCCCAAACGACGGCTGACCGCCGCATCCATCATTTGCCCCACTGACATCATTACACGTTGATAGCCCTCATCGGCATAGGCATCGATCCAGTCTTGGTAAGGCGTTTCCGATACGGCTGATTGCGCCAACCGCTTTCCGATTTCACCATATCCGAAACAACAAGGCGCAAGCGCCGCCATCAGATCAAGGAAATCCCCCTGCAACCCAGCGTTCATCACATAACGGGTATATGCGATATTTTCGAATTCCTCCTTGGCTTCGAAAAGGACGTTCTCATCAATGCCGGCATCTGAGCAGGTCTTTACATGCAGCGCCATTTCATGATTGACCAAAGCGTCGACGGTCCCGGCGCAGACTTTCATTTCATCCAGCGTTTCGGCTTTGACAACACCCAGAGACCACGCGCGCGCAAAATGCACCAGGAAGACGTAGTCTTGGACAAGATAATGCAGGAAAGCTGCGCGGGGCAAAGTCCCATCCTCCAAGCCCTTTACAAAAGCATGGTTCGTATAGTCCTGCCATGGTTCCGGGCTACCTGCTCTCCAAAGCGCAAATGTTGAGCCGTAAGGTGAAGCAGTCATTTGACGTTCACGTAAATGGCAATGTCGGCAACCGGGTAAATCGCAGGAATTAGCCCCGCGTCATGCAAGAACGCCTCAAACCGCGCGTAGCGGCCCGTGTCCAGCGCGGCGGGGCGCAAGGCAAAGCGGGGCACTGTATCGGTCCAAGCGCGTTTGTTAAGCGCATCGTTCAGCTCCGGTGCGGTGGCGGCAAAAATCTCCCAACTCTCGTCGGGATGGTTGATGATGTATTGCGTGGCTTTCTCTGTCGCTGCGAGGAAGCGTTGGATCATATCAATGTCCATGGTGTCTTTGTTCGCCACATATATCAGCTCGTCATAGGGGGGCAGACCTTCTTCTTCGACATAGAAACAACGGCCCGGAACGCCTTCGATTTCCATCTGGTTCAATTCGAAGTTGCGAAAAGCACCGATAACGGCATCAACTTGGCCAGACATGAGAGAGGGGGACATCGACCAGTTGACGTTGATCAACTCGACCTCATCCAGCGACACGCCATGGGTTCCCAGCACTTGGCCCAACACGGCCTCTTCGACGCCTCCTACGGAAAATCCGATTTTGCGCCCCTTCAGGTCGGCGGGCGTGGTGATGGGGCCATCATCCAGAACCAACAAACAGTTGAGAGGTGTGGCCACAAGCGTACCTACCCTTTGCAACGCAAGACCTCCATGAATTTGCAGGTGCAATTGCGGCTGATAGGAAATTGCAAGATCGGCCTTTCCTGCCGCGACCATTTTGGGCGGTGCTGATGGGTCTGCTGGGGCAATCACTTCGACCGCAAGACTTTGCTCGGCGAAATAACCCCTTTCTTGCGCGATGATGACGGGGCCATGATCAGGATTTACGAACCAATCGAGTAACAGGGTGACCTGATCCTGCGCCCATAGTGGCGGCGCAAGCAACAGCAGGAAAATTGCAACGAGAGCGGATTTCATAGGTAGTTCACTTTCATTTCGAATAAAGGGCGGCAAAGTGATGCGTGGGACCGTGGCCTGTACCGACAGACAAATCGCCCGCCTGTGCGATGGCTTGAGCGACATATGCCTTTGCCGCGGCGGCGGCATCGATCAGATTGAAGCCCTTTGCCAACAGGGCGGCCAGCGCCGACGACAAGCTGCAACCTGTACCATGGGTATTTGCTGTTTCTGTGCGGGCGGCCTCGAACCATGTCACGTCATTTACTGTGACCAGACAGTCAGGGCTGTAAGGTCCCGCAAGGTGTCCCCCCTTCATCAACACCGCAGACGGCCCAAGTGCGCAGAGCGCTGCACCCTGCGCCGCGATTTCGTTTCGCGTTCTAGCGATGCCTCCCCCAAGAAGATGCGCCGCCTCGGGCAAGTTTGGTGTCAGCACTGTGGCCAAAGGCAATAGAACTTCACGCAGGGTGTTCACCGCGTCAGGTTGCAAAAGCGCGGCACCGCCCTTGGCTATCATCACGGGGTCAAGGATAATATTTTTGACTTCTCCGGCCTTGAGGACGGCTGCGACAGCGGCTGCAATTTCAGAATTGCCAATCATCCCAATCTTGACGGCATCAACGCGGATATCGGTAAGAACGGCCTCAACCTGGTCACGCACAAAATCAGGCGGAACCAGATGGAAGCCGGTGACGCCTTGGGTGTTTTGCGCAGTCAACGCGGTGATTGCGGCCATGGCAAAGGCACCATTTGCGGAAATCGCCTTGATGTCGGCCTGAATGCCTGCGCCCCCCGACGGGTCAGAGCCTGCAATGCTAAGGACATTGTGAATCATGTTCGACGCTCCGTTCGGGCTGTGGTGAAAGCGCGCGCGGCTACATATGGGTCGGCCTTCCCACAGATAGCAGAGACGACGGCCATGCCGTCTGCGCCGCTCGCAAGGACACGATTGAGATGGGTGGGTTTCAACCCGCCAATCGCAACATTGGCCAAAGGTGACAACGCCACAAGTTGCGCCAAACCGTCAAAGCCAATGGGCGGTTTATGGTCGGATTTGGTTGTTGTACCGAACACGGGGCCAAGGCCAAGATAATCCACAATTGCAGGATCAGCCGCTTGGACGGTCTGCGGAGTTTCGCACGACAAGCCAAGAATCTTTTCAGGCCCAAGCAGCACCCGCGCCTCTGCGGGCGAGATGTCCGCTTGGCCGATATGCGCGCCGTCGGTGTCTGCTGCAACGGCGGCAACGACGTCATCGTTGATCACCAGCGGGACATCTGTGCCGTTCAACACTTGGCCAATGGCGATAGCCAGTTCGATGCGCTGTGCGGTGGTCGCGGTCTTATCGCGCAATTGTACCATAGTGACGCCACCCGAAACAGCCCGACGGACAGTTTCGACAACACCCAGATTTGCGCAAAGCCGGGTGTCTGTCACCAAGTAGAGGCTTAACTGTTTGCGCAGCTTGGTCATCGCAGGATGGCCTGTGCAAGATCAGCAGGTTGTGCCGCAGCGAGGGCATCGAGAAAATGCACCTGAAAACTTCCCGGACCATTGGCCCGTCCCGCTGCCAACGAACCCGCCACTTTGAAATGTGCGAGTGCGGCCAAAGAGGCCTCAAATGCAGGCCCGCTTGCAGCATAGGCCCCCATTAGCGCCGTCTGCGAACAACCCAAAGCAGTAACAAGTGGCATCAGGGCTGATCCGCCCGTAACCTGGGCCTCTTGCGTCCCATCGGTAACATAATCAACCGGACCCGTGATTGCGACAACAGCGCCGGACTGTTTGGCAAGTCTTTTGGCAGCACCTTGGGCTGCATCCACACTATCACCGCTATCTGCACCTTTTCCCGAACCTATTTCGCCCGCCAGAGCCAGTATCTCCGAGGCGTTGCCGCGCACAATCGTTGGACGCAAAGACAGTAGGTCCTGGGCTGCGCTTTTGCGGTAGGCTGAGATGAAATGTGCTACGGGGTCCAACACCCAAGGAATTTTTCTGTCCGCAGCAACCGTTGCAGCAGCAATCATGCTGGCCCGCCAAGGAGTTGAAAGGGTGCCAATATTGATCGTCAGTGCACCGCATAGAGGTGTAAAATCGACGATCTCTTCAGGCGCATGGACCATCGCAGGCGAAGCGCCGGCCGCTAAAACAACGTTTGCGGCAATATTCATGGCCACATAATTCGTGATGCAATGAACGAGGGGGTTTTGATCACGCAGGGCTGTAAAAACGTCTTGAGGTGCCATTTTTTCTCCTTTTTGGCCGGCAAAAAGGAGAAAAAGCATACTGTAAAAATCAGCATACGACCTCCCTCCGCCAGCATTACCTGGTTCAGGTTCAAAGGGTACGTCTCAGCTTTTCAGCGCCCCTGGTGATGAATTGGCTATTTGTTTTCTGGAAGGTCGTCAAACGGAATGAACGGGTGCAACAAGAAATGCTGCCGTTCGTCACATGCCATGCTCCCCGTTTATGGTGCAAACCTGCTCATCTGGCCTGTCGGCTGAGGCTTTCGTCATATGCCGCATTGGAAATGTCAGCGCAGGTAGCCTGCCCGCAAAACTTCCTTCAGTTTTTGCGGAGCTTGCTCAACCGTTCAAAAGTGTAAACGGGTCCGAAAACCCGATTTAGATAAACCCGGATTTAAGTAGACCTGCTTTTTCAACGGGGTCTATATACTTAACGATGCCGGTAAATAGAATCTGAACATTGCCAGTCTGTTTATTCTCGGGGCGTTTCCTTTGGTCCTACGGTGCGGGCCAAAGGTCACGGATCGGCGTGGGCAAAGTCGCGCGAAGGTCTTCGACCTCTCCCCTGCTCAAACGGTTGTTCAGCAGATCAAAGACACATTTAATGTCGTCGCGCCCGCGGTACTCTTCGGCTTCTCCCATGTGTTCCGTGATGAACGCGATAAAATCCTGGGCGTTGCGTTCCTTTATCGGAGTCTGCTTGGGGACCCAACCTTCAAAGAAGAACCCGCGTATCAGAAGTGGTAACTGCGCAGATACCTGCGCCAGTTCATCGACCACCAAATGATCCCGTACATGGCGCAGCGTTATCCGCAACAAACGCAGCGCACTCCGCTTTGAAGACCAGTCAAGGCGTTCTGCCAGTTCGTTGATCCATTCATGGGTCAAATGGACACTATGGTCGATGACTTCCAAACCTTGTGCTGTCATGGGTATTCTCCTGTTTCGAGTCAGCCTTCAGCCTATCCCAAGTCGCCAACAATCGATTGATTGGGATCAATCGCGCCGTATCGCGGTTTGCTAGGCTTGAGAAACAGCTGAACCCACGTCATGAAAAGGATTGAACCCATGGGACCGAAAACAATTATGGTCTGTCTGACCACCCCTGAAAACACAGACACCTTATTGAAAGTTGCGGTTCCTCTTGCTCGCAAACACAATGCTCACCTGATCGGATTGCATACAATTGAAGCCTTGTTGGTCTATCCGGGGATTGCCATGCACATTCCTGAACCGGCGTTTGCCACTTTCAATGCCAGTCAGAAAAAGGAAGCCGAAGCGATCAAGGAAATCTTTGTCAAACACACAAACCATGAAGATTTCATCAGTGAATTCCGGCTTGTCCGTGCCGAAGCTGTTTCAGCCAGCGAACGAATGGTGGAATGTGCGCGTGCAGCTGACCTTGTAATCATGGCCCATGAAGACAAGGAAAATGACCGATATGATCAAAGACACGCACAAATTCAGGTCATCCGCGAAAGCGGACGCCCGGTGATCGTGGTGCCGACGGATTATGACGGCCCTGAGATTGGCGCGAACCTTCTGCTGGGTTGGAGCGACACCCGAGAAGCCGCCCGTGCAGCGCATGATATGATAGGGCTTGCCGACACCGGCGCAAGGTTGACCGTCCTACGGGTTGGCAAGACACCTCAAGACGCATTGGAAGACGGGGATGCGATTGACGTTGTCGAAATGTTCGCACGCCACGGCCTGAAAACCACACTGGAACATCGCGAACCTTTGGGCCTCAGCATTGCCGAAGTCCTGAGCAAGGCGGCTTTTGAACAGGGCGCGGACCTTATCGCCACGGGTGCATTTGGCCACTCTCGGGCTTATGACTTTGTCATTGGGGCGACAACGCATGCACTGCTGCGTGACCAGAAATTACCGGTGCTTTTTAGCAAATAGACGGTGGCACAATAATTTCGGACCATATTGGCAAATGGTCCGAAGCCACTCGTGCTAGTCTGCCCTGCTCTACCCCGCAATCACGCATTTCAATCCCATGTGACAGGGCGAACCGGTCAAGCGCCGCGACCGGCCTTCCGGCGTGAAACGATTTTCCGGGACTGATTACGTCGAAACGTGTCGCCAGTGGCTCTAACCCTTTGCGTGTGGACCACTCGTTAAAGTCACCGGCAATGATGACATGTTCATCATCCGATGTCGCCTGCTCCAGAACTGCAAGCTGCGCGCGCCGATCACGGCGCAGCAGCCCGAGATGCGCGGCCACAACAGTCAATCCGGCCTCGATGTCCAAGGTCAGGCGGACCGCTCCGCGCGGTTCAATGCCGGGCAAATCCAACCGCACAATGTCACGCGTCGACAGTCCCTTGCGCACCAATATAGCGTTGCCGTGCCAACCGATGCTGATGTCATTGGCACTCACTTCGACGAGGTTGAAATCAGTTTCGGATTCTATCAACTTGCGCGGCAACGCGGGATGCCGCTGCCCCAACCGCAGGTCCGCTTCCTGCAACATGACAACATCCGCCGCCAGCGCGTTGATCACCTGCGCGGTACGTTCCGGCCGTCGCCGCTGGTCAAGCCCGCGGGCTTTTCGCATATTATAGCTGGCAATGCGTATCTTGTTGGTCTGCATAAGGGTAATATAGGAAGCGCGACACGAGATTTTAACATCGGGTGATCAAACAGACATGCGATTGATCAAAGAAAGCAACCCCAAGATCCTCGCCATTTGGGCGCTCTTGCTGATCGCCGGACTCGTCGCGCTGGGATTGGCCCGCTGGTCGCTGGCTTTCGTCAGCTTTGCAACCTTGACCTTGTCACTTCTGCCGCCGCTTCTCGCCGCACGCTGGTCTTTAACCCTGCCTCTACCCGTTTTGATCTTTACGACACTGTTCTTTTTCGCCTCCATATTTCTGGGAGAGGCGTTCGATTTCTATGAACGGCTTTGGTGGTGGGATCTGGCCCTGCACGGCTCCTCCGCCATGGGGTTTGGCCTGACAGGTTTTTTGTTTGTTTTCATGCTGTTTGAAGGGGACCGGTTCGCAGCGCCCCCATCCGCTATCGCATTCATTACCTTTTGTGTGGCGATGACTGTCGGGTCAATTTGGGAAGTGTTCGAGTACACAATGGATATGACTTTAGGATTAAATATGCAGAAATCCGGACTGGATGACACGATGGGAGATCTTATCGTGAATGCCGTCGGCGGTCTGGTCGCCAGCCTCACCGGGTACGTGTATCTGATCCGAAATTCTGCTGGCATGTTGGGAAAGGGTCTTTCGCAGTTTATCCTTCTCAATCAACGGCTTTATCAAAAATACAAAGAGCGGCTGAAAAAATAGCGGCTGCCTGCAGGCGGATTGACCAATCTCAATCCAAATGCGCTTCAACACGCGATAATCCCGACGGAATGGCAAACCCTTCGGGAGACGCACGCGATGGTCATGACACCCCAGCACGAAACATCATCAAAACAACCGCCACAGGGTTGGTTCCCAACCGCCTATACAATCTTGTTCACCCTTGTTGTTGCGATGGCAGCTCTGACCTGGATCATCCCAGCGGGAGAATACCAACGCGTGCCAAATAGCGTTCTGGGCAAGGACGTCCCTGTTCCCGGCACCTATGCAACGGTCGACCCTGCGCCGCAGGGTTTACACGACGTGCTGATGGCACCCATCGCGGGCTTTTACGATCCCTCCTCTTACACGGCAAATGCCATCGATGTGTCGCTATTCGTGCTGGTTGTCGGCGGTTTTCTGGGCGTCGTGACGGCCACAGGGGCGATCAATACGGGCGTTGCGCAGGCCATGCGCAAACTGGTGGGTCGCGAAAAATGGATGATCCCGATCATGATGGCGTTTTTTGCCACCGGTGGTACAACCTATGGCATGGCAGAGGAAACGCTGGCGTTTTATATCCTTTTGATCCCTATCATGATTGCCGCTGGTTATGACGCTTTGACCGGTGTCGCGATCATTATGCTGGGCGCCGGCGTTGGCGTGATCGGTTCCACAATCAATCCGTTCTCAACAGCAATCGCATCAAATGCGGCGGGCATTGCCTTTACACAGGGGATGGCCCTGCGGGTTGTGATCCTCAGTCTGTCATGGCTCGCCGCCGTTGCATTTGTAATGCGCTATGCGGAACGGGTCCGCCGCGACCCCCACCAATCGCTTGTTGCACATATGAAGGAAGCGAACGAAGCGCATTTCCTGCAAAAGAATATCCCCGACCAGAAATCGCGGTTTACTGCCATGCAAGGTATGATCCTGATCCTGTTCGCAACGACATTCATTGTCATGGTCTGGGGTGTATCAAGTCAAGGTTGGTGGATGGCTGAAATGTCGGCGCTGTTTCTGGGCGCTGCACTCGTCATCGGCACGCTGGGCTGGTTGGGCGAAAAGGTCTTTACCAGCGCCTTTGTTGAAGGGGCCCGCGACCTATTGGGTGTCGCTCTTGTCATCGGGCTGGCGCGCGGAATCGTTATCATCATGGATCAGGGGCGGATCACCGATACCTTCCTGCACACCTTTGAGGGGTGGATTGTCGGCATGTCCCAAGTTGCCTTTGTTAATGCGCTGTTCGGCATTGAGGCACTGATGAGTTTTCTGGTCCCCTCAACATCCGGTCTTGCGGTACTATACATGCCCATCATGGCGCCGCTGTCAGACTTTGCCGGCGTCAGCCGCGATCTGGCCGTCACCGCCTTTCAAACTGCCATTGGCATCACCAATCTGGTCGCCCCTACCTACGCAGTTGTTGTTGGCGGCCTTGCCATCGGTCGTGTCCCCTATAACACATGGCTGCGCTTTGTCTGGCCCCTTCTAGTGATACTGTCGCTCATGTCCATGGCACTTCTCAGTGCTGCGGTGATGCTATGACCGCCCCCCTTGGCGTTCATTCAGAAGTTGGCAAGCTGCGCACCGTGATGGTGTCACGGCCCGGGCTCGCCCACGAACGGCTAACCCCCAGCAACTGCGATGCGTTATTGTTTGACGATGTGTTTTGGGTGGATGAAGCCCGCAAGGACCACTTTGCATTCTGTGACAAAATGCGCGATCGCGGAATCGAGGTGTTGGAACAACACGACCTTCTGACCGAGATTCTGGATCGGGCACCCGCCCGGTCATGGCTGCTGGACCGCAAAATCACCGAAGACCACATCGGCGTTGGCATGATGGGCGAATTGCGCGGCTGGCTGAACGAAATGCCGGCGCCGGCGCTGACACGTTTCTTGACCGGAGGGATCACGGTCAGCGATCTGCCCTTCGCACCACACAGCATGTTTGGCAGGTTTCTGGGGCCAGATGGGTTTGTTCTGCCACCCCTGCCTAACTTGATCTTTACCCGCGATACCTCTTGCTGGATTTACGGTGGTGTCACCCTGAATCCGATGCACTGGCCCGCACGCCAACAAGAGACGCTGATCGCCGCTGCGATCTACCGCTTTCATCCCCGCTTTGCCGACAAGACAAAGGTCTGGTGGGGCAACCCCGACCAGGATTTTGGCCCGGCCACGCTTGAGGGCGGTGATGTGATGCCCATAGGCAACGGCTGCGTTCTGGTGGGCATGGGAGAGCGGACCACACCGCAAGCCGTCGGGCAACTGGCGGTGTCATTGTTTGACCAAGGTGCTGCTGAAAGGGTAATTGCCTGCCAAATGCCAGCGTCGCGCGCTGCGATGCATCTGGATACGGTCTTTTCCTTTTGCGACCGTGACGTGATCACCAGCTTTACTCAAGTCGCTGACAAGATCAGGTGCTATTCTCTTTACCCTGATGACAAGCACGCGCTGCGGGTGGTCGAAGACCCCGGCCATATATTTGATACTGTTCAGCACGCCCTGAACATTCCCAGCCTTCGTATCATCGGCACCGGCGGCGATCATTTCGAGCAAGAGCGCGAACAATGGGACGACGGCAATAACGTCGTGGCTTTGGAACCGGGCGTCGTTCTGGCCTACGACCGTAATGTTCACACCAACACACAACTGCGCAAGGCAGGCATCGAGGTGATCACCATCCGCGGGGCTGAATTGGGCCGCGGACGTGGTGGCGGCCACTGCATGACCTGTCCCATTTCACGCGATCCGGCGGAGTAGTCTTATGTCGTTTAACCTCAAGAACCGTTCCTTTCTGTCTCTGCGTGACTTTAGCCCGCAAGAGATCAAATTTCTGCTGAAACTTTCGGCTGACTTGAAATCCGCAAAATATGCAGGCACCGAGCAGCAAACTTTGAAGGGCCGCGAAATTGCCCTGATTTTCGAAAAGAACTCGACTCGAACCCGCGTGGGATTCGAGGTGGCAGCCCATGATCAGGGTGCGCATGTCACCTATCTGGGACCGTCCGGCAGTCACATCGGCAAGAAAGAAAGCATCAAGGATACGGCCCGCGTACTGGGCCGCGTTTATGACGCGATCGAATATCGCGGGTTTGGTCAGGAAGTGGTGGAAACACTGGCGCAATGGTCCGGGGTGCCCGTTTATAATGGGCTGACGGATGAATTTCATCCGACCCAAATCCTTGCTGATGTGCTGACGATGACGGAACACGTGGACAAACCGCTGGGCCAGATCGCATTCTGCTTTCTGGGGGATGCGGGGAACAACATGGGCGACAGCCTGCTGATCGGTGCTGCCAAACTGGGAATGGATGTCCGCCTCTGCGGTCCCAAGTCGCTGTGGCCGGACAAGGCAATCGTGAAAGCCGCATTAACAGAGGCAAAAGCCACCGGTGCGCGGATTCTATTGACCGAAGATGTCCAGCAGGGCGTCTCTGAATGTGACATCGTCTATACCGACGTATGGGTTTCCATGGGGGAGCCTGAAGATGTTTGGGCCGAACGGATTAAACAGTTGATACCATATCAGGTAAACGCCGAGGTCATGAAAATGACGGGCAACCCACATGTCAAATTCATGCATTGCCTGCCTGCCTTTCACAATACTGAAACCAAAGTGGGCAAGCATGTCCGCGATACCTTCGGGCTGGATGCGATGGAGGTCACAGAAGAAGTGTTTGAATCTGCAGCATCAATCGTTTTTGATCAGGCCGAAAACCGGATGCACACTATCAAGGCCATCTTGGTCGCAACGTTAGGATCCTAAATGCGCATTGTCGTTGCTTTGGGCGGGAACGCTCTGTCGAAACGTGGTGAAACCCTTACCGCTGCAGGTCAAAGGGCCAGCATACGCATCGCTGCGAAATCTCTCGCTGGCCTGCTGGAAGCGGGTCACGAAGTGGTTATCACGCATGGCAATGGCCCGCAGGTCGGTTACCTTGCCTTGCAGGGCGGCGTCTTTCCCCTGGACGTTCTGGGCGCTGAGACGGACGGCATGATCGGTTATGTGCTTCAGCAAGAATTGGACAATGCCTATGAACCAGATGTGCAATACGCGACGCTACTCACCCAAATCGAAGTTGATTCAGACGATCCGGCATTTCACAATCCGACCAAATTCATCGGTCCGGTCTATACCGAAGAAGACGCTGCGAAACTGAGTGCAGAGCGGGGATGGAGCATTGGACAGGATGGTTCTCATTTCCGCCGGACAGTACCATCACCACGTCCCAAACGTATCCTTGAACTGGATGTTATCAACCTGTTGCTCGACCAGAGGGTGATTGTCATTTGTGCAGGAGGCGGCGGCATTCCTGTTGTCCAGAAACCTGATGGCACGATGATCGGGATCGAAGCCGTGATCGACAAGGACCACGCCAGCGGCCTATTGGCGCGACAGGTCAAAGCGGATGCCTTTCTGATGTTAACCGACGTCGAAGGCGTATTCGAAAATTGGGGAACGCCCGATCAGGCACTGATCCGCCAGGCCACTCCTGAAATGCTTGCCGGAATGTCATTTCCTGCCGGTTCGATGGGACCAAAAGTCGAGGCTGCCAGCGATTTCGCGCTGGCCACTGGTGGCTTTGCCGCTATTGGACGTCTTGGCGACTGTCTGGAACTGGTCTCCGGTACAACCGGAACCCGCGTACAACTGGCGAAATCAGAGTCGTAGAAAGATCTTGGGGCCTGATGACGGCCCCTAGATCGCCTCGTGCTGCGCAAGACGGCGCAACACCGCGTCGCGCTCTTCCAGCAGATCCAGAACAAGTGCGATCCCTGCAGTATTGATTCCCAGGTCGCGCTTCAGCCTGCGCGCCTTTTTGGCCCGCACAATGTTGCTGCCGACAAACCGCCAGTTTCCGGTTGTGCTGCCAATAGGCTCCAAAACGCCATACTCCACCAGCTCGACCACCCAAGTTTCCTCGGCCTGACAGAACCGGCACAAGTCCTGCAAGGTCAACGTTTCGACAATATCGCTTTTTGGCGTCGTCCTTTTCATTTTGACTTTCCTCCAAGATGGGCGCGGGGATTGAACGGCATTTCTTTCGCCATCTTCTCAAAGAACGCGCGCGCTTCTTCCGTTTCAACTTTGGGGTTCACGATTTTGAGGGTTGCATAGATGTCACCCGCGGGTGTGCCGGGCAGGCCTTTCCCTTTCAGGCGCATTTTCTGGCCTGTCCTCGCATTTTTGGGAATGCGCAAATCAACCTGACTGTCAGGTGTCCGCATCACGACATGGCCCCCCAATGCCGCTTCCCAAGGGGTGATCGGCAAATCCAGATGCAGATCTTTTCCGTCCAGACGATAGACCGGATGGGAGGCAAAGCTAACTTCAAGAAACAGATCACCTGACGCGCTCCCGTCAAAGTTGGGGCTGCCCTGTCCTGCCAGTCTGATGTGCTGCCCCGGCAGAATACCCTTTGGCACCCGGACAGAAATTGTGCGGTCTTTCAAGGTGACAGCCCCGTTCGGCCCTACCACGGGCGACCTCAGGCTTAACTTGCGTTCGGCCCCCCGATAGGAATCCTCAATCGCAATCTCAATGCGCCCATGACTGTCTGCGGCAGGTCCCGCACGCATGTCAGCAGTCCGGCCCGCGCCACGTCGAAACAAGGTCTCAAAGAAGTCACTAAACGCCTCTTCGTTCTGCGGGCCGCTTGCCTCGGAAAATTCGTAACCGCCCTCCCAACCGGGAGGCGGTTGATAACGGCCCTGTCCCTGCGGCGGCTCTTGACCCAACTGATCATAGGCCGCGCGCCGCTCCGGGTCTTTGAGAACCTCATAGGCTTCATTAACGTCCTTGAACTTGGCCTCTGAGGTCGCACCGGGATTAATATCAGGGTGATATTTCCGCGCTGCCTTACGGAATGCCTTTTTTATCTCGTCCGCACTGGCGGTGCGGCTTACGCCAAGCGCCTCGTAATAGTCTTTGAATTCCATCGCGAATTGTCCGATCGTTCGATTTCATTCCTATATGCCACCAAAACAATCCTTCGCGTTGATTTTTGTCATTCGGCGGGGCCGTGCAAGGTGGCAGTTTATACAAGATCGCCCTGCCGTATGGTTAGGCACGTCTTTTTGATGGAGAACAACATGAACCGCCGCACGATACTTTATGTGATGAACGCCGACACCCCGGATGATCAGATCAATGACGCCGCCGAAGCCGCGGCTCTGGCCCAGGATCGCTTGATGTGCCTGATTTTGGGCGCATCCCCGGCCCTTCCGATCTATGCCTATGGTGTCCTTCCCTACGGTGGCATGAACATCCCCGACAATTGGACCGAACTCGTCACCGAGGCACAGCAAAAGCAAAATGACCGTGTGCAGGCCGTCGAAAAATTGTTGGCGAGAAGCAACGCATCAGGCGATGTGTATTCAGCGATGTGTGTCACCACAGACGTAAAACACCATGTCGCGAAGGCCGCACGAGTCAGTGATGAAGCCTTTTTTGCCGCAAATCTGCGCGATACGCCCGAGATACTCCGCGAAGCAGCCTCTGGTATCTTGTTTCATTCACCAATCGGGTTTCGCTTGAACGGTTCACCGTCACAATTGGCAGAACGTATCTTTGTCGCATGGGACAGCAGTGAAGCTGCTTCAAGTGCTCTGCATGCTGCCCTGCCATATCTGAAAGAAGCGAAAGAAGTGGTGGTTGGCTGTATTGATCCGGTTATGACATCGGATCAGGATGGACATGAACCGGGTGCAGATGTCGCCACATGGCTGAGCCATCATGGATGTAGCGTCACGGTTTCCCAGTTCCCGAGCGGAGGACGTGAAGTAGGCAAGTGCATTCAGGATCGTGCCCGCGAGTTCGGTGCCGATCTTGTGGTAATGGGGGCCTATGGTCATGCAAGGATGGTCCAAACCGTACTAGGGGGCACCACGCGTTCAATGATCGAACAGGTCGAACTGCCCATATTATTGGCGCACTAACCTACCAAAGGCACACCGTCGGGATGGCTTGTACGAACAAGGCGGGCAACACCAGCCGGTGTTGCCACTTATCCTTATAGGCGAAATCTGCCGGTCCTGCTGAAGGGCCCACCCGCATGTCTTGTTGGTGGTGCCATTTGGCCTTCGGCATTCCGACAACTATGCAGGTCCTGGATCAACATTTTCCCAATCCGCGCCCATGGCAACGATGCAGGATGTCCCGTTTGTGTAATTCTGCACGATCATCCAGTCACCTGTTCTTCGCGTGACCCAGATTTCCAACAGGGTTTCGGGATCCCGCAGTCCCATGCCCTGACGCTCTGCGCCCAGAACTTTTGACAACATATGGGTCATGCGGGCGCTGTCATCGCAACTGACATGCGACAGCTGTGCGTTGGCGACAGCGGGAATGAAGAGGCAGAAAATCGAGGCCAGTACATAACGAATGGGCATGAGAAAATTCTAAGCACTGTTCGTTCTAAATGTAACAATTTTATGAAGCGTAGTTGATGACTGTGCCTATCGGGCAATAACCCCAATCCTGCCAGCCCCTGCATCATTGCCAGCTCAGTACTGTCACACTGTCGTTGCTTTTCTGTAATGAAACTGACGCAAAACCTTCATGCAGCCGTCACTTCCGCCCTTTATCGGTCCCTTAGACATGGGGGCGATATGCTTAAGATTGAAAAACTGACCAAACGGTTCGGCGATAAAACGGCAGTGGATGCTGCAAACATCTTTGTCGAGAGATCAGCGATGATCGGTATCATCGGCCGTTCAGGTGCGGGCAAATCCACGCTGTTGCGTATGCTCAACCGCCTGAGCGACGCTACCGAAGGGTCAATCACCATGGAAGGTGAAGAGATCACCGCGCTGCGCGGCGCTGCAAAGCGCGACTGGCAATCACGTTGCGCCATGATCTTTCAGCAGTTCAACCTTGTCCCGCGGATGGATGTGGTTTCCAATGTCCTGCACGGGACGCTGAACAAACGATCGACTTTGGCGACGATGTTCAACCTATTCCCGCAATCCGACATTCACCGCGCTATCGAAATCCTTGACCGGCTTGGCATCGCGGAACAAGCCCCCAAACGGGCCGAGGCCCTGTCCGGAGGTCAACAACAACGCGTGGCCATCGCGCGGGCCTTGATGCAGGATCCCAAGATCATTCTGGCGGATGAGCCCATCGCCAGCCTTGACCCGATGAATGCGCAGGTGGTGATGAAAGCGCTACGCCGCATTCATGAAGAAGACGGTCGCATGGTAATCGCCAATTTGCACACGCTGGATACCGCGCGCCGATACTGCGACCGGGTCATCGGAATGCGCGATGGCCGCATCGTTTTTGACGGCACGCCCGCCCAACTGACGACTGGTGTGGCCCGCGACATCTATGGCGCCAACGCTGATTTTTCCGAAGCAGCCACGTCGACTGAAATCGAAACACTGGACAGGCCAGAAGTCCGCGAAGCGGAAGCCTACGTCTGAGCCAGCTCAACCCGCGTGATCGGCGCGGGCCACCTTCACCCAACCCCAACGGAGATCATGATGAAAAAGACTCTCGCACTGGCGCTTGCCGCCACCACGGCCCTCAGCACGGGCGCATTTGCCGGTGAAATCAAGGAATTTCGCATCGGTATTCTGGGCGGCGAAAACGCACAGGACCGTATGAATTCGTATCAGTGCCTGGCCGATTACACGACCGAAGCGCTCGGCGTTGAAACCAAGCTCTTTGCGCCTGCCGACTACAACGGCGTCATCCAGGGCTTGCTGGGCGGCAATATAGATATGGCTTTGCTGGGCGCTTCCTCCTATGCCGCTACCTACCTACAGGACCCAGAAGCGGTTGAGCCTGTCCTGATCAAGGTAAACGTAGACGGTTCCATCGGTTACCATTCCATTGGATTTGCCCGCAAAGACAGCGGCGTCACATCGCTGGATGACATGGAAGGTAAGGTGTTCGGTTTCGGTGATCCAAACTCCACGTCAGGCTACCTGATCCCCTCTATCGAGATTCCGCAGTACAAAGACGGCATCACCATGAATTCTGGCGAATACTTCGGTGAAGTCAAATTCACAGGCGGCCACGAGCAAACCATTGTTGCTGTTAACAACGGCGATATCGACGGTGGCGTGACATGGGCCGACGGTCAGGGCAACTGGGAAGATGGTTACAACTCTGGCGCACTGCGCAAGGCGGTTGATGCGGGTCTGGTTGACATGAACAACATGGTGCAGATCTGGAAATCCAACGTCATTCCCGAAAGCCCCGTCGTGTTGCGCAAAGCTCTTCCGGCTGATGTGCGCGCCAAAATGACCGCTTTGGTCGACGGCCTGCATGAGCGTGACGCCGACTGTGCCTACGGTGTGGCAGCGGGGGAAACACTTGGCTTCCAGCCAGTGACGCACGACACCTACATCTCTATCGTTGAGGCCCGCAAAGCCAAGATCGGCGGCTAATCCGTTTTCATGACGTGTCCGGTGGCCCTTTGGGGCTGCCGGTATTTTTTTGCAGGAATCAAGATGACAGATGCAACACTGGGAGCTGCGCCGCAAAGCGTGAGCACGGTTCAGTCCAGCTATATCGCGCAAGTGCAACGCCGCAGGCTCTATGGCGGGTTGACGCTGCTTGTGTTCGTGCTGCTGATGGTTTCCGGGTTCAACGTCGCAGATGACCGCAATGCCGGCGGTTTCTGGGACGGCTTGCACCAGATCGGTGATTATCCCGCTGATGTTCTTTCTGAGGCTTGGGAAAAGCGTGCCGACCTGCCCGGCCTTACCGCCAAGTATTTCCCTGCACTGGTAGAAACGATCAACATCGCCGCGGTTTCAACCCTGATCGGGGCAATTGGCGGGTTGTTCCTGTCGCTGCTTGGCACGCGCGGATTGGCAAAATGGCCACGCCTGATCCCGCTCTTTCGCCGCATCTCAGACATCATGCGCGCCGTACCGGAAATTGTGATTGCTCTTGTTCTGATCTTCGTGCTGGGCGGAGGGCCCGTGCCAGCCATGATTGCCATCGCTATTCACACCGCAGGCGCACTTGGCAAGATGTTTTCGGAGGTGGCTGAGAACGCCGACTTGAAACCTGCTGAAGGTCTAGCCTCGACCGGGGCGACATGGTCGCAACGCATGCTTCTAGGCGTGTTACCTTCGGTCGCACCGAACTACGTCAGTTACACCCTGCTACGCTTTGAGATCAACATCCGCGCCTCGGCCATCCTTGGCTTTGTCGGCGCAGGCGGCATTGGCTATGAGCTGCGTAACGCAATGAGTTGGGGGCCAGGACGTTTTGACGAAGCCGCCGCCATTTTTATCCTTCTTTTCGGCACCATCGTCTTTTTCGATCAGGTTTCCAGCCGCTACCGCAACCGTCTGACAGAGGGACAGGGACAATGAGTGCAACCGATATTACCCTTGTGAAACAAAACGCCGACCGTCTTTTTCAGCGCAAGCGCCTGATGGGCTTCGGAATTCCAGCCGTCATCACACTCTATTTCGCCTACATATTTTTTGCCTTCGACCTGCCCGGACTGGTACATCGGGCAAATATCGAAAATGCGGTGACATTGGCCTCGGACAGCTGGTCACACAAGGTGCATGTCACACGCGACAACCGCACCGGCGAGGTCAGCTATACCGTGGAAGGCGAACGCAAGGGCCGATATCCCGATGGCATGCGCCCGGATTGGGTCAGCGGCAACGACATCGTGAACATCGACCTCGGCTCAGGCTATGTCGTACGCTATCTGCCGGACAACCGAACCGAAATCGAGATACCCGGTTTTCCGGTCATTGAAGCGCAAGCAGAAGGCCGAACTGTCACTACCAATCTGCCCGACGTCCCGCCTGCGTGGGTTTCCACCTCTGACCGCCGTGTCACCATCACAACGCCCGAGGGACGCATCACGCTTACCGGTGCACGCACCGAGGTGTTCAACTATTTTCCCGGTTGGGAACTCTTCTGGTTCACCCTCGACAGCCCTTATTACGGTAAGGGCGTTGGCAAGATCTTGTTTGGTGATCGGATCGACCCGGCACGCAGCAATATTGCGGGGGTGGTATCAGATTGGTGGAACAACGCCATGTGGCGACACAAGGACGTCGCTTGGGCCATTGGTGAGACGATCCTGATGGCGTTTCTTGGCACGATGGGCGCGGCCATGATCGCGCTTCCGCTGGGCTTTCTGGCGGCAAAACGGTTCTCGCCGGTCATGTTGGTACGCGCCGCCACCCGTCGGCTGTTTGATTTCGTACGAGGTGTGGACGCATTGATCTGGACCGTGGTTCTGGCCCGTGCCTTTGGTCCCGGGCCGCTCACCGGCGCGCTGGCGATCCTGATCACCGATACCGGCACTTTTGGCAAAATCTTTTCAGAAGCTTTGGAAAACGTGGATCAAAAGCAGATCGAAGGCTTGGCGTCTACCGGTGCCAAACCGCTGCAACGCTACCGCTTTGGTGTTATCCCGCAAATCGTACCGGTGCTGTTGGCGCAAATCCTCTACTTCCTTGAGTCCAATACACGTTCGGCGACGATCATCGGCGCTATTACCGGCGGTGGTATCGGCCTGATGCTGACACAAGCAATCCAGACCCAGAAAGACTGGGAAGAAGTTGCCTATTATATCGTCCTGATCATCGTGATGGTGATGTTCATGGATTGGTTCTCGGGGTGGCTGCGTGGCAAGTTGATCGGGCGCAAGACCTGATGGCGCGCCTTTCAGCCGAACACCCCTTCATTCACCCAGAATGCGAAGTCACGAACAGCACGTTCGGCGCATATGTGGAAATCGGCAAAGGCAGCCGCATCGCCCATGCACACCTAGGCGATTATTCCTACTGTGACCGCTATGCCGACATCGCCAATGCGCAGATCGGCAAGTTCGCCAACATCGCCGCTTTTTCCCGTATCGGCGCGACAGACCATCCGCTGAACACGGCCGCCTGCCACCACTTCCTCTATCGTTCCAAAGATTATTGGGATGATACCACAAACGACGACGCGTTCTTTGCCCATCGCAGGTCCCGCGTTGCTCATATTGGCCATGACACTTGGATCGGTGCCGGCGCGATGATCAAACCCGAGGTCACGCTGGGCGATGGTGCAGTTGTGGCCGCGGGTGCTGTCGTGACCAAAGATGTCGACCCCTACACCATCGTCGCGGGAACGCCGGCCAAACCATTGCGCCTGCGCCAGCCCCGCGAGATCGCGGACCGTCTGATCATGCTGGCGTGGTGGGATTGGCCCCATGACGCATTGCAAATGGCACTCAATGATTTTCGCGCCCTTGAGGCCGAAGCGTTTCTGGAACGCTACGGCGGTTAAACGTCGAGCGTCAGGGTGATCCTGTCCCCAGCAAACCACGTGCGCCCGTATTCTACCGGATGCCCTTTTTCATCGACATTAACACCGGTGGATCTGAGCAACGGCTCCCCTTCTTTCATTTGTAATTGGAGAGCCTGCGTTGCTGTGGCTCGTACGGCGGTCAGACGGGTCGATGAGCGGGTGTAGTCCGTGACGCCCACTGTATTCAGCGCCATGGTCACGCTTCCCGTTGCCGCCAATGCCGCCCGCAACCCGGGAAGACGTGACGACGGGAAAAGGCTTTCAAATACGGCAACCGGCTGGCCATCCGCCAATGAAAGCCCATGATATGCGCAAACCGGATCACCCGTCGCAATTTGCAACGCTTCGGCTTCCCCTTCAGTGGCAGTGCGTTCTTCCACATCTAACACACGCTTTTCCGGCCTGCGCCCTGCAGCGATCAGGTTTTCATGAAAGCGGACGCGTTTGCCGATGGGGTAATCCGTGGGCGTTGCGGCAACGAAGGCGCCCGCGCCGCGACGGGTGCGGATTAGCCCTTCTTCCACCAATGCCGAAATCCCGTGGCGCACGGTATGCCGGTTTACGCCAAACCGCTCCGCCAAGGCCGCCTCGGTCGGTAGTTTGTCACCGGGGCTATAACGTCCCTCGGCAAGGTCGCTGCGCAGCGCATCAGCGATGGCCTGCCAGATGGGTGTTTTACTGGAACTGTCACGCAAACTTCACAAAACTCCTCTGTCTTTAGACGACGAATATGGTATGATATGTATAGTTGTATAGTACATGGAAAAGTTGTCGAGATGAAAGATACATTCGACCAAGAGAACCCTCGCAAAACCTGGATGGGCCTGCTGGCCACGGCACCCGAAGGTCGGGTTGCCGCATTGCTGGATACTGCCATGGAACGCCCCGCCTTCACATGGCTGCGCGCACCCGAAATCGGCACCGCCATGGTCCGTGCCCGTGCAGGTGCGACCGGTACGCCCTTCAATCTGGGTGAGGTGACGGTCACGCGCTGTGCCCTGTCTCTTGCAACCGGCGAAGTGGGCCATGCTTACATCCAGGGGCGACACAAGGCCGGCGCTGAGGCAGCCGCACTGATCGACGCCTTGATGCAAACGGACGCTGCGGATGATTTACGTACCGCGGTTCTGAACCCGATCAAAGAAGAGCTGGCAACCGCCAAAGCCGCTCGCGCCGCCAAGGCTGCCGCGACAAAGGTAGATTTCTTTACAATGGTCCGGGGAGAGGATTGATGCAGGCAGAAACGCTCTCCGGTGGCTTCACCGACCCGGCCATCCAATCGGCCCATGCCTTTCGCAGTGTAATGGAAGCGATGGGACGCCCCGGCACATTGCAGGAAATCGAAGGGGCGCACCCGCCAGCGCCCTTGTCCCCTGCAGCAGGCGCGGTTCTATTGACGCTTTGCGACACCGATACCCCCGTCTATCTGGCAGGGGCCGCAGATTGTGACGCCATACGCGCATGGATCGCCTTTCACACAGGCGCACCTTTGACCGGCCCGACGCAATGTATGTTCGCCGTCGGCACTTGGGATGCGTTAGGACCCCTGTCAACATACCCTGTCGGGACTTCGCAATATCCGGATCGCTCGGCAACGCTGATCGTGGAGACGCCCGAATTTGGAACGCCCGGCGCAACTCTGACCGGTCCCGGCATCAAGAAAAGTATTGCGCTGTCGCTGCCCGAAGTGGAGGCGTTTCAATCCAACAATGCGCTGTTCCCGCTTGGGCTGGATTTTATTTTCACCAGTGGCAACCGCCTAGCGGCCCTGCCCCGATCGACCACGGTTACGCAAGAAGGAACCACCTGATATGTATGTTGCTGTAAAAGGCGGCGAGCGGGCCATTGAAAATGCCCATGCA
Source organism: Sulfitobacter sp. (assembly GCA_049794055.1). Taxonomy (GTDB): domain Bacteria; phylum Pseudomonadota; class Alphaproteobacteria; order Rhodobacterales; family Rhodobacteraceae; genus Sulfitobacter. Next base: position 35,366 of record JBARCL010000134.1, read on the forward strand.
TGGCTTGCCGAGGAACGTCGCGGCAATACCGAAGTCGCCGAACTAAGCATTCCCCAGATCCGTGAGCAGCTCAGCCTTGCCGTGAACCGGGTCATGGCCGAAGGCTCGCTCTACGATCCCGACCTTGCCGCTTTGGCGATCAAACAGGCACGCGGTGATCTGATTGAGGCGATATTCCTCATCCGCGCCTATCGCACCACACTGCCTCGCTTTGGCTCTTCCGAGCCTGTGGATACGGGTGCCATGGCATGCGACCGGCGCATTTCGGCCACCTTCAAAGATCTTCCCGGCGGTCAGGTTCTGGGGCCGACGTTTGATTACACCCATCGTTTGCTGGACTTCAAACTGGCGGCTGACGGAGAGGCACCCGAAGCACCCGCCCGCCCCACCGAACCGGGCAATGTGCCCCACGTAACAGAATTTCTAAACCGTGAAGGTCTGATCGAAGAAGCCCCGCGTGATGATACCCCGCCACCCGATCTGACCCGTGAACCGCTGGAGATGCCGGCCGATCGCGCCCTCCGCCTGCAGGCGCTGACCCGCGCTGACGAAGGCTTTACCCTTGGCCTCGCCTACTCCACCCAGCGCGGTTATGGCCGCAACCATGCTTTCGTCGGTGAATTGCGGATCGGTGCTGTGCCGGTGGAAATGGAAATTCCGGAATTGGGATTTGCAATCGAGATCGGACAGGTGACCTTGACCGAATGCGAAACGGTCAACCAGTTCAAAGGCTCGAAAACCGAACCACCGCAATTCACCCGCGGCTACGGGCTGGTCTTTGGCCAGACGGAACGCAAAGCCATTTCCATGGCCTTGGTCGACCGTGCGTTACGCTGGGAAGAGTTAGGTGAAGACAATGTGGGCGCCCCTGCGCAGGACGCGGAATTCGTGCTGTATCACGCCGATAACATTCAGGCGACGGGGTTCCTCGAACATATCAAACTGCCCCATTACGTGGATTTCCAGTCCGAACTGGAACTGGTGCGCAAGCTGCGTCGCGCGGCTGGCGCGGATCAAGTGCAGGAGGCGGCAGAGTAAGATGACCCTTCACAAAGACGCATATAATTTCGCCTACCTCGACGAGCAAACCAAGCGGATGATCCGACGGGCGATCCTCAAGGGCCTCGCCATTCCCGGGTATCAGGTGCCTTTTGCCAGCCGCGAAATGCCAATGCCCTACGGCTGGGGGACCGGCGGCGTGCAGGTCTCGGCCGCTGTTCTGACACCCGAAGACAGGTTTAAGGTCATTGATCAGGGCGCAGATGACACAACCAACGCTGTTTCAATCCGCACCTTCTTTGAGCGTACCGCGGGGGTGGCAACAACGACCGCGACCGCTGATGCAACCGTGATCCAGACCCGCCACCGCATTCCGGAAGAGCCCTTGGTCGACGGCCAGATCCTTGTTTACCAGGTGCCGATCCCAGAGCCCCTGCGCTTTCTTGAGCCGCGCGAGAGCGAGACACGCAAAATGCACAGCCTCGAAGAATACGGCCTGATGCATGTGAAGCTTTATGAAGACATCTCCCGACATGGCCATATCGCGACCTCTTACGCCTATCCGGTAAAGGTCGAGGGGCGCTATGTCATGGACCCCTCTCCGATCCCGAAATTCGACAACCCCAAGCTGGGGGACATGGCGGCGATCCAGCTTTTCGGCGCAGGCCGCGAGCAACGGATCTACGCGCTGCCGCCTTACACACAGGTCGTGTCCCTCGATTTTGAAGATCACCCGTTTGAAGCCTCCAGGGCCGATCATCCCTGCGGGATGTGCGGCTCTGAGGACAGCTATCTTGACGAGGTGATCATCGACGATACAGGCGGGCGGATGTTTGTTTGCTCGGACACCGATTATTGCGAGCACCGTCAGGCAGCGGGCCACAAAGGAAAGGACGCAGCATGACACCATTGTTGTCAGTTCAGGGAATAACCAAACGCTACGGCACCTATATCGGTTGCGCGGATGTATCGTTTGATCTTTACCCGGGCGAAGTCATGGGAATTGTAGGCGAAAGTGGATCGGGTAAGTCCACGCTTTTGAACTGTATGGCGGGTCATTTGGCCCCGGATGCGGGACAAGTTGTGTTCGACACCCGTGCCAACGGGCCTCGGGATACTGTCTCCATGTCTGAACCCGAACGCCGGATGTTGGGCCGTACCGATTGGGCCTTTGTGCATCAGCATGCCCGCGAAGGGCTGCGCATGGGTGTCAGCGCGGGCGGCAATGTTGGCGAACGGCTTATGGCTGTGGGCGCCCGCAACTATGGCGATATCCGCGAAAAAGCCACCGACTGGCTGGGGCGGGTCGAGATTGATGCCGACCGCATCGACGACCGGCCCACGACGTTCTCTGGTGGCATGCAACAGCGGCTACAAATTGCACGCAATCTGGTGACGGGGCCACGTCTTGTTTTTATGGACGAACCTACCGGCGGGCTGGATGTCTCGGTGCAGGCGCGACTGCTGGATCTATTGCGGGGGCTGGTGCGCGACATGGGTTTGTCAGCGATCATCGTTACCCACGACCTTGCCGTGGTGCGCCTTTTGGCGGATCGACTGATGGTCATGAAATCGGGCCGCGTGGTCGAAGCGGGGCTGACCGATCAGGTGCTCGACGACCCACAGCACGCCTATAGCCAACTTCTTGTCAGTTCTGTTTTGCAGGTATGAGCGATGATAAATCTTAAGAACGTATCCAAGACCTTTACCTTGCACAATCAAGGCAGCGCCGTAATCGAAGTGCTGCATGATGTATCCCTTACTGTGGCGGCTGGCGAATGTGTCGCCCTTACAGGGGCGTCCGGCGCTGGTAAATCCACCCTGATGCGGATGATCTACGGAAATTACATGGCGCAAGCGGGTGAAATCCGCATCGGCGGCGTCGACCTTGTGCAAGCCGAACCACGCGAGGTTATTGCCCTGCGCCGCGAGGTTTTGGGCTATGTCAGCCAGTTCTTGCGCGTGGTGCCACGGGTGCCGACATTAGATGTCGTCGCTGAACCTTTGCGCGCGGTTGGCGTCCCTGCAGAAGCAGCGCAAAAGCGCGCCAAAACGCTTCTGGGGCAACTCAATATCCCAGAACGGCTTTGGGGTCTGTCGCCCACGACATTCTCGGGCGGCGAACAACAGCGTGTGAATATCGCGCGCGGCTTTGCCCATGCCTATCCTGCGATGCTGCTGGACGAACCCACAGCCAGTCTCGATGCAGGCAACCGGGAGGTTGTGTTATCCCTGATTGAAGAGGCCAAGGACCGCGGGGCCGCGATAATCGGTATTTTCCACGATGATCTGGCACGCGCACGGGTCTGTGACCGCGAAATAGACGTCAGGCAGTTTACCCCCGGAATGGCCGCATGAGACAGGGACGGGTCATCGCGGTGGTCGGCCCCTCTGGTGTGGGCAAGGACAGCGTAATGGCGGGCCTTCACGATGCGCTGCCTGCCGTGCATCTGGTCAGGCGTGTCATTACCCGTGCGCCCGAACTTGGCGGCGAGGATTACGAGGCAGTATCCGTTGCGCAATTTGACGAACTGGTCCGAAACGGGGCCTTTGCCCTGCATTGGGGGGCACATGGGTTATACTATGGAATCCCAGTGACCTTGACGGAACAGGCGAGCAAGGGCACAGATTGCCTTGTCAATTTTTCCCGAAAGGCCTTAACGCAGGCTGCGCGGATCTTTCCCGAATTTGTTGTTTTGAACATCACTGCCGCACCCGAGACACTGGCCCGCCGCCTGAATGCGCGTGGTCGCGAAACGCAGGACGAAATTGCCCGACGGCTTGATCAGACGGAGAAATCCCTGCCCGACGGGCTTGATGTGATCCATCTGTCCAATGACGGACCGTTGACGGAGACGATCACCCGCGCAACCGCCCTGCTTTATCCGGTAAGAGCGTAGCGATGGATCAGTTCAAACCGACCGTCTTCGCGCTCGCCGCAAAGGGCGATTTGATCCACCACAAAGGGGCAAGGCAAGGACGGCAAATGGTGCCTCGCAACAGCCGACCATGCGGCGATCTCGCCTATGGGCAGCCGGCCCGTGAGTGTCAGATGGAAGCGAAACTCCTCCATTACGTAGGGATAGCCCCATTTCATCAAAAGCCTCTCTTGTCCTGCGTTCAGACCGGCGTTGCGGCGGCGGGCAAGTTCCGCCTCGGAAGCCGGAGCACGAAAGCCGTCCAACACACGAACGCAAGCCGCAGCCACCCGGTGCAAAGCGTTCAAGTCACCGTCAGGGATCAGCGCCAGAAACCGGCCAAACGTCCCCAGTTTCAATCCGTCGCAAACGGCGGGGGCGAGTCCTACGGCAAGTTCGGATACAGCTGTTTGCAGTGTTTTCACACTATGCCCACTGGCCAGACGGAACGGCGGCTTCAACGTGCCATGAAACCCGTATTTCTGCGGTGTCATCGTAATGTCATGCAAACCGGGCAAATCGGGCTGAGACGCTTCGCGACCCCGCACGACATCCCAACCGAGCCACGCCGCGCCGAACGACGCCAAATCCCCTTCTGGCGGAACGTAATAAATCGCAAACCGAGAGTATGACATGAATTCCCCATTTTCCGCCTCTACTTTGGCAAAAGTGTATGACAGTAACGTGTCAGCCAGCCTATGCCTCGCCAATGCACGGCTGGTTTTGTCCGACCAGGTTGTAACCGGCGCCGTCACCATCGAACAGGGCGTCATTACGGTTGTATCGGACGGTGACCATGTACCAAGCGGTGCCATAGATTGCGCGGGCGATCTGGTTCTTCCCGGTTTGGTGGAGCTGCACACCGACAATGTCGAGCGCCATATCGAACCGCGCCCCGAAGTTGACTGGCCGCATCTCTCGGCGCTGATCGCCCATGACGGTGAATTGGCATCAACCGGCATTACGACAGTGTTTGACGCGATGCGGGTCGGCTCTATCCACAGCGGCAAAGGGCGTTACATCGATTACGCGCGCAAACTCGCTGATGAGCTGCTGGCTGCCCGCGCCGATGGCATGTTCAAAATCAGCCATTTTCTGCACCTGCGGGCCGAAATATGTTCGGAAACCCTGCTGGAAGAACTTGCGGCCTTCGGACCGGACGACCGCATCGGCATTGTCAGTCTGATGGATCACACGCCCGGTCAGCGCCAGTTCCGGGATCTTAGCGCATTAAAGACCTATGTCGCCAAGAAGCGCGGCATGAATGACAAGGAATTTGCCGAACACGTGGAAAATCTGTTGGGGTTGCAACAACGCTTTGGGGCCAAGCACGAGGCAGGCGCTGTGACCGAGGCAAACCGACTAGGGGCCGTACTGGCCAGTCATGACGATACCACGGCCCTGCATGTCGCCACTTCTGCCAAGAACGGCGTGGGGTTTGCAGAGTTCCCGACGACAGTCGAAGCAGCCGAAGCATGCCGCGCGCATGGTATCGCCGTGATGATGGGGGCGCCGAACCTGATCCGCGGTGGATCACACTCCGGAAACGTCGCTGCGGAAGAACTGGCAACAGCCAACCTTCTGGACATTGTCTCATCAGATTACGTTCCATCCGCGCTCTTGCTGTCCGCCTTTCGCCTTGCAGAAATCTGGGACGACCTGCCCCGCGCCATCGCCACTGTAACCGCCAACCCGGCCAAGGCGGCCCGCCTTTTTGATCGCGGCGCACTGCAAGCCGGTCTGCGTGGTGATGTCCTGCGGGTCCATCAAACGGTCCAGACACCTCTGCTGCGCGGCGTGTGGAGCCAAGGCAACAAAGTCGGCTAGTGTCTGATGCCTTGGACTGTCTTCTTCGCAAAAGTTTCATGAAACCGTAGCTTTCGTGATACATGCGTGCGGCATTCATCCAGATGAATCAATCTGGAGAGTGCAATGAAACTCAAATCCCTAATTCTTGGTGCAAGCCTTGCCGCTGTCTCTGCCTTGTCGGCAGCGGCCGAAAACTGGAAACTTGCGGTGACGGATGTCGAAGGCATGGAGCGCCTTCAGCTTGAATGGGGTCCGTTCAAGGATGCCTTGGAAACCGCGACAGGTGACACGTTTGAATTCTATGCCGTAAACTCCCGTACCGCCGCTGCCGAAGCGCTGCGCGGGAAAACCGTGGATTTCGTGGTCTCTGGCCCGGCGGAATACGTCGTGATCAACAAATTGACCCAAGCCACACCACTAATCGGTCTGGGGCGACCTGATTATCACTGTGCCATCGTGGTACGTGCCGACAGCGGCATCAACTTGCCCAAGGACCTAAAGGGCAAGAAAGTCGCATTTGGCAACATCGGGTCCACGTCAAATATGCTGTGCCCGATGCAGGTGCTTGCCGACCATGGGATCGACCCGGTCAACGACATTCAGTCGACACATACCTCACGCAACATCGCCCATGAGGCGTTGAAAAACGGTGATGTGGATGCGCTTGGCTCGAACGCCGGTTCGTGGCTGAACGTGCGCAACAAGGAAACTGACCTGCCCTATGGTTTCTTCAAAATGATTGCACGCTCGGGTGACCTGCCCAACGATATGATAATGGTTGGCGCCCATGTCCCCACGGGGACCGCAGAGAATATCAGAAACGCAATCCTTGAAAACAAGGCGCAGATCATCGTAGGCATCACCGCCCACGAAGAGAACGACAAATACGTCGGCATGGACCTCGTAGCGATCGAAGATAGCGCCTATGACTATGTCCGTTCAATGTATTCGAATGCAGGTTACCCCCAGTTCGACAAGTTCATCGGTGACTGATCTGATTTTGAAGGACCGCGCGGCGCAAGTAACGCCGCCAAAGCATGCCAGGGCGGATTTCGCCCTGGTTTCGCCGGTAGATATCGAGGCACGTAACCTGACCAAACGCTTTGGCAAGACGGCGGTGTTTTCGGATCTCAGTTTTCGTCTGGCACGCGGTGAGGCGGTCGCGCTGGTCGGCGCCAACGGCACCGGCAAGTCCACGTTGCTGCGCTGCCTGATGGGACTCATCCCCGCCTCAAGCGGGAGCGTGCACCTGTTGGGACACCAGACAAGCGCCGCGACAAGTGGTGAGCTGCGTGCCTTGCGGGCGCGGGTGGGTCTGGTCTCTCAGAAACACAATCTGGTGCCGCGTCTGTCGGTGCTGTCGAACGTGGTACAAGGGCTGCTGGGCAAACATCCCGGCTTTCGCCACTGGAGCCATGCGCTGGCGCCGCAGGCTTCCCGCGCCGCTGCCTTGCAGGCATTGGACCGGGTTGGCCTCGCCGATTTTGCGCAACGACGCGCGGATCGGTTGTCGGGTGGGCAGTCGCAACGTGTGGCCATCGCACGTGCCATCGTCAGCACACCATCGGTTCTGTTTGCCGACGAACCATGCGCCTCTCTGGACCCCTCCGCGGGCGAAGGCGTCATGGAGTTGTTTTTCCGCCTTGTCCGCGACGAAGGGGTCTCGGTGGTCTTTACCTCCCACAACATGGAACATGCGCTCAGATACGGCGACCGGGTGCTGGGCCTCGGACAGGGGCGCCTGCAGCTTGACGCCACTGCAGCCTCGTTAACCACGTCTGACCTCAGAGGCCTTTATGACTGACATCGCCTTGTCCCGCTTTGAACGGCCATCTGCCATTGCATTTCTGGGCTATGCCTTTGGACTGGTCCTCATCTTCTGGTGTCTGGCCGACGCGGATTTCTCTTTGGAAAAAGTGGCAAGTGCACCGCCTCGCTTTGCCGATTTCGCCGCCCGCGCCTTTCCGCCCAACCTCGAGCCGCAAGTATTGACACGGCTGGGGTGGAAAATGGTTGAAACCCTGCAGATTGCCGTGGCCGGCGCGGTAATCGGCGTTTTCCTGTCGGTACCTGTGGCATTGCTGGCCGCCAGTGGGTTGATTGTCGGGCCGTGGGTAAACCACACGTTGCGCACCATTCTCGGCTTCATCCGTGCAGTACCCGATATCGCATGGGCGCTGGTGTTTGTTGTGGCTGTGGGGCTTGGTCCCTTTGCGGGAATGCTTGCCATTGTGATTGACACGATCGGTTTTTGCGGACGGTTTTTCGCTGATGATATGGAGGCCACCGATAGAGGACCCGCAGAAAGCCTGACCGCCACCGGTGCGCGCAAAATAGACGTGGTGGCCTGCGCCACAATCCCCGGCGCAATGCCAGCCTTTGTCTCGACATCCCTTTTTGCACTGGAAAAAGCGGTGCGATCTTCGACAATTCTTGGCCTTGTGGGCGCAGGCGGCATTGGTATCGAATTGAAAGTCGGCTTTGATCTGTTTGATTATCCCACGGCAATGACCGTCGTGTTAATGATTGCAGTAGTGGTGATTGGAATTGAAGCCCTGAGCGGCTGGGCCCGCACCAGAATTATCGGAGACCACCGTTGAAACCGGATACAGTGAAGCACCGATATTGGCGTTTAACCAAGGAAGAGTTCTGATGTTCACCTTTGTCGGCGCGCAGGTCTACCTGCCGGACGAAATCGCAGAAACAACCGTAACAATCGCAGAAGGCCGTATCGCAGAAATCGGGGGGCCCGTGCAAGGCGCGCGGATTGATGCACGCGGGTTGATCCTTGCCCCTGCCCTGATTGACGTGCATGGCGATGCTTTTGAACGACAATTGATGCCGCGCCCTGGCGTGTTCTTCCCGACTGAAACTGCGGTGATCGACACAGACCGTCAACTTGCGTCCAACGGCATCGCGACGGCATATCATGCCATCACACTGGGTTGGGAACCGGGGTTGCGCGACGTGGCCCGTGGCCGCGAACTGATGCAGACGATGCGCGATCTGGCCCCCCGGCTTACGGTGGAAAACCGGGTACAGTTGCGATGGGAGACCTTTGCCTTTGAGGCGTTGGAGGTGATCGAATGGGCACTTGATGCGCCGTTGTTACCCTCTGTAGCGTTCAACGATCACACCTCAATGACAATGCGCGCCTATGACGTGCCGATTCAGGATCGGGCATTTGAACTGTCACCGGATTTCTCGATTGCCGCGCTTGACGACTCACGTATGAAGACACGCACAGCCGCAAAAGCGCAACGCGCAGGGCTGAGCGATGATGATTACATCGCGCTTTTAAGCAAAACCTGGGAACGACGCAGCGCGGTGCCAGACGTCATCGCGAAAGTTGCAAAGATGGCACAGCGCGCGGGTGCACCAATGCTGAGCCATGATGATACACGAACCGAAACACGTGCCTATTTTCGAGACCTTGGGGCGCGTGTTGCAGAATTCCCGATGGTCATGGAAGCCGCCGAGGCCGCCGAGGCGGGTGGTGATCTAATCATCTTTGGCGCACCAAATGCGGCACGGGGAAGCAGCCACATCGGTTCTCTTGGTGCGGGCGACATGGTGGAGGCAGGCCTGTGCGATGCGCTCGCCTCGGACTATTTCTATCCCGCCATGCTGGCGGCAATCGCCAAGCTGGATAAGGAACGTCGCGCGGATCGCCTTGCGCTTTGGTCGCTCGTCTCTGCTGGCCCGGCACGCGCTATGAAACTGGACGACAGAGGGCAGATCGCTGTGGGTAAACGCGCCGATCTCGTTCTTTTCGATTGGCCCGAAGGCTCGGTTCCGGCGGTACAAGGTACATGGGTTGCAGGGCGCTGCGCATATCGAGGAATTCCCGCTTTGATTTCACACTGACCTTGCAACGCGTTTGCGGGGTTTCTTCGGTGAACCTGCGCAGCACTTCGCGTCGGGCATCCGATACCGGTTGTTCATCGCAAATTGCGGCGATCACCTGTTTGTCCAGTTCTGCCATCCGTGCGCATGACGTATGAGCAGGAACGCAATAATCGCATCCACTGCGCAGGTTGGTCATTAAAATCGGCTGCTGTTCTGCTGGTGAAAAGCGAAACACGTCCGGGCTTTGTCCGGGGCAAGGCAAGTAATCCGACACGACAAAAGCCCACCTTGATGCGCCGGCGTTCCCGATAGCTGCCTGCCAGAAGATTAAACGCACACCGGCTCAGCACTATAGCGGGACAGATCCATCGGTTTCATGGCGCCCGCCATGAAACCGAAAACAGACGCGAAAATTCGACGGTTGGACCCCAATAAAAATGGGGGATGACCTGGGCAAATTATTGCGGTTTCTACATTGCCGTCACAAGCCAAAGAGACAACCACGGGATCGAAACCAGCAAGGCCAACCGGACGATGTCGGCACACCAGAAGGGCAGAACCCCCTTGAAAATCGTCCCGAGCGAAACATCGCGCAAAACGGATTTCAAAACAAATACGTTCATACCGACCGGCGGTGTGATCAGGCTGATCTCGGTCACGACCACAACGACGATCGCGAACCAGATCAATGCCATTTCAGGGTCTTGTAAGTAAGTGTTTGAAAACGGCAGCTCATACATCAGTGGGTAGAAGACCGGGACCGTTAACAAGACCATGGAAAGGCTTTCCAGAACGCACCCAAGGATCATGTAGATGACGATGATCGCAAGGATCACAGCCCAAACTGGCAGTTCAAGGTCAAGGACCAAACCTGCCAGAGCATCGGGCAGACCTGCGAAATTCACAAAATTCGAGAACAGTTCCGCGCCGATGATGACGGCGAAGATCATTGCGGTTGCCCGGACACTGTCAAAAGTAGCAGTCAGAAAGTCGCCCAATGACATTGTTCGCAAGGAAACAGCAATCAGGACAGATGCCCCCGCGCCCATACCGGCCGCTTCAGTCGGCGTGAAAAAGCCTCCGTAAATGCCAACCATAATGAACAGGAAAAGTCCCAAGACGCAGAATACACCGATCAGGTCTGCTTTGCTCATGGGTTCACGTTCGGTCACGACGTCCGGTGCAAGGTCTGGCTTAAGCCAGACCGCCACTTTGACGGCGACAAGATAGAGGATCACACCAAGAATGCCTGGTATGACACCGGCGATAAAGAGCTTGGCGATGTTCGACTCTGTTAGCAGGCCGTAAATGATCAAGATGACGGAGGGGGGTATCAGAATGCCCAGTGTTCCGCCCGCAGCAATGGACCCGGTGGCCAGACGATCATCATATCCGAATTTGCGCATCGATGGCATCGCGACCTTTGACATCGTTGCCGCCGTTGCCAGTGAGGACCCGCAGACAGCAGAAAAACCGCCACATGAGAATACCGAGGCCATAGCCAACCCACCCCGGGTACGTCCGAACAAGCGATCGGCGGCGGCAAACAATCCATGCGCAACGCCAGAAGCCGCCAGAACATTACCCATGAAGATAAACAGCGGTATGACCGAGAGGCTGTAGGACAACGCCGAATCAAACGCCACCTGTCCTGTCATCGCCCAAGCAGGTTGCCAGCCGCGCATTAGTGCAAAGCCAATACCACCCACTGCGGCCATCGCAAAGGCGATCGGTACCCGCACAAGGATCAGCCCCAAAAGGACAGCAAAACCAAGTAAAGACTCAAACATGGTCATCACCTCCATTTTCAAAGGCATCGTCAGGGGTCAGCCCCCGAAACAGCGCGATGCAAGCACTGACAAGACAGGAAAAGGCCGCAAGATAGCCAAAGGGGGCGAGCGGAATACGCAAGGCGTTGGTCACTGCGCCATCTTCCGCAGCTGAAAGCGAAAAAACCGCCAGGCGCCATGCCAGAGTAGCCAGAAGCGCGGCTGAAAACAGGCCGGCAAAGGCTGCCATATATCTTTTCAATTTGCCGCGTACGACCACATTGGCAAGGTCCACCTCGATGTGTTCCTGACGATCGGTTGTCAGTGGCAGCGCGGTAAAGACCAGCGCTGCCAACAAGATTTCAGTGATCTCGAATGCGCCGCTAAGTGGGGACGAAAAGAAGTATCGCCCCACCACGTCAACGCATGTCACAAGGATCAGGCTGAAAAGTAACAAAGCGGCTCCTACACCTAGAGTATTTTTTAGGATTTGGCCTATTTTCAGGCTGCCGCCTTCACCTCTAAATTTCTGTTGAAGCCGCTCCATGACTTAGTACTCCACGCCGGTTTGCGCGCGCAGTTCCGTGAGGGCAGCGGCACCATCAAAACCATCTTCGGCGACTGCTACGGTCCAGGCCTTTTCATGCACGGCTGCTGCTGATTTGATGGTCTCCAGCAATTCGACAGGGGCATCAGTGGTTTGGATGCCGGCGTCGTTGATGGCAACAAGTGCAGCTTCATCTGCAGCGTTCCAAGCTGCACCAACACGCTGTGCAAATGCTGTACCAGAGATCGCTTCGATTGCGGCGCGGTCTTCTTCTGAAATACCGTTCCACGATCCTTCGTTCATCACGAGGAACCACGTTGTGTTATAAAGACCACCGGGAACGCGCATCGTATACTTGATGTCGTCAGTCAGTTTAAACGCTGTCAACGCTTCGTAGGTAAACGTAACGCCATCAATCACACCCCGGGAGAGTTTTTCAAAGACTTCGCCAGATGACATGAAAAGCGTTTCAGCGCCCAAGTCTGACATGAGATCCGAAATGTATCCACCTGGCACGCGGATCTTCAAACCGGCGATATCAGCCCCGGTGTTGATTTGGCGCACGCTGTTGTGCAAGACACCCGGACCATGCACAAACAGGCCAAGAAGCTTGACCCCTTCATGTTCGGCCTGCGCATCCAGCGCGCCGGAGTAGACGTTCCAGAAGGCGGTCGAGCCGGAAGCAGCGTCATCGCCAAGGAAAGAGAATTGGCCAATGCGCGAGCGTTCAAAACGGTCGTCGGTTGTAAAGGAATGCAGACCGTAGGTGATGTCGGCAATCCCGTCGGCGGCCATGTCATAATGGGCCGGGGGTGCGCCCATCGGCTTGGCGAGAACCCGCACGGTTACACGACCCTCAGTCACTTCCGATACTTCATCGGCCCAAGGTTTGATTGCGTTGGCTACAATCGGATGCCGGGGTGGCAACCAGCTTGAAAGGGCAAGCGTTGTGTCAGCGAATGCCGCGCTCGATGTCAGAAAGCTTGCAGCCACAAGCGCACCAGCAAGAGTTTTGCCAATTTTGTTTGTCATAGTTTTTCCTCCCTATGATTGTTTATTTCGACGCAGCTAGCGCTTCGCGCAGCACGTCATGACGGCCAATATGATTGGCCAGCACAAGTATGAGGCGGTTGTTAAATGCCTCGCTTTCGTCATCGGACAGCCCGTCATGCGCCGCGATCAGATCGGCGTAAAAGTCATCCGGTGAGGTGAGATTGGGTTGGGTATTCAACTGAGCCATAAGTCAGTCCTTTCCACAGGCTATGCGCAAGGCGGCGGCAAACTTGCCTTCGTCGAACGTGGTCGCGCGCGCCGCAACGTGTTGATCCGGGCGGATCAGGTAGACCGCCTGGGGCGCTTTCCCCAGATATCTTTCCGCGATGAGTCCCTCGCGATCGTCGTCGGTCGTAATCGCAACCCCGCGCAGTGGAACCCCGTCAATCGTAATGCTATCCGGCACTGGCGTGTTGATGCCCAGAATGACGAAGTCATCGCCAAGACTGTCCAGAAGGTACTTGTCTCCGAGGGGCGCATCAGGGCAAGGGCTGCCGACCCGTGTACGTGACGGCCCTAGGGAAAGTTCATCTGCACCGTTGAGCGGTGATCCGTCATAAGTGCATGGCAGCGACAAGCGCCCAGAGTTTACCAATGGTCGTGCAAATTCATAAGTTTCCGCCAGTTTAAGCACTGCATCGCGGAAGCCTTTGCTAACTTTGGATTTTGGCGTGATAAAATCGGTCGCCCGTGTAGAATTCAGAATGTTTTCATCCGCACCGTAGACGCGTTCGCTGTCATAGGTATCCAAAAGAGAGACAGGAGCAGTGCCGGCAATAACCAGTCCCAATTTCCAGCCGAGGTTATCGACGTCCTGAAGTCCGGAGTTTGCGCCACGCGCACCAAAAGGCGAGACCTGATGCGCAGCGTCACCCGCAAATATCACCCGCCCGTGACGGAATTTTTTCATACGCCGACACTGGAACGTGTAGATTGATGACCAAACCATGTCATATTCGACGTCATCTCCCAGCATCGCATCCAGACGCTTGCGTATGTTTTCCTCTTTCAGTTCTTCCTTGCGGTCCACATCCCAGCCGATCTGGAAGTCTACCCGCCAAACATCGTCAGGCTGCTTGTGAAGCAAAGTAGACGCGCCGGACTTGAAATGCGGTTCAAACCAGAACCAGCGTTCGGTTGGATAGCTATCTGATTTCATCTTGATATCGGCGATCAGGAAGCTGTCCTGAAAGACCCGGCCATCAAACTCAAGGTTCATCATTCCCCGCACAGGGGAGCTTGCACCATCGCAAGCAATGACCCAATCGGCTTTGATCTGGTAAGGGCCATCAGGCGTCATCACCGTCAAAAGCGTGTGGTCATCCTGCACACTCAACGCATCCAGCCGGTTCTTGCCCCGTATTTCAATCGGGGCACCCTCGGCTTGTTCAGTCACAATCTGCTCGAAAATGAATTTTTCGAAATAGGGTTGCTGCAGGTTGATGAAAGCTGGATTGCGATGACCGGTTTCAGGCAAGAGATTGAATTCGTAAACTTGCCGGTCGTCCTGAAACACCTTGCCGACATTCCAGACGATGCCTTTGTCTAGCATCGGTGCGCTGCACCCATACCTTCCGGCAATCTCTAGGGTGCGTTTGGCAAAGCAAATTGCACGGCTGCCCATGCCGATGCCTTCGTGATCATCCAGAACAAGTGAAGGTATACCCTGGCGGCCAAGGTCAAGCGCAGTTGCCAAACCAATAGGCCCGCCCCCGATGATCACAACGGGATGTCGTACCACATCGCTTGCCGTCTGATCCGCAGATTTTTCGTAAGGATAAAGCTTGAAGGCGAGGGAGTAACGGTCATGAAGCATTGGTTCACCTGCATTGAGCAAAGAAGGAAAAAGGAGGAGCGGAGCTTAACCTTGAAGTTGGTCCCACATTTCCAAATCGCGCTTGTCCGTCCAGATACGCGGGGTATCGATGCCGCGGGCCTCGTCATAGGCGCGGGCGACGTTGAACGGCAGGCAATGTTCGTAGATTGCATAATCCTTGAACTTGGGATCGCAGGCATCGCGTACAGCGTCCCAGGCATCTTTCAGGGTGCCGCCCTTCGCGGCCACTTTGGCCGCGGGACGGTAAGTGCTTTCGACAAAATCACGTGTACTGGCGATGGCGCGGGCGACGGCATCCTGGCCAATCAAGGCTCCACCGCGCCCGGGCGCGATCGCGTCGACATCATAGGCGGCGATGTTATCAAGGGTCTGCCCCCAGTCCCCGAAATGCCCATCTCCACAATAGCAAGCGGAATGGTCCTCGACGATGTCGCCGGTGAACATAACGTTCTGATCCGGCACATGGATAACTGCGTCGCCTGCAGTATGGGCACGGCCGGTCTGTTTGATATCAACACGACGGTTGCCCAGATAAACCGTCATGCTGTCACTGAACGTTGTCGTCGGCCATGTCAGGCCGGGGATAGACTCGTGCCCTTCGAACAGACGGGGAAAGCGTTGGAATTCGCTGTCCCAGTCTTCCTGACCGCGTTCGACGACCATTGCACGGGCTTTGTCGGACATGATGATCTGGTCTGCGCCGAAGGCAGAAGCACCAAGTACGCGCACCGCGTGATAGTGGGTCAAGACCACATGGCTGATCGGCTTGTCAGTAACTTCGCGGACTTTCTCAATGACCTTGTTCGCCAAACGCGGTGTCGCTTGGGCTTCGACGATCATCACGCTGTCATCACCGATAATCACGCCGGAATTCGGGTCGCCTTCGGCGGTGAAGGCATACAGCCCCTTACCGATTTCGTCGAAGGTAATTTTCTTTTCGGTCATATCCCCTTGGGATGCGAATGCTTTGGCCATGTGTCGTGCTCCAATTGTCCCGCTATGGGCGGTAATGTTCTTGTTTCAGCTTGGTTTGAACGGGTCGTCCCGCGCGGGCAAAATCTCCCCGACGCAATCCCCGAATCCGATGGTGAACCCGTCACCGCGTGCATTGCCGCGCAGTGTCAGTGTGTCACCGTCTTCGATGAATCCACGGGTCTCTCCGGTGTCGAGGGTAAACGGTTCGCGGCCCGCCCAACTCAACTCCATCAGTGAGCCATATTCGCTTTTGCTGGGTCCCGAGATCGTGCCGGACCCCAGCAGGTCGCCTGCGTTCATGCCGCAACCGCCGACCGCGTGGTGGGTCAGTTGTTGTACCGCCGAATAATACATCCGGCTGTAGTTGGTTGTGGCAACGGTGCTGGCACGGTCCGCGCCCTTGGGTTGCATAAGCACCTGCAATTCGATGTCATAAAGACCGGGCTTGCTCTCGCTGAGATAGGGCAGCAGCTCCTTGGTGCGCTCCGGCACTGAGGTGCGAAACGGTTCAAGCGCCTCTTTGGTGACAATCCATGGGCTGATCGAAGTGCCGAAGGCCTTGCCCTGAAACGGACCCAATGGCTGGTATTCCCAACCCTGAATGTCACGGGCCGACCAATCATTCAGCAGAACATAGCCAAAGATCATCTCATCGGCTTGATCCGTGGTGATCGGCGCCCCCATCGGGCAGCCAGTGCCGACAATCGCGCCCATCTCAAGCTCGATATCCAACCGTTTGCAGGGGCCAAAAGACGGCATGTCGGCATCCGGTGCTTTCATTTGACCCAGAGGACGGCGGATCGGCGTGCCCGAGACCACAACAGAGGACGCGCGGCCATTGTAGCCGATGGGGATATGCAGCCAGTTGGCCGGCAATTCCGGACCACCGCGCAGGATGGAACCCATGTTTTCTGCATGTTGGCGACCCGCATAAAAATCGGTGTATTCGCTGACACGGAACGGCATATGCAATGTCGTATCCACGGCAGCGACAAGACAGTTCTTGGCTACGCCTTGATCAGCTGAGCCTTCCGCGAGGATCTCCGTCAGGCGGTTGCGCAGGGCAGACCAGGTGTCCGGCCCCTTTTCCATAACCCCGTTCCAGAACGGCACGTCAAATAGCGCCACGTCATCAAGCACCAACAGGCCTGCCGCCTCTGCGGCCTGACAGTCTAGGATCATGTCACCGATGGCTACGCCACAACGGGGACCACCATGTCCGACAGAAAAGACGCCATAAGGCAGATTGTTAAGCGGGAACGGGTGGTCGGCAGTGTTGGCTGAAGTCACCCAAGAGGTTAGTAAGGTCATGTTATATTCCATTGCAGGGCATGCCCTGTCTGCTGTGTCATTTCTTGCCCGGTGTGCCGTCGAACTTCTTTTCAATGTCGGTCCAGCAATCGATGTAATCGTCCTGCAACGGCGCATCCTTGGCAGCGAATTGTGTCAGATGTTGTGGGAAGCGGGTCTCGAACATGAACGACATGGTATTGTCGAGCTTTTCGGCTGTTAGGTCGGAGTTCGAGGCGCCTTCAAATGCGTTTTTGTCCGGCCCATGGGGCAGCATCATGTTGTGCAGGCTGATGCCACCGGGGACAAAGCCCTGCGGTTTGGCGTCATACTGTCCGTAAATATTACCCATCAGTTCAGACATGATGTTCTTGTGATACCAAGGCGGGCGGAAGGTATCCTCGGCCACCATCCAGCGTTCGCGGAAAAGCACAAAATCGATGTTGGCTGTGCCGGGCTGGCCAGACGGGGCCGTCAGAACGGTAAAGATCGAGGGATCTGGGTGATCAAACAGGAGCGCACCGACGGGGCAATAGGTGCGCAGGTCGTATTTCATTGGCGTGTAGTTACCGTGCCATGCCACCACATCCAGAGGGGACTGGCCGATCCGGGTCTGGTGGAACTGGCCGCACCATTTCACGGTGACGGTGGACGGCACCTCACGATCCTCGAACGCCGCAACCGGGGCTTTGAAATCGCGCGGATTGGCCATGCAGTTCGCGCCGATGGGACCACGCCCCGGCAGTTCGAACTTCTGACCGTAATTTTCGCAAACGAACCCGCGCGCCGGTCCCTCCAGAACCTCGACCCGATAGAGCAGCCCGCGTGGGATGATCGCGATTTCCTTCGGTTCGACATCGATAATACCCAACTCCGTACAAAAGCGCAGCACACCTTCTTGGGGAACAATCAGCAGTTCACTGTCAGCGGAAAAGAAATATTCATCGACCATGGATGTGGTCGCCAGATAGACATGGGTTGCCATGCCCACTTGGGTGTTCACATCGCCTGCGGTCGTCATGGTCCGCATGCCCGTTACAAAGGTAAGCGCGTCGCCCGAATGCGGCAGCGGATCCCAGCGGTATTGCCCAAGAGAGGCCACATCCGGATCGATATTGGGCGCGGATTTCCACAGCGGCATATCGATCTTTTCATAGCGATGACTGTGCTTGACCGACGGGCGGATACGGTAACACCACGTCCGTTCGTTTTGGTGGCTGGGCGCGGTGAAAGCCGTGCCTGAAAGCTGCTCTCCGTAGAGGCCATAATTGCACTTTTGCGGGCTGTTCATACCCTGCGGCAATGCACCAGGCAGGGCTTCTGTCTCAAAGTCGTTTCCGAACCCGGGCATATAGCCTTTTGTCGTTCCCACAGCATCATTGCTCAAAGTGAGACCGCTAAGCGTTGCAGCAATGTTCATGAGGACCTCCCATCCCGCCGAATCTCCGCAGAGAACGTTGCATTTGATACGTTTATTCGTTGCGATTGCAATGAAGTCAACAAATTTATTGCATCTGCAACGAATTTGTTTTCTCTAGGGGATCAGGGAGAGTTTAAATGATGGACCAAAAGTTGCCCGAGTTCGATTTGGAGCTTTATCTGCCCTATCGCTTTACTGTCATTGGTGCACAGCTAAGCGCGGAACTGGCGAAGCACTATAAACGGGAATACGAAATCTCTGTGCCGGAATGGCGCGTTCTGGTGAATGTTGGCTATTCGGAAAATCCGTCAATCCGGGACATTGAAAACAGGGTTAAGCTTGAAAAGTCCAAAGTAAGCCGCGCCGCTGCAAAACTTGAGGCCAAAGGCTTAATCACAAAACAAACTGATGAACACGATCGCCGCCTTCTGAAGCTCGCACTGACAAGTCAAGGCACTGAAATGCTTTCGAAACTGATCCCAGTGGCCCAAGCTTTCCAGGCTAAACTAATAACTGCACTGGACGGCAAAGAAGGCGCGTTAAATCAAGCTCTGAACCGTCTGACGGAGACATTAAATGATTAAATTGTACGACTACTGGCGGTCCTCGGCCAGCTACCGCGTCCGCATTACACTTGGCCTGGCCGGAGAACAGTGGGACAGCGAAGTGGTAAACTTGCTCGATGGGACCCACCGCTCGGAAGCACACCTAAGTCGCAACCCACAAGGGCTTGTGCCGGTGTTAGAGGTGGACGGTCACAGTCTGACACAGTCTTTGGCTCAGATCGAATATCTGGATGAGACGCGCAATCTGGGCCTGCTACCGGAGACCCCCCTGGGCCGCGCCGAAGTAAGGGCACTTTCCTATGCAATAGCGATGGAAATACACCCCGTCTGCAACTTGAGCGTCGCCAAATGGGCGGTGGAACAGTCAAATCAGGCGATAACAATGCAAGACTGGATGTTCCATTTCATCACCCGGGGGTTGTCGGCCTATGAACAGATGGTGGCCGACGGTGACTATTCATATGGCGACGGGGTGACTTTGGCCGACGTCTGTTTGATGCCGCAATTATATAATGCGGAACGTTGGGGCGTCGCGATGGAAGCGTTCCCCAAGATCCGGCGCATCAAGGCACGGCTTGAAACACTGCCGGCATTTCAACAGGCCCACCCTGACGCGACCCGACAGGAGTAGACCAGTGCACCAGACGTAGAGGGATACCCTAATCGTCGCTGTATTGACTTACCGCAGCATTCAGGGCCTGCAGCCCTTGTGTCAAAGCCTGAAGGTCTTCGGCGCTCATTTGGCCAAGCATCGCGTTTGCACAGGCTTCGACCTTGGGGAAAACCTCTGCGAAGAGGCCCTGCCCTTTCGGGGTACAAGTATAGACTCTGAGGCGGCGGTCCGCCTCGTGCACAGATCGACTAATTAATCCCTTATCTTCGAGTTTGGCTGCGGCGCGGCTGATCTGGACCTTGTCCAATGTGGTGCGTTGGGCCAGCGTTAGTGATGTCAGTTCACCTGCATCTGCAAGCAGCAAAAGCATCCGCCATTCTTCCCGTGAGAGACCGAAGGTGCGCCCGTAGACATCTACCAACCTGCGCGAAAATACCTCAGCCGTCGCAGCAAGTTTGTAGGGAAAATAGCCTTCCAAGTTCATTAAGTGTCCTTTCGAAGAACAGCGTATATTGTTTCATTTGTAACGATTTGATCTGAATCAAATTATTGTGCGTCAAAACCGGGTAATCATTGCAAATGCAACGATTCTGGAGGAGATGAAAATGCTTGCACCAAACCTGAAAATCGACCGGATCCATCACGTAGCCTATCGCTGCAACGATGCGAAAGAAACCGTCGAATTCTATACGAAAATGCTCAACATGGATTTCGTGTTGGCCATTGCGGAAGACAAAGTGCCATCGACCCACGAGCCAGACCCTTACATGCATCTCTTCCTTGATGCGGGAAACGGCAACGTGCTCGCGTTTTTTGAATTGCCAACCAAGCCAAAGATGGGGCGCGATCCTAACACGCCGATCTGGGTTCAGCATATCGCCTTCAAGGTCAAGGATCGTGAAACGCTGGTCAGCTTTAAAGAGCACCTGGAAGAGCAAGGCGTCGAGGTTCTGGGGATCACCGATCACTCCATTTTCCACTCCATCTACTTCTTTGACCCCAACGGTCACCGCGTAGAGCTGGCCTGCCCTGATCCAAAAGAAGAAGAGATGATCCAGCGGCTTGATGCTGTAAAATGGGACATGCTTGAGGAGTGGTCGCGGACGAAAAAGGCACCGCAGCACGCGGATTGGCTGCATGCCAAGGAACTGGGGAAAAGCTGATGCTGAACACCTATGATTTTCCTGAATTCGACTATGTTCAATCCCCCGAACAAGCATCGGGAGACATCGTGCGACATAGCGTTGTGGTTGTTGGTGCAGGCCCTATGGGCCTCACTGCCGCGTTGGATTTTGCAGCCAGGGGTTTGAAGGTTGTCGTGCTTGACGATAACAACACGGTTTCCGTGGGGTCACGGGCGGTGTGTTATGCAAAACGCCCGCTTGAGATCTGGGATCGTCTTGGCGTTGCCAAACCGATGCTGGACAAAGGCATCAAATGGCAGCTAGGCCGTGTGTTTCTACGAGATCAGGAAGTGTATGAATTCGACCTGCTCCCCGAAGAAGGCCATAAAATTCCGGCGTTCATCAACCTGCAACAATACTACCTCGAAGAATACATGGTCAAAGCCTGCGACGAAAACCCTTTGATTGACCTGCGTTGGAAACACAAGGTTGTATCGCTCGGCCAGCAGGATGCGGGCGTGGAACTGGCCGTCGAAACACCTGATGGCATATTCAAGATGGAAGCGGACTGGGTTGTCGCCTGTGACGGTGCAAACTCTGACGTACGCCGTATGGTTGGTGCGGAATTTACCGGCCAGTTCTTTCAGGACCGGTTCCTGATTGCCGACATCGTCATGAAGGCCGACTTTCCGACAGAGCGCTGGTTCTGGTTTGATCCGGATTTCCACCGGGGCCAGTCCGCGTTGCTTCACAAGCAATCAGATGATGTGTGGCGGCTGGACTTTCAACTCGGATGGGAGTCTGACCCCGAAGTTGAAAAACGACCCGAGAATATCATCCCAAGGGTTAAGGCCATGATCGGTGAGGATGTGGAGTTTGAATTGGAATGGGCGTCTGTCTATCAGTTTGCCTGTCGGCGCATTGATAGCTTTCGATATGGCAGGGTTCTGTTTGCGGGTGATGCCGCGCATCAAGTGTCGCCTTTTGGCGCACGTGGCGCGAACACCGGCGTTCAGGATATTGATAATCTGTCCTGGAAGCTCGCTGCCGTCATCAATGGGGATGCACCCGACAGCCTGATTGACAGCTATCACCTTGAACGCGCGTTTGCGGCAGATGACAATATCCTGAACTCCACCCGTTCAACCGATTTTATCACCCCCAAGAACGGTGCATCCAAACGGTATCGCAATGCTGTATTGAGTTTGGCCAAGACGCAGGAATTCGCACGGCCTTTGGTGAATTCCGGCCGTCTGTCGACCCCCACGCCATATGTCGAAAGTACATTAAACACGATCGACGGGGATCGCTGGCAAGGCGCAATGGTACCCGGCACCTGTGCCGCGGACGCCCCGATCAAGGTTGGCGGCAAGGACGCCTGGCTATTGAATCTGCTTGGCGACGGCTTTGTGCTTTTGGTGTTCGGTAAAGACCCTGTACCGGTCGACGCGGGACCATTCACGCCAAAGCCTATCGTGTCAGGCCGGGACTTTGAAGACCCCGAGGGGCTGGCCGCAGCGCGATATGATGCGCAAGATAGTGCGGTTTATCTGATCCGACCTGATCAACATATCGCGGGCAGATGGCGCAGCTTTGATGCAAAGAAAATTCAAAGTGCAATTGCCCGCGCAACGGCAGGAGAAACCTAATGGCCCTAACCCTACTCAAAAACATCGAAAATCCTGATGCGTTTTACGAAATGCTAACGGACGCACAACGGGACATGTCTGACGAAGAAGCAAACGACATGAACGCCAGGCTGGTGCTGGTGTTGGCCAACCAGGTCGGGAATCTGAAGGACCTAAAGCAGGCTGTAGACATCGCCCGACAGTAGGGGCGTTGTTGAACCTGGATCAATACGTCAGCACGAATGCATCACGTAACGCGGGCCCGTCTCGCGTTACTTACTTTTCAGAAGACGAGGTCGCGTTGAACTCTAATCTCGCTTCCATCAAATAGAATAAAGCGTCTCTCATGCAGCCTGCGTTGTGCTCGGGCTTTTGAGTTTCAGAATGTCACGCGCCTGCTGCCACGTTGCGACGGGGCGTTCATACTTGTCGCACAGATCGACAGCCCGCTGGATCAACGCCGCATTGGACGGTGCCAGGCGGTCACGATCAAGACGGACGTTGTCCTCAAGACCAGTTCGGGTATGCCCGCCTGCCGCAATAGCCCATTCATTAATCAATAGCTGCGCAGGCCCAATGCCCGCGGCGCACCACGGCGCGCCGGGTGCCCGGTCACGCAGGGTTTTGACATAGAAGTCAAACACCGCCTTGTCGGCGGGCATGGCATTTTTGACCCCCATCACGAATTGCACGTAAAGCTGGCCATGAAGCTGACCCGCCTTATGCATGTGGATGGCTTGTAGGATGTGGGACAGGTCAAAGGCTTCGACTTCGGCTGTAATGCCATAGGTCTGCATCTCGGCGGCAAGCCACGCCACCAGATCAGGCGGATTTTCATAAACCCGCGTCGGAAAATTGTTGGACCCAACGGAGAGTGACGCCATATCGGGACACAGCGACAGCATCCCGCCCCGTGCCTGCCCCGCGCCTGAACGCCCACCGGTTGAGAATTGTACAATCATGCCGGGACAGTGTTTTTCCAGCCCTTCCTTTAGCGCTGCGAACTTTGCCGGGTCACTGGACGGTGTCTGATCATCATTGCGCACGTGGGCATGGCAGATCGTAGCACCTGCCTCGAAGGCCTCTTGTGCGCTTTCGACCTGTTCACTGATCGAGATTGGCACAGCCGGATTGTTGGCTTTTGTTGGCAGGCTTCCTGTGATGGCGACGCAAAGGATGCAGGGTTTGTCGCTGAGATCAGACATCAAAGAATACCGTTTCGTCAGGGCCTTGCAGATGGATGTCGAACCGATATTCGCTGCTGCCTGTTTTGGCCGTGATCAGGGTCGGGATACGGTTTTTATGTTCGACACGGGCCAGAACCGGATCTTCGGCATTTGCGAGGTCTTCATCAGGGAAATACATCCTTGTCTGAAGTCCAATGTTGATACCACGCGCGACAATCCAAATGGTGATGTGGGGGGCCATCAGACGACCGTCGGGATAGGGAACGCGACCGGGCTTGATCGTATCAAATGACCACTCACCAGTATCATAATCGCCAGCGGTCCGGCCCCAGCCAGTAAAGTTCGGATCGCTGGTGCCGCGCGGATCCCCCGAGGCGTGAAGCCCCGCAGCATCTGCTTGCCAGATTTCGACCAGCGCGTCCTTGAGCGGTGTGCCGGTGCCATCAAATACGATCCCGCTGACCTTGATCCGTTCGCCCTGCACCCCGTCGCGCAACAGGGTCGTTCCCAGATCTTCGGGGTAGACCCCTGTAATGCCGCAAAAATTGGGGACGCAACCGATATGGACATAAGGACCAGCGGTCTGTGATGGGCTTTCCTTGAGGTATTCTAAAGGCTGCATCAGTTGCCCTCCAAACGGTTCTCGAACAGGGTAGAGCGGCGGCCGCGCAGCACGATATCGAATTTGTAAGCGCGGGCGTCCATTGGGATCGTATTATTCATATCCAATGGCGCAATCAGCCGCTCGACCGCTTCACGTGAAGGGATCGTGCTTGCGATGGGGCATTTCCAAATCAGCGGGTCGCCTTCGAAATACATCTGCGTGATAAGACGCTGGGCAAAGCCCGAGCCAAACAGCGAGAAGTGGATATGCGCCGGTCGCCAGTCATTCACACCATTGGGCCAAGGGTAAGGGCCAGGCTTGATTGTGCGAAAGCTATAACTGCCATCCACTGCCGTAATTGTCCGACCGCAGCCGCCAAAGTTGGGATCAAGCGGTGCGAGGTAGCTTTCCTTTTTGTGGCGATAACGCCCGCCGGCGTTTGCCTGCCAGAATTCGACCAGCGCACCAGACACGCCGCGGCCGGTTTCGTCCAGAACGCGCCCGTGCACGATGATGCGCTGCCCGAACGCCATTTCACCGGGCTGGGCGTAGTTCAGGATCAGGTCGTTATCCAGCTCTCCAAGCATGTTGTGCCCGAATACCGGCCCGGTCTGTTCTGACAAAGTCGTGTTCATGGAAATCAGGGCCCGCTGCGGGGAACGCGCGACGCTGGTCTTGTAGGTCGGCGTGAACGCAGGCGGATGCCAATCGCGATCACGGTGGATAAATGCGCCGTCAGTCATGATCGGCCTCCATTTCTGCTAGGGTTTGTTTGGCCAGTTTCAGGGCATGATTTGCCTTTGGAACACCGGCATAGATGGCAACATGTTGGAACGCTTCGGCAATGTCTTGCGGACTGGCACCGGAGCGGGCAGTCGCACGCACATGCATCGGGATTTCTTCAAAATTTCCGGTTGCTGCCAAAAGTGCAAGAGTCAGCATCGACCGTTCTCGCAGTGTAATACCCTCCGAGGCCCAGACAGTGCCCCAGGCCGCTTTTGTAATCAGCGCCTGAAACGGCGCATCAAACGCATCCTTCACCGCCTCTGCTTTATCTACATGGACGTCGCCAAGGACCTTTCGACGGATATCCATTCCCCTAGCTTTGTCGTCGGTCATCAGCTTTTCCCTTCTGTTCGGGAAGAAGATAACATTAACTAGAACGCTAAGAAATTGACATTTTTAACAATTCACTTATCATTTTGGTTATGCCTTTGAACGCTCGCATCAAACTTCGCCACTTATTGTGCTTCTATGAAATCGCACGCGCTGGGTCCTTGGGCGAGGCAGCGCATGCGCTTGGGGTCACGCAACCTGCGGCGTCCAAAACCCTGCGAGAAATAGAGGAGATATTGGGCCGCCGCTTGTTCGACCGAACAGGTCGCAGGCTGCAACTGAATGCGGCGGGGCAGGTTTTTCAGCGGCATGTCGGCAGTGCATTGGCTGAACTGGAGCGCGGCGAGCGTGCTATTCGCGGCACACTTGAAATAGGGGCAAAGCTGGCCATCGGGGTTTTGCCTACTGCGGCGGGCTATCTCATGCCGCAAGCGGCGATGGCATTTCAAGCCAAACGCCCTGAATGCGCGTTGCGCATTTCCACCGGCCCCAACTGGTTGCTCCTTTCACAACTGCGCGAAGGCAGTCTCGACCTGGTTGTCGGGCGCCTGGGAGAGCCGAACCTTATGGCAGGACTGTCGTTTGAGCAGCTTTACTCTGAGGATGTGGTTCCTGTTGTGCGTGGGGGGCATCCGGTGACGGGGCCGGTTGATGCATCAATTCTGCAATTCTATACGTTGATCCTGCCCCCCAAGGGGGCCGCAATTGGCCCGTTGGTGCGCCGCTATCTGGTCAGCGTAGGAGCCAATAATGCAGTGGCGAGTTTTGAGACCGTCGCGCTGCCATTTGCACGGCAGGTCTTGTCACAAAGCGATGCGATCTGGTTTATTTCACGCGGGGTTGTGGCGCAGGAGCTTGAAAGCGGCAAGTTGCGCGAGCTTGCCTTGCAAGCCCCGATGATGGCAGGCCCCGTGGGGATCAGTCTGCGTGAGAATAGCAGCCTCGACCACAATCAAGGGGTTCTGGTAGAGCAATTGCGGCTGACTGCGCGAAAAATGCGCGATCCGTGAAACAAGCTTTGACCGAAGATAAACTTCAATCCACCGAGTTTGCGGTCACATGGCCACCGGCTGCGTGAAACGCCCCGTTTGCCCAGCGATAGGCGACAAAGCAATTTTCGGCGCCGGTCAGATCGCAGTTTGCACCATGAACCGCCAGCAAAAGAACGGATGTTTGCCCTAATGACAACGTGATGCTGCCTTCTGCAAGGAAATCAAAGCGTTGATAGCCAGCATCTGGCGTTGAGACAAAAACGTAAATGTCTCGACCGCCACTGCCACCACCAAAAAGTGTCGCCGCGCTGGAGCAGTTGAAGCTTCCGCTGTCGATGATCGGATCCGTTACACCGTCCCCGTTAAAGTCCACAACGGATTGAACCCCAATCTCGGACACTGTCAGAGTGCCATTCTCAAATGAAGAGCACGATTTTTCTGCGGAGTTGACCAATTCGGTAAATGTCGTTGCAAACCGTTCTGGTACGTCGGCACCCACTGCTGACGGAACCGCAAGGGCGGCGAGGATGACGTATCTGATCGTGTTTCTCATGCCAGAAGTCCTAAGCAGAAATATGGGCGTTCGGAAAGTTAAGGTTGCTTCATGACCGGGGTCAAGATGTGTACCGCGCCCGCGAGGCCATCACCACGTCAAAGTGATCCGATGCCCAAGCAACCAGCGGCTTGAATTGCTCGACAAGGGACGCGCCCAGTGGCGTCAGTTCGTAATGTACCTCAACCGGGGGGCCGGCCACGACCCGACGTGAAATATATCCGTCACGTTCCAATGTGCGCAGGTTTTCGGTCAGCACACGCTGCGTGATATCCCCGATCATGCGTTTGACGCCGGAAAAGCGCAGCGACCCATCCTCAAGCGACAGTAAAATAAGGGAACTCCACTTGCCGGTGACGGCTGACAGGACGTTGCGCACGGGGCACAGCCCACCCTCTTCCTTGTTTGAGACGGTTACGGGAAGCATACCTTGTTCCTTTTTTGTGCGTAATTGACACTAAGTGCAGAATTAATACTTAGATCATATTCGGAACTCAACCCCTATGAAAGGATTCGAAAATGACCCCGACTGAGATCGTACTAGGCGCTGTGGCTGCCATCTTTACCAACTTTGACCCGGAAGCCGCACAAGAGTTGCTGGCCCCTAACTACATCCAGCATAATCCAGCGGTGCCAACTGGCGCGGCCCCCATCATCGGCTTTATCCCGGGCTTGAAAGACAGCGGGATCAAGGCAACGACACACCGCGTCATTGCCGAAGATGACCTTGTCGTGCTGCACCAGACCTATGACAACGCCCATGCCTTTGGCGCTGAAACGCTGGTCGCCTTCGACGTGTTTCGCGTAGAGGATGGCAAAGTTGCCGAACATTGGGACAACCTTCAGGCACCAACAGGCACCAACCCCTCGGGCCATACGCTGGTTGATGGCGCAACTGAGATCACGGACCTGGACAAGACCGCAGAGAACAAGGCGCTTGTAACGGATTTTGTGCAGACTGTGTTGCAGGGCGGCGACGCGTCCAACATCACGAACTTCATCTCAACCGAAACCTATATCCAGCACAATGCGAACATCGCTGACGGTCTGGACGGTTTGGGTGCTGCATTGGCCGCGATGGCAGAGCAGGGCATCGAAATGAAGTATTCCGAAACCCATCTCGTTGTCGCTGAAGGCAACTTTGTTTTTACTGCATCCGAAGGCACCTTTGCAGGTCAACCCACGGCGTTCTTTGACCTGTTCCGCGTCGAAGACGGGCTGATTGTTGAGCACTGGGACACCATGTCAGAGATCCCGTCCGAAATGGCCCATGACAACGGCAAATTCTAAAGAGCTGACGGCACGGGGCGGCTGTGGCGGCCCCGTACAAAGCCCCAGATTGCAAGGGTCCCATGAAACTTTCGGACTGTGCCGCAGCGATAGACCTGTTTCGTTATTCAACCCGCTTGATCAACAGGTGGCAGACAGGCTGCTGGCATTGCCCCGCGTGGACCTGCCCCTATCCATCAACTTCTAAAGGATACTCACTCATGACGACGTTTAATAAGCTGCTGCGGACATTTATGGCCCTGCCAATTCTTGTGCTTGCGATGGCAACTGGAGCCGCTCAAGCTGAAAGCGTTCCGCTGGAGGCGGCCAAGGTGATCGAGATTGTCACCTTTACCCTGAAAGACGACACAACGGTGCCGGATTTTGCGAAACTGGATGCCGCCGTTCAAGAACAGCACGTCGCTAATCAACCCGGTTTCGTGGCGCGCCATTCTGCTGCCGGGACTGATGGCGCATGGCTTGTCGTGGTCTACTGGGACAGCGTTGGAGCGGCCGATGCGTCAATGGCCAGTTTCATGGATGCGGCTGCCGCGGCTGATTTTGTCGCCGCGCTTGACGCCGATACAATGACGATGACGCGCTATTCGGTCCCCGAGTAAGATATGAAACAGCCCCGGCGTTGGCCGGGGCTGTTTTAGGCTAAATGCAATTTTGCACCACAAAAGCAGGAGCGGTCAGGCCGCACCGCCCAAATACGCCTCTTGCACCTTTGGATCGTTTAACAGCGCCTCGGCCTTGTCCGAGGCAAGCACTGATCCATTCTCGATCAGATAACCCCGGTCCGCAATTGCAAGGCTTTGCTTGGCGTTTTGTTCCACCAGAAGAACCGCCATGCCTGTGTCGCGAATGCGCGAGAGATTGCGGAACAATTCCTGACACAACAGCGGTGACAAGCCCAGCGACGGTTCATCCAGCATTAACACATCAGGATTCGACATCATTGCACGCCCGATTGCGACCATCTGCTGTTCACCGCCTGACATTGTGCGCGCGATCTGCGTCCTTCGGTCTTTGAGTTTAGGAAACAGGTCGATCACCTTTTCAAGGTTTTCATCCTGTTTGGCGCGGGCACGGGCAGGATAGGCTCCCAGCAGCAGGTTTTCCCAGACATTCAGGTCACCAAAGATGCCGCGACCCTCCGGTACAAATGCGATGCCTGCTTCGACGATCTGGTCCGGCTTGAGGATTTGCAAAACGTTGTCGTTCAGCGTGACCCAGCCTTTGACCGCACCCTCGGAAATCCCCGCTATGGCACGCAAAAGCGAGCTTTTTCCCGCGCCATTTGCCCCCAGCATAACGACGATTTCGCCTTTTTCGATTGTCAGGCTGACACCGTTTAGCGCGCGATGAAGCCCGTAAGATACTTCGATATTATCAACAACAAGCATCACGCGTCCCCCAGATATGCTTTGATCACTCTTGCGTCTGACAGCACGTCCTTGGGTGTACCTTCAGCGATCTTACTGCCGGAATTGATCACAACGCAGCGGTCACACAGCGAGCGGATTGCATCCATCACATGTTCGACAAGAATGATGGTGCGGCCCTCGGCGCGCAGCGACGCAATCAGATCAATGCCGATCTTCAACTCGGAAGGGTTAAGACCAGCAAGCCATTCATCCAAAAGCAAGACCTCGGGATCTCCTGCAATTGCACGCGCCAGTTCCAACCGTTTTTGATCGATGTAGGTCAGGCTGGAAACAGGAAGGTCAATTTTGTCGATCAACCCCACCCGCTCCAGCGCCTGCCGCGCGGCCTCGTCCGCCGCGTGACCCCATGTACGTTTGTGGCCAAACACCGCGCCCGCCTTGGCATTATCCAACAAGCTGAGTTGCGGCAGGATGCGTACCAGTTGAAAAGTCCGCGATACACCGTACCGTGCGTTTTCAAATGCGGTGGCGCCTGACAGATCGTGGTCACGAAGAGTGATTGTCCCTGAGGTCACCTTGAACACACCCGACATCAGGTTCATCGTCGTTGACTTGCCCGAACCGTTCGGACCGATGATGCCCATCACCTCATGCTCGCGCACGGCAAAGCTGACATCATTGACCGCAACCAGACCGCCAAAGCGTTTGGTCACATTGTTTACATGCAGAATTTCTGTACCCGGTGTCATATCATGATCCCCGACGTTTGAGTTTTTCGGCAAGGCCGACAATGCCGTTGGGGATCAGATAGACGATCAGCAGAAACGCCAACCCCAGCACCATGGTTGTGGATTTCGGGAATGAAACGCTGATCACCTCCCACAGCAGGGTAAACGGGATCACACCCAATAAGGGGCCATAAAGCCGCTGAGTACCGCCCAAAAGCGCCATGATCACCACAATAAAGCTCAACTCGGGTGAGAAGACGACATTGGGTTCGATATAGTAATAGCGCGGGGCGACGACGGCGCCGACAAGCGCCGCAAAGAAACCGGTGGTCATAAACAGGATCACCTTGGCCCGTGCGGTGTTGATGCCGACATGCTGGGCCACCTGTTCGTCGTTGCCCAGAATGCGCAGGGCAAATCCAAGGCGCGAACGGCCCAGCCACCAGCCAAAAGCAAAGATCACAACCGTCAGGGCCAGCAGCATCCAGTAGATATGCCGCTCGTCAAAATCGGTCAGCACATAAAGGCCGCGCGACCCGAGGAAGTTGTTCTGTATCCAGCTGACAAGATTGCGGATCATCTCGGCAAGGCCCAGCGTGAAGATCACGAAATAGACGCCTGACAGGCGCAGCGTGACATAGCCGATAAATGCCGCAAGCGCGGTGGCCACCACAGGTGCCAGCGCTGCCATCGCCCAGAAGCTTTGATCGTAATCGCTAATCCCCAGACCGACGAGATATCCACCGATCCCAAAGAACGCGCCGGTAGACAGGGCGATGTAGTGGGTCGGGCCGGAAAACAGCGCCCATGACGTGGACAAGGCCGTGTACATCATCACGGTCACAGCAAGTGACAGCCAATAGCCGTTGGCAACAAGCGGGATACTCGCCACAAGCGCCAGGGCAGCAAGAGTGGCAATTCCGATAAGTGGCGCGCGCATCATGATGCCCTCCGGCCAAAAAGACCTTGCGGACGAAACAAGAGCACGGTGAGAAAGATCGTATAGGCTGCGACCAGTGTCAGGCCCGGATCAATCAATGTGGCAACGGCCGTTTCGACCAAGCCCAGGATCAAGGCTGCCACAATTGCGCCGCGAATATCGCCGACACCGCCCATGATCACGATGATCAGGGCTTTCATTGTGAAGACAACCCCGCTGGAGGCATCCAACGTCATAAAAGTCGAGGTGAGCGCACCGCCCATTGCGGTGATCATGCCACCAATGGCAAAGGCCATTGCCGATGTCTTTTCGACATTAATGCCCACC
>JBARCL010000135.1:0-3412 GCA_049794055.1 Sulfitobacter sp.
GGTGCAGGCGGTCGGCGTTAAGGAGTAGATAGATGCTACAGCCAAAACGGACGAAATTCCGCAAGCAGTTCAAAGGCTCGATCAAGGGTCTGGCGAAGGGCGGGTCTGACCTGAACTTCGGCACCTATGGTCTTAAGGCGATTGAACCCGAGCGGGTTACCGCACGTCAGATCGAAGCAGCACGTCGTGCCATGACGCGTCACATGAAGCGTCAGGGCCGTGTCTGGATCCGTATCTTTCCAGATGTGCCTGTTACATCCAAGCCCGTCGAAGTTCGTATGGGTAAAGGTAAAGGTTCCGTGGACTTTTGGGCATGCAAGGTCAAACCTGGCCGCGTGATGTTCGAAATCGACGGCGTGAACGATGATATCGCACGCGAAGCCCTGCGTCTGGCAGCGATGAAGCTGCCAATCAAGACACGGGTCGTGGTACGCGAAGACTGGTAAGACGGTCGCTCCGGCTTTTCCGGAGCTGGCCAGCCGGAGGCAGGGAATGCCCGTTCCGGCCCCGGTGATTGATATAGAAAGCCCCTGCTGAGTGATCAGTGGGGGTTTTCCATTTATTGCGCTTTGAAGAACCGTTTCAGATGTTCACCCCAAAGACCCCGAGCGCTTCTTCCAGCGTGGTCTCTTCGTAATGAAAGTGGGACCGCACAACAAACAGAAGCCGATCGAAAACTTCGGTGGTGTGTTGGAAGTTTTCCTCGCTCGGCGTGTCGGAGAGCGCGTCAGCTGCCGCGGCCAAACGTTCAAGTACTTCGTGAACCACCAGATGTTCGGCTTGCAGCCTGTCGACAATCGCCTTGATTTGGGCCGTTCCGCGCCCATGCAATTGCGGGAAGATAGACTGTTCTTCTATGTCATGGTGCATTTTGAGCACCCCACATTCTTGTCCACAAATCGTCCCGACAGCACGCAGGTTTTTTGTCATATCCGCATCGAGGACGATATGTGAAAGCTCGGCGGGGGGCGCGTCGCCGGCCTTTACCCGCTGGAGCACCTTTGCGATCCGTCCGAGGTCGCCTAGATAATGGCGATGGATTGCCGCAAGGTGACGCCCTGCACGGCGGGTGTCCGTTCCAACTGTACCGAGGTGGGGTTTGCCGGGCCGCGAGCCATGTTCGACCGACAGATCCGCCAGTGGTTTTTGTCGAAGGTTGGTCTCGTTGCTCAAGCTTCCCACCTGTAGTTAAACGACACGCTTACCCGCTCGTCTTCAACCATATTCATCGGCACTTCATGCCGCAGCCAGCTTTCCCACAGCAATATGTCACCCACCTCGGGTGCCACATAGATGAACTGCCGCAACTCCTCGGGTGCATCCTTCACGCGCCCCGGTGCGGCCATCATCATCGCCAGACGCGGGTCTTCGAATTTGATCGCGCTGGCGCCTTCGGGCATCGTTACATAGGTGGTGCCCGAAATCACCGAATGCGGGTGAATATGCGCGGTATGGATGCCGCCTTCGGGCAGGATGTTGATCCACAGGCTGTCAAGTTTCAGCTTCCGTGGGCCCAGGTCGAATGCGAGATCCTTGGCAAAGGCTTTGACATGTTTATCCAGCACCTTTTTCAAATTCTTGAAGATCGGAAAGCGGTAGGGAAGGTCGTCGAGAGACGCATAGGAGGTATAGCCAGCATAACCGTTTTCCTCGCACCAGTCCTGCCCCGCTTCGTCGTCATTGGCGATGGCAATGCAGGACGCTTCGAGTTCTTCAGTAGAGATCGGCTTGCCTCGTTCGGACAGTTGCGCGTGGTAAAGACGGGTCGCAAAGA
This sequence comes from Sulfitobacter sp., assembly GCA_049794055.1. Lineage (GTDB taxonomy): Bacteria > Pseudomonadota > Alphaproteobacteria > Rhodobacterales > Rhodobacteraceae > Sulfitobacter. Next base: position 1,775 of record JBARCL010000135.1, read on the forward strand.
GGGATTTGATGTTGCTCATGTGGTACTCCTTAATGCGGGAAGGCCGACGCCGGTGCTGTCAAAACCACCATCCGCAGCGATGACTTGGCCGGTGACATAGCTGGCTTTGTCCGAGCAGAGAAAGGTAATGACCTCCGCAATCTCGCGTTCTGATCCGTAACGGTTCAGCGGGATCGCATCGTGATAGGCGTCGATGATATCTTGGGTGTGTACGGCCATGGCCAGTTTGGTACGCACCGGGCCGGGGCAGACGCAATTTGCGCGGATGCCGTATTCGCCCAGCTCGGCGGCCTGTTGCTTGGTCAGTTGGATCACGGCGGCCTTGGAGGTGCCATAAGCCACCCGGAGGGTCGAGGCGCGCAGACCGGAAATGGAGGCGATGTTGACCAGCGCGCCCTTGGTCTCTTTCAGGGCAGGGATCGCGGCCTGGGAGACAAGGAACACCCCGTCCAGATTTGTTTCCATCACACGTCGCCAGCGGGCAAAATCGGTTTCAGCGATTGGCCCGAAATCCGCGACACCAGCGTTGTTGACCACCGCGTCGATGCGGCCAAAGCTGGATTGGACGACGTTGATCATCGCGTCGACATCTTCGGGTATCGACACATCGTGCAAGAACGGGCTAGCCCCGTTGATACCTTTGGCCGCAAGGGCCAGTTCATCGCCGTCACGGTCGACCATTGCAACCCGCCAGCCGTTTTCGATGAACAGTTTGGTAGTGGCAAGGCCGATGCCACGTGCGGCCCCCGTGACAAGGGCAACTTTTTCGGACATAGGATGACTCTCCGGTGATGGGCTTTGACACCACGTTTAGCGGACTGTTCGGGTGGTGACGAGGTGGAGTTTCCGGCAAAGTGGCACAATGCGGCCCATCGTCTCAAAACTCCTGCGGCAAAGGGGTTGCGCCCTATCCTTATCCCTCCTATACGGCGCACTTCGGAACAGACTCCACCAGAATCGGGGTGACGCATGTGCGGCCTGCTGGTGATGTTGAAAAGGAGATGGCACATGATTGCCAAAGAACTGCACGACAAGACGCCGGATCAGCTCCGCGACGAGCTTGTGAACTTGAAAAAAGAAGCCTTCAACCTGCGTTTTCAGCAAGCCACTGGCCAGCTGGAAAACCCTGCGCGTCTGCGTACGGTCAAGCGTGACGTGGCGCGTGTCCACACTGTGTTGAATGAAAAAGCTGCCGCAGCAGCAACCGAAGGAGCCTAACGAATGCCCAAGCGTATCCTGACAGGCACCGTAACATCGGATGCCAACGAGCAGACAGTCACCGTTTCCGTAGAGCGTCGCTTTACCCATCCGGTTCTGAAGAAAACCATCCGTAAGTCCAAGAAATATCGGGCCCACGATGAGAACAACACATTCAAAGTTGGGGATTCTGTCCGCATCATCGAATGTCCACCACGTTCCAAAACCAAGCGTTGGGAAGTTTTGACTGCCTAAAGCGGTAAAGCCAACAACTTAATCGAAACCCTAGGGATAAGGCACGCATCGCCCCCTACAGGTCGGGAGAAACCAAATGATCCAGATGCAGACCAACCTGGATGTTGCTGACAACTCAGGCGCTCGCCGAGTTCAGTGCATCAAGGTACTGGGTGGTTCCAAGCGTAAATACGCATCCGTCGGCGA
>JBARCL010000136.1:0-12508 GCA_049794055.1 Sulfitobacter sp.
CGGCCGCGGCATTTCTGGCGCTAGCCAAGTTCTCAACAATGCATATCTGCCACTTTCTGGAAGTTTGGCGCCCGACAAATAACTCTGATTGCCTTCGATGGTTACCCCAGAGGCCAAGTCGGATAAGGCTGCTAGCCGATAGGTGTCGACAGATGAAAGCTTTGTTGATGCGGCTAACTGGCGATGTCCATTTGAGTAACCGTACAGTGCCTGATCAACCGATATGGATTCAATGTTAGTCATGAGGCTCTAAGCCGCTCAGCCAACGCACTATGTGCGTCAAATCATGAGATGCGGCACCATGCCCCTTAATCTCAATTCGCTCACTCGCCTTTTCAAGTTTCAAGAGCTCTTGCCTATCGGTTCCGTCATCTGACTTGTCTTTTTTTGGAAGCGACCCCCCTTGCGCGAAGACCCCATACACTCGGAACTCTACGTCTGCTTGAGACAAAAACTGTTCCAACAAAGGCATCTGTTGGCGAAGCCATAGGTCAGGGTCGATATGCTCTGCCACGTTATCCCATGCCGAAACAACAACCGCCAACCGCTTGGGAGACGAAATCTTCGGATCAATTAGGCAGGTCTGCAATAGGTCCACGATTTGGACTTGATGAGGGACAAGACTCGCGTCAAACGAAACTTCGGTTTCATTTTCACTTTCTGGAACCGGGCCAATGAATTTTGCGACGTCAAGTATCGAGATATCATCCCGTGGTCGCTCAGTATTGAGAAATACTAGAAGGCCATCCATTTGACCCAACAACCTCAAAGTCGAATCGTCAACGTACCTGGTCGCAAAAGCTCGCTCAAAAGTTTCACCAGAGAGATCAGGAAACGACAACCGAATATCATCGTGCTGACTGGGTTGCCTCAAATTGATTGATATGTCCTCGACTTGATCTCCTGAAGTGCGCGGAACTCTCCAACCTGCAGCCCAATAATTAGCAAGCATCTCAACATGAGAGTAGTCCCCGCTATGACTTCCTCGTTCTAGTACCGTTGGTACTTCGCCGCTATCGATTAGATGCCAGAGAGCACCGGCAAAAGTGCTTTTCCCAGAGGACTGTAGACCAAGGATCATATGATTTAGGCGTTCTGTCATCCAACGCTCCAGTTCTTCAGAATCTTGTCGATCTGACGGACCCCAACGACATTGGCATCTGGCGTAACGGTGCTACTGAGGCGTGGCTCGCACCAGCGTTGCAGAAGCTCTTCCAAACCCAAAAATCCCAACTCTGGTTGCGATATTGGAAGTGCGCAAACTCTATGGCAGCTGAATGCAGAACCAAAACTCTGGAAATCTCCATTTAGCTCAGCCTCGAATTGCTCAACCTGCTTCATCCTTGCGCCTGCATCACCGAGCGCATTAAGTTTATCAATTTTGGTAGCCAATACCTCAACCATTACGCCGGCTTTGAGTGCGCCATTATCGTCTAGTGCCCTCAATAGTTGCTTAAAACCTCGCTTGTACCCGGTACGAAATTCAAGGGACGTCAGCTTATCAGAGTCTAAAAGAACACATATTCTATCTGCTAGTCGTAGTTCAGATAACTCATCAATGAGATCCGTGTTTATTCGAGCTGCTTCAAAGGCTTCCCCTGAACGGTCTGAAACAACCAGTTCAGTAACATGGTCGCTCCCGGATAGGCTTAGATGGAAAAAGCCGACAGGGTCCGAACGACTGGTTCGAGGGGTCGCGGGCGTTTTGCGTTGAGATTGAAGCAGAGCTAGATGATGTCGACGTGCAAAAGCCAATAAAGTTCGGCTACCGGCAAAACATAAGTCGCCAACACGGCCTTTGCAAAGCAAGCCATATATCGATGCAATCAGAGTTGTCTTGCCAACGCGCTGCTCTCCGATGATTACAACAGTTTGAGTTCGCACCTGCTTTCTCAGCCGGAACAAATCCACTTCGCTCAACAGGTCATTGCTTAAGAGGTTTGCGGCGCTGCCACTTACATTGACAGGTTCTTTGTCTATTTCTTCGAGGTTTTGGGACTCTAAATTAGTATTTTGTTGACCAAAGTTTGGACACGCTTCTATCGGGTCATTCCCCAATATGCATACACCGGTTTCCGCAACGTCGCACTCTGGGTTGGAGCACAGCGCACTGTCAGCACTCATTTCAACCACACCTGATCAATAAGCAGCCGTTCGTGGTAAGCTTGCAGAGCCAAATCATAGTGAGACATTTGCGTTGTTCCACTTATTCCAACTTTGTTTTTGATACACCCTACGAGGCCTGCTTGGCCGTGAGAGTCCATGATTGACGTCAAACCATGTATTGGAGCTATCGACACATCGATGTCGGAAGGTATATCTAACTTTCCAAAGTCTAAGTCACCAAGCTCTTTGATTGCATTACTGAGCTTGATCTTAGTTGAAGAGTTTGAGCCCAACGCCTTTCTTATTATGCCATATGCCCCGTAAGGGCCTGGGAGCGAGTTAACAAGACGCGCAACATCGAACCCTATGACTATTGCCTTGGCGCCATCGCTCAGCTCACCAATCGGTTGATCCAGAAGGTAGCTATGTCCACCCAAGTGCCACCAGAGGAGATCCACTTCTTCGGCCAAGCGCCTGTTCTCATTATGCAAAGAGCCAATAGCGGCATTCGCGGATGTGGCCACTGCGCTCGCCTGCCGCAAAATATCTGCAGCGACAGAACTAAATAGTGCCTCCCCATTCTCCTCCGTAGCCTCAGTTAAGTACGCCTTAATCTTTTCAGCATAAGCTCCTTTTTTGGGAACCGGCACACTAGGCGCTACTGATGATGTACCTCGATCACGCATGAGCTCTGCAAGTAATTCCCGTGCATCAGAGGCGAGTGTGTCACTACCTGGACTTTGTCGTATACCCATAAGTGAACCAGTCAAAACAACTATCGGTGTTCCAAATCTTCTAGTGTGAATTAGGTTTGACAGCACCAAAGTCGCAATAATGGCGGCCTCTTCTTTGTCATGATCAAGTGAAAACACGGGGTCACTTGCTTTGACTGCTTCCAAAAACCAATCGAGGGGTTCACTGGTTTCTTCATGTGGAAGCTTATAAGCAATCTTAGCCAAGGTAACGATACGGTCTGCTTGCTTAGGTGCGTCTTCAAATAGAGCGAGGTGACTGGCGGCTCGTGCTTCAATAGTCTCTCGCGGCGCGCTTGGCTGCAACGCCCTATATTCTTGTATGAAATCAAACTCTGCCATTCGGGCCTCTCTAGTCGCTACACTGCATCAATTGCTGCGTCGAGGGCCTCAAGCTCCCCACGCTCTTCTGCTCTCCTAATGGCGGTTAGCGCCAATTCATAGTCAAGCAAACTTTGGTCACCATCCTGATCTAGTCCAAGCTCTATAATGATCTTTCTCTGCTCGTGCTCACGAAGAGAGAGCATTTTTACCGCCAAAGATCTCACATTTAATGCAGAGCCGGGCACAGCTTGTTCTCCATGACTGCTTGTGAATTCAAACGTTTCTTCGACAAGATCTACTTCCGCTGCGGCCTGCCAAGCCGGTAACTCATGGCTGAAAGTCCAAGGATCGATGCCTTTCCTGTCAGGTACTGCAATAAACCTAACACCTTCTCGTTGCCTAACCCAAATTTTTCCTTCGAGCCGCCGATTTTCGGGACTACCGTCGACGGCAACCTCTATGAAGTTGTATCCAGGCTTCCATTCAGGACCATCTCGATCAGGATGCACCGCCCCCGCACGTATCGCTGTAAAATCTATGTTTTGATCAACGCGACGGGTATGTTCGTGTCCGAAAAGATGGAGTTTAGCGACACCTTCTACCCGTTCACGAAAGTTAGCTGAATTTCGGAGCCAATCGTACGGATGATGGCAGAGAACAATGTCGACTACGGAGTCTCTTCTTTCTATGACTTGAGCGGCCGAAGGATCAACATACATCGTATCTTTGGCGTCGTGCTCATCACAAACCAGCACTGAATTGAAGCCCCAAAGCCTTAGGACTGAACCATCATTCAAGTCGAAATCACGACAAGCATAAGGTCTTTTTTCATCGTCAGCGTCGGAGAATGCATCGATGTCGCACCAAAACTTTGCAGCGAAACGGTTGTAAGCATGGATCGGTCGAAACAACATCTCAGATGATGCAGGATCACGAAGATATCTCGTCATTTCGTAATCAGCATCTTTGACTGCCACACCCCTCAGTTTGATTCGAGCATCGGCATGCATCGGCGACTTAGATTCATTTCGGTCAACGTCATGGTTACCAGGAACTACAAAAATATTCTCGATATCGCACCCTGCGGCAGAACACAGTTGCACTAACCATTCGAACGCAAAATCATATTCCTTCTCTTTACCCGCGAACGCGATATCACCAGAAATTAAGATACAATCCGTATCTTTCTGTAGGCGGCGTCTCATTTCGCGAACATCTTGAATAATGTCATCGCGCAAACCACGGTTTGGATCGTCAGGTCTTCTGATATCGTCGCTATGGAAATGTATGTCTGATAAGTGTAAAAGTAACATCGACGTTCCTGTAATCATTACCTAATCATGTCCTATAATATGAAAATCAACAACCAAACTCTGCGACGTCGGCCGATTGCAATTCGAGACACAAAATCTTCGACCCTCGCCTACCAACAACATGGCCGGATGCGCGACATCATCATGCGCAACTGCGTGGAACCCAATGCCAAGTGTTTTCGTGAAAGAATGGGAATATAGACGTAATTTATCTTGTGTCTGACGTCAGCGCTTGTGGGTCCATTCAGGGCCATTTGCTAAGAGAGGTTTTGTTGCGACACACTGGCTTCCGTCATCGTAGTCTTGAAATCGTCGTGTGAGCCACACCCAAATCCAATGCGATCGAACGGCAGGTCTCTCCATTCGCCATGCGATTACGAGCAAGTTGCCGTTGGTGCTCTGTGAGCTTTGGCTTGCGTCCGAACTTAGTTCCGTTTGCGATAGCGATCTGGCGGCCTTCGTTGGCGCGTCGTGTGATACGTTCGCGTTCGTCCTCAGCCAAAGCTGAGAGAAAGGCAAGGATGCCCTTGCCCATGGGAGTCGTTAGGTCGAGCCAGGGCTTGTCCAAAACTTTGACGGTCGCTGATCGGTCCGCGACGCGTCGGATGATATTGATCCCATCCATCATCGATCTGGTCGCCCTATCCCACTCGGCGATGACGAGGACGTCCCCTGCCCCCAAGGCATCGATCGCGCGCTCCAACTGAGGGCGACCTTTCACTGTCCGACCCGACGCAACTTCACGAAATATCTTGTCCGCTTTGGCTGTATTTAAGGCACCGATCTGGCGATCAAGGGACTGTCCTTGGCTGGACACTCTGGCGTAACCGATAAGCATAAGAATACCCTAGATCATGCAGAAGTATTGTGCACCTGATTTATGCACCAATCTATGAGCCTTGTTTTTATGACCGCGTCGAGTCGTTGCAAATATCATGATATTAGCAACGTCTTGCCATAAACGGACGCTAGCTCCAAGTGCGGCGAATGAGGGCCGATTAAAAAGATGCCCACATGAGGCCCTGATATATTACTGAACCCAAGATGCTATGGCTGTATGCTCAAGTCTTCAGAAATCTACGGGCAGCTCAGGGACAAGGCACCAATGGGTCGGTTTCACAATTTCGTATTCGAGCGTCCCCGGTGCAGTAAGGCGCAGGGCGTTGCTGAAATTCTCCACCGCCCAGCCTTCTGACTCTTCGATCCAAAAAAGCTTACCAAAAAAATCAGAGATTGGCGTTCCATCATGGCCGTTGATGATGAAGTAACCCAATACTCGATCAGAAGCCATTTCCGCAGTGTTCGGCCCCCGCTCTGTAAACTCAACCCATTTCATATCGGTCTCCTATGCGTTGATATCTCGTTTTGCTTGGAAATCTGCTCACTTGATGGTTAATGCTGCCTGAGACACAACAGCATCGGGTGTTATACTACCTGCTCGGTGGCAATATTATAGCTAAGATCAGACGATGGGCCACTTAGAGAACCACTGTCTTGAGTAGAACGGGAAGAGGTTTGGTGTGAGCAGCATCCAAGACAACGAAGCACCAAATGTGATTACTGAGACGCGTTTTCGCACATTAATGCAAAGCGGGTACCTTGCGGAGGTCTATTGCCAATCTTCCGCCTTCAACAAGAGCGCAGTGTGGTACGGTGTATGGGTGATCCGCATTATCGACGAAGACAGGACCTTCATGAAGCTCTTGGTCCCAGCACGATCGATGTCAGACAAGCATGATGAAATCAGAATTCGCGAGTTTAAGACGGCCAACGGTCTGATCTCCTTCCTTGCCAGCATGGGGTGCACACATGCCAATGTACCACTTCAAGAAGGCGGGGTTTCAACACACGCATTGCCTGTTGAGCTTCTGGCCAAGGATGAGGGCTGACAAGGCTTCGAGATTTTGATCCCAAGCTCTCAATAGTTGACCTGTTCAAAACCATAGTTCCCCTCATAGTCGCGCCATTCGACAAAGACGGAGCGATGCCAGATCGATGGGCAGTTGGACCCCCAACGCTCCGTCCCGAAATGCGCATCCGGCAAGTCGGCGATGCCTGCACGGCTCCAACGGTACTCACCTTGAGTGCCATAAGATCCGAGCCGCACTCTCGCTGATCTTTCGCAGTCACCTTCGCTCCCTGCCTCCCTTTGGTTTGCTTGGACGTCGAACACCCGGATTGATCGAACAAAGTTGAATTCTTGACCGCTTATGTCGATATCCGCTGTTCCAGTCTCGTCACTCAGACCTTGGACCAAGTTCAGGATTGCAGCTTCGGGCAATCGTGCAGCGGGACCACCACCCTGCCTCAGAAGCGCGAATTGTGGGATGAGGTCAAAATCACCTGCAGGGCTGTTTGGAAGTGACTGTACCGGCGCATCCTCCATTTTGAACAAGATATCGTAGATACGATCAGCCGTCAGCATTTGCGGATCTGTTCTGTAAGCTGCTCCCATAGGACAACGCCAGATTTGAAGAGGCGGCTCCACGGGCCAAGGCGTTATGCGTCGGATGAACTCGGCGCGGGCTCGAGCACAGGGAACGGACGCTGGCCATCCGCCAGAAAGGCACAACAAGATTGCACAGTCTATTTGGTAGCTTTGCGCTTGGGCTCGATCCGGAACTGTAGTCAAACTGATGACCCCTGCAATCAATGAGAATGCGGAAGTGCGCAGAAAATTAAGCATAGGGCGCTCCATAGCAAAAATGATGCTATGCTTATTAACACTATATTATAGTATTGTTAAGTGAAAGATTTGAACGCCATTACCCATCTGTTCGTGGACGCACCAAAACAAACTTAAGACGAGGTCGCCGTAAATACTTGTGTTACTCAGCCATTTCCTGAACGAAGCGGCCATATTCTTGGCTAACTTCCTGCGCCTCGGTGAAAGCACGGGCACGCTCGCCCTCCATGCAGCGAAAGTAATCTTGCACCTCGTCGATGTAATTCTCAAAATCTAAGCGAATGAGGTCTTCGTATTCCTCGGCAGCCGCAGGATCACTGGGAACAAAGGGACGAGCGGGCGCAAGGCAGGTTTCCGCACCCGCTTGCGAACACACTGCAATCAGCAAGACCGTAAGACCCCGAACAATCATGATGCGCATGATATCTTCCGCCTTCTCACTGTTTTTATGGGTACTTTTCCATGGCAGCGATTACTTGCCAAACCTGCTCAGACTTGAACACGGTACAATCTTATAACTTGATGTCAATATTATAATATTGTAATGAGGTGGAACCGAGGAACGGTTCCCGACCTGCCAACAACAGTGAAAGTGCAGCAATGGGCCCAGAGTTAGAGAGAGAAACGCCCAATGTGGTCACAGAAGCACGTTTCAGATCTCTCCTGCAAAGCGCGTACCATGCTGAAGTCGTTTGCAAGTGCACTGCCGAGAACAGGAGGGCCGTCTGGTACGGTGAATGGGTTATTCGGGCAGTCGATAGTACTCAAGAGCGCGAGAAGCTCCTGGTATTGGCCCGCCGAAAGTCAGGCGATGCAGACGAAGTGGTCGCTAGAACATTTAAGACAGCAAACGGTCTCATCTCGTTCCTTCACAGCATGGGTTTCGCCCAAACTAATATCCCGCTTTATCAAGGTGGCCGCTCGTCCCAAGTCCTTACGCACTTCCCTGCAGCACCTAACCATCGCTAGCGCCATCGGGTTTATGCTTGTCAGCAGTGCCGCAACTGCTCAAGGCATGGTCTTGGTTATGCAGGGTGACGGCTCTCTGTCGGAATCCGCCTCGCAAAACAACTTCGCCAGAAATTATAACGAAGGAGTTGGGCAAGGCACTGCGTCAGAAGGCCTGCGACTCTTCGGCCAGCAACCTGAAGAAGCCGGATCTGCCAGCGAAGGCTTCCGTGTCGCTTCAATTGCTCCACAACGCATCGCGCCTCGTCCAGAAATACTAGCTGCAATTGATGAGACGGCCCTGCGCTATGCAAGCCACCCTGCCCTACGTCGTGCTGGCCTCTCAGTGACAGAATGGCGGCTGTTGTTTCGCTCAAACATTGAAATTGAGAGTGCATATAACCCTAACGCTCGCAGTCAGGTTGGTGCCATCGGTTTGGGCCAACTGATGCCAGAGACCGCCTCAGATTTGCGCGTCGACCCCCACAATTGGCGGCAGAACCTTGATGGGTCTGCGCGGTATTTACTCATGATGTTGGAGCAGTTTGGCGACCCCCGACTGGCACTAGCCGCATACAACGCTGGACCTAACGCAGTCGCCCAATACGCAGGCATCCCACCTTACCGAGAAACTCAAAACCACGTCAGCCGTGTGCTGGCCGTATTCAACAGGCTTGAGGGAGAAAACTCATGAGGCCAACCACAGCAAAAATTATTACGCTTTGCGCCCTCTTCTTAATGGTCGCGCAACCTGCCTTGGCGCAGTCCATTGATCTATCCCCCGTTCAGAACGTCCTGCAAGGCATCGTTGACGCTATCACAGGGCCGCTTGGCATCGTTATCGGCACACTCGCATTGATCGGCGTATTCCTATCATGGCTCTTCGGCATTCTTGATTTCCGGCAAGCCCTTTGGGTTGTTGTGGCCATCGCCGGCATCGCTGCCGCTCCCACGATCGTCGCCGCAATCTGGACGACATAGGGGACACCAATGGCTGAACAGTCTCGTCTTTTTCTGGGCCTCGTACGACCTCCCAAACTGTTGGGCCTGCCCATCATGTATGCGATGGTCTGGTTGTTCGGATCTGTTCTCATTTTCTTGTGGGTTCAACATTGGGTGGTCGCCGTCATAGCCGTGATCACCTACCCCCTTTTGTGGAAGGCTGCGGACTGGGACCCCAATTTCTTGGATGTGGTTGCCACAACGCTGCAAGAAACACCTCCGACAGCCAACCGCAAAATCCACGGAGGCGATAGCTATGCCCCGTGATACCGATTTTGACCCCCTCACCCTCTTGCCAAACTGGGTGAAGAAAGAACAAGAACTGGCCCACATGCTTCCCTATGTGAGCCTCGTAGATGACTTAACCGTTCGGACGCGGGGAAACGAGATATTCCAATGCATCCGGTTGGAGGGCGTGAACAGTTACACCAAAGACGATGATCAACTCGACAAGATCCGCGCACTGTTCGCGTCTATTATTGCTCAGATCGGGCCCGAGTTTTCATTCTACGTTCACAAAGTTTCCAAAGCCATCGACCCAGCCTTGGCACCAATTGCTGGCGACGACTTTGCCGCCACGGTGGATCAAAACTGGACAGAATTCCTCCACGGCAGCGGGTTGCGCGATAAAACTCTGACACTCACGGTCAGCAACCGCCCCCCTCTCGCCTCAAAAATTTTGTTCAGCAGCGAGAAATCTGTCGTTCAGCTGAAGGAGCAGACTGCAAAGCGGATGCGCCGGTTGGCAGAGGTTGTCGGATTTCTAAAGTCTACATTCGCAGACATGTCTCCTCGGTTGCTGGCTGCCTCCGAGGGCGAGTTGTTGGGCTTTCTTGGCGGATTGAATACTGGCCAAGAATTACCACTCTTTGCGTCCTCAAAATATGGATACCTATCGCAAGACGTCGCGAACGCACGCATCACATTCCGTGGAGCAACCTTTGAGGTTTCTGACGGAGCGGTTGGTTCACGGTTCGGAACTAGTTTCGCCATCAAGAATTATCCCGCAAGAACATCCTGCACGATGTTTGATGAGTTAAACCTACCTGTCGACATGGTCGTCACGCACTCCTTCACTCCGATCAACAGCAACCTCATGGCCGGGCGGATCAAGAAGCAACAACGCCTCATGCGTGCCGCTGAAGACGGCGCAATCTCGCTGGAGGCAGAGCTGATTGATGCACTTGATGATCTGGAGTCAAAACGCCTGAGTTTTGGCGATCACCATATGAGCGTGACCGTATTCGCATCGTCAATTGACGATCTTACGTCCATTGCAGGCGAAGTTCGCAACACCGCTGCGATTGAAGGGGTGAACCTGGTCAATGAGGCGTTCGCCGCCCGAACGCACTTCTTTGCCCAGCATCCCGGAAATGCAGCAAAGCGCAGTCGGAAGGCCGCTGTCACCAACAAGAACTTCGCTGATTTCGCAGCGTTTCACCGGACACCACTCGGAAAGCGCAGCCACGAGGTCCCGTGGGGAACTACCATCACGATGTTTCCCACGCCTGAGCGATCCGCACATTGGTTCAATTACCACGAGCATGGCTCACCTGATAAAGAGCCAACTGGCGGGCACACACTGATCCTTGGCCGTCCCGGCTCAGGTAAGTCGGTCCTGTCAGCATTTCTGATGACCCAAGCACGGCGGGCAAATGCGCGCATCTTCGTATTCGATTACCGCCTCGGGATGGAAATGGCTGTGCGTGCAAACGGTGGCCGCTACGCGGCAATCAACGCAGGTCAGACAACAGGTCTTAATCCACTGTGGACCGAAATTGACGAGCGCGGTCAATCGTGGCTTGCCGACTGGCTAGCCTCCCTCCTCTACCGCGCCGACAAACCACTTACCCCGGCCCAAACCAACCGCATCCAAGAGGTCGTGCGTCAAAATGCATTTGCCTCTGACGCTGATCTGCGCAACTGGCACGATCTCGCGTCACTCTTTGTTTCCGTCGATGACGACGGCGATTTGCATGAGCGCTTGCAGGAATGGACGGCCGATGGCCGTTACGGTTGGATTTTTGGCCAGACCAAAGAGGACACGTTCTCGCTTGAAGGCGATGTTGTCGGATTTGACCTTACAGGCATCTTGGACAGCGAAAGCGAAAAAGAGCGGATGGCCGTTCTGTCTTATTTGTTTCGTCGCGTCGAACGTGTGATTGAAGACCGCCAGCCAACGATCATAATCATCGATGAAGCTTGGAAGGCCCTCGACAACGGATATTTCGCCGAACGCTTGTCCAATTGGCTTGTCACTGCGCGCAAGCAAAATGCGGTCGTTGTGATGATGACCCAATACGCCAGCCAGTTGGAACAAACCCGCACGGGTAGGACCATCGTGGAGGCCGTTCCGACACAGATCTTGCTGCCAAACATTCGGGCGAACGCGTCCGACTACGCGATGCTCAATCTTCAAAGCAAAGAACTCGATGTGCTGTTGAACACGGGCAGCAACTCACGGCTTGGGCTCGTCAGAGACGATGAAGGTTCGGTCGTAATCAACGCTGACCTCAGTGCTTTGGGTCCGCTACTGACCATCCTCGGCGGGATGGAAAAAGGAGAACAATTGGTGGGTGCCGACTATCGCCAACGTCCAGATTTTTGGAGGACTTCATGAAACGAACCACTTTCATCCTATTATGTGCGTTTGGCCTTAGTGCCTGCGGTGACTACCAGGGACCGAAGGCAAATTGCTTTGAACGAGACGTCGTTGCGCGATCAACCAACAGCTTGAGCTTCCTTCAATCACCTGGTGGCCGTGTCTCGACCAGCACCGCACCCGTTTCGGATTGCAACTTTGTTGCATTGGACGCGCCCATACAAACCGAAGTGCAGTAATGCGTGCAATCTTCACAGTTACTGCGATTGGAGTGATCTGGGCGTCTGCCGCAGTCAGCCAAGGCGTGCCAACTGTGGATGGAAACCTGTTTATCCGAAACGAAGCGGCCAACCTGCGTCGCGAAAGTGACTTAGCCACACAAGCCGAACGCCTTTTAGCCGCAGAAGCGATTTCCGAAATCGAACGTGAGCAACTCGCTGTGCTGCAGCAGATACTCGATGCTCAATCCAGTTTTGGTGGGCAGGGCATTCCAGCGATGGTGAGCGCCCTTGAAGATGGCACTTTGCCAGAGCAATCAGCCGACGTTTTGTATTCCCCTATCGATGGCAATCCCGGTGCCAATCAAATGTTCGGGGACGCAAATCTTAATATCGAGCAGCTCATCATCCGCGTGGCGCAAGAAACCCACGGTGTCTGACGTCAGCACCCGTGGGACAGATTTGAGGATTTGAAGAACGGAGGATTTCTGGTTCATCTTATCGATTAGGAGATCGAGATGACGAAGAAGCCACAAACATCGAAAGAGGCCGCCGAG
>JBARCL010000137.1:0-2991 GCA_049794055.1 Sulfitobacter sp.
GCATTATGGGGGTACGCTCGGTTTTCAGTTTTCATCGTACCCCCAGAAATACCCCCTTTGTGGGGGTACGTAGACGGATGTGGAAAAACCGTGCTGGACAAACGATCTCGATAAAACTCATATAACACAGGGCTTATCGAATGTCTTCGGATGATTTTGGATATAGAAATGGTGCCCCCACACGGACTCGAACCGCGGACCTATTGATTACAAATCAATTGCTCTACCAGCTGAGCTATAGGGGCAGGCGTCCTAGGGACGTCTAGACCTTCCGACCGACTTGCATCCGCCTAAGGTGTGCGCGTTCTTTAGTAGATCATGTTTTGGGATGCAAGCACTCTGATCACCTAAATTGCATCATTTTTGCATGCGGATTTTCGCGCAACATCCAAAGCGATTTAGATGTTTTACACCTGCGCCCCAAGCCTGTATTCAACGCACCATCCCAACACGTACCGAGTATGGAATTATGCAGCTGGTTTTGCAGACAGGCGCCCACTTTACCGAGCAGGAAAGATTGATCAAATCTGTCTTGCGTAACAAGGATACCTTTGCGCAGCGGGGCGTCATTGTGCCGGGCCCCAACAGCTATCGCGGGCTGGTGCGCGAGACGTTGAATGCCATGCGCAAGACACCGGCCTCACCGCAGGCGCGCGAAGTCCTGCTGGATGTGATGTTGGATGGAACCCCCGCTGACCGGCTGATCCTGTCGGATGCAAATTTCTTTCGCACTGCGGGCACGGCGATTCAGGAAGGGATCCTTTATCCTGCGGCGGCAGCACGGATGGCGCATATGGCGGCGCTGTTCCCCGATGACGAGATTGAAATTTTTCTGGCGGTGCGCAATCCGGCCACGTTTGTCCCGATCGTTTATGGCAATGCCATTGATCAATCGGAAGAGGCATTCTGGGGCGGGCGCAATCCGCAGGATCTGCGCTGGTCCGACACGATATCGGATATTCGCGAGGCCGCGCCGAATGTCCCGATCACCGTTTGGTGCAGCGAGGACACGCCGGTCATCTGGTCGCAGATCATTCGTGAACTGGGGGGGATGGAACATCATGAAAAGGTCGTTGGCGGTTTTGACCTCTTGTCGACGATCATGTCCAAGGAAGGGATGGAGCGGCTGCGCAGCTATATGCATCTGCATCAGGACATCACCGAAATCCAGAAACGCCGGGTGATTGCGGCCTTTCTTGATAAATTCGCGCTGGAAGACGAGATCGAGGAAGAACTCGACATGCCCGACTGGACCGAAGATCTGGTGGACGAGTTGACCGATCTTTATGACGAAGACATGCTGGCGGTCCAACGGCTGGACGGCGTGAGCATGATCGCCCCTTAAGCGGACGCAGGTACTTCGGCCAATGGCCACCACGCGACACCTGCGGCGGGGATGTTTTGGCCGTTCCACTCTTGCGCGTCAGGAGCGTAGTTGAAGGCAAAACGATGCGTCGCCGTATCCCGCAGGCGCAATCCGTCGGGCAGGCGGGTGCGTGGAATATCTGCGCAGATGTGATCTACCAGCCGGTCCCACAACACGGTATCCGGCCAGCCTGCCAAATAATGCAAGCTCCCGTTTGTCACGAGCAGCTTTGCGCCATCTTCGCCGGTGATCACGGCGGGGGCGTTGCCTTCAAGGGTTTCCACCCAATGCAGCACCGCGCCGCCGCCCTTGACGGGGCGCGTCGTGGCAGGCGGCAGGCTTTCGACCCGCGCGACGGTAATGTCTAGATTCGGCAGGTTGGGCCCAAGCGGCAAGGCCGTCGAAAGCTCGGCTGTCATCAGATTGCTGCGCGGGCCGATCAGGCAGGGTGTCTGCGTTGTGGCAAGTGCGGCCAACAGCGGGGCGGACAGGCTGGCCAAACCGGGGGCGAAGAGTGCCTTATAGCCTGCCAAATCTTCGCCCGTTGCATCGGGGGGCAGGATGTCAACCGACAGACCCTGACGGCGCAACGCTTTGTAAGCGTCAAAGACCAAACGGAAATAATCAAAATCCGCGCCTTGCGGCAGTACCTTCCACGCCCAGTCGGACGCGTAATCAAAGACCAGAGCAACCGGTGCCTGTGCGGGGGCAACATCCGGCATCTGCGCCAGTTCTTGCGCCACAATGGAGGCTTCAGCAAGCCCTGCGGCGGGCTGGTCATCGGGGCGCATCAATCCGGCATGCATCTGTTCTTGGGCAAACGGGACCTGACGCCAGCGGAAATAGCTGACCACCTCGGCTCCATGGGCAAAGGCCTCCCACGACCACAGGCGCACCATGCCGGGCAAGGGGGCGGGGTTGTAAGGTGCCCAGTTTACCGGTCCGGGTTGCTGTTCCATCACCCACCAGCGGCCGTGGTTCATGGCGCGATAAAGGTCGTGATGAAACGCCTGCATATCGGGATCACCCTGCTGCAAATAACGGGCCTTGTGGGCGGCGTCGCCTTCCAACCGGTCCGATAGGAATCCGATGGGATAGCTGTCCCATGAGGCGATATCGAGGTCACGGGCGACGGCAAAATGGTCGAATTCAAGCACGCGGCCCATGTAGTTGTGGATCAAGGGCGCGTCAGTCAACGGGCGCAGCGCGGCAACCTGCACTGCATTCCATGTGACCACCTGATCGCTGGCAAAGCGGCGAAACGCCAATTCATGCGCGGGATTGGCTTGGGTCACCGTCAGGTTGGGCAGGTCGATCTGATCGAAATCATCATACTCCATCGACCAGAACACATTGCACCATGCGCGATTGAGGGCATCAACGCTTTGATATTGCTGCGCAAGCCAGTCGCGAAATGCGTCCCGCGCGGCATCAGAATAGCTGAGCACGGTGTCATGACAGCCGTATTCATTGTCAATCTGCCACGCCGCCACACGCGGATCGCGGCCATAGCGTTTGCCCAACACGGCCGCCATCTGCGCTGCGGCCTGCCGGTATCCCACATGGCTGTGACAGTAGTGCCGGCGCGACCCGAATCTGCGCGGCTGGCCTGCGGCGTCCAGCGC
>JBARCL010000138.1:0-7946 GCA_049794055.1 Sulfitobacter sp.
GGAACGGCATCAGGCGCAGGAGGTCGCGCGCGAACAGGAGCGGGTGAAAGAGCTGGAGCGCCAGCAGGAGATTGAGCGGGAAGCCCATCGCGACCGGGGGCATGGGATTGAGCGGTAGGGTTGGTGCCGCGCACCAAGCAAAACCTTCCTTCCCCTGCCTTATGGCTGGCGATGTCAGTCAGGTTTTGAAGAGCAGTAATCGACCTTCGCTGCACTGCGCCTGAATTCACACAGTGCGGACAAAGTGAACTTTCGCTGCGGTTGCGCCAATGGCAGCTGTCGGGTTGTCCGACACGGTTCACGATGATCCGCTTTAACCTGCTAGAGTCCGCATCGCGACCTCAATCGGCCCGCGCTTGAACCAACGCGCCCAGATCAGTGCGTAGACGGTAGCGGCGAAACAAAACAAGAGGGACGCGCCAACGGCCTGCCCTATGGTTTGCCCTCCAAGCATGCCAAGTGCCTCAAGCGTTCCCAAGCCAACCAGAATGTGAGCGATATAGAGCGTCAGGGTTTGCCGTCCTGCGGGAACCACCAAGCGGAGAACCCCCATTGCCTTGAGGCGGTCCGAGATCAGCAAGCAGACCCCAACGACTACGCACGCGGCACCGAGGCCTGCTAGCGTGTAAAGTGGCATTGGCGGGACGGGTTCTGTTGTAGCCAGTTCCACGAGTTCAAGTGCAATCGGTGTCAATTGAGCTTTCAGAAAAGTGCTCAGGCCCTCCGCAATCACAAATGCAACCGCGCCTCCGGCGACCAACTTCCCCTGAGTTGCGCGTTCTGCGAGCGAAATTCTACTGAGAATGATGCCGAACAGCAAAAACCCAAGCCACGGGATGACGGGGTGCCAGCCATTGAAGAACAGGTTGCGGATGAACCCAATTGGCGTCCAGAAGCCTGAGTAGGTGTAGTCGTCCCAATTCCAGCCTGCGTCATAGTTCAGCGTCAGGATCATGATGGCAAAGGCTATGTTGAGGCCGACCAGCACCCCAAACAGCGCCCGAGAGCCAAGAGGTAGCAACAGTACCCCAAACAGAAAGTAGAACGCGTAGTAGTGCAGGATATCCGCATCAAAAATGGTCATGTTCAGCAGACCGATCACCAGCAGGAACAACGCTCGCTTGATGGTCACAGAAATCGTCTGATCAAGCCCCTTGAGGCTCGCTAAACCAAGGCCAATCCCTGCCAGAACTACAAAAGTCGCGGCAGCGCGTCCCTCGAGAGCGACCGTCAACAGGTTCAGTACGCCTTCGCCCCCTTCAGCCCCCATGGCGATCTTGAAGTTGACAATCACCATTCCGACAAAGGCGACGTAACGGGCGAGATCGAGGCCCTCAAGCCGGTTACCTTTGCTGGTTTGTTTGATCTTTTCCATCAGTGCTATCTACTTCGCTGTCTTTGTGTCTTGATCTGGTGATACGGGTTCTATGGGCTCCGTGACAGCGGCTCGATTAGGATTTGTCGTCCGAAGCGTCAGCTTTGGTTTCCGGGATGAAATAGAGAAACCACAAGAACCAAAGTGCACCAGTCAAACCCCACCATGACCCACCAACCGAGAACACCTCGATCAGCTTTGGGAGCTCATAGACCCCGATCAGACCGAGAAATCCAAGATACCAGCGCTTTTGAAATGTCATGACAAACCCTTTCCTTACGTCTCATTCGATGTTATGAACGAACGACCGTTCATTGCTTAATTGGCAAACACAGGAGCGTCAAGTCAGTGACCGACAAAGAGAAGTCTATTCATCCCCGAAAGATCGAAATTGTGCACGCAGCGGTCACGTGCTTTCTGGAACGCGGCTATCACCAAACGGGTGTCCGCGACATCGCCAAGCAGGCCGAGGTTAGCCTCGGAAACCTCTACAACCACTTCAAGGGCAAGGAGGCCGTTCTGGCGTTCATCGCCGAGATAGAGGGAAAGGAGCTGGCTGGATTTATTGATCTGCTGTCAGAGCCTGATGATCCGCAAGCAGCGTTAGAGCAGTTCATTGGTGACTACGCGGAATACGTATCGCGCTCGGAAAACGCATTGCTGGGGGTGGAAATCTTAACCGAAGCCCTTCGCAACCCTGTGATCGCAGACGTCTTCGGAAAGAACCGAAGCTTTCTGATCGAAGCGTTAGTCCGTTGCCTGAACATAGGTGCCAGATTGGGTGTTTTTGCGCCATATGACGATCAGCGCGAGGTGGCCTACATGGTTTTGGACTCGTTGGAGGGGCATGGTCTTCGCAGCCTGTCGAAGAAGGCGTCAGGCGAGATCGGCATTCAGACGCTCCGGTCGATTATTCTCAACGGACTGAAACCATAGTGCCAACACAGCGGACATCCATTCCCCTCGCAGCATCAGTAGGTTTGGGCTCTCCACCGCTATTCGCCGCGCGACGCATGAACGGCTGGTCTGGGTAAAACCGCCCCTCGCTCTACCCCTCCAAAATCCCTCCTTTGTGGAGCGTAGGCCCCAGCCCCCATTTCCCGCCACCACAAACCTCGTTCCAAATCAAAGCCGTTGTTGAAGGTTTTTGAAAAGAACAACAGCTGTGATCAATGGCTACCTTGCGGGCAGCAAGCCAAACCACCGTCGCGCCCCCTGCCCTGCTCTTTGATCTGTTAGTTGCGCCATGGCTTTGCGCATATCTTCGATGTGTTGTGACAGGTTTTCACGCTCTCTTTCACGTTCAATGTCCGTGCGCTCAACCTCCCGCTTAAGTGCTTTAACTTCGGCCTCTAACTCTGCAATTTTAATGCGGTTTTCGTGGTTTTCTACAGGGGGTGTAGTGGTGGTGTTTAGTGGTGGTGTTACACTGGTTTTAGGAAACACCCTGAAAAGTTCAGCGGGATCAATTTCCCAATGCCCTTTATCATTCTTTGATGCACTCATGCGCTTTGATTTTATAGCATCTAGTATTGTCTTCTTAGTTTTCCCCGCCTCTTTAGAGGCTTGGTTTGCTGATAGTGTCATGCCTGTATTCCTTGCTCACTCTAGGAGGGGTAGTATCGGTATCTAGCACTGGTGTTACCCCAGTTTCTAACACCACCATGCCACATTCGCGTGACCTGTCAAAGAGGGCAGGGGGTCTAGTTAAATTGTTAAGCCCGCCGGATGGTGTTCGGACTTACCTCGAACAGACGTGCCAGCTCTGCAATGCCACGGCCTTCTTGGTCACGCATACGCGCAACCTCTGCGCGGCGCTCTGGGGATAGGGCGGTGGGTCTGCCCCCAATGCGCCCCCGCTTGCGGGCGGCGGTAAGTCCTTCTTTGGTCCTCTCGGATATCCGTTCGCGCTCGAACTGGGCGATGGAGGCAAAGACGTGAAAGACCAGCCGTCCTGCTGGTGTCGTGGTATCGATGTCCTCGGCCAACGATCGAAACCCTGCACCTTTTGCGCCTACCGCCTCAACGATGCTCAAGAGGTCCTGTAGGGATCGGCTAAGACGGTCATACTTGGTCACAACAACCACATCACCGTCCCGCAACTGCTCGATCATGCGGTCCAGCTCAGGGCGGGACTTCTTGGTGCCAGAGATTTTCTCTGCGAAAATGCGATCAGCGCCAATCGCTTCAAGGGCAGAAGTCTGGGCATCCAGATGCTGATCTTCTGTCGAGACACGCGCATAACCGATGATCACTGACATAACCCTTCCAAAAACATTCAACAACTGGTTGGGTTTTGAATGGGGTTTGTGGCAGCGTCAAGCGGGGTGATTTGGGAGCGTGCCAAAAACGAGCGTTTTTGGAACGCGCACGAAAGCTTAGCTATGCGGGTTATGATGCCTGTTCACTGCGCCAGTTTATGAACACGCAAATGCCTGCTTCAGGAGAGCCTTAGTGCCTTTGGTGTCCACATCACCAACAGTCCGAAGCTTGAGATGACGGCGGTGCTTACCTGTCCCTTCAAGTTGGCCAGCTGGGTCATCAAAGAATGCACCCTCGGAAAACTCCAATGAAACGTGGGCTTTGCTCACGAAGATGCCGCCCACAAATACTTTGTCGTTGTCGGGATCGGCACAGAATACTTCGCCGCCATATTTTGTGACATAGCGCACGTCAGGCGCTATCTGATCGACAATCTCTTTGACCGCGTCTTCGATGTCTTGTGCGTTGTTCATGGCTTTACCCAACTACTTTTTCGACCAACCAGCTATTTCGACTCTAGGCGATGGGCGATGCAATCTCGACGATGCAACCGTTCAGATCCCGCACATAGGACACCGTTTGACCCCATGGCTTTTCGCTTGGATTGCTGACCGAAGTGCATCCCTTGGATATTGCGCGTTCAAAAGCCGCTTCCACATCATCCGTTACGAAACAAATTTCCCACCCAGCAGCGGTGCTTGCCGGATCATTGGGCATGATCGCCAACCCGTTCATCTCGGCAGCTTCATTCCCTGCGAAGGCGAGCGCAGTGCCGCCAGTTTCCATTTCGGCATATAGATCGCTCTCATGAATGAAGCGTCGTTTAATGCCAAAGGCTGTTTCATAGAATGCGACCGTGTTGGGCACATCTGCTACGTAAATGATTGTATATCCAAGTTTCATGGGGTGAGAGTAACGCTTGACCGATCATCAGTCTTGAATAAATCGGACATGCTTAAGGAAATAGTGTGGGCAGTGATAATTCATCTGGGATGTCGGATGGGGTAAACCCACCAAAGCGTCGGAACGCGCGAGTTAAGTGTGCATGATCTGAATAACCACCCTCAAAGGCCGCTCCTGTAATCGGTAGGTGTTCTCGCTGTAGAAGCCTCAAAGTTCTGTGAAACTGGACAAGCTGCGCGTAGGTTTTTGCACTAAGACCAGTATGTGATCGGAATATCCGGTTAAGATGCCGTGGTGTGCAGCCGACAAATTCAGCAAGTTTTTCGATCTGCATGCGACCTCCGGACGTGTGCAAAGCACCCAACGCGCGGCTCACCCAGCGATTGATGTTAAGCGTCGTCATGACCCCGACGGTATTAGAAAGATCGCTTATAGTTAGATTACTACTGTTCAGCGTGGCCAGCTTTGGCAATAGCGCAAGGGCCTCTGGACCGATCAGTACAGTGTTGACAGCGTGGGCAATTCCACTTGTCCACAAGGCGCACCCATTGTCCGGACGCAAGCGCATGCCCAACCAACGATCTCCAACTTCATATTCAACAGTGTAAGCTTGTGTCGCAGGCCCGGTGATTATTGGGACGGGCACATCAGAACTGTGAATATTGTATTGCAAAATAATATCACATCGCCCGTCTGGCAGAACCAAACCCCCACCCGCTTTTTCCGCCGTAAAAGACCAGTAAGCCTCCACGCTGCGAGAAGCCTCGGGTGTGACGATGGTCTCATGATATCCGACTGGTATGGGCATGAGAGTCTACAATCTGTTGGTAAAGGTTGTGTTCAGCATAACTTTGACTGAGAGCCATACCAGCACGAAACCGTTCCAAGAAGGACCGTTTGTTGAACGGTCTACCGTGCTGAATAGCTCTTGCACCATGTCGTGAAAGTTTTTTCGATAGAAGAACTATCCAGCGGGATCGACTTCTCACCACACCACTTGCGGAACGTATCAGCCAGCTTGCGCAGGTCTGGCACATGCCGCCCGTCTATGCGCGGCGCATTGTCCCGTGCGATCCGGTCCCATGGTTGGCTGTCCTTGACGCTTCCAAAGTCAGGGAAGGCCGTCACGGGCGTTTCCGCTGTTCCATCCCGTCGCGCTTTTCGGCCCACCTTGGGCCGATCCAGCTCGTCCTTCACTTTCGTCAGGTCTTCTTTGACCTCCCAAGCTATCTCAATTTCTGCCACCGTGCGGCCAATCTTGTGAAGATTCACTGTGAGATGCAGCCGGGTCAGATCGCTATTGATCTCGGTCATAGCAGGCTGAATGGCCCATTTGTTTAAGTCAGCAAAGCGCGAAAGTGTCCCCTTCGGTATCCCGAAGAGCGCCCGCAACTCCAAAACAGTGAACCGCTTGCTGTTCTTGTGTTTAAGGTTTTGTAAGCTGGCGATGTGCTGAAAAAGCAGCACTGAATACTTACTACCCAGATGAAACACCGCCTGCCGATCGAGGATTGCCCAGTGGTTTGAATCTCGCGCCATATCACGAAAAGTCTGGCGAAAAGTCCATTTTACCAGCAAATCACCTGTCGCGTCTTCTTCGCTATAATCAATCTGGGCTTCATCGAGCAGCCCCCCGATGGTTACTCGCTTCTTTTCCTTGTCGTCATGGATCAAAGTTGCAGCGCTTAACTCTCCAAAAATCGGGGTGATTGTCTTACGATCATGCCTCACCATTCCGTCAATTTTATTGATATCAGACAGACGTATCTCGTGGCGCACATTATCCGCCATGCGCCCGCCCGCAGTGGCAATCATCAAGTGAAACATTTTGAGGGCGCGAAGACTGGGTGCGTTCTGCATATAGACACCCTGCGCGACCTCCGTAGGCAGCACAGTTTTGGTTTGGTCATAGGCTCGATCAGCGGCCACTTCAGTTGTTTTTCCCATAAGTGAGTTTAGTATGTTTGCGCTCCTCACCTGTCAACTCGTAGCTTTGTCTCAATCCCTCACTTATCAATCTCAATCCCTCACCTGTTCGTCTCGATTCCTCACTTAACCGTCTCAATCCCTCACTTATAGCCGCGTAAGATTTGGAAATATAAAGGTAATCTCCCCCTGAACTTATAGAACTTAAGAACAAGAAAGGCGCTACGCGCTTTTTGATAAAAATATTTGGATGGTTTTGGTGCTTAGTTTGCCCTTCCTGATCTCGTCATTGGAGTGTTCAGATTGACATTCCAGATTGTTGTAGTTACGTTTCTACATAAGGTGCTTAGAAGGATGTGAGCCATGGGAATGACAACGATCAATAGCCGGACGTTCAACCAAGACGCCAGCGGTGCAAAGCGGGCCGCGCAGGAAGGACCTGTGTTCATCACGGACCGGGGCAAACCTGCGCACGTGTTGCTCAGCATCGAAGCCTACAGACGGCTTGTAGGTCCACAGGAAAGTATTCTCGATTTGCTGGCCGATCCAGAAGCGGCAGATGTTGCTTTTGAGCCGGGTCGTTTGCATGACCTCACGCGCCCCGTTGATCTGTCCTGATGTTCATTCTCGATACGAATGTGGTGTCCGAGCTGCGCAAGGCAAAAGCAGGGAAGGCGGATGCCAATGTCGTTGCGTGGGCCGAGGATCAAGACCCGTCAGCGCTCTTTCTGTCCGCCATCACCCTCTTGGAACTTGAGATGGGCGTCAGGCAGATGGAAAGGCGTGACAGCACGCAGGGCGCCGTCTTGAGGGCTTGGATGGCTGATCGGGTGCTTCCGGTGTTCGAGGGGCGTATCTTGCCCGTGGACGGGCCTGTCGCGCTCTGCTGTGCCGCTTTGCATGTTCCAGACCCCCGCAGTGACCGGGACGCCCTGATCGCCGCGACAGGGATCACCCACGCCATGCCAATCGTTACGCGCAATGTTGCGGATTTTGAACCGACAGGCGTGCAGATCATCAACCCGTGGGAGCCGATGCCATGACAAGCCACAACAGCCCGAAAGAACAGAGTTCCATCGCAGAACATGAAACCAAAGTACGCGCTTTGCAGGATGCGTTGAGTGTTGGGGAGCAGTCAGGGACACCACGTCCTTTCGATAGTGAGGCTTTCTTGAGCCGCATGCACGCGAAGCATGCGGCCAAACAGTCTAAGTAAATTCTACGCGACTGGTCTGCCGAGGCATGGCCGAGCTGATCAATCGTACCAGAACATGCAGCCTTCTCGACCAGCCGTGTTTTTCAAATCCTCACCGCCCGCCGGATTGCAGTAGATGCGCGGAAACTGTCCAAACTCACGGGCGTCACCGCGTCCGGTGATCCAAACCGTTGCCAGCGTCCCGATAAGCGCCCCTGCGGCGAGCATAGAGGCTAGCCACACCCAAAACCCGCCAAAACAGCGCCATGCCTCTCTGCGGGCCTC
>JBARCL010000139.1:0-2305 GCA_049794055.1 Sulfitobacter sp.
GTATTGACCAAGGCACCTGGTTCTCCTGCTGGGCCGAAGGGGTGATGTCTCCACAGTTGATGCGCGAGAAGCAGGCGGAGATTGCTGAGAAGCACGGCATCATGCTGGACGCGACCTCGCGGATAGAGCGCGGCATCTATGCCAAACCTGCGGGCATGGAAGAGATTTATGCGTCCAAAGCTGAAGCGCGCCGCCCGCAAGAGATAGCGCTCACCGAACAAGAACGTGCGATGGCCGAGGCGCAGGTGACAGCGTTCGCCAAAGACTACACATCGATGGCTGATTTTTTAGACCGGATGGACCAGCGCGCCATCGGCAGTGCGGTGCGCGGCATGGCCAACGCCATGGGACGCGGTGAGCCGTGGCACGGGCCAGACAATACAGGACAGCAAGGAGAGATCGACATGAAGGACATCACAACCGTGGGTCAGGCCACGGAGTATGCGGAACGCGCGATCGAGGCCATTGGGCTGAAAATCGAAGAGTTGGATGCCAGCGCGCGCGCGGCGTTTGAGGTTAAAACCGCCCCGGTCCTCAAAGAGTTGTCACGGATGGTGCCGGACCCCGAACTGCAAAGCCGGTTTAACAAGGTGCTGCTGGAACCCTACCCGCCGGGGGCGGGGGACGCCGCTTTTGTGGCCGAGCTGACTTTGGGCAATGACGACGCGCTGGAGAAGCTGGTCTCTTACGGCGAAGACCACGGTCTTGATACGCATGACATCCTTGGGCGCTATGAGGCGGGTGGGACCAAAAACTACGGCTTGGCGCAGAACTGGGTTGAGCGCGACATGAATGCGGTCCTGGCTCAAGATGGGTTGAACGTTGACACTGCGACAGAACCGCAACGCATCGCGGCGCTTGAGGTGGTAGATACCTTTATGGATGGCATGGCGGATCGGATGCGGGAGCTGTCTGGTGATCTGTCAGCCGGGCACGGTCTGCTGCGCGATGATCCAGCAGAGACCAGCGAGTTGTCAGTGGTCGATAATCACGACATCGGGGACAAGTCTGAAGCCCTTCAAGGTCTGGCCGACATTTTGAAACATGGGCGTCTCAGTGAAGTACAGGAAGCTGTGATCAACGGCGAGTTAAAGGTCGAGCTGACGGCGGCGCTTGGAGAACGCGGCATCGCGGCGTTGCGCAACGGAAACTATGCAGTGCTGGACGACGCATTGCCGAGCAAGTTCGACCAAATCACCGTCGCGCAGGAATACCTTGAGATGATGCGCGAGGAGACGGGTGATCTGCGGTTCACCGAGCGTGCTGCCGAGCTGCAGCAGGACAAGTCCGTCGAGATTGCAAAGATGATCCAGACCTCAAAAGAGCAAGACATGTCGAAGGCCCTCGAACAGGGCCGCGATCTTGATGACGAGATGGGTTTGTAAGGGGAGGGTGAGAATATGCAGAAGTCACTTCCTCTCTGGGCGGCTGTCCCCATCGGTGCGATTTGCGGTGCCGTCGTTGGAACGATCATTGCCAGCTTCTATCTCACGCTGGCGCTTAAGGTTGGGTTTGACAATTTTGATATGCTGGCCGTCTGGAAGGCGGGGGATGCCACGCGCTTGGCGCATCCGGAGGCCTTTAAAGTGGCCTTCGGGGCGATAGGATTTGGTATCATCGGGCTTGGTGTTCTGGCCTTTGCTTGGACATTCCAGCGCGAGCGCAGCGAATATGGCACCGCCCATTGGCAAAGCAAAGCCGAGCTTAAGAAAAACAATATGCTGCAAGATGCGGGTCGTGGCTTTGTCTGCGGCAAGTTAGGCAAGCCAAATTCGAAAGGCCCGTTTATATCGTCGACGGTGATCCCACATGTGATGATGGTGGCGCCAACCCGCGCCGGGAAGGGTGTGGGCTTCGTGATCCCGAACCTTCTGGGCTTTGCGGGATCGGTGGTGGTGCTCGACGTCAAAGGCGAGAACTTTGACAAGACCTCGCGCCTGCGGGCTCTGAATGGCGATGAGGTGTACCGCTTCAGCCCGTTTGACTGGTCCAATGCAACCCATTGTTACAATCCGCTGGCCCGCATCGCCAAGGCCCCGAGCTTTGCGCAGCGCTTCACCGAAGTCAGCATTCTTGCGGATCTGTTCCTGGATAAGGACAACAAGACACTCGACACCTTCTCGGAGGCGGGCAAGTCGATCTTCGTTGCGGCCTGCCTGTTGGCGATTCAGCGCGGCAGGGCAACCCTCGGCGAGGTCAATCGCATCGTGGCCGGAGGGGATTACAAGAATGCGCAATACAAGGCCTACGCCGAAGAAGCGGAAGAGGCTGTGGTGCGCGAGCTTTGGACCAATGCGGCCAGTGC
>JBARCL010000140.1:0-4088 GCA_049794055.1 Sulfitobacter sp.
ACATACCCGATCGATTGCGCGATCCTCTTGTGCCTGTCTGGCGGCTGGCCTGCTTCCGTCCCTTGCGCCCGAGCCCGCGCCGAATTTATCCGGCGGATTACACCTTGGCCGGTCGAACCACCGCTGCAAATCTGGCGCTGTCCCATGGGCGCCTCCTACGAGAACGATCGGTTACAAAACAACGCTGGCCGCATCTTTGAAGCCTTGTACCGAACCGACACCCGTCGTCCGCTTCAATCCTTGCCAGTAGATAATCTCGTTCCCACCGACCTCGCCCTGCGGCTCGTTCAGGACCGCGCGGACATCGATATCAGCGGGCCAGAGTTCAATTTCGTGCGGTCCATCCGCGTCTTCGATGTACGGTATGCACGACAGCACGCGTCCGGGCGCGATGGGGATTGTAACCGAAGCGCGACCGTGGTCCTCGGCGCCTACGGGACCCAAGGCGATTTCTCATGGCAGCGATCTTCGATAACTGCCATGCCCGAGGCCCATGTGGGCCTTGAACGTTGGGGCCAGAATTGCCCAGGTATTTTTCACCGATCCGTCTTCGTCGATTGGCGTGACTATGAGGGCAACTACGGCTTCGAACAGGTGAACTACTAGCGACGGCAAAGACAGCGTTGTCATCAAACTGCGGAAATTTGAGCGTGCTGAGTTACTCAAATACCGGCCGTTCGCTGCTGTCAGTGCCAAGGCCCGGAGGGCGGGACAAAGCGCCAGCTTGCTGCAACTGCGCCAATGTCGGCTATGGTGGCACGACGGTATTTCTCAATATTGATATCAGGTGCTAAAGTACTTGCATGTATGATCCTGATCTAAGTTTCTTCCCACCGGCAAATATCCGCACTCATGAAGTTTGTGGCCCCGGCGCAGAGGTCTTCGCTTTTGCGCTTGCGGCTCGGCTTGCGGGTAATGTTATGTGGATACGCGAAAGTTGGGAGCCACGTCAGATCAACCCCAATGGGTTTGCCAGCTTCATCGACCCGTCGAACCTGACGCTCTGCAACACCAACAACCAGATTGAATCCCTCGCCGTTGCAGAGGAGACACTTCGATCGGGCGCGGCCTCCTTGGTTGTAATGACACTCACCAAGCCTTTGGGGCTGACCGAAGGGCGCCGGTTGCAGCTTGCGGCGAGGGATGGCAAATCAACCGGGCTGACGATCCTCCCGGAGGGCATGGGCAGCAACGCCGCCGAAACCCGCTGGCACTGTGCACCCGTGTTTGATGCCAATCTCACAGCGTGGGGCTCGACTCTGCAAAAGTGGGAGCTTATAAAGAACAAATCGGGAACATTGGGGGCTTGGTATGTTCGATGGGATCCAGCGGCGCGTTGCGTCATTGTGGTTCCCCCTGCTGGCGAGTGACAGGGTTTTACGAGCTTGCCCGCTGGAGGGACCCTTTGCGCTGACGCTGAAACACAATAACGCCAACCGGATTTATTGCCTGAACAGGGATGCCATCCGGCAAGGGTTGCATCGAGGGATGGCCTTTGCCGATGCCCGCGCCTTTTGCCCCAGTTTGCAGAGCACACCTGCTGATCCCGTAAAAGACGCGCAATTTCTGGCCGTTCTACGCCGTTGGGCGACACGCTATTGCCCTTGGGGCGGGCTGGAAGGTCAGGATGGGTTGGTCCTGGACATCACCGGATCGGCACATCTTTTTGGCGGTGAGAACGAGATGCTTGAAGATATGCGGGGCCGCCTGTCACGGGCTGGCCTGTCGGTACAAATTGGATTTGCCGCCACACGCGGGGCGGCCTGGGCGCTTGCGCATTATGGCGAAGGGATTGCGCCGTCTGAGAAAACCTTAGACAGACTTTCCCCGTTGCCCGTGGCAGCTCTGCGGTTGACCGAAAACACCGCGATGGCCCTCCAGCGCTTGGGGTTGCGCAGTATCGGCGATCTTGCCGCCGCCCCGCGTGCGCCGCTCACCCGCCGTTTCGGGCCAGAGGTGCTAATGCGGTTGGATCAGGCCGTAGGTCATCAGCCCGAAGAAATTACGCCACTGGCCGAGCCACCCCATTACGGGGTGCGCATGACCCTGCCGGAACCGATTGGCCTGATCGGGGATGTAATGGCCGGCAGTGAACGTCTGCTGGTTCAGCTTTGCGCCAAATTGAAAGCGCAGGAAGCAGGTGCGCGCATGTTGACCATCACCCTGCGTCGGGTGGATCAGGATCACCAACAGGTCGAATTGCGTCTGGCACGACCTTTGCGTGACCCAAGCCGTATCTTACCGTTGTTTGAGCGTGGGTTGGCCGAGGTTGACGCAGGCTTTGGTATTGATCAATTGCGGCTGGAGGCCACGCAGGTCGAGGCGCTACCCGCCCAACAAATCACCCATATTCGAGCCGCGGACAAGGGCCAGTTGGACGATCTGATTACTCGGATCGGGACGCGGATCGGATTGGACAATATCCAGCGGTTCCTGCCGGTTGACAGCCATATCCCTGAACGCAGTTTTATCATTGCCGCTACCGCCTATTCAGACCCCGCCAGCGGCTGGGCCAGCCCCAATCCCCGCCCGCTATGCCTGTTCCCGCCCGAACCGATTACAGCCCACGGCCCGCATCCCCCCAAACGCTTTCGCTGGCGGCGTATGTCGCTCACCACTGGGCGGGCCACGGGGCCGGAACGCATCGCGCCGGAATGGTGGATGTCGGATGACAACTGGCGTTCTGGCCTGCGCGATTACTGGCGGGTGGAGACCAAAGAAGGGCGGCGGCTTTGGCTGTTTTATACGCCCCAAAACCCCAACTGGTTCGTACAAGGGGAGTTTGCATGATTAAGAACAACCGCACCAACCCGCCCGTTGAGGCGTTTCAAAAAGATCTGTTGGAGGCGCGGATGCAAGGGCAGGATTATGCCGAGCTCTGTATCACGACCAACTTCACCTTCCTCACCGGAGCGTCGCATCCCGAAGAACTGGTGGCACGCGCCGCTGAACTGGGCCTGTCGGCGATTGCCATCACCGACCGCAATTCATTGGCGGGCGTGGTGCGGGCCTGGGCTGCGTTGAAAGAATTAAAGCGTGAGACCAGCGAAGCGATAAAAATTCGTTCTCAGAAAAAGTTTGATGCGTCATCCCGACAAGAGATCACGTTAGGCGCCCCCCTTGTAAAACCCGCAATCACCACCTTGCCCAAACTGATCACCGGCTGCCGTTTGGTGCTGCGTGACTGTTCCGTCGACTGGATCGCCCTGCCGCGCGACCATAGAGCCTACAAACGCCTGACACGGCTGTTGACCCTGGGAAAACGTCGCGCGGAAAAGGGCGATTGCGAGCTTTACGTCAAGGATCTCATCCCCGCCTGCAAGGGCATGATCCTGATTGCCTTGCCGCAACAGGGGCTGAAACAGGCCGTGCCAGACATCCAGAACCTGCGGCAACATTTACCCAATCACGTCTTTCTCGGCGCGGCGCCGCGCTATGACGGCAGTGATCAGGCCTACCTGAATGCCTGTGCGCAGGCCGCACAAAGGGCAGGTGCCCCGATGGTTGCCGTGGGCGATGTATTGATGCACCACGCCAGCCGCCGCCAACTCGCCGATGTACTGACCTGCATGCGCGAGCACATCACGATCGATCAAATCGGTACTCACGCCTTGCCCAATGGTGAACGCCGTATCAAGGCGGGCCGCGATATGGCGCGGCTCTTTCGCAACCATCTGGGTGCTGTCCGCCGCACATTGGAGATTGCCGATAAATGCAGTTTTGATCTGGGCGAGTTATCTTATGAATACCCGCACGAAGGGGCTGCAGGCGAAACGCCCCAAGCTCGCCTTGAACGATTGACCCGCGAGGGGCTGGTGCGCCGTTATCCGGATGGGCCACCTGACAGAGCCGTTCAACTCATGGAAAAAGAACTCGCCGTGGTGCGCGATCTGAACTTTCCGGCCTATTTCCTGACCGTTCACGACATTGTTCAATTCGCCAAATCCCAAGGCATCCTATGCCAGGGGCGTGGGTCGGCGGCCAATTCGATTCTGTGTTATCTCTTGGGCATCACCGATGTCAGCCCCGACATGATCTCGATGGTGTTTGAGCGCTTTATCTCAAAGTACCGGGGCGAGCCGCCGGAT
>JBARCL010000141.1:0-9379 GCA_049794055.1 Sulfitobacter sp.
TGGCCGCCAACACCAGCTGGGCTGCGTTGGGCAAGGCCACGGACCTTCGAAACCGCATCCTGTTCACGTTGGGCTTGTTGATTGTCTATCGCTTGGGCACGTTCATTCCCGTTCCGGGCATCGACGGCGGCGCATTGCGCGACTTTATGGAGCAAGCCGGACAGGGCATCGGTGGCATGGTCAGCATGTTCACCGGTGGTGCGCTGGGACGCATGGGTATCTTTGCGCTGGGGATCATGCCGTATATTTCGGCCTCTATCATCGTACAGCTTTTAGGGTCCATGTACGGGCCATGGGAGCAGTTAAAGAAAGAGGGCGAGCAAGGGCGCAAGAAGCTGAACCAGTACACCCGGTATGGTACTGTGACCTTGGCGATTTTGCAGTCATACGGTCTGGCCGTATCTTTGGAGGCAGGCGATATCGCCGCTGATCCGGGCCTCTATTTCCGTATTGCCTGTATGATTACGCTGGTGGGCGGTACGATGTTCCTGATGTGGCTGGGTGAACAGATCACCGCACGCGGCATCGGTAACGGCATTTCCCTAATCATCTTTGTTGGCATCATCGCTGAAGTCCCTGCCGCGATTGCGCAGTTCTTTGCCTCTGGCCGTTCAGGCGCAATCAGTCCAGCGGTTATTGTCGGTGTGCTGGTGATGGTCGTGCTGACGATCATGTTTGTGGTGTTCATGGAGCGCGCCCTGCGCAAGATCCATATTCAGTACCCGCGCCGCCAAGTTGGCATGAAAATGTATGATGGTGGTTCTTCGCACCTGCCGGTCAAGGTGAACCCCGCGGGCGTTATCCCTGCGATCTTCGCTTCAAGCCTGTTGTTGCTGCCGATCACGATCAGCACTTTCTCGGGCAATTCGACAGGGCCTATCATGTCGGTACTGCTGGCGAACTTTGGCCCCGGTCAGCCGCTCTATCTTTTGTTCTTTATCGCGATGATCGTGTTCTTCACCTATTTCTACACCTTCAACGTCAGCTTCAAGCCGGATGA
Source organism: Sulfitobacter sp. (assembly GCA_049794055.1). Taxonomy (GTDB): domain Bacteria; phylum Pseudomonadota; class Alphaproteobacteria; order Rhodobacterales; family Rhodobacteraceae; genus Sulfitobacter. The sequence continues at coordinate 1,001 of JBARCL010000141.1, forward strand.
AGTTGCAGACAACCTCAAGAACCAGAACGGTTTTGTTCCGGGCATTCGTCCGGGTAAGAAAACAGCCGAGTATCTGGAGTATGTGGTGAACCGCCTGCTTGTGCTTGGGTCTGGGTATTTGGCGCTGGTTTGTGTCTTTCCTGAAATCCTGCGCGGACAGTTTGCTATTCCTTTCTATTTCGGCGGCACGTCAGTGTTGATTGTCGTGTCGGTGACAATGGATACAATTCAACAGGTTCAAAGCCATCTTTTGGCCCATCAGTACGAAGGTCTGCTTGAAAAATCCAACTTGCGCGGTAAAGGTAAAGGTCCACGCAAAAAACGGAGCCCGTTACGTCGATGAATATTATTCTGCTTGGACCACCAGGCGCGGGCAAAGGCACGCAAGCACGTCATTTGGTTGAAACACGCAACATGGTGCAACTCAGCACTGGCGATATGCTGCGCGAGGCCAAGGACAGTGGCACCGAAATGGGCAAGAAGGTTGCCGGCGTCATGGAGCGCGGCGAATTGGTAACGGACGAGATTGTTATCGGCCTGATCCGGGAAAAGCTTCAGGGCGACTCGGGTGGCGGCTTTATCTTTGATGGCTTTCCCCGAACTTTGAAGCAGGCAACTGCGCTAGAAGGTTTGATGAAAGAAGAGGGTAAGACCCTTGACGCGGTAATTGAACTGCGCGTGCGTGATGAAGCGCTGGTTGCGCGGATTGCGGGCCGTTCGACCTGTGGTGCTTGTGGTGAAGTGTACCATGACGAGACCAAGCCGCAGCCGGAAGATGGCAAATGCTCCAATTGTGGTGCGTCAGATTTTAAACGTCGCGCAGATGACAACGAAGACTCACTGCGCACTCGTTTGATGGAATATTATAAAAAGACCTCGCCGTTGTTGGGCTATTACTATGCGCATAACCTGTTGAAGCGGGTTGACGGGTTGGCCGACATCAATGTGGTGCAAGCTTCGCTGTCAGCAATTCTGGACGCGTAGACCAGACGCCGGACTTTTGCGAAAGTCCGGCCGAGTTTCTCAATAGAAGCCACCCTATGCTGCAAGCGCGGCCACCTTGGGTTGACGCCCAATCGAAAACCTCATAGTCAGCGCTATCTCGCAAGAGAATCAATTTGCGGTCAGGGTCGCACCCGCCCGCATGATCACCTGATCAGCCTTAGCCCGATGGCCGTAATCGCCTCGGGCTTATGTTGTGAAAAAAGGGTCTGGTACAACGGACCCGCAACGAAAAAGGAATTGCACACGTGGCACGTATTGCCGGCGTAAACCTCCCGACTGCAAAGCGGGTTCCAATCGCCCTCACATATATCACCGGTATCGGCAACTCTTCTGCTGTGGCCATCTGCGAGGCCATCGGCCTTGACCTGAGCCGTCGCATCAATGAGCTGTCTGATGCAGAAATTCTGAAAATCCGCGAGCATATCGACGAAAACTATACCGTCGAAGGTGACCTGCGTCGTGACACGCAGATGAACATCAAGCGTCTGATGGACCTTGGTTGCTACCGTGGCCTGCGCCACCGTCGTAACCTGCCTGTCCGTGGACAGCGCACACATACCAACGCTCGCACCCGCAAAGGCCCCGCAAAGGCCATTGCCGGTAAGAAGAAATAAGGGAGGGCTGAACAGATGGCACGCGATGCACGCAAGACCAAGCGTAAGGTCTCCAAGAATATCGCCGCAGGTGTGGCGCACGTAAACTCAAGCTTTAACAACACCAAGATCCTGATCTCGGATGTGCAGGGCAACGCGATCGCATGGTCGTCTGCCGGCACCATGGGTTTCAAAGGCTCGCGGAAATCTACACCCTATGCTGCCCAGATGGCTGCAGAAGATGTAGGCCGCAAGGCGCAGGAACACGGTGTGAAGACGCTGGAAGTTGAAGTACAGGGCCCCGGTTCTGGCCGCGAATCAGCGCTTCGTGCGTTGGCCGCAGCAGGCTTTAACATCACGTCCATTCGCGACGTGACACCGATGGCCCACAACGGCTGTCGTCCGCCAAAGCGCCGCCGCGTTTAAGCGAGACTAAATGACGGGGTCTGCGTTTTTCATGCAGGCCCCATACCGCTTTTTTGAAACCTCGAGCGTAACTGCTGATCGGACATGCGGCAGATACAAGGATGGAGGGACATATGATCCACAAAAATTGGGCTGAATTGATCAAACCCGCACAGTTGGACGTCAAGCCGGGCAATGACCCAGCGCGTCAGGCTACTGTGATGGCAGAACCGCTTGAGCGCGGCTTTGGTTTGACCATGGGTAACGCGCTCCGCCGCGTTCTGATGTCATCGCTGCAGGGCGCTGCGATCACATCTGTACAAATTGACAATGTTTTGCACGAGTTCTCATCAGTTGCCGGTGTACGTGAAGACGTTACCGACATCATTTTGAACCTCAAGGGCGTGTCGATCCGTATGGAAGTCGAAGGGCCAAAGCGTCTGTCGATCTCTGCAAAGGGTCCGGGCGTTGTGACCGCTGGTGACATTTCCGAGTCTGCGGGCATCGAGATTTTGAACCGTGATCACGTGATCTGTCACCTTGATGATGGCGCTGACGTGTACATGGAGCTGACCGTGAACACGGGCAAGGGCTATGTTTCCGCTGAGAAGAACAAGCCAGAGGATGCACCGATTGGTCTTATTCCAATCGACGCGATCTATTCCCCGGTCAAGAAAGTGTCTTATGACGTTCAGCCGACCCGCGAAGGTCAGGTTCTCGACTATGACAAGCTGACCATGAAGGTCGAAACCGACGGGTCGATTACGCCAGATGACGCCGTGGCATTCGCCGCGCGCATCTTGCAGGACCAGCTGGGCATCTTCGTTAACTTCGACGAGCCTGAGTCTGCCTCGCGTGCGGATGAAGATGACGGTCTTGAGTTCAACCCGCTGCTGCTTAAGAAAGTGGACGAGTTGGAATTGTCAGTGCGTTCCGCGAACTGCCTGAAGAACGACAACATCGTCTATATTGGCGATCTGATCCAGAAGACCGAAGCCGAAATGCTGCGCACGCCGAACTTTGGCCGCAAATCCTTGAACGAGATCAAGGAAGTGTTGTCAGGCATGGGTCTGCACCTTGGTATGGACGTTGAGGACTGGCCACCGAACAACATCGAAGATCTGGCCAAGAAGTTCGAAGACAACTTTTAAGAATTGTGCGGCGGGGTGAACCCCGCCCTACATCGCGACGGGGCAATGACGCCCTTTCATCGCCCGCTCAAGGGCGGACGACTACCGGGTAACGCGCCCCCTTCGGGAGACGCTTACCCCAAGGAGAGCTGGCGCTACGCACGCCAGCCAGACAAAGTAAAACAGCCCGTAGAGGGCACTTTTAGGAGACTACAACATGCGTCACGCACGTGGATACCGCCGCCTGAACCGCACACATGAGCACCGCAAGGCGCTTTGGTCGAACATGGCCGGCTCGCTCATCGAACATGAGCAAATCAAGACAACTTTGCCCAAGGCAAAAGAACTGAAGCCAATCATTGAAAAGATGATCACATTGGCAAAACGCGGCGATCTGCACGCCCGTCGCCAGGCCGCATCAAAGCTGAAGCAAGACCAGTATGTTGCGAAACTTTTTGATATCCTTGGACCACGGTACAAGGATCGTCAGGGCGGTTATGTGCGCGTGTTGAAAGCCGGATTCCGCTATGGCGATATGGCACCGATGGCGATCATCGAATTTGTCGATCGCGATCGCGATGCTAAAGGTGCTGGTGACAAGGCACGTACAGCTGCGGAAGAAGCCGCAGAATAAGAATTTTCGCATTTTGCGAATGGAGAGCCCTGCCATTTGGCGGGGCTTTTTGTTTGTTCGGATGGTGGTAAGTTTAAAGGCAAGATGAAGCTGGGGTGTTGCGCTGTACAATTGGGCCGCGCATATGGATGGTATGGCAGATTTGTTTGATAATGGTACTGCGGTGCCGGATACCGCGCCGCGACCCTTGGCCGACCGATTGCGGCCAAAGTCGATCGCCGAGGTGATCGGGCAGCAGAATGTTTTAGGGCCGGAGGCGCCGTTGACGGTGATGCTGGACTCCGGCAGCTTGTCATCGCTGATTTTCTGGGGGCCGCCGGGTGTGGGGAAAACCACAATTGCGCGGTTGCTGGCGGATGAAACCGATCTGCATTTTGTCCAGATCAGCGCGATTTTCTCGGGCGTTCCGGAGTTGCGCAAGGTTTTTGAGGCGGCAAAGATCCGGCGGCAGAACGGGCAAGGGACCTTGCTGTTCGTCGACGAAATTCACCGTTTCAATAAGGCGCAGCAGGATGGATTTCTACCCTATATGGAGGATGGCACGATCCTTTTGGTCGGGGCCACGACGGAGAACCCGAGTTTCGAGTTGAACGCCGCTGTCATGAGCCGGGCGCAGGTTCTGGTGTTGGAGCGGTTGTCGCTCGCGGAACTGGAATTGATGGCGCAGCGGGCCGAACAGGAGTTGGGGCGGGGTTTGCCGCTTGAGGGGCCTGCACGCGAAGCCTTGCTGGAGATGGCGGATGGCGACGGGCGGGCGTTGCTTAATCTGGTTGAGCAGGTCGCAGCGTGGAAAACCGACCAAGAACTGGATACCGCTGCTCTTGGTCAACGGCTGATGCGCCGGGCGGCGCACTATGACAAGGGCGGTGATGCGCATTACAATCTGATCTCGGCCTTACATAAATCGGTGCGCGGATCGGATCCCGATGCGGCGCTTTATTGGTTTGCGCGGATGTTGGAGGGGGGGGAAGACCCGCGGTTTCTGGCGCGCCGAATCACGCGAATGGCGGTCGAGGACATCGGCCTGGCCGATCCGCAGGCCCAGGCGGTATGTTTGCAATCCTGGGAAACCTATGAGCGTTTGGGTTCCCCCGAGGGGGAGCTGGCTTTGGCGCAGGCCGTGACCTATCTGGCGCTGGCACCCAAGTCGAACGCGACCTATGTTGCTTATAAGGGCGCGCGCAGGGCCGCCAAGGACACCGGATCAGAGCCGCCGCCGAAACACATTCTCAACGCACCGACGTCGATGATGAAGGATCAGGGGTATGGCAAGGGCTATGCTTATGATCATGATGCCGAAGACGGGTTTTCGGGGCAAGATTACTTTCCCGAAACCATGAAACGTCCGGTGCTCTATGCCCCTGTCGAGCGCGGCTTTGAGCGCGAGTTGAAAAAGCGGCTGGATTATTTCACCAAACTGCGAGCAAAGCGGGATGATCGGGCGTAAACCGCCGCCCAGCTTGACAATTGGGCTGCAAAGGCGGACAGACCGCCCATGTTTTCAACGATGCTTCTTGTTGCGTTTGGCGGTGCTTTGGGCGCTGCGCTCCGGTATTTGTCGGGGGTGGCGGTATTGCGGTTGACCGGGCATGTGGAATTTCCGGTTGCGATAATTGCCGTTAACGTGATCGGGTCTTTCCTGATGGGCGTTTTCGTGGTGGTGGCCGCGCAGCGGGGGCTGAACGCTTTAAGCCCGTTTATCATGACAGGCATTTTGGGCGGCTTTACGACCTTCTCGGCGTTTTCGCTTGAGACGGTTACGTTGATGGAGCGGGGCGCATTCGGCGCAGCCGCAATTTATGTAGCAGTGTCGGTGGGACTGTCCATCGCAGCGCTGATGGCCGGGCTGTGGCTCGCGCGAGGGGTATTGATATGAGCCGTGTTCAGATGCTTGTGGTTCAAGAAGGTGATGGGGATCAACGGTTGGACCGTTGGTTCAAACGTGAATTCCCACTGATTTCACAGGGGCGTATCGAAAAGATGTGCCGCAAGGGTGACATTCGTGTGGATGGCGGGCGGGTAAAGGGGTCTACCCGTATCGAGGTCGGGCAAGAAGTACGCATTCCGCCCTTGCCGGATGAAAAGGCGCCGCCGCCCCCAAAGCGGACGCGGGTGACGGATGCGGATGCCAAGATGATCCGGTCCTGTGTGATTTACCGCGACGATCATGTAATTGCATTGAACAAGCCGCCAGGCTTGGCTGTGCAGGGCGGATCGGGGCAGGCGGACCGGCATGTTGACGCGCTGTCCGAGGCCTTGATGTTTGACATGGAGGAAAAGCCGCGGCTGGTGCACCGATTGGATCGTGACACATCTGGTGTTTTGCTGCTGGCGCGGACGCGGATGGCGGCCAAGGCGCTGACAGCAGCAATGCGGCATCGCGAAACCCGCAAGATTTACTGGGCGATTGTTGCGGGCGTCCCGACGCCCTATCTGGGCGAGATCAAATACGGGCTGGTCAAGGCAGGCGGTCACGGCAAAAGCGGTGAAGGCGAAAAAATGATCGCCGTCCATCCACGTGACATTGATGATACCCCGGGGGCGAAACGGGCCCATACGCTATATGCCACGCTATATCGTGTGGGATCGCGGGCTTCTTGGGTCGCGCTTGAGCCGGTAACGGGGCGGACGCACCAGTTGCGCGCACATATGGCCGAAATCGGCCACCCGATTGTGGGTGACGGCAAATATGGTGGCTCGGGTCAGGAAAACATGGGTGATGGTTGGGGCGCGCAACTGGGCGGGATGATCAGCAAAAAACTGCATCTGCACGCGCGGTTGATGACGTTTATGCATCCCGATACCCGTAAGGTGATCACGATAACAGCGGAGCTGCCGGATCACATGGCCCATTCATTTGAAACCTTCGGCTGGACCGAAGATCTGGCGGCGGATGATCCTTTCGAGAGCCTGCAATGAGTTCTGCGCTGCGGTTGGTCATCTTTGACGTCGATGGTACATTGGTCGACAGCCAAGGCGATATCGTGGCGGCGATGGCAAAGGCCTATGCTGCAGTCGATGAACCCGTGCCACCGCGAAAGGATATTCTGGGTGTTGTGGGCCTGTCGCTGGATGTGATTTTCCCACGGTTGATGCCGCAGATGTCGGCGCAGGGCCACGAGAAGATGTGTGCAGCTTACAAGAACGCCTATATGGACATGCGAGCGCAGACTGGTGTCCAGCAATCGTCACCGCTTTATCCCGGTGCCTTGGACGTTTTGTACGGGTTACAAGCAGAGCGGGATGTCCTGCTGGGTGTAGCCACGGGTAAATCCAAACGGGGCCTTGATAAACTGATCGAAGGGCACGGGTTGGAAGGGCTTTTTGTGACCCAACAGGTTGCCGATTTCCATCCGTCCAAGCCGCATCCCTCGATGATCTTGCAAGCCATGGCCGATGCCGGCGTCGCGGCGCAGGATACGGTCATGGTGGGCGATACCAGTTTTGACATGGATATGGCAGCGGCGGCTGGGGTTTGCGGCATTGGGGTTGGTTGGGGATACCACGGGCGCGAACAGCTTACTGCGGCCTCGGTGTTGATTGATGATTTTGCCGGATTGCGGCCTGTGCTGGATGAGATGTGGAAGGTGTCTGCATGAGTGACTGGAAGGCCAAGCGGTTCTGGAAAGAAGCAACTGTTGAAGAGGGCGGCGAAGGATTTGAGGTCAGGCTTGATGGCAGGCCGGTCAAAACCCCTGCAAAGCGCAGCCTGATCTTGCCGACCCGAGCAATGGCCGAGGTGATTGCTGCGGAATGGGACGCGCAGGAGGGCGAGATCAAGCCGCATCTGATGCCGGCAACCAAGACAGCCAATGCTGCCGTTGACAAGGTCGCGGTACAGCACGCTGAAGTGGCGGATATGCTGGCAGATTATGGCGATTGCGACTTGTTGTGTTATCGGGCCGAAGGGCCGCCGGAATTGGTCGAGCGTCAAGCCGCGCTGTGGGATCCGATGCTGGCGTGGGGCCATGAGGCGCTGGGGGTGCGACTGGCCCTGCGTACCGGCGTGATGCATGTGCCACAGGATCAGGCGGCGCTTGCTGTCCTGCGGGAAAAAACCCATGGACTATCTTCGTTTGAGCTGGCCGCGTTTCATGATCTGGTGAGCCTTTCGGGGTCGCTTGTCCTGGGGTTTGCTGCGGCACGTCAGGCGCGGGATGCCGAGGCGCTGTGGGAATTGTCGCGGCTGGACGAGGTTTGGCAAGCCGAGCAGTGGGGGGCTGACGCGCAAGCAGAAGAAATGGCGGCAATCAAGAAAGAAAGCTTTCTGCATGCAAGCGCTATGTTCACGCTTTGTCGCGCCGCGTGACAGGCAGAGCGCCAATAGAATGCGCTTAAGCTGGGGCAGGGTGACGTTATTGCCTGATTTTCTGGCAGACTCCCTTGACCTTCAAACGGGAATCCGACCACACTACGGGCCACTGATCGGATGAATCCGTGATGTATCGCCTCCGGTGCCCAAAGGTGCCGGTTCAACCGCCCATAAACGTGGCGGATTATCAGGAAGAGGTAACAATGAATAAATCTGTACTTTTCGGCGCAATGACAGTCGCCGCTCTGGCAGCTGGCGCTGCTGCTGCCGGGACACTTGACGACGTAAAAGCACGCGGCA
>JBARCL010000142.1:0-12451 GCA_049794055.1 Sulfitobacter sp.
TCGGAGGTGACGACGATACCAATATTTTCATTACACGACGGATGCTGTTTTTGCTGGAAGGGGAGTGGACCTTCAACCAGGGCTTGTTCAAACAAACACGCACACAGCTTATAAAGCGCTATGTCGCCGATGACCTGGACGAACATAAACTGTGTCTATTTCTGTTGAATGATGTGATCCGCTACTGGCGCACGATTTGTGTTGATTTCGAGCACAAAACAGCCGCCGCGGATAAACCGCGCGCGATCCGGTTGGTAAAGCTAAGGTTTTCACGCATGCTCCTGTATCTTGCTGGTGTCGCGGCGGTGAGCCAAACCAAAGATATAGACGTTGTTGCGAAGCGCCGGAAGCTGGAAGAGCTTTTTGCATTGTCAACGATCGCTCGCATGCGGGCGGTGTTTGGCATCGCAATGGAACAACCACTGTCACGTTATGCCCGCTTTCTATCCGATTTGAACGAAGAACCAATCCGAACACAGCTTAAATTGCCTGGAGATGAAGGGCTGAATACGAAGGTCTATAAGGATCTTTCTGTCGAGGCCCGCCATTTTAAGGATGAACTTCTGGCGATGATGATTGACGAGTTTGGAGCTGAACACGATGTTATCAAAGCCCTCTTGCTCTAGGCGACAAGAATGTTTGGAAGCCGCGAATGACACCGCCGTCAACGCTGATTTTCTTAAGACACGCACAAACGCCCTGGAACAAGGCGGGACTGACAATGGGCCAGTCTGACATCCCTCTTTCAGATTTAGGCAAACGGGAAGCCGACTTGGCTGCTGCCGCGCTGAAGGCGTTTCCGATTGATGTGATTGTTTGCAGCCATCTGAAACGCTGTCTTCAGACGATTTCGCCGTTTCGAGGCGTGGGTGGCTACAAGATACACATCAATCCCGCATGGGCGGAACGGTCATGGGGTGTTTATGAAGGTGTTTCAAAATCTCAAAGGGGTCAAGAAACGCACCCCGAAAACGGCGAGACTGATGCTGATTTTCGAGATCGTATCCAACACGCTTTGAATGATCTTCCAAGCGGAGAGAACATATTATTGGTTTCGCATTCAGGTGTGTTTCGAGAACTTCGTCGCTTTGGTTACGAATCTGATGCTTCTCTCAACAACATTCCTCATGCAATCCCAGTGCGTCTTCGGAGAAATATCTATTAGGGGACGATTAGGCAGTCTGGGCCTATTACGATTTCTGCGGACCTCCCCGGCTAACTTCAGCTTCTGCGAAATAGCCCCCGCCATGCGCCAGGGCGATAAGATTCTTATGGCAGCTTCATCTCGCTGTAATCGCCACGCACATAAAGCGTGACCTTGAAATCTTGCCCATCGCGATTGCGCCAGAACCAGCCGTGATTGCCGGTGAAGGCTGCAGTCAGGACACTTTGTTCTTCCTCCCCGGCACGGCCTTTGGCATAGCTGATATTGTTGCCACCGCCGTCGCCTTGCAGATCGAAGTTGACGAGTTCATCGCTGTCATGCAGTCCGAACTTGCGAGCGATGCCGCGCACGCTCCTAACAATGCCGGCGATATCGCCCGGGCCCGAGGGGAAGGCCGCGCCTTCCCCCTTTTGCGGATCAGTTGATGTTGATATTTTTGGAATTGTGAGCAGAAAGATGCTAAGGCCAACGCAACACACAAACATATCACCTAAATCAAGCGCCTATTCGTAACTAAGGCTTTAATAATATAGGGTAGCAGCAACAGTTTGAAGCCTATACAGTTCCAGAAAACGGTTTGTTGGTGGGGCGCAGAGAATGATAATCAAAAAACTGACCGTCAAGGATTTTCGTGGCATCCGCAACCTGAAACTTAGTTTCAGCAGCAACCTTACGGTTATTGTTGGTCGAAACGGGGCGGGGAAGACAACTATTCTGGATGCTATCGCAACGATGTTGCAACCGATTAGAATGCTGTTTCCCAATACTCAAGGCAAACCTCAATATCGCCAACCTGCGCTGACGAAAGAAGACATCAGATTTGACGCCGATGATTGTTTTTTGCGCCTCGAGTATCGATTGGGCGAGACAGAAATATCATCCCCCGACGTTGTTGAAATCCGTTATAGTGAGCTTGGCCGCCAACCTTCTAATCCAACATTGGCAAAGCTCTGGGAGAGAGCGCAAAATTCTAGTTTGGAATTAACCGAGAGACCGCTTTTTGTGTATTATCATCAGGATAGGGGTTTCAAAAACAAGACGACGTCTACAGACGTTTTCAATTATGATATTCTGCAAGAAACGTCATTGCAGGCGGATCTGAAGGCGATCAACGATCTTGAGGTCTGGTGGGACAAGCTCGACGCTCAAGAGGCCAGACAAGTTAGAGACAAAGAGCCGAAATTTCGCGACCCTCAGCTGCAAGCTGTCAGAAAGCTCATTAGGTCTATCGACAGCTTTTCGGACATTTCATTTTCGTCTACGGCGTCTCAGCCAGGACTGTTCCTGACCAAAAAAGACGGCACATTGGTGCATGTTGACAAGTTGTCGAGCGGTGAGAGGTCCTACATCATTTTGCTGGCTGATCTCGCGCGACGTCTGCAAGTGACAGCGCCAAACAGCCCGCTCAATGAAATCCCAGGCGTCGTTCTCATTGACGAAGTTGAGCTAAATCTACATCCGGCTTGGCAAAGCGAAATCCTCACCACACTCCGCAAGACTTTTGCGAACTGTCAGTTTATCGTCACAACCCACTCACCGCAGGTGATTTCAGCGGTGAAGAGCGAAGATGTTCGTATCCTTAGCGCTTCAGAGAACGGCACAATGACGGCGGGTCTACCGCTAAGCACCAAGGGGCGAACCAGTAATTATCTGCTTGAGGGCATCTTTGGGTCGTCGGAGCGCTATCCGCCGCTTGATCTGCTGATTGACGAGTTTAACGATGCGATTGATGCTGCTGATCTCGCGGCTGCATCGCAACTGTTCCTCAAGATTTCCAATCAAATCGAGGGACACCCCCCAGATTTGATCGTGCTGAAAAAGAGATTGAAGAAGCTTGAGGCATCCAAGTGAAAGGGGCGCGAAAGAACGAGGCTCCGCCAGAACTTACAACTTGGCTGGCTTTGGCAAACGCAGATTGGCAACCAAGTTATCCATTCAATGAGCCGGCCGTTCGGACAGCCGTGGTCCACAGCCTGTTTTTCGAACAACGCGGATTGTGCGTCTACTGTGGCAGGGGCCTTGATTTAAGCTCGCCAGGAAAGTCGTTCCACATTGAACATTTTAGGCCGCAACACGGCGCGAATGGGCGTTCAGATCTCGAAGTGTCTCACACCAACCTTTTTCTGAGCTGTGGCCAACAGGATCAAGATGGGAACGTTGCGCAGACTTGCGGAACCCGAAAAGGTGACTGGTTTGACGAAATTAATCACGTGGTGCCAAACTACCCGGATTGTACTGGGCGTTTCAAATTTATGCTGAGCGGCCACGTTGAAGCCGCGCACGCTGACGATGCTGCTGCGCGCGCAATGATCAAACAGTTACAACTGGATCATCCTGAACTGGTCAAAGATAGGGAAACGACGCTTGCCCTGCTGGACGCTGACAAGTTGGATCTTGCAGACTTTTGGGATGTGGGAAAGCAAGTTGCAGAGAGCTTTGGACATATCGCGTATCAGCATTGTGGCAGTTCGCTTCCGTAAGCTGCAATTGTGTGACGTATGCTTTCGGGGGCCATGCTAGTCAGAATGCCTACTTCAGAATATTTTACAGCTGCATCGTCTCGCGCAACCATGGACTATCTTTCAGGCTAATAGAGTTAAAGCTAATTTATATCAGCCAAGGCCTAACTAGCTGACAACCAATATTTTTTTGCCCTCCGAATCATTGGATAACCATTCTACCGGTGCCAGATGATCTGGTGCCACCCAAGAGCCTTAGGAGGGGCTTTTACAATGAAGACACTTAAATTTAGTCGTGGGGTATCTAAGATGCGTCAGTTTGAAATCGGCGCTTTGAACAACGATGTCCCCGGTGTTGGTGGCTACTACTTCGATGCAACCGCTACAGGTGTTGAAGCGCAGCAGTTTCGCGAGAACGCGGGCGCGGTGACGGAAGGCACTGTCGATCTGGCATTCTTGCTTCAGACAAACTTTGGCACCGAAGAAATCGAATTGGTCCGTCAAGTCGTGCCAGGTGTGTTTGCTTGGGCAGGTTATGTTCCGGCTTCCGCAGACGGTACCGCGAACTTGGCGATTTTGGATGAGTTCGTAAATGGCTACGCTGTTTTGCTGACAATCATCGATGGCGACGAGTATCGCCTGACGATGGATACCGACTTCGGTGAGTACTTGCCCGAAAACCGCGTAATGCGCGCCAAAACGCTGGCACGCTCGAAAAAGGCAAGCCGCGCGGCCTAATCGATCCAAAAAAGAGAGGTGTGGGCGATAATCGCCTACACCTGTTTTCTGTTCGTGATGCCACACCGAGCTAATTAGCCTGCAGCCAAGATGGCGGAACAGAAAGAGAACTCCTATATATGTCTTAGGTTCTGTGTGTGATGGAAAAGTGGAACGACTGGGAGGCGTGGTGGTGAAAGATTTGGGTAATGATGTCAGAAAGATGCAAAGCATCGCCGATAGCGTCTACGAAGTAATCCAGAAAGAGCTGGAAAGCTTGACCTGGCAAGATATTGAAATGAGCGCTGATCTCGACACAGCGCTAGGAGAACTAGACTCTCGCTCGACGCGGTTGCACGGTGTCGTCTTTGAGCGTTGGTTGACGATCTGGCTAGAAATGTCCGGTGTTCTCGATGAAAGCCCTGAAACCGACATTGAGGCCTTCAAGGAGACGATCTTCGACGAAAAGCAAGCTTCAATGACACGTAATCTGCTCAAGAAACATCGTGGGGACGAGACCCCGGTCTCAATCGCAAAAATTGCCGAAGCAATCTACGACAAGGAGACAAAAGGCTTTCGTGTCACTGTGAGCAAAATGTGGAAGCGTGTTCGCCCTGCTATTGATCATCTTGGCGTCTGGCGTGTCGAGGAGTCGGAAGGCGGGACAACAGCGTTCCGCATTTGGCCAGGTGATGTACTGCTCGCGTTTCATGAACGGGTGTACCGTGTTTATCGTTTGAAACAGATTGCAGCCTTCGTCGAACTTCATGGCCACCATCTCGGCGCTGTTCAGAACAATGAAACAAAAGGGAACTAGGATTATGATAAACTCAATTCATAGGCTCATTACGATCTGCATTCTTGGTCTACCAGTACCAGCGATGGCCGACGTTCCTTACAGTCAGGTGTTCAGCGATTGGGATGTCGTAACAATAGAGCACCCACTCCCCGGCCCATCGCGTGATGTGATGATGCAGTCTGCCAGTGCTCAGAACAGGATCTACGCAGCATTGGCGACCGCAGACGATCTTAGGTCATCGTCAATGTATGTCGGTGTCGGCTCTGTTGTCGCTACCAGCTTGGATATCGATGATCTCATGGCTGACTTTTCAGCAGGAAGAAATGCGATGGATACAGCAGCGATTACCCCTCAAAGCGTTGGAACTGGATTTGATGCCAACGCGATTCTGGCAGATATTCGAAGTGAAACACTAACCTCGCCGGTGATCATGATAAACAAAGGCTTTGGGGAACAAATCGCCCGGGAACAATCTGCGGCAGTTTTCCATCGTCGCCCAAACGACCCCGTCAATGGTGCGATCGGCAGTTTGATCCAGTTTGCTGATATCCGAAACGAAACGTTGACGGATATGGTTTGGCAAGTAGGTGGGGTTGAACCTTTGGGAGCCGAAGAACAGTTGCTGTCATGGCAAGGCTGGAACTGAGACGCTCGGGCGAGGTGGGCCGTTGAGCCTATCCCCGTCCTTTCAGCGTCAACACGCCTCAATTTCAGGTGTCCTTCGGGTCCAAAAGATGATCGGCCACAACGGATGTCATAGGGTTCTTAAAATAATGCTCGTTCAACATCTCTCTGAGTGATCCATTGGATGCTTTGTCCGCGTATGCTTTGAGTGCTGCGCCATCTTTCCAATCGATGGTGTAACCCTCGCATGTTTTAGGCTGCGCCTCAAGCCAGGCGAGGGCCGAGGCAGCAAAGATCCCGTTGGTCCAAATCTCGAAATGGAACGGCCTCTCGACCTCTTTAAAGCCCGTATTGAGAATGCGGTGAATGAGCGGTACGCGGTCGTCGTACCAGCGTTTGGCTTCTTTTTCGCTCACGCGCGCGCCGGGGTTCTTTGCCTTGCATTCAATAATCAAGAAGCCTGCATGCTTGGTTTTGTCTAATTGAACATCGATCTCAGCTTTTTCCATGGTGTAGAGGTCTCGAATTTTAAATCCAGTTTTGAGTGATCCGCCTTCGACGTCTTTGACCAAGCTGCCAACGACGAGCTCAAATAACGCACCGCGCAAATTTGAAGAGGCCCCTTCAATCTTGGTGAGTGATTTGAGGACTCTTGAGAGGTGGTCGGGGTTAACGGCAGCTGTGGCACCTGTGTCTGTCAGCAACCGGACAAGGTCGCGCAAGGCCCGGGCCAGTTCTGCGCCGAAAAGATTCTCAAGCGTAATGGCTAGAATACCTTTACTCTTCGCCAGATCCATACCTTTTGCGGAAAAGACGTCCGCCACGAGCATTGGCATGATCCGGCCAATCTTTGCGGAGAAGGCCGCGCCGTCGCATTTGCGAACAAATGCCTCAACTTCGGGCTCTTTCATGATCTCAAAGGTGTTGATGTCGCAGACGAGAAATCCCGGCTTTGGGGCGCCGTCAAAAATTTGCAACAGGGGTCGAAAATAGGCTGGAGCCGTAAGGTCGAAAGTGATGCCGGAAACAATGGGAGGAGCGTCTCCGCCACGCATATTGAACTTGTTGTAGCTCCCCAGTCCCAATCGCCGTGCCCATTCCTTTATTCCGTGCAGGGCAACGAACTCGGCCAGCTCATTTGCGCGTATCAGTTCGATCGGTGCGGTGCGCAGATATCTTGACTGGAAGCGTAAATAAGTTTCATCGTTGTCGACAAATTCTTCGAGGACATTTACGGCCTTTAAGCGTTCAAGAATGAGGGCAGGGGAGAGTTGTCCCTTTCGTGCAATGGGCGCGCCGCTTACCTGTTCAAAGCGGTCTAGACGACACGTACCGCCGCGTGCGCGAAGATTTGTCATGGCGGCCCAATAACTTTTCCCATGAGTATAACAGGCCTCGTCGAAGTTGCGCCAAAACCGGGGCGTGCCGTAATCCTCTGGTGTATAGATGAACCGGGTATTTTTTTCGAACCGGATTCCTGCGAGCTTTGTGTGGTCAGCAGTTGCTCTTTGAACGCATTTGCGCGCTGCGCTATCACCAACACCGAGCTGTTTTAAGGCACCAATGTACTTGGTTGTAAGGGCCGGACCGATCTTGTGTATCAGGGCCTGCGTCTCTACAATTTTCATCTGGCAGGTCTCAAGTTTTGAGGAATGTCACACTGCTCCATTTATAACATGATCTCTATAAGTCATGCGATATTTTCGCGTTGAATTTTCCGCTTAAAATAATTCAAACTTATCAAATACTTAAGTACTCAAAATTTTCAAGCTGTTAGCAAGTATGTCCTACCATGATCGCCATTACAGGTGGTAAATTGTCCCATCGACGTTAAAGCGCCGGGGGCGGTTTGTGCATTTACCTCCAAAATGCTGAGGTTTGAGCTCCACCACTCTATCTGTTTGTTTACAGGGCATACTCAAGACCCCCTTCAATTGATCCCGAGCGCGACCGCTACCTTTAAGATCGCGAGCGCCGTGCTAGAACTGCGCATGCGGTCGCTCTGCGCCAAGGTCCCATAACCCCTGTACGTTCCTGCGTGCTTGACATCGCAAGCATGCTTGCGATAATTAGCATATAAGGAGTTCTGATATGCAAAGTCTCGGTGTCGAGCTGACAAGGTTGAGGAAAGAATCGGGTTTGACGTTACGGCGTGTCGAGGCTGCTGTGGGTATATCAAATGCCTATCTGAGCCAGTTGGAGAACGATAAGATCAAGACACCTTCGCCCAACACGTTGTACAAGCTTTCGCAAATTTATGGTGGCTCTTATGAGGGTTTGATGGCCAAGGCAGGCTATCCGGTGCCAAAGGAGTCGAAGGAGGAGGTTCCGGAAACGGCCTCTCGACTTGCCGCCCGTGTGAGCGACGTAAGCCCCAGTGAAGCGGACGCACTTGTGGACTATCTCAAGTTTCTTCGTCAGAGCAGGGCGGAATAGGTATGGTATGGTCTTATACAGCGTCACGATCTTTTCAGCGGTGCCAGGTTCAGTGGCTTCTCGGGTCGATGGCGGGGCACCACAAAGCTGCGGATCCGATACGAAGACGCGCTTTATTTTTTGGCAAATTGAATACAGTGAGTGCTTGGCGGGGCCAGCTTGTCGATACAATCATTTCGTCCCATATCATTCCATCGCTCGACGATCCGTTGAATGAAGAACCGATGGGGTTTGATGCATCACGGCACGCCGCGCGGGGGCTCTTTGACAAGCAGCTTGCATATGCGAACCAACATCGTGCTGCAAAAATTGATGTGAAGTTGGGAGATGAAGGGGATCGCTTTGCGCTTCTTTTTGAGAATGAATTTGGCGCAGGCCCGACACATGAGGCTCTCGATCAAGCGTGGTCTGAGATTGAAGTAGCGCTCCGAAATTTCTGGGAAAATGATACAATCCAGAAAATTCTCCATGACGCTGTACAGCTGATCACACAACCGCGCACGCTTCATTTCCAGCTCATAGACGGAGCAAAGGCCGTCGCGATTCCTGACTTGATCGCGTTCAACAGAGGAGCCCCTCCGACAATCGTCGATTGGAAGGTCCACGCAGAGGTCGGTAATGACGCGCAGCGGCAACTAGCAGTCTATGCGATTGCATTGAGCCGCAGCACGCAACAAGCAGACTTCCCCGATGACTGGAACAGCAAACCGACCGACACCAATCTCTATGAAGCGCAACTCTTGTTGAACCAGACAAAGCACTACAGGCTGACCGCGGAAGATATCGCCACGACAACGGCTTATATGGATGCCAGTGCTTACGAGATGAACTGCCTGACCGAAGGCAAAATTTACAAAGATATTAATATTCGTGATTTTCGCATGGCCCATAGCGGCTTGAGCTGTGCTGCATGCGCGTTTCAATCAATTTGTCCGGAGGTGGTCCAATGACCCTTGAAGCATCACTTTTTCGCCTGGAAGGGCTCGAACAGCTAAGGCCAAAGTACCAGCTCTATACTATTCGCGGTTTGGGCTTGGTTGGATCGGCGAGTTATCATCAAAAGGTGACAGAGCTCGTGCGGCGGCTATCCTTCACCAAGAAAGCACCCTTTGTATCACTTAAGCGGGATGGCACATACTTTTTGGCAGTGCCTGAGGCTATCGAAGATATTGAACCTGCATATCAAGTTGTCGGTGGTTTTGTGAATTTGTCAAAATCCGACGAAGTCCTTACGCTCGACTTCTCCAGCCCGATTGATGAGCAGGAAGCACTACGGATCCGGTTTCTCGACTTTGCGCTTCAGCGGCCGCTTTATCTTAATGGCGAACTTTGGCAGCCGGGGACCGGCAAACCGTTTTTCTTCAAGAAACCTTACATTACTGGCGACGAGGTCAACATCTTCGAGGGGGTTTCCATTCGGGCGTGCCGGCATCCAGATGGTGGGTTTGGCATCATTTGCGACGCTCAAAGCAAGCTTGTGAATGCAAAACCAATCGGTTCACTCGTCGATGCTAACGTTTTGCAGAAACTGGTAGGGCGAAGCTGTCTCTACAAAATGAATGATACTTGGTATCAGTTTCGTATCGACGACGCGGCCGATATCAAAGTGGGTGAACATTGCATCTTTGAGAACGGAAATAGCGTTTCGCTTCTTCAGCATTTGGTGCGTGCAGCGGGCAATGCTGCACCTCAGAGAGTTGTGAACCTCGACCCTGAAGGTTCTGTTCTGACCTATTTCACATCCTCGGACGAACAGCGCTTCGCCCCGACGGCGTTGTGTTACTTGTTGGAAGACTCTGAGGGTCGAAACGGAAAGCGACTTCAGCGCGAGACAATTTTGAAGCCAGAGGATCGCAGGAGCCGGATTCAGCGTTTTGTTACGCGATACCTAGCAAATTTTGCAGTCGGCAACATAGACCTGCGGGTCGACGGACAGATGTATCGCTTCGAAAATCCCCTTCTAGAAGTGCCGCGTCTCTTATTTGGAAACGATGCAGTCTTAAGCCGCAAGAAGGATCGGTCTCGTTTTCAATCCATCAAGGACTACTCGAACGCGAGACGGTCCATGATGCTGGATCGGAACAAGGGCTTCTATCGTCAAGGTGCGTTGGATCCTCAAACCATCCTCATTCCCCAGTCTGTCCAAAGTAGCTTTGGCCCAGCATTCGTAGCTGATTTCAAGCAAACTCTTCGCAGCTTTTATCCATCAGGAAACTACGACCCCATTGTCGCAACATTTGATGATACAGGTTTTGGCCGGTCTCTCGAAGGTCAGTGGAAGGGGCTCCTCGCTGCTGCCCAGTCTGGTGAGATTGAAGCAGGGGAGGTGTTGGTCATGCTGAACAACGTTCCTGGTCCTCAGCGCACACAAGATCAGTTGGCTGCAATGGTTTGCAACGAGTTCTTCAATCGGTTTGACATGCGTGTTCAGGTTATACACTCAGACACCCCGCGGCGTGGTTACAAGCGCATCGTCAAAGACGGTGCTGCGCCGCGATATGAGAAACAGCACGGACGTGTTGCTATAGACGGCTATCTCAAAGGCGCTGCTTTAAATAAGGTCTGCTTGGGCAATGGGCGATGGCCGTTCGTGCTTGATGAGCCACTGAGTGCTGATCTGACAATTGGTGTGGACGTCAAGAATAATACGTCAGTTTTCACGCTCGTCGGTGATGGTGGGCGTATCATCCGGGTGCGGCGGGACAAATCCAAGCAAAAAGAAAAATTGCTGCCCGAACAGGTCAAGCAGGCCATTCTTGCTGTCGTTCGAGAAGAATTCAAGCATTTGAGTTTGCCAGTCAAACGCGTTGCGGTTCACCGCGACGGCCGTGTTTGGCCAGAGGAGATTGCTGGGATTGAACAAGCTTTTGCAGAGCTTGCCGGGGAAGGACGTGTATCAATGGATGTGACTGTGAGTGTATTCGAGATTTTGAAGACATCGCCGGCTCCAATGCGGATGTTTAACGTGGGCCAACCGAACAAGGGCAATCAAAGTGGCATCTACAATCCATTCGTAGGATCCTGGCTCAAGCTGAGTGATGATGATGCCTACCTCTGCACGACTGGTGCGCCACTCTTGATGCAAGGAACTGCCGATCCACTGCACGTGCGGCGCATATCCGGTGAGATGTCGCTGGTAGATGGAATATCCGACGTCTTCTCGTTGAGCTGCCTGACTTGGCCAAAGCCTGACAGCTGCATGCGGGATCCCATATCGATCAAGATGTGTGATATAACTTTGTTTGACGAAGCTGCAAAATACGACATGGATGCAGTTCGATTTGCTCAAAGTGATGCGGATGAGGCGGTAGGGTGAGCGCCGCCAGCGGCATGCGTGTGGCCTATGGGCGACTTGACGTGTTCAGTAACCTTGCTGAAAAAGCGCGCCGTGCGACACTGGACGGGGATGAGAGGAACTTGGATGTCTTGTCCAAGCTGCTTAGACTTCTGGAGCAGCAGGAAAGAGCGACGGCGTCGCTTGATGCATTGGAGTTTCAGACGCTGCTTAAGACGCGGTGTTCTGTGTCCAGCTATGAGTTAGATTTCTTAAGACAAGAACTGCAACTTGGTCGACCTGGGGCGGGGACGATCGACTTGCTTGGACGCATAGCAACGGCGCTGGCGCGCGAACGCTCAGCACTTGCAAACCGAATTTCTGGAGGATGAGAGAATAGGACCGGAGCATCTCATTGGCGCGATATTTCTAGCCCAAAAGAGAGCGCTCGTGCTCCAGGAGTCCGCCCTTCAGTGCAGAAGGGCAGATCTCCGAGGTTTACAGCAGACATGTGTTGATCGCCTGAAAGCAATATACGAGCGGTTAGAATGGATTTTGAAGTCGGTACAAATCGTCTGGGCAAGTGATCCCGCAAGTGTCGTTCACGACTATCGGGCACTAAACGAGCATCTGTCGATGATTGAGCGGTCAGGTGTATTTGCCCTCATACATTCCGCGGATAACGACCCGTTCTTGAGCAATCTTACGCAACAGATCTGCGAGGACATTTGTTACCCTCTACAAATACCCATCGTCAGTGAAACCTCGCCATCCCATTTCACAATCGATGAAGATTTCAATGTGCTTTACGTGCCGCCACTGGAAAACAGGTTTTTGCTGCACCTACCGGACCTATATCATGAACTTGGACACCCGATCCTTTTTGACGATAACCTGAAGCTCCCGAGCTTGAAGCCCGTTAAGGTAGAATATGCCCTCGCGATTTTTGACCGGATTCAGAACCTCGAGGAGCGTAT
>JBARCL010000143.1:0-76395 GCA_049794055.1 Sulfitobacter sp.
AACCTTTATGGTTGAAATGGTCGAGACTGCGGCGATCCTCAATCAGGCTGATGATCGTGCTTTGGTTATTCTGGATGAAATCGGCAGAGGCACGGCGACCTACGATGGCCTGTCGATAGCTTGGGCCACATTGGAACATTTACACGACGTCAACAAATCGCGCGCGCTTTTTGCTACGCATTATCACGAAATGACCGGTCTTTCTGCAAAGCTGGCAGGCGTAGACAATGCAACGGTCGCGGTAAAAGAGTGGGAAGGCGAGGTGATCTTTCTGCATGAAGTACGTAAAGGGGCGGCAGATCGATCCTATGGTGTGCAGGTCGCACAATTGGCAGGCTTACCCAACAGCGTCATCGCCCGCGCGCGCGTGGTTCTTGAGGCATTGGAGAAAGGCGAACGTGAAGGCGGTGCGAAGCAAAAGACATTGATTGATGATCTGCCGCTTTTCTCGGCGATTCCTGCGCCTCCACCGCAACCTCTCAAAACGTCTTTGGTCGACGAACGGCTGAAAGAAATCAACCCTGACGAGCTGACCCCGCGAGAGGCGCTAGAGCTGCTCTACAAACTAAAAGAAGCCGCCAGAACCTGACCGCTTCTTTTAGAAATTTCTGAATTTTCTTACGATGCCGGCTGTGAGGAAACCCCGACCTGCGCAGGCCGCAACAAACGGTCATGCAACATAAAGCCTTCGGCCGCGACCTGAATAATGTCACCTGATTTCGTACCTGGCACAGGCGCCTCGAACATGGCCTGATGCTGCTGCGGGTCAAAACGGTCACCGACCGCCGGCGAGATCACCTCGATCCCGTGCTTTTTGAACACATTCAACAGCTCGCGCATGGTCAGGTCGACACCCTCAAGCAACGGACCGGAAATTGCCCGCTGCTCTTCGGTTGCCGCCTCAAGCGCACGTTTCATGTTGTCGTATACCGGCAACATATCGCGAGCCAGCTTGGAGCCCCCATAGTTTTCCGCCTCGCGCCGGTCCTTTTCGGATCGCTTCCGCGCGTTCTCGGCGTCGGCCAAAGCCCGCGTAAAACGGTCCTTATATTGATCACGCTCTGCGCGAAGCTCATCCAGCTCCAGCGCTTCGTCGTCTATCTCGGCCTCTTCAGCGGCATATTCTTCTGCCATTGCCTCTTCGATGTTGTCGAGGAATTCGTTTTCGTTCGGCTCTGCCATCTTTACCCTCTAGCTACGGTTGGACACCAACTTGCCCACCAGTTGCGCTGTGTAATTCACAATTGGGACAATGCGCCCATAGTTCAAACGCGTGGGGCCGATTACCCCTACCGCGCCAATCACCTTACGGTCAGCGTTCATATAAGGGGAAACCACCAGAGAGGAACCCGAAAGTGAGAAAAGTTTGTTCTCTGAGCCAATAAAAATGCGCACACCCTGACCTTCTTCGGCCAGATCCAGAAATTCGGCAATGTCACGCTTGCGTTCCAGATCATCAAACAGGTTTTTGATCCGCATCAGATCGGCCTCTTCGGCTTCGTTTTCCAGTAGATTAGAACGCCCGCGCACGATCAGACGTTCGGAGCTTTCGTCGCTTCCCGTCCAAAGCGCCAGACCGCTTTCAACCAACTGTTGCGCCAAAATGTCGATTTCTTGGCGGCGGCGACTTATCTCTTGGGTAACGGCATGCTGCACCTCACTGATTGTCTTGCCTTCAACAATCGCATTCAAAAAATTGGCCGCCTCCCGCATGGAACTGGGCGTTTGCCCAAGCGGCGGTGTAAACAGGCGATTTTCGACATGACCGTCTGAAAAAACCAGGACAACCAAGGCACGTTCAGGCGACAATGACACAAACTCGATGTGTTTTATTGGCGCCTCATGTTTCGGCGTCAATACCAGCGACGCGCCTTGGGTCACACCAGACAAGGCAGACCCGACACGATCCAGCAATCCACCAACATCCGACGCATTATTCCCCAGCGTCGCGTCAATCTTTTCGCGGTCGGTCTCAGTCGGGTCGCCGATTTCAATCATGCCATCGACAAACATCCGCAAACCCATTTGCGTAGGTATCCGGCCCGCGCTGGTGTGCGGTGAGCCAAGCACGCCCATATACTCCAGATCCTGCATCACATTGCGGATCGTTGCCGCGCTTACCTTTTCACTGAAGTCGCGAGTCAACGTACGCGATCCGACAGGATCACCACTTGCAAGATATCCCTCGACCACGCGCCGGAACACCTCGCGCGAACGCGCGTTCATCTCTTGCAGCAGGGTTGATGTTTCCGATTTTGGTTCAATCATAATCTGACCACTAAAGGTGCGCGGAGGGCAAACGTCAATCAGGGTTGCATCCTATCGTCATGGAGCGGTATCCCAGATCAACATCAAAAAGGAAATATTATGCGTCCTTCTGGCCGGAAACTCGATGAAATGCGTGCTGTCTCTGTTGAAGTCGGCTTTACCAAACATGCTGAAGGGTCTGCCCTGATCAGGATGGGCGACACACATGTTCTTTGCACCGCCACAATCGAAGACCGCGTCCCCCCCTTTATCAAAGGGTCTGGTCTGGGTTGGGTCACAGCGGAATACGGTATGCTACCCCGTGCCACAAACACACGTATGCGTCGCGAGGCCGCTTCAGGGAAACAAGGTGGTCGTACGGTTGAAATTCAGAGACTAATAGGGCGTTCTTTGCGTGCCGGGGTGGATCGGGTGGCCTTGGGCGAACGCCAGATCACCGTTGATTGTGATGTCTTGCAAGCAGATGGCGGCACACGTTGCGCCTCTATCACCGGCGGCTGGATCGCGCTGCGGTTGGCGGTAAACAAGCTGATGAAAGCCGGTGATGTGATTACTGATCCTTTGGTTGATCCGGTTGCCGCCATCAGTTGTGGGATCTATGCGGGCCAGCCAGTTCTAGATCTGGACTACCCCGAGGATTCTGAAGCCGGTGTTGACGGCAACTTTATCATGACCGGTGGCAAAAAGCTGATTGAGGTGCAAATGAGCGCAGAAGGATCAACCTATTCCCGCGACCAGATGAACCAACTGATGGACCTTGCGGAAAAAGGCGTCGGGGAATTGGTCTCTATGCAAAAGAGCGTTACGGCGTGACTCGCAAATTCACCGAGGACCGCATTCTGTTCGCAACCCATAACGTCGGGAAACTCGAAGAGTTGAACGAATTGTTCGCCCCACACGGAGTCGCGGTTGTTGGTGCTGCAGAGATGAACCTGCCAGAGCCGGAAGAGACCGAAGATACTTTTGTCGGCAATGCCCGGATAAAGGCGCATGCTGCAGCCAAAGCAACCGGTCTTCCCGCTTTGTCCGATGATTCCGGTATTCAGGTTGAGGCGCTGGACGGCGCCCCCGGCGTTTACACCGCCGATTGGGCTGAAACGCCAAATGGACGGGATTTCCTTATGGCGATGACCAAGACCCATAATTTGCTGGAAGAGAAATCCGCGCCCCGGCCCCGACGTGCCCGCTTTTGCGCAACCATGGTCCTGGCCTGGCCGGACGGGCATGACGAAGTGTTCGAGGGGCGCGTGAACGGGACGCTCGTCTGGCCATTGCGCGGGGAGCAGGGCCACGGCTATGATCCGATGTTTCAACCAGACGGGTACGATCAAACATTTGCAGAAATGTCCCATGCAGAAAAGAACAAGATCAGCCACCGCGCAGACGTTTTCGTAAAGCTGCTGAAGGGTTGTTTTGACTGAAGATTGGCAGCACGGGGGCTTTGGCCTTTATATCCACTGGCCCTTTTGCGAGGCCAAATGCCCCTATTGCGACTTTAATAGTCACGTCTCGCGCAGCATTGATCAAAAAGCGTGGCGGGACGCCTATTTGATCGAACTGGCGCGCGCCGCATCCGAAACCAAAGGCCGCGTGTTAAACGCAGTCTTCTTTGGAGGTGGAACCCCCAGTTTAATGGACCCAGAGACGGTTGCAGAAATTATTTCAGCGATCCGATCCCATTGGCCGACAGCGAATGATCTGGAAATTACCCTCGAAGCAAACCCCAGTTCGGTCGAAGCCGGACGTTTCGCGGCCTTTCGTCAGGCCGGTGTTAATCGTGTGTCAATGGGAATACAGGCTTTGAACGACGCCGATCTCAAACGTCTTGGCCGGCTACATAACACAAGCGAAGCTTTGGCAGCTTTTGACATCGCTCGCACGCATTTTGAACGGGTCAGTTTTGACCTGATCTATGGCCGACAAGACCAAACCAGTGATGCTTGGGAACAAGAGCTAAAGCAGGCTCTAACGTTAGCGATAGATCATGTTTCTCTTTATCAGCTCACCATCGAAAACGGTACAGCCTTTGGGGATAGATATGCGCGCGGAAAATTAACCGGCCTACCAGACGAGGACCTTGGTGCGGATATGTTTCAGCTCACGCAAGAGGTCTGTGATCTTTATGGCATGCCCGCATACGAGGTTTCCAATCACGCCCGCGATGGGGCGCACTCCCGTCATAACCTGATCTATTGGCGCTATGGTGACTATATCGGCATTGGCCCCGGGGCACATGGGCGGCTAACGCTAAACGGGGTTAAATTCGCGACTGAATGCTACAGTAATCCAAACCGCTGGTTAACTGGCGTGGCCACTGCACAAACCGAGCGTCCCCGCGAGGCGCTTGGCAAAAAGGATCAAGCGACGGAGTTTCTACTGATGGGCCTGCGTGTGAAAGAAGGTATTTCTCTTGATCGTTACCAGAAAGTTTACGGCGCGCCCCTTTCCAGGGATGCGATTGATGAACTTACAAACATGGGAATGATAGGCGTGCGTGAAGATCGATTAATGGTTAAAAATCAAGGCGTTATGGTCTTAAATGCGGTGATTGAAGCACTCGTGCCGAATTAACTGCCACTCAGAATCCGGCACAAAGTGTCCAGTTCGTCCAAGGATTTATATTGAACCGTCAGACGCCCGCTTTCTTGGCCCGGTTTATGATCCAGTACCACTTTCATTCTCAACGTCGCTGACAAATCACCTTCCAAGGCAACCGTATCTGCGTCTTTCTCATCTATCGGGCTTGGCTTGGGCTTTGTGGCATTTTCGCTTCCGGCGGCCTCACGTTTCACCAATGCTTCGGTCGCGCGTACTGATAATCCACCTTTGACGATTTGCCTGGCCAAACCAACAGGGTCTTGTGCGGGTATCAGGGCGCGCGCATGTCCGGCACTCAAATCACCGCTGCGAACCATCTCGACAACACTGTCAGGCAGGTTCAAAAGGCGCATCAAGTTTGCGATGTGGCTCCGGCTTTTTCCCAAAGCTTCCGCAAGCTTTTCTTGGGTATGACCGAATTTTTCCATCAACTGTCGATACCCTGCGGCCTCTTCGATCGCATTCAAGTCAGCGCGCTGGATGTTCTCGATGATCGCAACCTCCAACACTTCAACATCCGTAAACTCTCGGATGATCACTGGCAAAACATGGAGTTGCGCGATCTGTGCGGCACGCCAACGCCGTTCACCCGCAACAATTTCAAACCGCAGGTCCCCGGTTTTGCGAACGATCAACGGTTGAATGACGCCCTTTTCTTTAATGGAGGCCGCCAAATCGGACAGGTCATCCTTTTCAAACCTTTTACGTGGTTGATCAGGGTTTGGTGCGATTTGTTCGATCGGGATGAGGTGTTCAGCCGAAGCCGGCCCTTGTGCCGACACCGCTTCGCTTTCAGCCACGTCCGCCATCAATGCTGATAATCCACGCCCAAGGCCACGCTTTCTGTCCGGTCTATCTGCCATGGTTGTCTCCCCTAATTCTTGTTGTTCTGTATCATTTCTTTGGCCAAGGCCCGATAGGCAACCGCCCCTTTGGACTGGCTATCATAGCTTAGTACCGGCATCGCAAAACTGGGTGCTTCGGAAACCCGCACATTACGTGGGATCATTGTCTTGAAAACAAGGTCTCCAAGATTGCTCCTTGCGTCGCTTTCAACCTGTTGGGACAGATTGTTACGCTTGTCGTACATGGTTAAAACAACACCCTCAATTCTCAGATCCTTGTTCCCGCTCTGCCTGACCTCTCGAATAGTCATCATCAACTGGCTTAAACCTTCCAAGGCAAAAAATTCGCTTTGTAGGGGGACAAGAATCGAATGCGCGGCAATCATTGCATTGACCGTCAGCAGATTCAGCGATGGCGGGCAGTCGATCAGTATATAATCAAATTTGAAGCCATCCATCTGGGTTTGCCGCAAAGCGTCGTGCAATAAAAAGCTTCGCTTTTCGCTCGACATAAGCTCGATATCAGCCGAGCTTAGATCAATCGTAGCAGGAACGATACAGAGCCCGTCATACTGGGTCGTCTGAATGACGTCTTTCAGATCAAGATCTTCCAAAAGCAGTTCATAAGTGGTGAATTCACGATCATCGACTTCGATTCCCAAGCCGGTTGACGCATTGCCTTGGGGGTCAAGATCGACAACCAAAACGCGCCTACCCTCTTCAACCAAGGCTGCCGCCAGGTTAATCGTAGTTGTTGTTTTCCCAACACCACCCTTTTGGTTTGCCACTGCTATAATTTTCGGCCCTTGTGGGCGAGACAGGTCAGACACGAACGATATCCTTGATCTTTAAAATTGCCGCCTCGGGGTTTGATCTACTCTTAATCGCATCGATGCTACATGACCACACTTCCTGAGCAGATTCGACCTCTTTGCGCCAATGCTCCCCTTTGGGAAACAAGGCAACCCCAGTCGATGCAAGATGCAACATCGCAAAACTGCACAGGTCTGTCAGATCGGCCAAGGCACGTGCGGACAAGATATCAGCCTTCAATGGCGGGATTTTTTCAATTCTCTCAGAAATAACTTTTGCATCTAGTTCCAGCTCACGTATGGCTGTCCTTAGAAACACCGCTTTTCGTTGATCACTTTCAACCAGAATGACCTCATGTTCTGCGCCGGCCCCCTGTGAAAGAATGGCAACAACGATCCCCGGAAAACCGCCACCGCTTCCTAAATCAACCCAACGCCCCTTCGGCGGCGCCAATTCAAAAATCTGCGCAGAATCCACGACATGCCGCTCCCAGAGTTCTTGAACGCTGCCCTTTGATATTAGGTTTATCTTGGCCGTCCACTTCTGAACGAGTGCAGCAAAACCTTGAAGCTTATGCAATGTTTCACGTGAAACATCTAACGACTGCCCGTCCATCAAGCAGATTTCTCAATCGATGATCGCCGGAGCCGCGCCAGAATCAAAGTTAGAGCTGCCGGTGTTACGCCATCAACCCGTGCGGCTTGCGCAAGAGTTTCTGGCCGCGCCACGGTCAGCTTCGATTTCAATTCGTTCGAAAGCCCCCCCAGACCGTCGAAATCAAAATCCGCTGGAATACGGTGGGCTTCATCCTTCTTCAAGGCCTCGATTTCCGCCCGCTGCCGTCCCAAATAGTTCGAGTATAATGCGTCCCGCTCAATTTGGCGCCTTGTCTCATCATCAACAAGTTCCAGCTCTGCTTGCAATGGGAACATGTCTTCGAACTTTGCGCCGGGAAATGAAAGAAGTTGAAACGCTGTTCTACGCATTCCATCTTGACTAACCGTCAGCCCTCCCTTCACCGCATCGGAGGGGGTAAAAGTTTGTTCTGTCAGTAGTGACTTGGCAGTATTCAGCCGATCCATCTTGCCCAAAAACACCTCTTTCCTCACGTCAGATAGACAGCCAAGCTCAAAGGCCAAGGGTGTCAACCTTTGGTCTGCGTTATCCGCACGGAGCGACAACCGAAATTCCGCTCTGGATGTAAACATTCTATACGGCTCTGAAACGCCGCGCGAGGTCAGATCGTCGACCATAACACCGATGTAACTATCGGCTCTGCTAAATATGACTGCTGGCTCTCCACGCACCGACCGGGCAGCATTCAAACCAGCAACCAAGCCTTGCGCAGCTGCCTCTTCGTATCCCGTTGTTCCGTTTATCTGCCCTGCCAGATAAAGGCCGGAAACAGCATTGAGCTCAAGACAACTGTTTAGAGCCCTTGGATCAACGTAATCATATTCTATCGCATATCCGGGCTGAAGAATAACCGCCTGCTCAAGGCCCTTCATTGACCGAACATAGTCCAACTGGACATCTTCCGGCAGTGAAGTGGAAATACCGTTTGGATAGATGGTAAAATCATCCACACCCTCAGGTTCAAGAAAGACCTGGTGAGACGTCTTGTCTGCAAACCTAACGACTT
Organism: Sulfitobacter sp.; assembly: GCA_049794055.1. GTDB lineage: Bacteria > Pseudomonadota > Alphaproteobacteria > Rhodobacterales > Rhodobacteraceae > Sulfitobacter. Next base: position 8,167 of record JBARCL010000143.1, read on the forward strand.
TATCTTCAATCGACGGACAATACCGCGGCCCGACGCCATCGATCTGCCCCCCATACATTGCCGAACGTTGTAGATTTTTCTGAATGATGGAATGCGTAACTTCGTTGGTATGGGTAATGCCGCAGGAAATCTGCTGTGCAGCAACCGACTTGGACAGAAATGAAAAAAGCACCGGATCGTCGTCACCCGGTTGGCGTTCCAAAACATCCCAATTGATGGTACGCCCATCCAACCTTGGCGGCGTTCCCGTCTTTAACCGCCCCATTGGAAGCTTCAAGCTTCCTAAACGGTCAGCCAATTTAACCGATGCTTTATCACCCATCCGCCCTCCGGAGTGAGACACATCCCCGATATGAATGACACCACCCAGGAAGGTACCAGTGGTCAAGATCACGGCAGCGGCCTGAATTGCCTGCCCACCTTCCAGTTCGACACCAGTAATAACATTGTCATTTAAAAGAAGATCGGTAACTTCGCCTTCTATAATCGTCAGTTTGGGCTGCTTCATGGTCTCGGCAAGCATTTCCTTTTGATAAATCTTTCGATCCGCCTGCGCGCGAGGGCCTTGAACCGCCGGTCCTTTTCGACGGTTCAGAAGCCGAAACTGGATTCCCGCCCTATCAGCGACCCGCCCCATCACACCATCCATAGCGTCTATTTCACGAACCAAATGCCCCTTGCCCAATCCGCCGATTGCTGGATTGCACGACATAACGCCAATTCCATCGCGCGACATCGTAATCAATGCCGTTTCAACTCCCATGCGGGCTGATACGAGCGCTGCTTCTGTCCCAGCATGCCCGCCGCCGATGACGATGACTTCATAATGTTTCACGTGAAACACTCCATTACTTCCCGATGCAAAAGCTCAGAAAAATTTCATCTAGAAGGTTTTCAACCCCAATCCGCCCAACAACAACCTCAAGCGCTTGTACTGCAGAGCGTAGCTCCTCTGCAGCAATATCATATTCATCGACGCCACGGGAGAGGATCTTCTTAACAAGCTCCAGGCCTTCCAGCGTCTTCAACATCGCAGATCGGTGCCGTTCGTGGGTGGCGACCCCCACCGTACTACTTCGCTGTTTGAGAACACCGGTTATAAGGTTCACCAGCTCGGTAAGCCCGACTCCTGTATTGCCGGAAACAGCATTCCTTATACACGGGTACAAATCCGCTTTCGGATGAACGGCAATATCGTCCTCGACGGGACACAAAGGCAAGTCGTCGTCCGGTTTCATCAGAAAAACTCGTAAATCTGCAGCGGCTGCACGCTGCATTGCCCTTTCGATCCCGATTGATTCAACCTTATCGTCGCTTTCGCGCAAGCCCGCCGTATCAAGAAGTGTTACTGGCAATCCGTCCAAGTGCATTCGCACTTCTACTATGTCACGGGTCGTGCCCGCCACTTCTGATGTAATTGCCGCATCACGCCCGGCAAGGGCATTGAGCAATGTCGATTTTCCCGCGTTTGGCGCTCCAACAATCGCAACTTCAAAGCCCGACCGAATCCGCTCGGCTATTCGCGATCCTTCTACTTCTTTCTGAATTTCTTCGGACACCCTATCCAAAAGATCAGAAACTTCAGGCGTGACGTCGACGGGCACATCCTCGTCAGCGAAATCAATTGTTGCCTCCAGCAAAGCCGCCGCGCGTATCAAATCAGCGCGCCAGCTGTCCACCACTGTCCCCAAATGGCCCGAGAACACTCTCAAGGCTTGCTTTCGCTGCGCTTCAGTTTCCGCTTCAATCAGATCCGACAAGCCCTCGACCTGCGCCAGATCCAGCTTTCCATTCTCTAATGCACGACGTGTAAACTCGCCCGGTTCAGCCAACCGCGCAGAAGGAAATTCCGATAACCGTCTTAGGACCGCCTGCATCACCGCAATGCTGCCATGCAATTGAAGTTCTACGACGTCTTCACCAGTAAAACTCTTGGGCCCGGAAAAAACCAAAACAAGTGCCTGGTCAATCACGCTACCGTCACTCTCCCTGATCAATCGCAAAGCTGATTGGTGAGAGGCAGGCAAGGCTCCAACGATTTGAGTCGTTATTACAAACGCATCAGGCCCCGATATCCGAACAACCGACACACCGGCTCGACCGGCAGCCGTCGCTTGCGCAAAAATCGTATCCATTTTTATATAACCTTTTGTTAATAAATAACAATTAGGTGTTCATAGAGTCAAAGAAGTCCGAATTGGTCTTGGTCTGCTTAAGCTTGCCAATCAGGAATTCGATTGCATCCGTTGTACCCATCGGGTTCAGAATACGACGCAGAACAAATGTCTTTTGCAAGTCAACTTTATCCACCAGCAGGTCTTCCTTCCGTGTGCCAGATTTAAGAATATCCATTGCTGGGAAGACACGTTTGTCAGCGATCTTGCGATCCAGAACAATTTCAGAGTTACCCGTGCCTTTGAATTCTTCAAAGATCACCTCGTCCATGCGAGAACCTGTATCAATCAGGGCTGTTGCGATGATGGTCAGCGAACCGCCTTCTTCGATGTTCCGCGCCGCGCCAAAGAAACGCTTGGGGCGTTGCAAAGCATTGGCATCCACACCACCCGTCAAAACCTTACCGGAGGACGGCACAACAGTATTGAAGGCACGACCAAGTCGCGTGATTGAATCAAGCAGGATCACCACATCGCGTTTATGTTCAACAAGACGTTTGGCTTTTTCGATCACCATTTCGGAAACCGCTACGTGACGTGTCGCCGGTTCATCAAAGGTTGAGGAAACAACCTCACCCTTCACAGAACGCTGCATGTCGGTAACTTCTTCGGGGCGTTCATCAATCAGCAGAACAATCAAATAACACTCTGGATGGTTCTTTTCGATCGAGTTCGCGATATTTTGTAGCAGCACGGTTTTACCAGTACGCGGCGGCGCAACAATCAAACAACGCTGGCCTTTCCCGATGGGCGACACCAGATCAATGATCCGCGCTGAACGGTCTTTCACTGTCGGGTCTTCGACCTCCATCGTCATCCGCTCATCCGGATAAAGCGGCGTAAGGTTTTCAAATGCGACCTTATGACGGGCTTTTTCAGGCTCCTCAAAATTGATCTTGGTAACCTCCGTCAGGGCAAAGTAGCGCTCTGTATCGTCAGGAGCCTTAATCAGTCCCTCAATCGTATCTCCAGTGCGCAACGAATGCTGACGGATCATATCAGGGGATACATAAATATCGTCAGGACCGGGTAGATAGTTTGCCTCGGGTGAACGCAGGAACCCAAAACCATCTTGCAAAACTTCCAAAACACCGTCGCCCGAGATTTCCCAACCTTCATCTGCTCGTTCACGCAGGATTTGGAACATCATCTCGCCTTTACGCATGGTCGAGGCGTTTTCGATCTCAAGATCTTCGGCCATTGCCAGCAGGTTCTTGGGAGTTTGCGCCTTTAGATCAGCGAGATTGAGCGTATCGGTTGTCATGAAAAAATCCTGTTCAGCCGCGTGAAAACACCGGCTGGTCGATATGGAGAGTGAAACAGCTAATACCGATCCCCGGACGGGGCGGTGCGCAGGATATAAAGGGCTGTACCGCGCGAGTCAATCAATCAGAATTTCACTACCACTGAGAGTACAATGACAATCATCAAAACAGTCGGCACTTCGTTCATCAACCGGTATTGACGCCCAGTTACCGAATTTTCGCCGCGTTGGAATCCCTTCATACGAATGATCAACCACGTATGGAATATTGTCATAGCAATCACGCTGGCACCTTTCGTCCAAGGCCAGATGGCAGACCAATCAACAATGCCCGGGGTAAAGACCAGTAGCAAACCAAAGGTCCATGTCGCATGCATCGCAGGTCGCATGATAACCCGCGCCAGCTTGAATTCCATCATGGAAAAAATATCATGTGTCGGCCCTGATAAACCGCCTTGTTCGGTGTGATGGACAAACAGACGGGGCAGGTAAAACAACGCAGCCATCCACGAGATGACAGAAATAATGTGAAACGCTTTGACCCAAGGGTAAGCAAGCGCAAGGATGTCTGACATATCTCACTCCGTTCTCGTGACCTTCATATAATAATAAAGAAGATAAGAAAGATGATGATGTAAGTAGGGACCGGAATTTCTGTGGATTAATGACTTGTCCCAAGCTTGCCACCGTCATTCAGCATTCATACGAACCTTGTGGGTAACACGTTGTAAAGATAATATATTTTGTTTGTTATCAATAACTTATTGAGGTATTTTATCCGATTTTCTGTGTGTAAAATATGGATAACTGGCGCCAAACCCGATTCCTCCCCCAACGAAGGTTGTTCTTTTCCTCAGGTGTACGAAATCGGCGGACAAGGGCATAAGTTGAAGAATTCTGTGCTCTTGTTTCGCCCGGACAAATTCTGCACTAAAACCCCTTAAGAAACCCTTAACACCGTCCACAAGGTTATCCCCATGCAGCAGCCCTTAATCCTCGCTTCCGGTTCTGCCATCAGGTCAAAACTGTTGGCCCAGGCAGGCGTGGATCATGTGGTACAGGTGCCGCGTATTGACGAAGATATGATAAAGCACTCCTTGATCGTCGAGAATGCACCACCAAGAGATATTGCCGATACGCTTGCTGAAATGAAAGCGCGTAAGGTCAGCGAGAAGAACCCCGGCGCTTTGGTTCTGGGCTGTGATCAGGTCTTGGATCACAAGGGACAGCTGCTATCCAAACCCGCCAATCCCGACGACGCCCTGGCGCAATTGAAATCCCTGCGCAATGATCGTCATTCCCTGCTAAGTGCAGCTGTCTTATACGAGGACGGTCAACCGGTCTGGCGACATGTCGGCCAGGTGCGCCTGCGGATGCGCGACGCTTCAGATCCCTATCTCGAAAATTACATCACCCGAAACTGGGAAAGCATCCGCCATGCGGTGGGCTGTTACAAACTTGAAGAAGAAGGCGTGCGCCTGTTTTCAAACATCGAAGGGGATTACTTTAATGTTCTCGGCATGCCACTTCTCGAACTGCTTAACCATCTGACACTACGTGGAGATCTCGCCTCATGAATTTACCCAATATTCCATTGGCCGGGGTCATTGGATCACCCATCGCCCATTCCAAATCGCCGCAGCTGCATCGTCATTGGCTTAAGACCTATGGCATATCCGGCCACTATATCCCGATGGACGTCAATACCGACAACCTTGAGGAAGTGATCCGCGCCTTGCCAAAGATGGGGTTCGTCGGCGTTAACATCACGATCCCCCATAAGGAAAAGATCATGTCGATTGCGGATCTGGTCACGGATCGGGCGATTTTGATTGGCGCGGCCAATACGCTGATTTTTCGCAAGGACGGTAAGATCCACGCGGATAACACGGACGGTTACGGTTTCCTCGAGAACCTCAAGATTGGCGCGCCAAACTGGTCCCCAAAATCTGGTCCTGCCGCGGTCCTTGGGGCGGGCGGTGCGGCGCGGGCTGTCATTGCCTCACTACTGGATGCGGGAGTACCTGAAATTTACCTGTCCAACCGGACACGCGTACGAGCGGAAAAACTGAAAGCGGATTTTGGCAATCGATTGCGGATTTTTGACTGGGTGCAGGCCGGCAATATGATGGAACATGCGGTGTTGGTGGTGAACACAACATCGTTGGGCATGGTCGGTAAAGGCGAAATGCGCGTACCCCTCGACGGGTTAAACCCCGGAACGGTAGTGACAGATCTGGTTTATGCGCCACTCAAGACGAACCTTCTTGAAATTGCTGAGCAGGCAGGCTGCGTCACAGTGGATGGTTTGGGTATGCTTCTGCATCAAGCGGTGCCAGCCTTTGAAAGGTGGTTCGGTAAACGTCCCGAAGTAGACCGTGCCACCCGTGCAGCGGCGTTGCGTTGATGTTTCTGCTGGGGCTGACAGGATCCATTGGTATGGGCAAGTCAACAACGGCGAAGCTTTTCGTCGAGGAAGGCTGTGCGCTTTGGGATGCAGATGCCGCTGTCCATCGTTTATACAGTGACGGCGGTGCCGCTGTTCCTCTTATTAGAGACCTATTTCCTACAGCAATCCAGGATAACGCAGTTTCCCGCGGAAAACTGAAAGAGATTATTCTGGCCGACCCGACGGCGCTCAAGGAAATTGAAACTATCGTCCATCCCTTGGTCGGACAGGACCGCGCAACCTTTATTGCGCAGGCCACACAGGACATAGTTGTCTTGGATATACCGCTGATTTTTGAAACCGGCGGTGAGAGCAAAGTGGATGCTGTTGCATGTGTGATCATTGATGCCGAAACACAGAAACAGCGGGTGATGGAACGCGGCACGATGACAGCCGAGCAATTCGAGGTGATAAGTGCCAAACAAATGCCTGCTGCTGAAAAAGCCACCCGCGCGGATTATGTGATAACAACAGATACGATCGAGCACGCGCGCCGGCAGGTGCAATTCGTGGTCAAGGACATCAGGGAAAAACTGCGCCATGCGTGAAATTGTGCTCGATACCGAGACCACCGGGTTTGATCCCGAATCCGGTGACCGCATCGTTGAAATTGGTGCTGTTGAACTGATGGGTCATATGGCAACAGGCGAAACCTATCACCAATACATCAACCCTGAACGTGGCATGCCGCAAGAAGCCTTCGAAGTGCATGGTTTGGGCGATGACTTCCTGCGCGACAAGCCAAAATTTGCGCAGATAGGCCAGGCGTTTCTGGATTTTATCGGCACATCAAAACTGATCATCCATAACGCCAAGTTCGATATCAAATTTCTGAATGCCGAGCTGAAATGGATGGGTCTGCCCCAAATTCCATGGGCGCAGGCGGTTGATACCCTCGAAATAGCCCGCAAGAAATTTCCCGGGTCTCCCGCGTCGCTGGACGCGTTGTGCCGTCGGTTCAACATCGACAATACATCACGTACGCTTCACGGCGCTTTGTTGGACAGTGAAATTCTGGCCGAAGTCTATCTTGAACTGATCGGCGGGCGGCAACCTGATTTTGCCCTGTCGTCACAGCCACAGGCCGGTTCAGGAACCGTCGCATCGCAATGGACGCCAAAGCCACGCGAAACCTCCTTGCCGTCACGGCTAACGGAAAAGGAAATCGCCGCCCATGCCGAGTTTGTCAGCAAATTGGGCGGCGACGCGATGTGGACTAAGACTTAGGCGTCAGCGGGCGACGGTGTGCCTTCTGCGGCCTGACGGCGCGCGATTTCGTTTCGGTAAAGCGACACGAAATCAATGTTCTCTAGGTTCAGCGGCGGGAAACCTCCGTCGCGTGTCACATCGCTGACGATGCGGCGCAGGAACGGGAAAATCATCCGTGGGCATTCGATCAGCAAGAACGGGTGGATCTGATCGTCGGGAATGTTCTCGATGTGGAAAATACCGACATAGTCAATTTCGAGCATGAACAAAACTGTATCGCCGGCCGTATCTTTGGACGTAACGTTCAGCTTGATCGCGCTTTCGTACTGGTTTTCCACCGTACGCTTTTTTGCATCCAGCTTGACCTCAACCTGCACGTCCGGCTTTACATCAGCGCCGCCACCCTTCTGTGCCATGATATTTTCAAATGACATATCGCGAATGTACTGGCCCAGAACGCGCATCTGCGCTGGTGCCGGTGTTGCTTCTTCTTCGGCCATGAGGCTTTTCCTTTGGTAAATAATTCCACGCGGGCTTAGCAGAAGGCGCGGCGGCGCTCAATGGCCTGTCCCGCGAAGCTGGAACCCTTAATGTTTCGTCCAGCCGGAGGGGCCATCGTCGCGTGGCGCACCATCATCGATTTCGTGAAAATCGGCGTCAATTACATCACTTTGACCGGCATTGCGCGATGCACCGTATTTCGAGCTCTGCCCGGGTGTCCCGAACGACTGGATGTTTACCCGTGCCCTTAAGGCTTTGTAGGCTGATTGCCGGACCGCAGGGACCAGAAGTGCGAAACCCACAGCATCAGTAAAAAACCCCGGTGTCAGTAACAAAGCGCCGGCAAAAAGGATCATCGCGCCATGCACCAAAGGTTCAGTCGGATCGCGCAGATCGGAAAAGGATGTGCGCAATTGCCCCAAAGCCATGGCGCCCTGAGTTCGGACAAGCCAGGTGCCCAAAACTGCTGTGACCAATACGATGGCAAGTGTCGGAAACAGCCCGATCATTCCCCCGACTTGTATGAACAAGCCGATCTCGATCAGTGGAACGGCGATAAATGCGATCAATAGCCACATGAAGTGAATGTCCTTTTACTAGGGGCAGAGTGGACTCACCCAACCCAAGCACCTACATAAGAGCAAAGCGCACGCATTTCCATGTTTCACACCGTGAGGTTTCGATGAATTCACCTATGATACAGCTTCTGGTTCTCGCCGGTATTGCGGTATTTCTGATCCTGCGGCTCAAAAATGTGTTGGGCACCCGTGAAGGCTTTGAAAAGCCCCCGGTCACGGATCAGGCACCGCGGTCCCGTAAAAACAGCCCGGCCTTTGAAGTTATTGAAGGCGGGCCTGATCTCGATATTACAGACCATGTGCCCGAGGGCACCGATGCTGCCAAGGCACTGGCGAATATGAAGCGTCTTGAGCCGTCTTTTGGCGTTGATGATTTTCTTGGCGGCGCACGCCAGGCCTATGAGATGATCGTGATGGGCTATGAACGTGGCAATCTGGCAGAAATCCAGCCGTTTCTCTCAGAAGAAATTTACGAAAGCTTTGTCGACGGTGTCGCGGCGCGTGAAGATCAGGGCCTGACAATCGAGGCCGATTTTATTGGTGTGCGCGAAACCGAACTGATGGATGCAACGCTTGATCCCGTCACCAACGAAGCCGAACTGACCATCCGGTTTGTGGGCGAACTGACATCGGCTGTGCGGGACGCGGGTGGCGATATCGTTGAGGGCAGTTTGACAGAAGTGAAGCGTCAAAAGGACGTTTGGGTCTTCTCTCGTATCATGGGGTCGGATGATCCAAATTGGCAACTGGTTTCCACAGACGGATAAGCCGTGCATTTGCGGCATCAGTATGGGCCGGAGTTGTTGCGATGACTCCGGCAAATGCCTCTGATGTCAGCTATGATGTGCTCAGCTTTGATCAGCTTGACGGCTGGGCCGAGGATGATCACGCCGCGGCCCTAAAAGTGTTTCTGAACACTTGCCGCGACATGAAAGATCCGGATTGGCAGGCGCTATGTAAATATGCGGGCGCAAACCCCGAACCGCGCCAATTCTTTGAACTGTTCTTTCGGCCCGTAGTAATCGACGACGGTCAGGAGGCGATGTTCACGGGATATTTTGAACCTGAACTTGACGGCAGCAAATACCGTTCGTCGCGCTATCGCTATCCAATCTATTCGATTCCGCCCGATCATTTGCGCACCATGACCCGACGTGAGCTACTTGAGGGCGACGTTCTGTCAGGGCGTGGCCTTGAAATCGCTTGGGTCGATGACCCTGTTGAGTTGTTTTTCTTGCAAATCCAAGGCTCTGGCCGGATCAAATTGCCAGACGGTACGTATTTGCGTGTTGGGTATCGTGGCTCCAACGGACATGATTACCGATCTATCGGTGTCGAATTGGTGCGGCGCGGAGTTTATCAGGCGCATCAGGTCAGCGCCGAAGTGATCAAGAACTGGGTGCGTCGAAATCCGGCAGAAGGGCGGGACTTACTGTTTCATAATCCCTCATATGTGTTCTTTCGCGAAGTGAGCAAGGTCCCTGCCGATCAAGGGCCGCTGGGGGCGATGAACCGCTCTGTAACCGCTATGCGCAGTATTGCAGTCGATCCGTCATTTGTGAAACTCGGTTCGCCGGTTTGGGTCGAAAAAGACGGTGAAGCTCCGTTGCGCCGCTTGATGATGGCGCAAGATACGGGATCAGCGATCAAGGGTGCGCAGCGGGCTGATGTGTTCTTTGGGACAGGGGATCGCGCCGGGAATGAAGCGGGAAAACTGCGCGATCCGGGACGCATGGTTGTTTTGATGCCGATCCAACGCGCCTACGCCCTGCTGCCCGAAAGCGCGATTTGATGCGGCACCGCAAGCATGGCCATCTGAATGATGACGATCTGGCGCTATGGCGCAGGGTCACAGACCGGACAGAAAAGCTGGACTTGAAGTCGCTGTTTGTTCCCGAGATTGACACGCCTGAACCCCCCGCCCCTGCCTTGCGCAAATCCAAATCCGTGTTGCTGGGAAAACCAACCGGCAAGCCGCGCAAATCGACGCATGATCTGGTGCCATCCCTGCCCGACCAGATGCGCCACGTGCCGGTGCAGATGGACCAAAAAGCGTTCGGCAAACTCAAACGAGGAAAGCTGAAGCCCGAAGGGCGTATCGACTTGCATGGTATGACGTTGGAGCACGCCCATCCGGCGCTTAGCAGGTTCATCCTGTCATCGCATAAATCCGGCAAACGTCTGGTGCTGGTGATCACAGGCAAGGGGAAACAACGTGACGAAGGGGGCCCCATCCCCGTGCGCCACGGCGTAATACGGCATCAGGTGCCGCAATGGCTGGGCATGGCACCTTTGCGGTCTGTGGTGTTACAGGTCAGCCAGGCCCATGTCAGCCATGGCGGTGGCGGGGCATATTATGTCTATCTGCGTCGGCAGCGTTAGCGGACGAGCGTTGGGTGATAGCGGATGATCCCCAAGGTCGCAAACCCGGCGGCGATTACAAAAAAGATCGAAATCGGCAGCATCTGGTCGGGAAAATCGACACCAATGTCGATCAACCCCCCCGTGATCCCCGGACCAATGGCAGAGCCAAATACCATCAATGCAGCGGCAACAGACTTGATCGCGCCGATGTGTCGTGTCCCATAATATTCAGCCCAAAAGGTTGAGGTCGCCGTGCCATGCAGCCCCTGACCCACGCCAAAAATTACCAGCCCGATACCCGCCATGAAAATCGTATCGGCAAAGGCAAGAACAGCGAAACTAACAGCGAAAGGCATCATTTGAAACGGCACGATACGGCTGACGCCAAACCGGTCGATGGCCCAACCGGCGGCGAAGGTCGTTACAATAGTGGCCACGGTGTAAATAGGCATCAAAGCGACGTAGGAAACCAGACTCCAGCCTTTCACCTCTGCCAAATGTACCTGTTGGAAAAACAAGGCGGTTCCCCAAGCGGATGGCCCCAAAACCAGCGGAACCATCAGGAAGAACAGCCCTGACCGCAGCATCTCTGCCCTGGTCCAGTGACGTCCGAACATGCCCGCGACCTGTGCCTCTTTCGCCATTGATTGCGGCGTGCGTTCCTGCCGAAGCAAAATCAACAGAACTGGTATTGTGAGCAGGACGATAAAAGCGGCCAGAACCCAAAGCGAACGCCAGGATGTGACCGCAAACAGGGCCACAAAGACAACCGGTAATATGGCCTGTCCCGATGCAAAACCCATTGATGCAAGCGAAAGGGCTTTGCCGCGCGTCGCCTCGAACCAGCGCACCATCGCCACTGCACCAAGCTGCGACATCATCCCCTGCCCTGACAGGCGCAGCGCAAAGATGACCCCGATCAACAGCACCCATGAGGTGTTCAAAGCCATCGCAATGCAAGCTGCCGCCAAAGCGGCCATCACGCCAATGGCCAAAGCACGTACCCTGAACCTGTCCGTCAGAACGCCGGCCCAGATCATCGCAACCGCAGACATGGTTGTGCCGATGGTATAAATACCACCCCACTGCCCGTCACTCAGGCCAAAGTCGGCTTTGATCTCACCCGCGAACAGCGAAATGAAATAGGTTTGCCCGTAGGACGACGTAAATGTCAGCAGAAAACCAGCGAGCAGAAATAGCCAGTTTGCACGTATAAATGAAAAATAGCCCATCCCGACTTGGTTTCAGGATGGGCGGAAAATGAAAAGCCCTAAAGCACGTAGCGGCTGAGGTCTGCGGATTTGCTGAGTTCGCCAAGGTTCTTGTCAACAAAGGCTGCGTTGACCTCGATAATGTCGCCAGACCTGTCTGGCGCTGTAAACGACAGCTCTTCGAAAACCCGTTCCATCACAGTATATAGCCGCCGTGCGCCGATGTTCTCGATTGACTGGTTCACGTCCGCCGCAATCTTTGCCAGTGCCGCGATGCCACCCTCGGTAAAGCTGACAGTAACCTCTTCGGTGCCCATCAGTGCGGTATATTGCAGGGTCAGCGCATTGTCGGTTTCCGTCAGGATGCGGACAAAGTCTTTTTCTGTCAGCGCCCGTAGTTCAACCCGAATGGGCAAACGCCCTTGCAATTCTGGCAATAGGTCAGACGGTTTAGCGATATGAAACGCGCCTGAGGCGATGAACAGCACGTGATCGGTTTTCACCGGTCCGTGTTTGGTGCTGACGGTTGTGCCCTCGATCAACGGTAGTAAATCTCGCTGTACCCCTTCGCGGCTTACATCACCACCTCGGGCATCAGAGCGTGCGCAAACCTTGTCGATTTCGTCAAGAAAGACGATGCCGTTTTGCTCAACTGCTTCGATGGCGGCCTTGGTCACCATTTCATCATCAAGCAGCTTGTCCGCTTCTTCACCGATCAGGATCTCATAGCTTTCAGACACAGTCAGACGTTTTTTCGTCGTGCGCCCACCCATGGCTTTGCCGAACAGATCACCCAGGTTCATCATGCCGATGCCCATGCCGGGCTGTCCCGGAATATCCATCGTTGGAAACGGACTGGCGGTATCGGCAACGTCAAGCTCGATCATCGTATCGTCTAGCAAGCCGTCCTTGAGCTTTTTGCGGAACATGTCGCGGGTGCCGTCCCGTGCCTCTGACCCTGCAATCGCGTCAATCACCCGTTCTTCTGCGGCCTTATGCGCCTTGACCTTCACATCCTCCCGCATGTGTTCGCGGGTCATCGCAATGGCATTGTCGACCAGATCGCGGATGATTTGCTCAACATCACGCCCGACATACCCGACTTCGGTGAACTTTGTCGCCTCAACCTTGAGGAACGGTGCCCGTGCAAGTTTCGCCAGCCGTCGGCTGATTTCGGTTTTGCCAACGCCGGTTGGGCCGATCATCAGGATGTTTTTCGGATAAACCTCGTCGCGCAGATCATCAGACAGTTGTTTGCGCCGCCAGCGATTGCGCAGGGCCACTGCGACAGCGCGCTTGGCATCATTCTGCCCGATGATAAAGCGATCCAGTTCCGAAACGATCTCGCGGGGTGTCAGATCAGTCATTTCGAAATCCTTTCGACCGTCAGATTGCCGTTTGTATAAACGCAAATGTCCGATGCAATCGCCATCGCGTCTCGGGCTACGGCTTCGGCATCGCGATCGCTGTCCATCATGCCGCGTGCTGCCGCCAGCGCATAGTTTCCGCCTGATCCAATGGCCGCCACGTTATGCTCTGGCTCCAGAACATCGCCCGCGCCGGTGATGATCAACAGTTCATTTCCATCGGTGACGATTAACATCGCCTCCAGTTTCTGCAGGTATTTGTCGGTCCGCCAGTCTTTCGCCAGTTCCACGCTTGCGCGCTGCAATTGCCCCGGCGTCGCTTCCAGTTTGGCTTCCAGCCGCTCGAGCAAGGTAAAGGCATCTGCGGTTGATCCGGCAAAGCCTACGAGCACGTCAAATCCACCCGGCGACAACCGCCGGACCTTGCGCGCCGTTCCCTTGATCACCGTCTGGCCAAGGCTGACCTGCCCGTCACCGGCAATCACCACCTCATCGCCTTTTTTCACACCGATGATCGTGGTGCCGTGCCAGCCGGGAAATGCGTCTTGTGTCATTTGGGTCTCCTGTTGCGCATCTGGTATATGGCCCTGCGCGCAGGAACAGACAAGGGCGTGGCTGTCGCGCGTTGCGCAGATTAACGGATTGGTCGTCCATAGAAAAAGGGCGCTCCAATCGGAACGCCCCCTTAAAAACTGTCAGCTTACAGTCGCTTAGATTGACTCTTCGATCCAGCTTTGCAATGCGGCCTTGGGCTTGGCTCCTGCCATGTTCGAAACAACCTCACCGTTCTTAAAGATGAACAATGCCGGAATGCCTCGCACGCCCATCTGGGCGGGAGAATTTGGGTTTTCGTCTACGTTAACTTTTACGATTTTTACCTTGCCGTCCATCTCGGCGGACAGCTCTTCCAAAGACGGGCCGATCTGTTTGCAGGGGCCGCACCATTCCGCCCAGAAATCCACAACGACGGGGATGTCGGAATTCTTTACTTCGGCGTCAAATGTATCGTCTGTAACTGCGAGCGTAGCCATGGGGCTCTCCTGCTGAGAATTGCGTTAGAGCGAACCTATGAACGCGCATGCGCCGCGTCAAGGTAGGGCGAGCCCCAGAGCGCGGATGTCACAAGATCGTGGGGGAGCGGCATCAATGTTGCACTGGATGTCCACAAGATTGCCGTTTTGACGCGCCTGTCTGGATAAATCTGTGCGAGCATGGCGGCATAGGCTCCCATCTGCCGCAAGATACCGACAGGACAGGCCTCAGCTGTAGTCGGCACCGTGCGGTTGGTCTTGTAGTCGATCAGCAAAATACGGTCTTGCTTAACGATCAAACGGTCGATGATACCATGCAGACGTTCACCGCCCAATTGCGCAGAAATTGGCACTTCCGTCAGAGTACCCGGCGCGAAAACCGTCGACAGTTCCGGTGCGTCAAGAATACGGCGCACTTCCGCGACGGCTTTTTCCGCCTCGGCCGGGGTTGTGTCTCTGGTCAGGTGCAGCGCAGCGTTGGAAAACCCAGGCTCCGTCAGTCCGGGCAAGGTTTCAAGCAGGCGATGCACCAGCGTACCGTAAGCCATTGCTTGCTCGCTTTCCTCTCCATCGATACCGGCAAGGGCCTTTTGGCCACCCAGATCTGAGGGCGAAAAGACAGTTTTTTCATGCGAAAAGACTGGCAGCTCTTGGTTAAAAATTGGCTCTAATACCGGCGGTTTGGTGCTAAACTTGGTATCCGTCTTGAGGTCAAGCGCATTCCAATCGCCCTCTTCAAACCGCCTTATCCCGCTGGATCCGACCTCAACGCCGTTGACGTGATCCATTGCATCTTCGGCGATTTGATACCAGTCGGTCCGCTCCTTGGATAAATCGCCGGCCGCTGCGATGATCAGCCATTTCTCGGCCCGCGTCATCGCAACATAAAACAACCGCAGCCGCTCTGCGTATTGTGCGTCTTTCATTCCTTCCAGCGTCCGGCGGATCACCTCAGGCAGATCGTCCGCGGCGGGTTTCCAGACTGGCACTTCATCGATTTTGACAATCTCGTCCTTGATCACGATGTCACGCCGACCGGTATCGGGCAGGATCACAATTGGCGCTTCCAGCCCCTTTGATCCATGTACCGTCATCACCCTGATCTGGTTAGAGGCGCTGTCGATCTGGCGTTTGATCTCAAGATCGTCGGTTTGCATCCACTCGATGAAGCCGGTCAGGCTGGGAATATCGTTGCGTTCGTATGCTAGCGCCTGGGTCAGCATCGCGTTGATGCCGTCTTCGGCTTCCGGCCCCAGTCGCGCCAGCAGTTTTTCGCGTCCGCCATGCCGCGTCAGAATACGCTCGATCAGATCGTAGGGACGTAAAAAATCTACCTGCCCGCGCAAATCATTCAAAACGCGGAGGGTTTCAGAATAGTCCTTGCTGGGATTGCGCAAGGCCTGCGTCAGGCTTGACGATGTTCGCTTATGCGCCAGGTCGTACAGGGCTTGCTCTGACCATCCGAAAATTGGCGATTTTAAAGCGGTAGCAAGCGACAGGTTGTCGTCAGGTGTTGCGAGAAAAGACAGCAACGCACCAAGGTCTTTGACGGCCAACTCCGCCCCGACCTTCAGTCTGTCCGCGCCGGCAATTGGCAACCCCGCGGCTTTGCAGGCGCGGATGATTTCCGCAAAAAGGGCCGACCGCCGCTGCACAAGGATCAGAAAATCGCCGGCGCGAACAGGGCGTTTGACCAGCGTTCCCCGTTCTTTTCCATCATCCGGAATATAGGACGGGTTTTCGGGATCAGTCAGCTGTTTGATCTGTGCGGCAATTTGTTCGGCCAGTATCACCGTATGATGTTGCGCACTGCGTCGGTCCAGCGGGTCTGTCCAAGGGCGGTCCTCGTCGGGTTCGGCCTTGGCTACAACGGGCCACAGATCAATGCGCCCCGGCAGGGTATCTTTGAACGCGATATGTCGGCTTTGCCTATCGAAATCCGCACGGCGGGCAGGGTCGAAAATAGTGTCTACAAAACGCAAAATGGCACTAGAGGACCGGAAGGAATAGTCCAGACTGCGATGTTGGAAAACCTGATCAGCGGCAGAGATTTTAGCTTCAAAGGTCAGGCTCTTCCGGTCAAATTCTAAAGGATCTGCACCTTGAAAGGAATAGATCGACTGTTTCTTGTCCCCAACAACAAACAAGGTCCGCGCCACGTCGGTCCGTGCCCCTGACCCGCTGTAAAACTCGTCCGTGAGCAATTCGATGATGTCCCACTGATGGGGTGAGGTATCCTGGGCTTCATCCACTAGAATATGATCAATGCCGCCGTCGATCCGGTAAAGCACCCAGGCGGCGACTTTCTCATCTTGCAACAGGGCGCGGGCCCGCAGGATCAGATCGTCAAAGTCGAGCCAGCCGCGCATTTGTTTGGCGTCGGCATAGCGTGCAAGAAACGCCTGGGCGAATTGATGCAGGGCGTCTGCCTTTTCGGCGGCGATCAAGGCCAGCCGTGCGTTTCGGGTATCTTCTACCCGTAACATTAGCGCTTCAAGCGGGCCCATCATCTCGCCAAGCACAGATTGCGTTGCTTTGGTAGGAAAGCTGCCGATCTTGGCGGTAAAGGGCGATTTGGCAGTACTTCCGGTCAGAAAAACATTTTCTAACACTGGTAAAATGCCCAAGCTTATCGAAGTAATGTCTTGCAGTTTCATTCCCGCCTTGGCGTCGTTACCGCCTTTGGCAAGAAGATGTGGGATGATTTCGCGGATAAGCTCCGCCTCGCCCCCCAAGAAAACCCCGGCTTCAACCGATTGCGTATCCAGATCAGTAGGCTGGCCCAGCACCGCAAGTATTTCAGCGGGGGCGACGTGCGTCTGAAACCCCTCGCGCATTCCCACGATCCGTTTCGTCAGTCTGCCAAAATCTTCCCCCGTATAAAAACGGGCAATATTGCTGATCAGACGCGCCCCGGCCCCCTCGGACATCTGATCGACGATATCCGCCCGCAGCAGATCGGCTGCGCGATCCTCAATTTCGGTAAACTGCGGGCTGACCCCCGCCTCAAGTGGAAAGCGCCTTAATAGAGACGCACAAAACGAATGGATCGTCTGGATTTTCAATCCGCCGGGGGTTTCAATCGCCAGCGCAAACAGGGTCCGGGCCTTACGTAACTGCTCTTCGTCCAGCATTCCCTCGACACCAAGTTCGGCCATCGCTGCACGCAGTTCGACATCGCGCAGCATGGCCCATTCGCCCAATCGCTTGAACAACCGGTTCTGCATCTCCGAGGCGGCGGCTTTGGTGTAGGTCAGGCACAGGATATGCTGTGGTTCAACATCGTTTAGCAGTAACCGCGCCACCCTGTCGGTCAGCACACGGGTCTTGCCGGATCCGGCATTGGCGCCAAGCCACGTAGAAGCATCCGGCCGCGCGGCTTCGATCTGGGCACGGGTGGCATCGTCGCGGATCATGTCAAATCTTCCGGTGTTGAAGGTGTGGTGCCATCCCATTCACCAAACCGCGCAAGCTGGTCATAATCCCCTGCTGCGTCTTCGGTCTTGACCAACCGTCGCGACGTGAACCCTTGTTGCGCAGAGAGGTAGGTTTCGATCAGGGAATGCAGGCCAGCCAGAACAGCGGCGGGCGGTTCATCGTCCAAAGGCGCGGCTACTTCTTTCGGGCTGCTGCCCAACCCGATAAAAACCGCGTTTGCAACAGTCGCAACGCCGACATTTTCAAAACCTCCCTCTTCAATCATCGCTGCTTCAAGGAGAAGTTGTTTGTCAAAATACTTTTGCTCTTTCGCGCTGGGCGGATTGCCGGTTTTGTAGTCGTAAATCAACACATCGCCAAATTCCGTCTGGTCGATTCTGTCGGCATATCCCTTGAGCTTGAAACCTAAATCTTTGAACTCATGCACGCCTTTGGCCGCCTCTTCAAAAAGCAGCGGTGTCGCAAAGCTTTGGCGTTGCTGTTCGTTTTTGACAAACCAGTCGGCAATCCGTTCAACGCGGGCCTGCCACATCAGCCGTGCAGCGGGCCACGGCACCTCGTTGGCAAGCACCTCTTGGGTGATCTCGACCAAGTGGTCGCGGGTCAGGCGGCCGGCATCCTGACGAACCGATTTAATAAACAACTCCATGATCTTGTGGACGATGATGCCGCGCACAGGTGCGTCAGGGGATTGTACCAGCGGATCAAGCGGACGCAGGCGCAGGGTGTGTTTTGCGTAAATCGCATAGGGGTCGCGGATCAGTCGCTTTATTTCCGTGACAGAAAGGGCGTGGGGCCGGGCAGAAACTGGCGGCCGCGGGGCGGGGCGGGGGGCGGGATCGACACGTTCAAACGCCTCGATCGCATTTACTTGTCCCGTCCAATACAGCCCGCGTGCGCGCATGTCCGTGAGGGCGCGCTTTCCAACGTCATCGGGCAACCCGTTCAGCAGGTTTTCAAGCCGGTTCAACCAACGTGACGGCACCGTTTCGGCTTCATCGGACCGGATCGCGCGGGTCAGCCAGACCTCTGGTGCGGCGATAGCTTGTTGGTAATCATGCGCCGATAGACCGATGCGGCGTTCGGGCAAAAGCATTCCTGCCTGCAAGCGCATCTGACGGTTTAGCCAAGGATCTGGCGGCGGCGCCTCGGGCCATGCGCCGTCGTTCAGCCCGCCCATGATCACAAGGTTGGCGCCCTGAACGCGCGCCTCAAGCGTGCCCCAAATCATTACGTCGGGGTGCGGCGCATCGCGATCACGCACTTCTTCTGCGGACAGCAAGGCACCAATCAAATCGCCATAATCGGAAGCGGACATTGCGCCGCCATGTTCCGCGTGCTCGCGCAACGCGTCAACGGTTTCACGGGCTTTGCGACCTGCCTTTTTCCGCCAAAGTTCATGTGTGTCATCCCCGGACTGACCGGCCGCAATTGTCTCGGCCAAGGCAAAGTGGTTAGCGACCCACTCCGAAAGGGGTTGTTGAGCGTCTGTTGAATGACTGCAAAAGGTGCCAGCAACCCATGTCAGCCATGCCATAAACGCCCCGTTGCTGTCGAGGTCTTCGATCTTGTCTGCGGCCTTGGTCCCGACCCGTATCAAGCCTTCAAAGTCAGGATAGGGAAGCCCTTCGCGCCGGATGCGCATCTCAAGAAGCTGTGTGTTCAACTGATGCTGGTTACGCCCTACGCCACTGTGGGTCAGCGGATGTTTTAGTAGAACCAACAGCGCTTCGGCATCCAGTTTTCGCGAGAAAAGCGCGGCAACATGGCGCAAAAATCGCCCCGGTGGCGAGAGGTGTAGCGGCGTGCCGGCGCTGTCGTCCGGCAGGATGTTCCATCGGTCCAATGCGGCGGTCACTTGCCGGGTCAACATCCGGTCAGGCGTGATCAGCGCCGCTTTCTGCCCTTCTTCAACGGCTTTGCGTAACCGCATTGCAATGCTCAGCGCTTCAACGCGCGGAGTGGGTGCCTCGACCAGCGTGAGATTTTGCGTAGCAAGGTCGATGTCTTTCAGGTGCGGTCCTTCGCTCAGCCATGTGTCCGTCACCGGTGCGGGTCGCAGCGATAACGAGATCAACGCATTCCTTGCGGAGGAGGGAGGCGCATTGTGAACCCAATGTTCAATCGGTGGCTTGATATCCAGCCGCTGCATCAGATCAAAGAAGCGATATTGTGGATGGTCTTCTGGCGGTGTTTTCCCATTCAACACCTGCCATTGTGTGCGAGGCATCGCAAAATCGAATCCGGGCAAGACCAATGCACCCTGTGGTAGGGTAGCAACGGCTCGCATCAGCAGCGCCGTGGTGCCGCGCGATCCTGTTGACCCTGCAACGATCACAGGGTTTTGCGGGGGCTGTGTTTGCCAATGCGCCACTATCATTTGGGTTAACTGGCGCTGGCGGGCCTGAGCGTCAGGAGCGGCGGCCGTACCTTCAAGATACGCGTTAGCGATGCTCACAAACCGTTTGGCGCGCTCCCAATGGCCGGATTGATCGGTGACATCCAAACTGGTGATATCTTCCGCCGTAACCCCTTCGCCCTGCATTTCGTCAATCAATGTCGCAAGGCTGTCGGTCAGGTCATAAAGCGCAGATCGCGGCGCGATCTTGTCGTCCGAAGAAATCAGTTGCGAGACGAGCTGGATCAGGTCAAGCCGCCGTCGCAAGGGCGGTGCCGCGGCAGGTAATGACAGGCCGGGCACAAGCGTATCAAGATCACCAAGTAAGCGGATGCTGGGCAGGAAACCGGCGGGTCCGCGATCGAAAATCTCGCGCAGTCTTCGTGCCATGCGGCGTGTATTCACGATCAGATCCACACGCGCGATAGCCTCCGGGGGATGGCTAGCCAATTTGTTGCGCAACCCGTCAACCAGCGCTTGCGGGAAATCCACACCGGGGCTGACGCCAAAAACGCGCGGTTGATCGGAAGGGTCAAACATTGGAGTCGCTCAGCATGTTTTCAGCGAGGGCTATACCGCCGGGGTGACCCACATCACACCACTTGCCTGGATAGGAAAGACCAAACAGGCGTTTGTTTGCCAGCATTCCGTTCCAAGCCAGATTGAGTGAGAACTTTACCTCGGGAATTTCATGCAGAACGTCGGTTTTCATGATCTGGATGCCGCCGTAAACAGTGCCCGGGCCGCGCGTGACATTGCCCGCTTTTGACAGTGTAAAATCACCGGCGCCTTGATGCCCAATGGCGGCGTCAATCGGGACACAAATCAAAAGTGCATCCATCTTTTCAGGGTTCCACGCGTGGCACAGTAATCCGATGGGGTTTGGCCCCGCCCAGATTGCATCGGTGTTCTGGGTGATCACGGGGCCGTCGCCTAAAAGCGGCAAGGCATTGCGCAAACCGCCGCCGGTCTCAAGGATCTCAGGCAGTTCGACAATTGTCTGGACGCCCCGAGGGCGCAGATGCGCGTCCAGCATCGCAGCTTTGTAATGCAGATTGGCAACGATGGGTCCGGAGCTTGCGGTTTTGGCGATGTCCAGCGCGTGATCAATCAACGGTTTGCCCGCAACCGGAATCATCGGCTTGGGCACGTCTTGAGTCAGTTCTTTCATCCGTGTGCCAAAGCCTGCGGCGAACAACATCACGGGATAGGTTACTGCGGACATTGGCGTTTCAAGCGCTCCAGAAAACTCGGGGTTGGCTCGGGTATCAGAGGGGCCAGAAGGACAGAAAGCTCGGCCAGATCGGGATGCCCCAGATTGCGCTGCACATAACCCCAGACCCGCGGGATCATATCGACATAATGCGCCTTGCCATCACGCAGGCAAAGACGGGCAAAAATGCCAAGAATACGCAGGTTTCGCTGTAAACCGAGGATCGCATAGCTGGTCCGAAACAGGGTCGGGTCATCCCCTGACTGCGCAAGGACGTAACTGATGATTTCCGTCTCGACATCTTCGCTGACATCGCGTCGGGCATCTTGAAGTATGGATACAAGATCATAAGCAGAAGGCCCGATCAGCGCATCTTGAAAATCAAGCAAGCCAACCTGCTGGACACCTGCACGATCCGGCAGCAGAAGCAGGTTCTGCGCATGGTAATCACGCAGGATCAGGGTTTGATCTCCGTTCACGGCCCGTGCAGCGAAAGATTGAAACCGGATGTTAAATTCGGTTTGTGTCGCACCATCGACATCCTGTGCATACCATTCAAATAGCGGGGCAATCATATATGTCAGCCACGTGGCATCGCAAACAGGGAGGTCCGGGTTGGTCGCAGACCGCAAGTGGATCAAAACATCAGTCGCCGCCCGATACAGCAGAATTTCCCGAGTAGGATCTTCAACGATCAGATCAGCAAAAAGGGCATCGCCAAAGTCTTCGATCAGCAGGAATCCGGCATCAACGTCTTGATGAAAAATCGCCGGCGCACTTAGCCCGACCGCACGCAGATGATCTGCGATGGCAACAAAGGGGCGCACGTCTTCGCCGGTGTCCGGGGCCGCGTCCATCAAAATGGCAGTGGCACCGCCTGTCTGGAATAGCCGAAGATATCTGCGCGCAGAGGCATCGCCCGCGACAGGCCTGCCTTCCGCCTTCCCCCATCCGGCACTTTTAAGAAACCTTTCTGTTTCGGCGGTTCGATCCTTCATTTTCTCCACCGGTTGATTTTGTCGCCCCATTTCGCATCTGTCCAGTTTGCGGTGATCACCCGCGCGTCGTCTGACGGCCCTGCCTCAATCGTCAGGGTCAGCGCGTGTTCGGGTGCCAACGGGCCAAGCCTGTCGGGCCATTCCACCAAACAAATATCATTTTCAAAAGCATCTACCAGCCCGAGCTCTTCAACCTCCTGAACAGATGTCAGCCGATAAAGATCAGCATGCCAGATGTCGCAGTCATGGGCGGGATAAGTCTGAACAAGGGTGAAAGTTGGCGAAGGTACGTCTTCGGCCATGCCTAAAACCGATTGGATCAGGGCACGTGCAAAATGCGTTTTGCCCGCACCGACATGCCCCTGCAACAAAATCACGTCACCCGCAGATAATACAGGTGCCAGCAGTGCCGCAAAGCCTGCGGTCTGTTCAGCGGATGTTGACAGTGTTGTGAAGTTTTCTGCGCTCATGCTGCATGGTGACAACCGACCCAATCTTGCGCAAGTCGAAAGCGGCGGGTCTGGCGGTTTCCGTCAGTGAACCTAGACGGTGGTCGAAGCGCCGGGGGTGACGGATATTTCGGGATCTGGAGTTGCGCAAAACCGGATCATCGTGGCGTCCGCAGACAAGGGGCTGATGGCGCAGCGTAGTTTGCCACCCTGAGAGAGGTAAATGTCGAAGGTTTGCCTGGAGCGCGGACCAAGTGTAGCAGCAAAACTGGTCAGCCCAGACCAATCCGTGCCAACCCGTACTTTGGAATCCCAAAGCCTGACGGCATCGTGGAATGTAACATCAGCAAAAGCGGCCTCGGGGTTTTGACCCCACATCTTGCGATAGGCGTCGTTGCAAAATGTCAGAACACCAGTGCAAGAGAACACTGCCAACGCGTCATCCACGTTGTCCAACAGCGCCTCGAACTGTTCGATTTCGGCGCGAAAACTGCGCGATAATGTAACTTGGGCGCTGATATCCTCGATTAGAAATGCGGTAGCACCGTCAGGATGGGGGCGGCCCTGAACGGCGTAGGTGCGGCCATCTTCCAGGGTCCAGGTCTCGTGGTATTGCCCGCCTGATGCGGCGGCGATGACGTCGGCGATATCCTGTCGCCATGTGCGGTAGTTTTTGGGCTCTGGCATCCGCCGGTTCTCACGCAGCGCGTCGAAAAACCCCCGCATTCTAGGCTGAGTCGCAAAGTAGCTGGCCTGTAGCCCGGTTAGATCGACCAAAGCGGGGTTAAAGATGCCAAGCTGGCCGTGCCTGTCAAAAATGGCCAACCCGATCGGCAGATGCGCAAAAGTCTTGGCAAGGGTTTGGACAAAGCTGCGTTGGGCCTCTTCTGCCTTTATCAAAGCAGTGATCGGGGTCGCATTATACACACACCAATCCTCTGCCGAATGGCGCACAACTTCGAACCACTCCTGACCGTTCAATGCACTGACCGCCGAGCAACGTTGCACCTCTTTTGCGCTGTCGAGTGCAAAAACCGTGCCGTCCTGTTGTGTGCCAAGGCGCGCCTCGAGTTGGGAATAGGCGTCGTTTTTCCAGACGATCTGGCCATCCTCATCGGTCTCCCACGCCGGTTGTAACATGGTCTTGACGCAACGCTCTAGCGGACCATCCTTTCGGGGCGATACCCCCGTAACCGTATTGTTTCCGGCGGGTTCATTCAGATGAACCCAGCACAACCCGTCACGCCAGTTCATTTCGATTTCTGAAGAGTCATTTGCCTGCTCGGAACGGAGCCTGATACTGCCCGTCCCGTCTGTACCGGGTTGTTCTGGAAAGTTGGGGAAACGACGCAACACCCTGTCGCGCAGATCATCCCAAACATGTGTGCCGGGCGCGAAAGTAAATCGTTTTAGCGCCGCTGAATTGGCATGGTGTAAAACACCCTCATCAAAAAGAAAAGATAAGGGATCTTGCGACGTTACTACAGATGAGGTGGGTGTCGGACGTTGTGGTGCAGTCAGGAGGAATCTTGCGATCAGCGCGGTAACTATAGAGATAGTGATAACGAAAAAGAGTTCGGGAACAGCCAGCATCTGATTACCTCATAAGGCCGTGGCGCAGGCTGAGATGCTATGCTCCTTCTGGTTAAATATTGATTAACCAGAAAGAGCAGTCCGATAATTTATTAAGAGTTTGGCCAGATCTGGCGGCTGTTCCTTATGCGGTAATTTTTTGGTTTTGCCCCATCATTTCTGCCTCGTTCTGGGTATCGGGCTGTAGTTTGTCACGGGGCCAGATGACCTCAACTACAGCACCTCTTGTTGCTGGATGAGACGCCCCGTCACGACCGTTGGCGAAACGTAAGGAGGCGCCGGACCGTTCCAGTAAAGTCTTGGCAATGAACAAGCCCAGCCCCATCCCTTCATATTCAGGGCGGGCTGTGGTGCTTCGTATACGCGGTCGGTCCCTCATGAACGGATCGCCGATCCGGCCCAGAATATGCACTGGAAAACCGGCCCCATCATCCATGATCCGGATCGAAACGCCGGTCTCGGACCAATCAGATTCAATCCAAACGGTGCTGCTGGCAAAATCAACCGCATTCTGGATCAGGTTGCGCAACCCGTGGATGATTTCCGGACGGCGGGGAATCGTTGGTTGGGTCTTGCGACGGCGGTCATCCGGCAGTTGGGTCAGGATCACCTTTTTGCCACGGTCCATATGCGGCTCTGCCGACTCAAGTACCACAGCCTCCAGGGGGGCGTGATGCATATGCAAATCATCTTTGCCGGCGCGCCCCATATCGCGCAGGATGTCGCGGCAGCGATCCGCCTGATCGCTGATCAAGGCAGCGTCTTCGGCCAGTTCGGGGTTATTTGCGAGGTCGTTCAGCAGCTCTGTCGAAGCCAGTTTTATGGTCGCTAACGGTGTGCCAAGTTCATGTGCGGCGGCAGCGATGACGCCGCCCAGATCGGTCAGCTTTTGTTCGCGGGCCAGTGCCATCTGGGTGGCCGCCAAAGCGTCACCCATCGAATGCACCTCGGATGTCACGCGGCGTGAATAGGCGCTGGTAAAAACGATGGCGATGACCAGCGCCGTCCATTGGCCAAAGATAAACAGGCGCGGGATCCGCAGGGTATCACCGCCCAACGTCATAAGGGGCAGGTGGAAAACCGATAGAAATGTGACCAGAACAATCGCGGTAGAACATAACACGAGTGTAGAGCGTAAGCTGAGCGCCGTTGCAGATATCGTTACAGGCCCCAGCAAGAGCAGTGCAAAAGGATTGTTCAGCCCGCCGGTCAGGAACAACAGAAAGGCAATTTGCAGCAGATCAAAAGTGATCATCCAGAGGTTTTCGAATTCGGACAGCCGCTTGTTTTCGGGAAAGATAAACGTGGCGACAAGATTGGCAATGACCGACGCACCGACGGCCAAATAGCACAGCCCCAGTTCCAGTTGAATATCGTAGATCAGTTGCGCGACGTTGATCGCAATCAACTGGCCCGCTATGGCAACCCAGCGTAGGACAATCATTGTGCGCAAACGTATCCAATTGGCCCGTGTGCGGCCCGTAAGGGGGCGGATAGTTGCCTGCGTCATCTGCGCACCTTTTGTTCATTCGCCGTTGCGTCTGCAATCATGTAGCGTAGGTCTGCACTCAGGAACGATCAAGAGCGCCAATTGGCACAGGAGAACCGGATGAACCGCACCATTGCACTTAGCGCTGTTGGCGTTGCTGCCGCATTCTTGTTGGGAACGGTTTGGATTACCTCGCAAAGCGGAGACAGCGATAAATACGCGCAGTGCCGTGCGTCTGCTGTCGCAGGCGATCTGGGTGGCCCATTCGAGCTGGTGAATGCGTCTGGTGACACGGTCACGGATGCTGATGTGCTGAAAGAGCCGTCGCTGATCTATTTTGGGTATACATATTGCCCCGATGTCTGCCCCATGGATGTTGATCGCAATGCCTCTGCCGTTGAAATTCTGGAAGAGCGCGGCAAACTTGTGACGCCGGTATTCATCTCAATCGACCCCGCGCGCGATACGCCGCAGGTTGTCGGTGAATTTGCCGAAGTGATGCATCCGCGTATGATTGGCCTTACAGGGTCGCCAGAGCAGATCAAGACGGCGAGCCAAGCCTACAAAACCTATTTCAAGGCCCATCCGGCGGTGGACGGGGAATACCTTGTTGATCATTCCACCTTTAGCTATCTGGTTCTGCCCGAAGACGGATTCGTGCAGTATTTTCGGCGTGAAACGCCACCGGAGCTGATGGCCGAACAGATCGAGTGCTTTCTGGACAAGGCATCTTAAACGGGCTTCTTAAATTGACGGATTTGCGCCAAGGCTCATATGGTATGGCAAGTGAGACGGGTTTGAGCGCAAGGAAGTGATTATGGATCAGATAGATATCGGACCTGACAAGACGTTGCTGTTGGTAGACGATGACGAACCATTCCTGCGGCGCCTGGCCAAAGCGATGGAGAAACGCGGGTTCGAGGTTGAGACAGCTGACAGTGTGGCGGCAGGTCGTGCCATTGCAACGGCACGACCGCCTGCATTTGCGGTAATCGATTTGCGTCTGGGCGACGGAAATGGCCTTGATGTGGTCGAGGTGTTGCGGGACCGCCGTGCGGATGCGCGTGTTGTAGTGCTAACCGGATACGGTGCGATTGCAACGGCGGTGGCTGCGGTGAAAATCGGGGCAACCGATTACCTGTCCAAACCGGCAGATGCCAATGACATCACGAATGCGTTGTTGGCGACGGGCGATGATATGCCGCCACCGCCGGAAAACCCGATGAGCGCGGATCGTGTGCGCTGGGAACACATCCAGCGGGTATACGAGCTGTGTGACCGCAATGTATCCGAGACGGCGCGTCGGTTAAGCATGCACCGCCGGACCTTGCAGCGGATATTGGCGAAACGGTCACCGCGGTAAACGAAGGTCAAAAAAGGGGGGTGCCCTGCGTACACCCCCCGTGCACCCCCGGTACACCGGGCGGTGCATATTCCAGCTAAAGGTCGAACCGCTTGAGCCGTTTGTCGACGATGTCGCCGTTGGCCAGTTCAAAACCTTCGATCCGGCCATAATCCTGAAAGCCCCGGCTTTGATAATAAATCAGCCCGCCTTCGTTATCCGCGCGGATGTTGGCGTTGATCCAGACATACCCCATCGCTTTGGCGGCCTTTTTGGTCGCCTCGAACAAGGCCGAACCAATCCCAAGCCCGGTTTGTCCGATCTGGACAAACGTCGCGATATCAACAGCCCCGGGCGGCAGGTCTTCCTTCGGATTGATCCACTGGAAGCCGACGATACTTTCCTGCGCATCGACGGCGACATGCCATGCGCTGCGCTTGGGTTCGAATGCCATCCTCTCGATCAGGTCTGCACCGGTTACGGGCCGCGTGAGCGCGGTTGTACCGCCCTGTGTGATAATCTGGTTCAGCAGCCTTGCCATATCGGGGGCGTCCAGGTGGATCGGGCGGCGTATGTTGATCACGCGATGCCCTCAAGCAAGGCCATATGCCGTTCCGTAAAGGCATTGCGCGTCTCGACTGGTGGGCGCAACAAGATGGACAGGCCCTCCATCAGGGTAGGATCTGGTGTGCCAAAGAATTTCGAGGCTTCGGTCTGAGAGAAACCGGCAATCTGGACCGCTTCCATCCATGCGCTGATCTTGTCTGCCTTCTTGATCTGTTTCTTGACTGCAACGGGAATGTCGGCGGGCAGACCGAAACGCAGATGAATAGCAGCCGTCAGCCGGTCATCCAATGCGCCATAGCCGGGACCAACGGCGGCCTTGACCGGTGAAATCATATCGCCAATCACATATTCCGGCGCATCATGCAGCAAGGCGGCCAAACGCCATTTTGCAGGTGCCTTTGGATTGATGCGGCCAAAAATCGTTTCTACCAGTAACGAATGTTCTGCCACGGAATAGGCATAGTCGCCGTGTGTTTGCCCGTTCCAGCGCGCCACAAAAGCCAGACCATGCGCGATATCCTCGATCTCGATATCGACCGGTGTCGGATCCAGCAGATCCAGCCTGCGACCGGACAGCATGCGTTGCCATGCTCTGGGTTGTTGCGCCATGAGGGCCTGCCCTTACGTCATTTTAATTATTGGAACTATTCATCGCTTGGTACGTTTTTCACATGAAGGAGAGACCGATGAAACCGTTTATTTTGACCCTTGCACTTGTTCTTGGCGCACCGTTTGCAACCTCTGCCGCAGCCGGTGAGCCGGTATGTATGGCGACTGGCGAGATGAAAGCGGCGCTGACCGATTGGTACGGCGAAACGCCGGTCGAGGCAAAGTCGGGTGAACGCGAGCAGCTGTGGGCTTCTAAGGAAACCGGCACCTGGACCATGATCAAGAGCTTTTCTGACGGCAACACCTGTGTAGTGGCACAGGGGGACGACTGGATGACAGGCTTGGATCAAGACCAATTGCTGGCCGCATTGCGGGATTAACCGCTTGCAGGTGTGTGACATCTCCTGTGTTGAGAGATCACGCCAAAACTGTTAGTCGGCGGTCAAACAACTTTGACCGAGGTGCCCAAATGGCAGACGACTATATCGTGAGAGACATCAGCCTTGCAGCTTACGGGCGCAAGGAGCTGGACATCGCTGAAACGGAAATGCCGGGCCTGATGGCTCTGCGCGAGGAGTACGGCGAGGCGCAGCCGCTGAAAGGCGCGCGGATCGTCGGTTCATTGCACATGACAATCCAAACGGCCTGTCTGATCGAAACACTGGTCGCGCTGGGCGCTGATGTCCGCTGGGCGTCATGCAACATCTTTTCCACACAGGATCACGCGGCCGCCGCGATTGCTGCGGGCGGCACACCGGTCTTTGCAATCAAGGGCCAGTCATTGGAAGAGCATTGGGATTACCTCGACAAATCCTTTATGTTCCCCGAGGGTCCAAACCTTATTCTGGACGATGGCGGCGATGCGACGCTTTACATCCTGTTGGGCGCACGTGCCGAAGCGGGCGAAGACGTGATTGCCGTGCCCGCCTCGGAAGAGGAAGTAGCGATCAAGGCGCAGATCAAGAAACGCATGGCGGCCAGCCCCGGCTGGTTTACCAAGATGCGCGACCAGATTGTCGGCGTTTCTGAGGAGACAACAACAGGTGTTCATCGCCTGTATGAACTGGTCAAACAAGGGCAACTGCCGTTCCCTGCGATCAATGTGAATGATTCCGTGACCAAGTCGAAGTTCGACAACAAATACGGCTGTAAGGAATCGCTGGTTGACGGTATTCGTCGCGCCACCGATACGATGATGGCCGGCAAGGTTGCCGTGGTCATGGGCTATGGCGACGTTGGCAAGGGCTGTGCGGCATCGCTGGTTGGGGCAGGTGCGCGTGTGATCGTAACCGAGGTTGACCCGATTTGCGCCTTGCAGGCAGCAATGGACGGTTTTCAGGTCACAACACTTGAGGATGTGGTTGCGACTGCTGACATTTTTGTCACCACGACCGGCAACAAGGACGTGATCCGCATCGAGCATATGCGCGAGATGAAGGACATGGCGATTGTTGGCAACATCGGCCATTTTGACAACGAAATTCAGGTGGCAAGTCTGAAGAACCACAAGTGGACGAATATCAAAGAACAGGTCGACATGATCGAGATGCCGAACGGGCATCGGTTGATCCTGCTGTCCGAGGGCCGTTTGCTGAATCTTGGCAATGCCACGGGCCACCCGTCATTCGTGATGTCCGCATCTTTCACCAATCAGGTGTTGGCGCAGATCGAACTGTGGACCAAAGGCGACGAGTACAAGAACGAGGTCTACATCCTGCCCAAGCATCTGGATGAAAAGGTTGCGCGTTTGCATCTGGATCGCATCGGCGTGAAACTGTCCAAGTTGAACCCCGAGCAGGCCGCTTATATCGGTGTCAGCCCCGAGGGCCCGTTCAAGCCAGAGCACTACCGGTATTAAGTTTCGTCCTGGCGATTAACATCTTATGAGAAACCCCGAAACGCCGGAGCATTTATATGTTCCGGCATTTTTTATTAAAAATCAATTACTTAAGGGGGATACGAACCCTTCGCGGACCACGTCACCGCCATAGGCTTTGCGCGCAAATACCTCGCGCAACATTGGCTCGAAATGATCGAGCGTTTCAGTGTCATAGTCCGGATCAAAAGACGCCTGATCCCATCGTTCGCAGAACGCCGCGCAGCTTTCGAAACAGGGATGATCCTTGAATTTGTCTCGGGCATTCTCATCCCAACCGTAGTGATGTGCGTAATAGATCATCTGGAAAATACCGTGGTGTTCGACCACCCATGCCACATCCCAGCGCACATAGGGGCGGATCACCTCGGCAGAGAACCGGTCGTGGTTTTGGGGGGCAAGACCGTCGCCGATGTCGTGCAGCAAGGCGCCGACGATCCAGTCAATATCGGCCCCGTCCCGTTCAGCCCGCGTTGCGGATTGCAAACCGTGATCCAAACGGGTGATCTTGTACCCTTCGATAGACGCCTGACCCTGACGGCGCAATTCGTCCAGAATACGGTCGGCAGTCAATGCAACATAGGCCTTCTCCGAGCGCTCCAAGAGTTCATAGTCGGCCTTGGTGCCGTCCTTCATCTGGGTAAAGCTGACGTTCTGTGCCATGTGTATCCTCCGGTTTTGGATGCTGCGATCGTGGCTGGTTTTGCAGGGGGGAGCAACGGGGCAATTTTCCCTTTGTCCCTGCATTATTACCGATTAGGGTCGGTTTCGAGGTCAGAATGGCTGATCAGGTAACCAAAGGTGGGACGTTTTAATGGGCAAGCGGGATGAGTGGATCGCTAAATACGCGGACGATTTGAAGAACAAATGTGGCATGACGCCGGACATGGACCTTTTGACAAAGGTGACGATTGGCTGCGGCCCATCGATTTATAACGCGGATGCGCAAACTGTTGCCAGCAGCCAGGAGAGCGAGCTTGAGACAGTCAAAAACAACTTCCTGATCAAGAAACTGGGCCTGCCCGATGGTCCGAACCTGATGGAGGGAATCAACAAGGCAATTGAGGCCTATGGCAAATCAGAGCGCAACAAATACCGTGCTGTGGTCTATTATATGCTGACCAAGCATTTCGGAAAAGAATCCGTTTACGGCTAGGGCCGAAAACAATAAATTTGCGTGAGCGCCCGCCGTTTGGACTGCGGGCGTTTTGCATTTGAAAAGCAATTTAGATATCAATTACTTGGCTCAAGACGTCTAGCTTGTTAGACATCTCTTGCAGGCTAGGATGGCCAGAACATATTTCAATACGTGTGTGGGTAGTGGAGCACGCGGGGTGAGAAAGGGTTCTGGCAATCATGCCAGAACCCTTTTGTCGTTCGGGTCAGAACCCTAGATATTTTCAGAACAGGTTCAATACCAACCCGATGATCGCGCAGCCAAAGGTTGCGTAACCGCCGTCGATGAGCGTCAGGCGGAATGGTCGACCGCCATAGCCGTTGTTGATCATGATCCACGGGCTGATGAAAAACAGACCGATTCCCAAGCCGGATATCAACCCTTTGCCAGCGGTTTCGATCTGCGACAGGGCAAATGTGTGTCGCATCATGCCGGCAACCAAAATCATCGCGACCGCAGCCATGATGAAAGGCAGGGGTGATTTATCCAGCGGCTTGCCGTCGGCATCCACTTTGATATTGGCCGCAGCCACCCATGGCTTCGCAAGCGCCATGTACCATACTGCGCCAAAGCCGAACCCCGCCCCGGCCGCGACGATCACTGTAACAAATTCCATAGTCACCTCCCGTTAATGTATGGAGGGAGTATGCGCGGGCCTGGCGTATTTGACTATGGTTTCGTCTGCCCCATCGTGCAAACCAATTGCCATTCGGCATCTGTTACCGGCTGGACGGAAAGACGGGAGTTGCGTACCAGAATCATATCTGCAAGCCGTTCCTCACCTTTGATCTGGTCCAGAGTGACCGGCTTTACGAAAGGGCGCACAGCTTTGATGTCGACGCATTCCCAGCGCGGATCATCGGTTTTACTGTCGGGATGTGCCTCGGCAATAACCTCAACAATGCCAACCACCGATTTCTCTTTTAGCGAATGATAAAAGAAACCCTGATCCCCGATTTTCATCTTGCGCATGAAATTTCGGGCCTGATAATTCCGTACGCCGTCCCATTCTTCGCCTGCGTCGCCTTTGGACAGCTGATCGTCCCAACCCCAGGTGTTAGGTTCCGATTTGAACAGCCAATAGGCCATTATCCGACCACCTTGACCCATTCGCGCAGTGTAACGCTTTCGAACAAGCCAGCCTTGGCGTAGGGGTCATTTGCCGCCCAGCTTTCGGCGGCTGCAAGATCAGGCACATCCAGCACGATCATGGAGCCGCACATCTCTCCCTGGGCATCTTTCATTGGGCCGGCCAGCGTCACGCAACCGGTGGATTCGATATAGGCAAGATGCGCCGCGCGGTTTTCCTTGCGCACAGGCAAAGCGCCGGATTTGTCGTGAGCCATCAAACAAACTAGCATTTTATTCTTCCTTTAAGGGGCGCGCCAGGAGGCCACGCATTGCGGTTGCCACATCTAGCCTGTTCTCAAGCAGGCCTGCAACGGCGTCGGTGATGGGTAAATCAAGCGCGTTCTCCTGCGCCAGCCGATACACAGCCTGCGCAGTGGCGGCACCTTCGACCGTGGTAGCAGGATCGAAAGGCGTGCCCTGGCCCAGGGAAAAGCCAAGGCAATAATTGCGCGACTGATGCGAGGTGCAGGTGAGGGTGAGATCGCCAAAGCCGGAAAGCCCGGACAGTGTTTGTGGGTCGGCCCTTAGATGTGCGGCCAACCTCTGCATCTCAGCAAAACCGCGCGTCATCAGGGCAGCCCTTGCGCTTTCGCCCAGACCGGCACCCATCGCAGTCCCGCAGGCAATGGCGATGACGTTTTTCAACGCGCCGCCCAGTTCGGCCCCGATGGTATCGGTGGTGCGATAGAGGCGCAGGTTCGCGGTGGTCAGCATTTTTTGAAGCTGTTCGCCGGTTCCGTCATCCGCACAGGCAAGGGTAAGCGCTGTGGGCAACCCTTGAGCGATATCTCGCGCAAAGCTGGGGCCGGTCAAAATTGCAGGCAGGGCGTTTGGAACCACATCCCGGATGATAGAGACGGGGCCGGAACCGGTGGCTATTTCGATCCCTTTGCAGCAGGCGATCAGCGTCTTGCCGCACAGCAGTTCGGCATTGCTTTTCAAAAAGCCGCGAAGCATTTGCGTGGGTACGGCGATCAACAGGGTATCACTTGCGGTTGCATGTTCGAGATCACCGGTGACGGAAAGCGTATCGGTGAAGGGGCACCCCGCCAGTCGCGCGGTATTTTCCCGCTGCCGGGCCATATCCGCAGGATCCCGCGCCCACAACGTGACCGGGCCCTTGCGCGCGAGAGAAATGGCAAGCGCGGTGCCAAATGCACCGGCCCCCAAGATAGCAATGCTCATGCTTTGGCTCCCTTTTTGCCACTGCCCAACATGGCAGGCTGGGTGGTGTCCAACGGCCAGCGCGGACGGGCCGAAAGGGCCAGGTCATCCGGCGGTCGATGCCGGGATTGTTCCCCGCCCGCGTAAGCGATCATGGCTGCATTATCGGTACACAGCGCAAGCGGCGGGGCTATAAAGCCCGCGTCAAATTCTTGTGAAACAGTCTCCAATGCGGCGCGAATAGGCTTGTTGGCCGCTACACCGCCGGCCACGCAGAGGGTCCGGGCTGCATCTTCCGGATAGAGGGTGAAAGCACGACGGGTCTTTTCCGCAAGCACATCGACAACAGCCACCTGGAAACCAGCAGCAAGGTCGGCTTGATCCTGCAGGGTCAGCCCGCCCTTTTCCAGTACAACAGCATCACGGGCCCGCAATACGGCCGTTTTCAGCCCAGAGAAAGACATATCACAACCCGTCCGGTCCAAGAGCGGACGGGGCAGGGTAAAGCGCTTGGGATCACCGGATTCTGCCGATACTTCGATCGACGGCCCCCCCGGCTGTGGCAGTCCGATCAGGCGGGCAACCTTGTCAAAAGCTTCGCCTGGCGCATCGTCAATTGTGCCCCCAAGACGTTTGAATTCATCGGGGCCGTTGACCATCAAGAACTGGCAATGCCCGCCGGAAACCAGCAGCATCACATAGGGATAGGCAATATCATCGGTCAGTCGGGGGGTCAGCGCATGACCGGCAAGATGATTGACGCCATAAAGCGGCTTGCCGGTGGCAAGAGCCAAACCTTTGGCGCACATGACGCCCGACACAACGCCCCCGATCAGGCCGGGGCCGGCGGTAACGGCGATCAAATCAATCTTGGAGAGGGGTGTATTGGCCTTTGACAGAGCCTGTTCCACGCAATAATCCAGCTTTTCCGCATGGGCACGAGCGGCGATTTCAGGCACCACACCGCCGAAATCAGCGTGCAGATCGACCTGCCCATCCACGATTGAAGACAGTACCGTTGCACGGCCGTTAGCGGGCAAATGTACGACGGCGGCTGCGGTGTCGTCGCAGCTGCTTTCCAATCCCAGAACTGTGAGTGCGGTTGGCATGGCGGCTTTCCGTTGCAAGGGGGTTGTGCCGCAGGTATCACCACAGGCGATGGCAAACAATGCTCGGACCTCAAATGGATAAGCCTGCGCTGCTTCTCACCCGCCCTCGTGACAGCGCTGAAAGGTTTGCAGCGCGGTTGTCGGTTCAGGCGATGCAGGGTGTCCTGACATGCATTTCACCTTTGTTAGAGATTGAACCGACCGGAAGCATCCCCGATCTGACAGATGCCAACGGGGTTATTTTTACCTCTGCCCGCGCCGTAGAAATTGCACCGGCCGGGATTGGTCGCCCCGCGTTCTGTGTTGGTGCGCAGACCGCCAAGGCGGCCGACAAAGCAGGTTGGAGTATAAAGTTGGTTGCACAGACCGCTGATGGACTGGTGGCGACCATCCGCGAGGGGTCTGTCAAAGGTCCCTTGGTGCATCTGGCGGGGGACCATTTGCGCGGGCATATTGCCGAACGTTTAGGTCAAGGCGGCACGCAGGTGGAGGTGGTGACACTGTACGCGCAGCACTTGCGCCCTTTGTCGGAGGCGGCAAAGACCCTTCTTGCGGGGGAGGTGCCGGTGATTGTTCCCCTTTTTTCGCCCCGAACTGCGGCGCAATTCCTGGATCAGGCGCGTTGTCTGCGGCATACCGTCGTGGTTGCGATGAGCCCTGCAGTTGCGGAAGTCTTTCAGGCCCGCCCTCCCAAGGCGTTGTTTATTGCACAAGAGCCAACAGCGGATGAAATGGCCGATAAGGTTGAAGTGCTTTTGCGCAAGGATAGGTTGCCTTGAAGCTGGACAGTGTTGGCGGCTAAGGTGTCAGAGTTCATCTGGCTAGGGCTAGAATCAGAAGGGTATGCAGCGTGGCGAAAGCGAAGAAACCGACCTCTGGTAGCGAGAGCACTTCGGATGTGTCGAAAGACGTAGGCGTCAAAGCAGACGACAAGGGAACCAAGGCGGCAACCGCGGCGTCTTCCCGTGCATCGGCAAAAACCGGAGGTGCAGCGAAAGCTTCGACACCTGTAAAAGCGTCTGCCCCCCCGACAACCAGTTCGATCCCCAAAACGGCCAAGCCGGAACCGGTGAAGAAACCCGATCAACCCGCCGCCGATCATAAACCGGCAGATGCAGGTAAGCCGCTTGAGACCGCGAAGTCTGACAGCAAGCCCGCCGAACCGCCAAAAAGCGCGGAGAAGAAGCCAGCGGCGAAAGAAGTTAAACCGTCTGCACCGGCGCCCGCACAAACACTGCCAGAAAAATCCAGTGTGTTCCTGCCATTGGTCTTTGGCGGTGTGGTCGCCGCGGGCCTGGGGTTTGTCGCCGCAGAGATGAGTGTTTTCAGTACCCGCGTTGATACGGATGGCATCACCCGGACCCTGAACACACAGGCCGAACGTATCGCATCGCTGGAAAGCGCAGAGACGCCGCCTGTTGAGTTGCCCGATTTGCAAGGCGTTCAGAACAGTATTGCTGCCCTCTCGGATAGTGTGTCGGCCCTAGAGGCGCGCTTGGCCGAGATAGAGAACCGTCCGGCGCCGACCGCCGAAGCAGGTGGGCCATCGCCGGAATATGCAGAGGATCTGGCGGCGCTGCAGGCTTCGGTTGAAGAACAGAAGACCGAGATTTCGCGTCTGTTGGAAAACGCCCTGAGCGTTGAAGAGGCGACAGCGAATGCCGCCCGCGCTGCAAAGGCACAAGGCGCCTTGACCATGATCATAGCGGCGCTGAACAGTGGTGCCGGATATGAAACGGCTTTGCAGGATCTGACCGCCAGCGGGGTTCAGGATATTCCGGCGGCCTTGAGCGAGAATTCAGATGGCGTAGCGCCGATCCTGCGCTTGCAAACCGGTTTTCCCGATACTGCACGCGCGGCCCTGTCAGCGGCCCGTGCCGGGGGGGGTGGGCAAACCGAAACTGGTGTTGCTGCTTTTCTGAAACGACAGTTGAGTGCAAGGTCTGTGGCCCCGCGTGAAGGAACCGACCCTGACGCGGTGCTGTCCCGCGCCGAAGCTGCTGTGCGCGATGGTCGCGTCGCGGATGCATTGACCGAAATTGAAACGCTGCCCGCTCCGGTGCAGGAGGCTATGGCGGACTGGCTGGCATCTGCGCGTGCGCGCGCTGCAACAGAAGCTGCAGTGCAGGATCTGTCCCAACGCCTGACGGCAAACTGAGAAAGTTGAATTTATGTTGTGGTCATTGATCAAGATTATCCTGTTTGTTGGTGTTGTGGCCGCGTTAGCTTGGGGTGCGGGGTTCTTGCTGGAAAGCGAGGGTGGCATCCAGGTTACCGTGATGGGAACCGAGTTTAGTTTCGGTCCGCTACAATCTGTCATCGGCATTGTGGCGTTGATGATTGCGGTCTGGTTGCTGCTGAAGGTGTTTTCGCTGCTGGTTGCCACGTGGAAATTCCTGAACGGAGACGAAACAGCCTTGTCGCGCTATTTCGATCGTAACCGCGAGCGCAAGGGGTTTGACGCCCTTTCAGAGGGGTTGATGGCGTTGGCGAGTGGTGAGGGCAAGGTGGCGATGGCCAAGGCGGCCAAGGCTGACAAGTATTTGCAAAAGCCCGCGCTGACCAACCTGTTGACCGCGCAGGCCGCCGAGATGGCAGGCGACAAGCACAAGGCGGAAGAGACCTATCGCAAACTGGTCGAAGACGAGGCAACCCGTTTTGTTGGTGTGCGCGGAATCATGAAGCAGAAGCTGGCCGAAGGGGATACGGAAACCGCGCTGAAGCTGGCCGAAAAAGCCTTTGCGTTGAAACCCAAGCATGTCGAAACCGGTGATCTGTTATTGCAATTGCAGGCCGGTAAGGAAGACTGGACCGGCGCACGCAGGACGTTGAGCGCCAAGCTGAAGAACGGTCAACTGCCCCGTGATGTTCATAAACGCCGCGATGCGGTGCTGGCCTTGTCCGAGGCAAAGGATATCATCGATCACGGCAAGGATATCACGGCGCGGGAAGTTGCGATTGAGGCGAACCGCCTGTCGCCAGACTTGATTCCGGCGGCTGTGATGGCTGCGCATGAGTATATCAAGGGTGGCAAGCCGCGCTATGCCGCACGTGTTTTGACCAAAGCCTGGAGCGTGCAGCCGCATCCCGATCTGGCCGCCGCCTTTGCCGCGATTGAACCGGATGAGAAACCGGCAGCACGGATCAAGCGTTTTCAGGCCCTGACGAAATCACAGCCTGATCATGCCGAAACAAGGATGCTGAAAGCAGAGTTGCATATCGCGGACGAGGATTTCCCCGCAGCCCGCCGTGCGCTGGGCAAACTGGTTGAAAGCGATCCGACCGCCCGTTCGGTCACCCTGATGGCCGCGATTGAACGGGGCGAAGGTGCGTCGGATACCATCGTGAAAGGCTGGTTGGCACGTGCGTTGACCGTGTCACGCGGCCCGCAGTGGATTTGCGATAACTGCCACAACATTCATAGCGAATGGGCGCCCATCTGCGGTAACTGCAAAAGCTTTGATACGTTGTCATGGAAGATCCCGCCGATGACTGAGGTCGCCATGCCTGGCGGCGTGTCGATGCTGCCGCTGATTGTCGGTGCGGTAGAGGACGATTCAGGCGCCGATGGCGCCGGTGCTGTTGTGGTGAGTGATACGATTGAAGATGTGGAGCTGATCACCGATCCACCAGAAGAAGATCCGAAGACGGACGAAGCTGCAAAGCCCTAGGTCCTTGGCCCAGACCTATTTGC
The DNA here is from genome assembly GCA_049794055.1 of Sulfitobacter sp. Taxonomy (GTDB): domain Bacteria; phylum Pseudomonadota; class Alphaproteobacteria; order Rhodobacterales; family Rhodobacteraceae; genus Sulfitobacter. Next base: position 46,562 of record JBARCL010000143.1, read on the forward strand.
CCTTCCAAACGGGATCGCGCTTTTCTGTAAAGGCGCGGGCCCCTTCCATCTGGTCTTCGGAGGAGTACAGAACATCAACCGACGGCAATTGCCGCTTGGTGATCCGGTTCATGCTGTCCTGAAACTTGGCATCTTCGGCATCGCGCACGATTTCCTTGATTGCGGCATAGACCAGCGGCGGACCGGAGGCGAGGAGACGCGCCAATTCCCAGGCGCGATCGATCAGTTGATCCCCAGGCAGGATTTCATTGACCAGACCCCAGCCTTTGGCCTCGTGAACGTCAAACCAGCGTCCTGTCAGCAAAAGCTCCATGGCGATGTGGTAGGGGATGCGTTTGGGCAGTTTGACAGAGGCAGCGTCGGCCACGGTACCGGAGCGGATCTCCGGCAGGGCAAAGGTGGCGTGATCAGCGGCCAGGATCATGTCGGCCGATAGAGCCAGTTCAAGCCCGCCCCCACAGGCAATACCATTCACGGCGGCAATCACCGGTTTGTTCAGCCCGCGCAATTCCTGCAATCCGCCAAAGCCACCCACCCCGTAGTCGCCATCCACCGCGTCGCCGTCAGAGGCAGCTTTAAGATCCCATCCGGGGCAGAAAAACTTGTCACCGCCGCCGGTGATGATGGCCACGCGCAGGTCTGGATCGTCGCGGAAACCGGCGAAAACCTCGCCCATAAGGCGCGAGGTTCTGAGATCGATGGCATTCGCTTTGGGCCGGTCCAGCGTGACTTGCAGGATCGCGCCGTCACGGTGGGTTTTGATGGGGCTGTCTGACATGGGGTGTCCTTTTCAAAGGCTGCGGCGCAGCAAAGCATCGGCGGCGATGGCATGTGTTTGCGTGCAAAGGAGGGGATTGATTTCAATCTCTTGCAGATCGTTGCGATGGGCAACCGTAAAGTCCTGAACGGCGCGGATGGCGCGTAAAATGGATTTGATATCGGCGGCAGGTTTGCCACGATACCCGTGTAACAGCGGCGCTATGCGCAGGCTGTCAAGAGCGGTCGACACTTGTTCATCGGTCGCGGGGATCAAAAGCGAAACGGTATCGCTGATAATTTCGGTCAGGGTACCGCCGGCACCGAGGGTGAGAACAAAGCCATGGGCAGGATCGTTGACGACACCCACCAGTAGTTCAACGATGGTGCCGGTGACCATTTGTTCGAGCAGGAAGCTTGATGCGCTCATTGGTTTCGCTGCTGCTGTGGTCTCCTCAATGGTGGTAAGGTTCAGTTTTACCGCGCCCGCTTCGGTTTTATGGGCGATGCCCTCGCCTTTCAAGACCTGTGGAAAACCGATGTCGCGGGCGTTTTCTTCCACCTCTTCTATCGACATGCACCGTATAGATTTGGGAACGGACAGGCCATGTGCGGCGAGCGCGGTTTTTGCCTCTCCTTCGGGGATCAGTTGGGCGGGTCCGCCTTGGTTCGGCAAGGTGATCGGGAGGGGGTTTTGCGGTGCAAGAGCGGATGCGCCGCAAGCGGCAAGTGCTTCACTCAGCCCGCAAAAGGGAACAACGCCACATGCCATCAGCTTGCGGGCGACATTTTCGGGCATCAATTCTGGCAGGGTGGCTGCCATGCCATAGCGGCACCCGGTTTGTTGGGCGGCGGCAATGGTGGCGTCGATCACACAGTCCCAATCGGAAGGGTCACAAAGATCAGCGCGGGGGAAATCGACGATGAGAAGGGTAAGCGCGATGTCAGGGTCGGCAATGGCGGCAAATGCACGGGTCATCGCAGGCACGTCGCGCCAGATATAAGTATGATAGTCCAAAGGGTTAGCCAACGCCACACGGGGACCAAGGGCGGTGCGCAGATCGGTTTTCTGACGTATGTTAAGGGGCGGGAAAATGACGGCGCGGGACAATCCGGTATCCGCGGCAAGGCTGGCCTCACCGCCGGAACAGCTGATTGTGGCGATGGTATTCTGTGGCAGGGGGCCAACAAGGTGCAGCAGCTTGAGGGTTTCAAGAAAGGTTGGCAAATCATCGACCCGCGCGATGCCAAGGCGGTTGAGCAGCGCTGCGGCACCGGCGTCCTGTCCGGCCAAGGAGGCGGTGTGCGAGACCGTCGCGGCTTGCGCCTGATCGGAGCGGCCTACTTTGATCGCGACAAGAGGTTTGCCCAGATCGCGGGCGCGGGCGGCCAGAGACTGGAATTGGAGTAGATCGCCGATGCCTTCGATATGCAGGCCAAGGGCGGTGACGCGGGGATCGTCCAGCAGGGCCATACCGATTTCGGCAATGCCGGATTGCGCCTGATTGCCCGCCGTTACCACATAAGCCAACGGTAGGGCGCGGGCCTGCATGGTCAGATTGATCGCGATGTTCGAACTTTGGGTGATGATCGCCACACCGCTTTCGACACGGGTGCCGCCATGCTGATCCGGCCACAACAAAGCCCCGTCGAGATAGTTGATATACCCGTAACAATTGGGACCAAGGATTGGCATGTCGCCTGCAGCATTCAACAGCGCAGCCTGAAGACCTGCGCCTGATGCATCTTCGGCTTGCGCCTCAAGGAAACCAGAAGCAAAGCAGACCGCCCCCCCGGCGCCGCGTGCCGCAAGGGCCGTAACGATTTCAATTGTGGCTTCGCGATTCACGCCAATGAAAGTGGCGTCAGGCGCGTGGGGCAGGGCATCAACGCTCCGAAAGGCAGGCAGGCTTTCGACGGTGTCGGCTTTGGGATGCACGGGCCAGATTTCGCCTGCAAATCCCATCTTGCGGCATTGCAACACCACCTGTTTACACCATGCGCCACCACCCACGACAGCAATGGATTGGGGCCGCAAAAGCCGGTTCAAATCATGCGGCATTCAAGCCCCCAAAGGACGCAGCAGATCACGCGAGATGATATGGCGCTGGATTTCGGATGTGCCATCCCAGATGCGTTCAACACGGGCATCGCGCCAGAAGCGTTCAATGGGGAAGTCATCCATCAGACCCATGCCGCCAAAAATCTGCAACGTCGTGTCTGTAACGCGGGCCAAAGCCTCTGACGCATAGAGTTTGGCACTTGCGATTTCGCGGTTGGCAGGCAGGCCCTGATCCAGCCGCCACGCGGCGGCAAGGGTCAGCCAGTCTGCCGCGTCGATCTCTGTGATCATATCTGCGATCTGGAAGGAAACGCCTTGGAATTTGCCGATCTGCTGGCCGAATTGCTTGCGCTCGGACGCGTAGTTCAGCGCGTAATCGAAACACCGCCTTGCACGGCCCACGCTGAACGCCGCAACCGTGATCCGCGTGGCATAGAGCCATTCGTTCATCACAGCGAAACCGCCGTCGACCTCACCCAAGACCTGTGCATCCGGCAGGCGGCAATTGTCGAAGTAGAGGATGCAGTTTTTGTACCCCTTGTGGCTGACCGAGTTATAGCCGTCGCGGACTTCAAACCCTGGCGTGCCACGATCCACAAGGAAGGTGGTGATGCGTTTTTTGGGGCCTTTGGGGGTTTCGTCAACGCCGGTCGCAATGAAGACGATAAAAAAGTCCGCGTGCTCGGCCCCCGAGATAAAGTGTTTCGAGCCGTTCACCACCCAATCGCCGCCATCGCGCGTGGCCGAACACTTCATCCCGCGCACGTCTGATCCGGCGTCCGGTTCCGTCATCGCCAGCGCATCCATCCGTTCACCGCGCACGGCAGGCAGCAGATAGCGTTCGCGTTGTTCGGCGTTGCAGGCCATCAGAATGTTTTGGGGGCGCCCAAAGAAATGCGTCAACGCCATGGAGCCGCGGCCCAACTCGCGCTCTACCAGTGTGAAATCCACGTGTGACAGGCCCGCGCCACCAACCTCCTCTGGGAAATTGCAGGCGTAAAACCCCAGATCGATGACCTTTTGCTTGATCTCTTCACCCAAGGCATGCGGCACCTGTCCGGTGCGCTCTACTTCGGCCTCATGTGGGTAAATCTCCTTTTCCACAAAACTGCGCACGGTAGAGACGATCATCTCTTGTTCATTGCTGAGGCCAAAGTTCATCGCAGGCGGTCCTTTGTTGGGATGTCGCTTCGACATTAGGCTGAACGGGGCGGAAATCTATCCGCTAAAAGCGACATCTTACGGCAAAAGTTAATCTTCTATTTACTGCTTTCTGGGCAGAACAAGGGGAGGGTAAGACAAAGATCGTCAGGCCCGTTGGGAAGGGTTTGTTAAGAAGGAAGATGATGATCTGTTCGCGCAAATTGGTGGCGATAGTGCCTTTGTGGAAGCGCTGATATGGGTCAGGTAAAACCGGAATTTGGTCATGCCCCCTTTGCCGAAGACATCCGGCTGGTGATCTGGGATCTGGACGATACATTCTGGGATGGCACCCTGACCGAAGGTGGCATTGGGTATCGCGATGACCATCATGCATTGGTTGTCGAATTGGCCCGGCGCGGGATCATGTCTGCGATCTGCTCCAAGAATGACGCGGCCAAGATTGAAACCTTGCTGCGGGACCGTGGACTTTGGGAGTATTTCATCTTTCCCAGCATTGACTGGACACCAAAGGGCCCCCGCATTGCGGCGATGCTTGGTCAGATCGGGTTGCGGGCACCTTCGGCGCTGTTTCTGGATGACAACCCGATGAACCTTGCGCAGGCTGCTCATGCCAATCCCGGGCTGAACGTGGGTTTGCCGGATTTGATTTCCACCCTTGCTGATGCGCCACAACTGCAGGGCAAGCCCGACCCCGCTTTTAACCGGTTGGCACAGTACAAGCTTAAGGAACGTAAAGCGGTCGCATCGGTTGTCGCAGGGGGCGATACGATTGATTTTCTACGCAAGTCGAATGTGCGTGTTTTCATTGAATATGATGTCGAGGCGCATCTGGATCGCGCGATCGAGCTGATCAACAGAACCAACCAACTGAACTTTACCAAGAGCCGACTTCCGGAGGATCGGGATGTGGCCCGCGCCGAGCTTGGCGCGCTGCTTGCGTTAAACACAACCGATGCCGCGCTGATACGGGTACGGGATGATTTTGGCGATTACGGTTTTGTCGGATTTTACCTCACAGAACGCCTCCACAATATGCGCCGGATGAAACATTTCTGCTTTTCCTGTCGCACATTGAACATGTACATCGAACATTGGACCTACGCGCATCTGGGAAGCCCACCGATGCAAACCGTTGGTGAGGTCTTGTCAGATGTGACGGATACGTCTCTGCGCGTTGACTGGATCACGCCCGCCACGGCGTCCGAAATTGATGCGGCAAACCCCGCGCCCGTTGTCCGGTACGATCATATAATCGCGCGCGGCGGTTGTGACTTGGCCAGCTTGATGCATTATTTTGCGTTGCACACGGATCATATGGTTGAGGAGTTTAACCAGCCATTGAACGGTCAAATGTTCAGGCGTGATCATTCGTCATTCCTGATGCCGGCGCTAGGAGAGCCTTTGACGTGCGATCAGTTGGAAGCCGCAGCGATGCTTGGCTACGGTCCCGATGATTTCACGTCGCAGCTTGGCGCGGTTCCTTGCGGGCGGACATTGTGTTTTCTCAGTTTTTGGGCGGATGCAGACATCCCTGAATATCGCCACCATTCATCGCAACTTGCCGTGCCTTACTGGCTGGTCGGCGCGCAAAACCACAATCTGATTGCCAATACCGACTTGCGCCAAGCTGTTGCGAATACCGATCTGCAACGTGCACGGCTGGAGAATCTGACCCGCGATTTCACACACATCGGGTTGCTGGGCGACGACGAGATGGTGCGCAGATATGCCAGTATTCTGGATCATATTCCGAGGGAAGCGCAGGTGGTCATCGTGCTGGCGCCGGAATGCGGGCCCCTGCAATTTCAAAACCCTGACAGACCGCGTCATCCCCACCATCAGCGCTTGAATGTGGCCCTGCGACATGTGGCAAAGGGGAGGGATAACGTGATGCTTCTGGATCCGGCACATTTCATTGATGGCGCTGATGACATGATCGACCTTAATCACTTTAAGCGGCCTGTGTACCATCGGATGTATCATGACGTGACCACCCGGTTGGCCAATGCGGATCAAGGAGGGTGTGATGTCTGAAAGTTTGTTCTCGAATCTGTTCTTGAGCATCGGTGCGATGAAAGCGGGAACAACCTGGCTTTATGCCGTGATGTCGCGCCATCCGGCGCTGCATTTCGCGATGGAAAAAGAGATACATTATTTCTACCACCGCTTTGTGAACCCTAACCAGTTGAGCGAAGCCTACCGGTTGCGCGAGGCGAAGAACCGGTATTTGTTCCGCTTTGATCCCGAAAAGGCAAACATCGACGCGGTACGCGGTAATGTTCAATGGGTGGCCCAATATCTTGGCCGGCCTGTGGATGACTATTGGTATCGCAACCTGTTCCAGATGCGGGATCATCAGGAATACGCCTGTGATTTCTCAAACCTGCACGCGCAGCTTCCGATGGAGGCGTGGCCGCAGGTTGCGGAAAAATGTGACCGGCTTCGCGTGCTTTATACCATGCGCGATCCGGTTCAGCGATTGTGGAGCCATACCAAGTTTCACCTGCAGCTGACCGGCCATCTGGACAAGCTGAATACATGGGGCGCTAACGAGTTTGGAGAGTTTGTCCGACGGCGCCATATCTGGGTAAATGCGGAGTATGGTACCGTGTTGCGGAACCTGAAAGGGGGACTTTCCCCCGAGATGTACAAGGTGATCTTTTACGAAGACCTGCATCAAGACCAGCGCGGAACATTGCGCGGAATCGAACAATTTCTAGGGCTGCCCTCTTTTGAATATCCTCAGGAGTTGCTGGAACAACGGTTTACCGAAAGTGTGAAGCATAAGATGCCGGCATTCTTTCCGGCGCTTGTTCGCAATGATGTCATGCGCATTTGCGATGAGGTCACAAAAGAGGGGTATCATATTCCCGAGCGCTGGGCCGCAACACTGCCGATGGAAGCCTGAGAGAGGATGTTTTGTGCGTGGCGCAACAACCTGAAGTCATCGCGGTTGGCATCCTCCAAGATCCTGCGCATGTCGGGTGATATGGGTTGGACAGTGCTGCGGTCTGACATGTTGGCGTTTACAGGGTGCCAATCGAAGGCCGGATAATACGGTTTGATCATAGCGCACAACCGCGCCATTGCGGCGTCGAATTCAGATACCAGCCCCAAGACACCTGTCTGAGCTATCAAGCTGGCGGAATGCTCCGCGCGGGAAATTTCATTACCAGAGGCATTGGAAAGCAGAGCGGCAAGGCGACGGGTCTGAAAATTGCGGCATTGACGGTCGCCTTTGGTTTGCAACAGTGCATGGACATAGCCTGCGAACCCGTTTTGCCGCGCCAGTTGTGCCCCGCGCGTCTGGGAGATTTGGGTTTTTTCGAACCGGTATGCTGACACAATACGTTCAACCGGATCACGCAGCATGACAATCTGGATGATCCGAATGTCGGGCATTACTGGAAGGACGGTCTGGATTGTATGGGAGGAAAAAGCGATGGCATCGGGATTATTCTGGATCCAACCCGCGATTTCAGCAGTCTGGCCGGGGTGAGGGTCAGAAAACTCTCTTTTGATCCATCGCTCTTGAAAGTTCTGCCGCAGGATATGGTCAACGGAGGTGCCCGCGTTCTTGAAAAGATGGTTGTGAAGGACAATGTGCCGCACCACGCAATCAGACCCGTGCACCGTAGAGTTCTGCCGCTTCGAAGGCGGCGCGCATCTGCTCGCGACCGCGTTGGAAGGAAAAACTGTTGTGCATATAGCTACGCGCGTTCTGTGACAGGGTTTCCCAAAGAATGTCATCACTGCCCAGTAGATGAATGGCATCGACCCAATCCTCGGGTCGCTCTGCGATGATGCAGTCATGGCCGGACCGCAACCCGATCCCTTCGGCGGCGAGCGGGCTGATGACGCAAGGAATCCCGCGGGATAAGGCGCTAAGCACCTTTCCTTTGATCCCTGCACCAGACAAAAGGGGCGCGATAAAGACCCGGTGGGGATCGTAGGCATCGGCGGCATTTTCAACAAAACCGCGGGCTTCAACATTGTCGGTTTGCAGGGCGCGAATATCGTCGCCCATGCCCGACCCATAGATCGTAAGATGTGCAGAAGGGTTCCGTGCGACAAGCCTTGGCATGATGTTGCGGACGAACCATTGAACGCCTTCGGAATTGGGATGATGGCGAAAGCTGCCCAGAAACGACAGGCCCTTGCGGGTACGGAAAGCCGGAATGGCGTCCGGCACATCAACCACCCAAGGGCACCTGACCACGGTCGATTGCCCGTCGGTATAGGCCTGAATCACCGAATGTTCGACATCACTATAGGAAAGGACAACATCGACATTGCGAATGACGTCGATTTCTTCGGTACGGGTTTGGCGGGCCCGCTCGAGCTTTCCCGCGTCATCCTGGCTTTTGGCTGCGCGCAGTTCACGCAGGAAATGCAGGTCTGCGTTGTTAAACAACACCCGCGCTTTTGGGGCCAGCCGTCTGATTTGTTCCAGCACAGCCTGAGCGACATAGTAACGTGTGATGTAAAAGGCATCAAAATCTGTGGCGTGCTGATCGAGGTATTCCCCTGCATTCATGTAGAAAGGCGCATAGATAACTTCGACCCCGGATTTTTGCAGGTCTTCGGTATATTTTCCCAAATGCGCCATGTTGGTTGAGACAAAGGTAACCTTGTAGCCCAGCGATTGTACGAGCCGCATTTCCTGAAGCGCGGCATATGACCCCGCATCTTTGTCAGCGCGCGGGGGTGCATAGTCGATGAACAGCACACGGCCCAATATGCCACGGTCCTTTTCCAGGTCCGGTGACTGGCCCTCGACCCCGTTCTTGACAAAGGCGTTGGCCCAACGGCGCTTGAACTTGGGGCGGTTGATCTCTTGAAATTTCTTGAACCCGGTGGTGACATCAGTGCCTGCGGTCATCCCCTCAAAATGGTAAACGACCGAAGAGGGAATGAACCATGTGGTATATCCCGCGGCCCGCACCTTGAAGGCAAAATCCGTGTCTTCGAAATACATCGGCTCAAGATATGCAGAAAGACCATCGAGTTCTTTCCAAACGGACGTCGGTGTGAGCATGGCGGCACCAGAAAGATAGTCGGCTTGCCGTGCATAGCTGAACCGCGGATCATTGGTGTTTTGCCTGTTGCCATAGTTCCAGGGATTGCCGCTTGCCCATACTATGCCACCTGCGTCTTGCAAGTCGCCGTTCGGGTACAACAATTTGGACCCGACCAACCCGACGTTTTCAAAACGGTCAAAGGCGGCCAGTAATTCATCCAGCCATCCGGCAGTGACCTCGACATCATTGTTCAGCAGGGCGATGTATTTTCCCCGCGCGCGTTCAGCCCCCGCATTGCACGCACGGATAAAGCGCTGGGCGATAGGGTGGCGCACAACGGTGACGCCGGTGACCAGATCTTCGATCCGGGCCGTTTCATCGACGGAGGCGTCGTCGACCAGTATCACCTCAAAGGTTGCCGCGTTCTGCCCGATCAGCAAAGAGCAAAGCGCCAGATAGGTCAGATCGATATTGTTGTGCATCGGGATGACGATCGAAACGTCGGGGTTGTCCACTTTGGGGAAATGCAGGGGTTTGCGGATGACGTTTTCGTGCCCCCCCTCAAGAGTTTCGACAGCGTGCAACAGTTGGGCAAAATCGGTTTCCGGTTTCGCCTTGGCGATCAAGGTTTTCAGGGCTTTGTAGCGATAGGGTGTTGGGGGCAGCAGGGCGCCGGGAAAGGGGGCTGCGGATTCCCGGCGCATCACGTCTTCGGGCGTTAAGATATAGGGCATCAATTGATGATCTTCGAACAGGACAACGGACGCTGATTTGTCTTTCAACGCGAGGTGGCGGACATGGCCGTTCAGGTAGCGCGAAGGCAGGCGAATAATGTTGTCACCGGCGACGATGTTGACAGCTTGTACGGATTGGCCATCAATGGAAAGCACCAGCTGCATCGCTTGCGCGGAATGACAAATCAGGGTGTGACCATAGTTTTCACGTACCGAAAAATCGGGTTTGGACATAGGGGTAATGGGAAAAACATCACGACCCATCTGGACGGAAAGCCCCTGACCGGGCGCAAGCATATTTGGTAAATCAGCACTGACCCATTGGCCATCGGATACTTCGGTGCGTCCGTAAATCCACTCTGGTTGTAGTATCAGCGTTTCCGGTTCCGATGCATCTGCGCCGGCGACATGAACGTCTGCGAGGAACAGAAAGGGTTCGGTGCCTTTGTCATCTGGCAGGGGTTTGAGATATTCAATCTCAAAGGTGACATCACAGCTGTGGAAATGGCGTGGCAGCGGATGACTGACCTGTAAATAGCCGCTGTGCGAAGTCCCGCCTGAATGGGCGGTATCAAACGGCAGGAAATGGCGCTCTTCCTCGAAAGTGACCGGATCGCGAAAGACCAAACAGAGGTTTGCCACCGCGCGATGGGCGGCGAGCTTGGCTTTGAAAACCATATCTTCCTGGACTGTCGGCACCGATACTTTGTTGTCGAAAAAGATATGGCACGGCGCTTCGAAGCGATTGATCATCACCTGAACCGTCTGGCTTCCACTAAGCGCCCAATCGCTTAAATGATTGACCCAACAGGCATAAACCTCTCCGGGCACTGATTCTGTCGGCAGTGAGCGGGAGTGTTGCGCCATGTTTTGCGTGTCCAGCCGATAGGTCGAAACCCGTTGCAGAATTGGTGTCGGATTCTGTGTGCAGGTCTCAAACGGGGCTAGGGCATCGCCCAACCTGATCTCCATAGGACGGGTGGTTGCGGCCTGATCTACATTACCAAAAACCTTGCCGTCCAGCATGACAAGACAGCGTAAGTCGGATGAGAGATCGAGTGACATAAATGGGTGAACCTCGTGTTCCTGCGCATGAGCGCATGAGTGCTGAGATCAACTACCGCATAGATTGTCTTAAGTTTGAGTTAACTTTGATTAAGCGGGCCTTACTTATCCAGAATATCCCGATGATACCGGTTTAAAAGGAACAGTCCGGCCATCGTGGTGATTGCGGAGACGGCCAAAGGATAGGCGATTGAGACATAGGTGGGCTGATAAAACGGATAAAACCCGTCGCGCATGAGACCGGCAATATGAACGATCGGATTGAACCATAGATAGTCCGAATAGGGCTGCGGGACGCTTTCAAAAATGAAGAATACACATGATATCAGGAACAAGGGCCGGTTCATGATCGACCAAGCGGTTTGCCAGATTGGATAGGCCAGTGTGAGAAAACTGTTCAGCGTGCCGATGCCAATGGCCAGTGCAAGGGTCAGTAGGTAGGCTTGGCCGATTTTGGAAAAATCCAGTGCTGTCGTGGGTTTTAGAAAGATCAGGATGAACCCGAGGACAATGAAATGAACCATCATCTGTGTTAGAAAATTCAGAATGAACCGCGCGATCAATGCGTCGAGAAATGTGATCCTTGGATAGGTCAACAAGGCCCGGCTGAATTGAATGGTTTGCGCCAACTTGGTCGAGATATCAGTATACATCATCAACGGCAGGATGCCGGCAGCGTAAAAAAGCGCAAAGCTTGTCCCCAACGGAGGCGTTCGGAACCCGACAGAGAACACCAGTGTCAAAAGTGTAATACCGGCAGCCGGTTCCAGTATCGCCCAGATATAGCCTCCGGGTGAGCGTCCGTATGTTGTTGTGATTTCACGCAAAACCAAGGCACCGATTGCGCGGGGCGTGGCATAGGAACTGTGTTGGGGTTTGAGAGCGGCAGAGATGTCTGGTGGGGCGAGCATTGGTGACCTCATTGCTGTTCAAGGTTACCGAAAATTAACCTTCCCGATCATATTCTTTCATAAAGACAACCAAAAAGTTAATTTACATGCCAGAAAGCTCCCTAGATGATGCCCAGCTGATCCGTAAGATCAGGCATCTCAAGCATTCAGCGCCGAATGGAACTGCACCACAGGACGCAGCTAAAGAAACGGACCTGGCAGAGCCGGCGCCGCCGCGCCCTGCGATACCGCAATTCGACATCAAACCACCCGCCCGCCGTGCCCGCCCGCGAAAAAGGCATCGGTTTCTGGTTTTTACATTTATGGTTCTTGTGATCAGCCCGATTGTCCTTGCGGGATACTATTTGTGGACCCAAGCGGCGGATCAATATGCGTCACGCGTGGCCTTTTCCGTCCGTACAGAAGAACAAAGCTCTGCCATCGAGTTGTTGGGTGGCATTACGGAACTTACCGGATCCAGCTCTTCTGATACGGATATTCTGTTCGCCTATCTTTCCAGTCAGGAACTGGTGTCGCGGGTCGATAAAGACGTCGATTTGCGCGGGATCTGGTCGCGCGTCAGCACGGAGCAAGACCCTGTTTTTGCCTTCGATCCGACAGGGACGATCGAGGACCTGCAGGATCATTGGGAACGTAAAATTTCGATTATCTACGATAGTAGTACAGGGTTGATAGAACTTGAGGTTCTGGCTTTTGACCCCAAGGATGCGCTGGGCGTCGCGCAAGCAATTCTTGAGGAATGTACCGCAATGATCAACAGTCTGTCTCGCATTGCGCAGGAAGATTCGATCCGTTTCACCCGCGAAGAATTGGCCAACGCGGTTGAGCGGTTGAAAGCGGCACGGCGTGCCTTGACGCAGTTTCGCAACCGGACCCAGATTGTTGACCCAAGCATTGATACACAAAACCAGATGGGCCTTTTGGTCACGCTGCAACAGCAATTGGCGGAATCGCTGATTGACCATGATTTACTGCAAGATACCACGCGCCAGAATGATCCGCGGATCATGCAGGCCAAGCGGCGGATCGAAGTGATTGAGGCCCGGATTTCATCGGAGCGCGGCAATCTCGGGCTGGGGGCTGACGGCGAAAGCGGCGATGCCTTTGCCAATTTGGTAGGCGAATATGAAGGGCTTATCGTGGACCGTGAATTTGCGGAAACAGCCTATGTCGCGGCCTTGGCGGCTCATGATTCAGCGTTGGCCGAGGTCAGAAAGCAAAGCCGCTATCTTGCGGCCCATGTAAAACCGACATTGGCGGAAAAGGCGCAGTTTCCGAAACGGGAATTAACCCTCGCCCTGATCACACTATTCAGTTTCTTCACCTGGTCTATCCTGTGCCTTGTCTATTATTCGCTGCGCGACAGAAGCTAGGTCGATGATCTATCTCGAAAATTTAACCAAGTACTTTCCGACACGGGGCGGGCGGCAGACGATTGTTGAAAACCTTACCGCCACATTTCCGACGGGCGCAAGCGTCGCGCTATTGGGGCGAAACGGGGCGGGCAAAAGTACCCTTTTGAAATTGATTGCCGGGACGATCCGGCCGACCTCTGGTCGGGTACTTTCAACCGGGAGCATCTCGTATCCGGTCGGGTTTCAGGGGTCATTTCACCCTGATTTGACAGGGGTCCAGAACACAAGGTTTGTCGCGCGGCTATACGGCGTTGACAGCGACGGTCTGGTCAACTTTGTCGAAAATTTTGCGGAACTTGGCGGGCATTTTCGTATGCCCCTGCGCACCTATTCTGCCGGGATGAAGTCCCGTCTGTCGTTTGGTGTATCCATGGGAATCCCCTTCGACACCTATCTTGTAGACGAGGTGACTTCGGTGGGGGATGGCGCGTTTCGTCACAAAAGTGTGCAAGTATTTGATAAACGCAATGAAACAGCAGGGGCTATTGTTGTAACCCATTCTCCGCCGATGGTGCGGCGGTTGTGTAATATGGCGGCGGTGTTGGAGCGCGGTCAGCTTCATTTCTATGAAGACCTGGAGGCGGCTTTGGAGCATCACGAATATAATCTGGCGCTGCCACCCGACCGGTAGCGCTGGATAGGACAGATCGGACCAAAGCACGAGCGTTGCGTTCAAAAATGGCCGGCGCCCAATTCGCACGCCAAACCTCTTTTATTGCGGAACGCAAAACCTCTGCATCGCGTTCAAACTGGTCTAACAGAGTGGTGATGCGTTTTGCTTCACGGGCAAGGTCGTCGCTGCCCATCAGCAACCCACAGGGGTGTTTGGAAACAAGATCGGATGCGCCATCAAAATCCCGCAGGATGATGGGCAATCCCGCTTCAAAGGCTTCAAGCGCACCAATCGGTGTTCCCTCGTAGCGTGAGGTAAGCAGATAGGCATCTGCGGTACTGATCGGTTGGCGGACATCGGGAAGCGGCCCAGTGAAAGTGATCCGGTCAAAGACGTCTTGGGAAACAAGCTTTGCAATGCCGGATTGAAACTTTGTATCTTCAGTCCCCGGGCCACAAAGGGTCAGCCGAAACTGCGCCGGCAGTTCCGCCAGCAAACGCACTGCAACGGCATAGTCCTTTTGCCGTCCCGTCCGGCCAGTCATGATCAACCGTTTGATGTCTTTTTCTTTCTTGCGTTTTAGCGGTTGCAAGTTCGAGCAGTTGGGCAGGACATGTACGCGGTGCCGCGCCAATCGGCTGGCCCGTGCATCCCGTGCCATCCACCCCGCCATGCGGTGGTTGAGAAACACCAGATCTTGCGGCGGGCAGGTAGCGACCAGTAGTTTTTCGAGCGTTTTGCAGAGGCGGTCCACCAGCGGATGATACCCCCGCCCGTAGGGAAGGCCATGATGGGTAAACACAACCGGACATCGGGGTTTCCAGATGCGAAAGGCCAGAAAAAGCCTGCAAACTAGAACTTGCAGGCGGGCGTGTATCCAGATCAGATCAGCCGGTTCGTTCGTTAAGGTATGCAGCAACCCGCAAACCCCACGCCAATGATGGCGAAGGGACAGACGATTGGTCAGCCCATTGATGACCTTGTGCCGGACATTCATTGTTTTGAGTGCGGTAAACCCCCCCTCGTCCTTGTCGCTGATCACGGTAAGGATAGCGTTTTCTTGCAGAGCGGAAGCAAGGTGCAGGATGTGACGGGGCACGCCGGATGGCCGGCCGTCCCCGCCCACCAATAGAATTCTGGGTTTGCGATCAAACGCGGCCAAGACTTGCAGCCCCCCAGAAACCGAGGGTACCGGTACGGCGTTGCCGATAGGGGGCGATGTGGCGAATGGCAGTAAGCCGCGGTACCGTTGACTTGTGGCGGGCCTGCGAGAAGAGATGGCAAATGTCGCGGGATTGAGGCGTCAGGAGGTCCTCAACCGCGCGCAGAGCTTGGAGGTTTCCGTCAATCCGTTGAGAGAAAACGCCACCTAGAACACTGGTTTTTCTTTGGATCTGTTTGAATAAACCCCTTCCCGCACCGATGGCGTTACAGGCGTGTTGCCGGTAAAGAAGGGCGGGCACCCCGTTATCAAAATATACGGTGTGGCCAGTCGCTGTCATCAACAGATAGAGCCACCAGTCATGGGCAAAAACGTGCCCGGTACGGCAAGCGGCCTGTCGCGCAAGACAGGCGGCGGCGGGATTGAGAAGAATGGTATTTCCAGTCGCAACATTTTCGATCAACGCATTGCGGAGCGTGAAGGGCCGTATCATTCGAGGTGAGGCAAGCTGGCGGCCTGTGTCTGGATACCAATAGGACTGACGCCCGCAGTAAAGCGCTGGGTCAGGACCAAACCTGCGCAGATCATGCAGGCCACGGGATACCTTGTCGGGCAGCCAGATATCATCCTGATCCGCGAAACTGACATATCCAGCTTCACGGGGTAGATCGCGGATCAGGGACATGAAGTTGTCCGAGAATCCGGTGCAAGATCCCGATTTTAAGGTGATCTGATCGGGGTGGTTGCGCGCAAAATCACGGATGATTTCGCGGCTGCCATCTGTCGATCCGTCATCGCTGCAAATCAGGTGCCAATTGGTATGGGACTGCGACGAAATGCTTTGCAGCTGGGCGGCCAGGTGATCCGAACCATTGCGGATGCCCATCAAGATCGTGACCTTTGAAGCGAGGTCGTTGGAGGGAGCGTTGTTTGTCATGTCGATTCCACAACAAGCTAAATAAGTTCACAAATTGTTAAGTGTCGTCAATTACCCCTCCCTCTACGTCTCAATGAGGAGAGTTCTTTTGTCGAAATTGCCCTTGCTTACTTTGATCAGGCGGTTTTCTGCGGTGTTGAAGCAGCAGGGCGCCGGTGCGGCCATTCGACGTTCCGTGAACTATGTTCACCGGCGGCTTCGCGGGTTTGGTAATGCCACGGTTTCCCGTGCGACTGCTTCAACTCCGAAAGGACCCGAGCAGTATTTGCATGGCGTGTGGCAAACCCTTGCGCAAGAGGACGCTTTTCATATTCTACAGGCCCCGAGTATTGACCGGGGGCGCCGCCAGGTCGCGATGATTGCCGACCTGAACCTGCCGCAATGCCGCAAATACCGGGTTGAGCAGCTTGCCGGGTTTTGGCGCAGCAGGGGGGTCGAGTTTGAGTATTCCCATTATCAGGACATTCCCCGCGCCGCCCGGATTATGCAACATGCGACCCACCTTATGGAATATCGCCTGCAGTCTGGTGCGGCGACCGATATGTTCCGCTATGAGGCGCGACGGCTGCGGCTGCCCATTCTCTATGATCTGGACGACCCGCTTTTTTCGGTCTCTGCTTATGAAACCTATCGCAATATGGAAGCGCTGGATCCGGGTTTGAAATCCCACTTTCTGTCGGAGGCGCCCAAATATCTCAACATGATGAACGGCGCCGATATCCTGTCTGTCTCGACCCCCGGCATGGCGGAACATGCGGCGCTGTATACCGGCCGCCCGGTTTACGTGAGGCGCAACTTTGCCGATACAGCTACACTTGAGGCAGGATCGGCGGCAATGTCTGAGAAAAGCCCTGATGACGGGACGTTTCGCGTTGCCTTTGCCAGTGGATCGCAAGGTCACGAGGTTGATTTGGGCGAGATTATCGCGCCCTTGTCAGAATTCATTCTGGCTGATCGCAACCGGCGGCTGATGCTGATTGGACACTTTGACCGGAGCCACCTGCCCAAAGGACTGGAGCGGCAGATAGAAGCCGTAGAATTCGCGGACTACGACCGTTATCTGGCCGCCTTGGCGGGGGCGAATTGCACCGTTATGCCGCTCTGTGATGATGCTTTCAACAGATGCAAAAGCGCGGTGCGCGTACTGGATGCGGCATCTGTCGGGGTACCCTCAATTGTTGCCGGCGTGGGTGATCTGTCCTCGGTTGTGAACACGGGCAAAACGGGGTTTGTGGTTCAAAAGCCGGGGGATTGGATGGATGCGCTGCGCGAGCTTGCCGCCTGTCCCAAGGCCACAGCAAGGATGGGCAAGAACGCTCGCGAAAATTTGGAAGCGCATTGGCGGTGCTCCGACCAACCTCACATTATCGCACCCGAATTGATCGATTGGGTAGAGGCATGAATGTACGCCACATTCTGGTGGCAAACGTGTTTTTCGCGCCTTTCAGTTACGGAGGTGCGACAGTTGTTGCGGAACAAGTGGCATCTGCATTGGTGAAGCAAGGCGGGTATCGCGTGACGGCTGTGTCCCTCTGTGCGCGCAACGACATAACCCCCTATAGTGTGGTCAAAACCCAGAAAGACGGCATCGTTAACTTTTTGATCAATGTTCCTGAACACCGCTCTTACGCTGAAATTTACAATAACCCTGAAATCACGGCGCGACTGGCGGAATTGATCAGTGCGCTAGAGCCTGACCTGGTCCACGCCCATTGTATTCAGGAGCTTGGCACTGGCATCCTCACCGCCGCAGAAGGCGCGAACGTACCGGTTATTCTGAGTGTTCACGATTTCTGGTGGCTTTGCGACCGGCAGTTCATGATCAAGCTGGATGGAAGGTATTGTGACCAAAACCCGGTTCAGATTGAAAACTGCAAAGGGTGCGTTGACAACTATTGGGCTGCCAAGACGCGGTTTAACCACCTGCAGGGGATGAGTGAAAAAGTGGCGCTGGTGACCTACCCCTCGCGGTTCGCCAAGGATTTAAGTGAAGCGTCCGGTTTTGCCAAAGGGCGGGGTGTGGTCTGGGAGAACGGGGTTAAGCCGCCGGATCAAGCTTTCTTCGACAAGCAAGTGACCCGTCGGAGAACCGATAAGAGGGTCACCTTTGGATATGTTGGTGGCCCTGCAGAAATCAAAGGGTGGCCGCAGATCGTGCAGGCGTTTGCCGGCATCAACGAAGACGATTTTCGCGGGCTCGTCGTTGAGGGAAGTCGGGACAAATCCTGGTGGCAGGAAAAACATTTTAAAAAATTGCCCGGCACCTGGGAAATCCACCCTCGTTTCGAACAACATAATATGGATGACTTTTATGCCCAGATTGACGTGCTGTTGTTCATGTCGCAGTGGAAAGAAACCTTTGGGCTGGCCATTCGCGAAGCATTGGCACGTGGCATTAAAGTGATTCAGACAGATAGTGGCGGTACGGTTGAACATGGTGCGATCCCGCCGGAAAAACTTATCCCGATTGCCGCACCACCCCGTCTATTGCGAGATCAGATAAATCAGGTTTTACGGTCTGGCAAACGCGACCGAATACCGCTTTCAGTGGTTCATTTTAACGATCAGGCGCGGGATTTTGCGGTGTTGGTGGATCAAGTATTGGATGACATTGAACGGGCCGCTTGAGAAGCGGTATGCAACCTAAAACACAAAATCGTTTTCGTCCAAATCATCGAGGTTTACACGGTTGAGCCTGATGGAACTGTTGCCGCCGGTATTGATCACCACGTCCTGACCCGACTGACTGGAGGCGTTGAGAACATCCGCAAAACGGTTTAGGCCATCTACCCTAGACAGGTCGATGACTTCGTTTGTGCTCGTGGCATCGAAATCGCCAATTGTATCGTTGCCGTGGTTGTTGTCGAACAGGAACTCGTCGGCGTTAAAGCTGCCATACATCAGATCGTTGCCGCCACCGCCAATGATCGTGTCAAATCCGGCGCCGCCGTAAATGGTGTCGTTTTCTGTTCCGCCGTCAATAATGTCGTTGCCTTGACCTCCAAAGAACCGGTCGCCGCCTTCGCCACCCCACATGGTATCATTGCCTTCCTGGCCAAAAATCCCATCGCCGCCATCGCCGCCATAAAGCATGTCATCGCCCCGCCCGCCGAAAAGCCGGTCAAACCCAAGCCCGCCCAGCAGGATATCGTTACCGTCCTCGCCATAAAGGTTATCCGCCTGGTGACCGCCGTCCAGAATGTCATCACCGTCACCTCCGTTCAGCAGGTCGAAACCGGAATCGCCAAACAAGGTATCATCGCCGCCTTCGCCAAAAACGGCATCAACGCCATATCCATAATTGCTGCCGGCGCTCATCCAGTCGTTGCCCTCGCCGCCCCAAATCCGGTCCGGCGACGACCCTGCCCAGACGCGATCATTGCCTGACCCGCCATTGATCTGGTCAAACCCTTCACCACCTAGCAGGACATCATTGCCGGCGCCGCCGCTGATTGAGTCGGCATAGCTGTCGCCCGAGATCGTGTCATGCCCATTGCCCCCGTCGATCGTATCAAATCCGGCGGCACCCAACAGGAAGTCGTTGTCATCACCGCCATAAATCAGGTCGTTCCCGCCTTCTCCGTTTACCGCATCGCGGCCCGATCCGGATTGAAGCGTGTCATTGCCTAAGCCACCAAAGATGCGGTCGTTACCACCGCCGGTCGCGATATGATCATGCGCATTTGTGCCGCCGTTGTCATACGTGCCCCGGTTCAGTGCGTAACTTGGCTCATTTTGCCAAGCAGGGCTAAGGGTTTCCGGATCAATTCCAGATGGATTAGCAGTGGAACCCGGGTTTGGATCGGGGCGTTCCGGGCCAGTGCCGCCGGGGTACTGCGCGGGATCCGTCTGAATGCGACCGCCGGTGATAAGATTGGTGGCGTCGAAATCTTGGGCGTAAAACCGTGACCCATCAGCAGAACGGACCTCAAGTACATCAGCACCCAATTGGAACTCGGCGCCCCAGCTGCGGGAGACGATGGTCATCTGGCCAAAGGCGCTGGTCTGGCTAAAGTCGGTCATGTCGATACGGTCAAAACCCATTTCGAAGTCCTGAATAACATCGCGTGCGCCGTCTTCTGTCAGCACAAAGGTGTCACGCCCGCCGTCACCGCGCAGCGTATCCGAACCGGCCCCGTCGAGCAGAATGTCATTACCGAAGTTGCCATTCAACCGGTCAGCACCGGCCCCGCCCGAAAGGATATCATCACCGACACGCCCCTCTAGGGTACTGCCATTTGCAGAAGCGCCCAAGTTGATACCGAGGTTGGGCAGGGCAACCGAAAACTCCGCAAGGTAGGGCGCACCCTCGGTTGAGACCCAGAACCGCAAACCGTCGGGCGTTGACATGGCATCAATGGACGTGATGCCGCGCAAAGGGGTCGCAGCCTCGGCGGGCATCGCGTCAATATGTTGCAAGCGTCCGCCCGGCAGGACAGTGAACATGCTGACACCGCTGTCGGATCCAGCAGCGAGGATGAAATTATGACCGCCGACTGTAACGCTGGTGACATGGCTGGCGTCGGCAAAGCGTGTACCAAGGCTGTCGATCAAATGATCTTCGGGCACCATACCTTGGGGTGTGACAGAAAAAGTTGAAAGGGAATCGCTGCCGGAACCTGCGACCACGACATACAGCTTTCCATCAGACGCAGTAGTGACCGTCAGCGCCCCTGGCCGGTCGACCCAGAACCCATCGCTGGCATCGGCATCGTTGATATGCGTCATCGTTCCATTTGCGCCCTGGCGGAACATGCTGACTGTGTCTTCGCCCTGATAGGTTACAAAGGCGTATGTTTGCCCGTTGTGTGTGGTGCTTGTAATGCCCGTTGCGCGCTCGCCCTGCATGGCGTCGCCTTGATATATATTGGACACATTCAACGTGCTGCCTGTGCCGAAGGAGATATTGATCAATCCGCCATTGCGCAGGGCACCAAGGCCCGTGTTGCCGTCACCAATCAACTCCATTTCGGACAGGCCGCCCAAGTGTCGCCCCGTTGTCGTATAGGTTATGCCCCCATCTATGGCGTTACCGCTACCGTCACTGTCCAGCCGCACGCCGGTCAACCCGCTGTTGTTCAGTCCTGCCATGAACATCTGTTGGGTGCCGCCAACATCGCGCAACACCAGATCGGTGGTTTCCAGTTGCAACAGATGGGGTGCGATCCGCCACTGTTGGTTCAGAACAGTATGGCCCGCGCTACTGCCCAAATCATAGGCGGACAGCCACCCATCGCCGCGGGTTGCGGCAAATAACATTGGGCCACCGGAGCCATCGACAATTTTGATGTCATTCAGTCCTACAAGGCCGAATTCCTCGAAGGAGGAAAGTGCCCCGTGATTTGTGAATACTGCTCTGACCATAGAACCATCCCTTTCGGTTGGGATAACTCTTGTTTCCCATTCGTGGAGGTCGCGGGTTCAGAAAATGGCGGTTCTGGGGCGAATACAGCAGATTTTAAAGGTTCGATGTTGCGTAAAACAGGATCTCTGCGGGCGCAGGAGTTAGGGCATGTTTAACCAATTGTTACAGGGTCCGGGACGTTGAGAGTTCATTCATGTTACAAAAGGATCGCCCATGTCTCAGACGTCTCCGACCTTGTCGCTGCCCTATATTCAGCCGGCACAGGCCCAAAAGCATGTGACTCATAATGAGGCGCTGCGGATTTTGGATGCTGTGACGCAGTTGAGCGTGATCAGCACAACACTCACCACGCCACCGGGCCAGACCGCCGAAGGGGACCGCTTTATCGTGGCGGATGCCGCGACAGGTGTTTGGGCCGGGCAAGAGCAGAATG
This sequence comes from Sulfitobacter sp., assembly GCA_049794055.1. GTDB lineage: Bacteria > Pseudomonadota > Alphaproteobacteria > Rhodobacterales > Rhodobacteraceae > Sulfitobacter. The sequence goes on from JBARCL010000143.1 coordinate 68,200, forward strand.
TCGCTGCCTGGGTCGACAATAGCTGGCAGTTTTTCACGCCCAACATCGGATGGCGGGCGGATATAGCCAGCAGCGGGGAAGAGGTGCGTTTTGATGGCACCGGTTGGCAACCTGCAGGGGGCGGTGCAACGGGTGATTTGCAAAACGTGCCTCTGTTGGGTGTAAACACAACGGCGGATGTGACTAACAAACTGGCCGTTTCCGCCGATGCGACATTGCTGAACAATGCGGGTGGCGGACATCAGCTCAAGCTGAACAAGGTGGCGTCGACCGACACGGCAAGCCTGCTGTTTCAGACAGGGTTCGCAGGTCGCGCCGAGATGGGAACGGCAGGCAACGACAATTTCGAGATCAAGGTCAGCCCGAATGGCAGCAATTTCAAGACTGCGATCCGCACCGAGGCTGCAACTGGCGCGGTCCAGTTCCCCAGCGGTCAATCCTATTTTCAGGATGTATTTATCCTGAATGATGGTGCTTGGTCAGTCACGATTCCATGGTCGAACCCGTCACGCATCCTGATGTGGTTGAGTGTGAATATGGAGGGGCGGTATTTCCTGTTCTCGATCACCGGAACGCTGACAGGTGTAAATAACTTTGGCGAGATGTTCGCCAACCCGCCAGGCACCCTGAATTTTCTCACGGGTGTCTTGACCGGCACAACCGGGCCAGCCGGAGGCATCAATGTCTCGATCGATATCACTGGTCCGGCCCCCAAACTGTTTGTCGAAAACCGTCTGGGCTCCAACCGTTTGTTCACACTGTCCACAATGGGGAAATGATATGACTGACACTGCAGACAAAACTGCACATTACCGTACCGCCGATTTGCCCGGATTGGGGCAGGTGCAAGTACCGAAGGGCATGTCAGATCAGGAGGTGCTGGCGCAGGTTTTGGGCGGGCAAGCCGCTTTATCCGGGGATGGCGGGGCAACACAGGTAAAGAAAACCAAGAAAAAGCCGTAAAAGCGGCGTCAAATCGCTTTGTCCGATGTATTGATGTGCTGCATTGCATGCGATCAGAGGCGGAGCGACCAAGTGGATTTTGTAACACACACAAAACTGCCCGGCGTGGTTTTGATAAACCCGCCGCGTTTTGGTGACGCGCGCGGGTTTTTTAGCGAAAGCTGGAACCGCAAGAAGATGTCGGATCACGGCATTGAAATTGATTTCGTTCAGGACAACCATTCGGTTTCTGCCGCCGTGAACACGGTGCGCGGCTTGCATTTTCAATCCCCGCCTCATGCGCAGGCCAAACTTGTCCGCTGCGGGCGCGGGGCGTTGTTTGATGTGGCTGTTGATCTGCGCAAGGGATCCGCAAGCTTTGGGCAATGGGTTGGATATGAGCTGACGGCTGAGAACGGGCTGCAATTGCTTATTCCTGCCGGGTTTCTTCATGGTTTCGCAACGCGTCTGCCCGATACAGAGATTATCTATAAGTGCAGCGATTATTATGCCCCGGAATGCGATGGTGCCGTGCGGTTTGATGATCCTGACATTGGTATCGACTGGGGGCTAAGCGGACCTGCGGTGCTATCGGAGAAAGATGAAAAAGCGCCCTTGATGTGCGACTTTGAAAGTCCTTTCACAATTGAGGGCGCGGCATGAAGATCCTTGTGACAGGTGGTGCAGGGTTTATCGGATCCGCAGTGGTGCGGTTGGCGGTCAGCCGTGGGCACGGGATTGTCAATCTTGATGTGCTGACCTATGCGGGATGTCTGGAAAATGTGGCAAGCGTCGCTGACAGCCCGCTTTATGCATTTGAACAGGTGGATATTCGCGACCGCGCCGCACTGGATGCGGTTTTTGCGCGACATCGTCCCGATGCGGTGATGCATCTCGCCGCAGAAAGCCATGTCGACCGGTCGATCGACGGGCCCGGCGATTTTGTCGAGACGAACATCACCGGCACATACAATATGCTCGAAGCGGCCCGCAGTTTCTGGGTTGGCGCTGGCAAACCCGACGATTTCCGGTTCCACCACATTTCGACAGATGAGGTGTTCGGATCGCTTGGTGCAACCGGCATGTTCACCGAAGACACGCCTTATGACCCGCGCTCGCCCTACTCGGCTTCCAAGGCGGCCAGCGACCATCTGGTGCGGGCATGGCATGAAACCTACGGCCTGCCGGTGGTCTTGACGAACTGTTCAAACAATTACGGCCCCTACCATTTCCCTGAAAAGCTGGTGCCGGTGGTGATCCTGAATGCGCTCGCGGGCAAGGATATTCCTGTCTATGGCCAAGGGCTGAATGTGCGCGACTGGCTGTTTGTCGAAGATCATGCAGATGCTTTGCTGTTGGTGTTGGAAAAAGGAGCGCTGGGCCGCAGTTACAACATCGGTGGTGAAAACGAGGCGCGCAATATTGATCTGGTGCGCAGCATTTGCGCCATTCTGGATGATAAACGGCCCAAAGACAGCAACTATCAAGATCAGATAACCTATGTTCAGGACCGCGCCGGCCACGATCTGCGCTATGCGATTGATCCAAGCCGTATCCGCGATGAACTGGGCTGGCGGCCTTCGGTCACTTTGGAGCAAGGATTGCAACGTACGGTTCAATGGTATCTGGAGAATGAAGAATGGTGGCGGGCCCTTCAGGCGCGCGACGGTGTGGGCGAACGGTTGGGGGTGAAAGCGTGACCATATTGGTGGTCGGAAAAACCGGCCAAGTAGCCCGCGAGCTGGCAAAACTGCCCGACGTGATCTGCATCGGGCGGGATGAGGCTGATTTGACTGTACCAGAGCAATGTTCATCCGCGATCCACTCTTATACGCCGACCGCGGTGATCAACGCCGCCGCCTATACCGCCGTGGACAAAGCCGAGGGCCAAGAGGCGCTGGCGACCTTGATTAACGGCGATGCGCCCGGTGTGATGGCGCGCGATTGTGCGGCGTTGGGGATACCTTTTGTACATATCTCGACGGATTATGTGTTTGACGGGAGCGGGACGCAGCCGTGGAAACCGGACTCGCCAACCGGACCCCTGGGCGTTTACGGGCGCTCAAAACTGGCCGGCGAAGAAAAACTGCGTACAATGGGTGGCCCCCATGCGATTTTGCGCACGTCTTGGGTGGTATCAGCCCATGGCAATAACTTTGTCAAAACCATGCTGCGCCTCGGGGCAGAGCGGGAGGCGCTGAACGTTGTCGCGGATCAGATCGGTGGACCGACAGCGGCCAAAGACATCGCGCAAGCCTGTCACAGCATGGCAAAGCAGTTGATCGACCACCCTGAAAAATCGGGCACCTACCATTTTGCGGGTGCGCCTGATTGCAGTTGGGCCGATTTTGCCTGCGCAATCTTTCACCAGGCGGGGCTGGAATGTGATGTGATGGACATTCCGACATCGGCCTATCCCACACCCGCCAAACGCCCTTTGAATTCGCGCATGGATTGCGCGACGACGCAGAAGGTTTTTGGCATCGATCGCCCTGACTGGCGCGCCAGCCTCACGGATATTCTTACCGACCTCGGAGTAGTGAAATGACCAATCGCAAAGGCATCATTCTGGCAGGGGGGTCCGGCACACGGCTGTATCCGATTACCATGGGCATCAGCAAACAACTGCTGCCGATCTATGACAAGCCGATGATCTACTATCCGATTTCGGTACTTATGCTTGCCGGCATCCGCGAGATTGCGATGATCACCACGCCGCAGGATCAGGCGCAGTTCCAGCGTTCCTTGGGGGATGGCAGCCAATGGGGCATTTCGCTGACCTATATCGTGCAGCCCTCGCCGGATGGATTGGCGCAAGCCTATATTCTGGCTGAGGATTTTCTGGATGGCGCGCCTTCGGCAATGGTGTTGGGGGACAATATTTTCTTTGGCCATGGCCTTCCTGATATTCTGGCGGACGCCGATAAACAGACCAGCGGCGGCACGGTGTTCGGGTATCACGTGGCTGATCCAGAACGCTATGGTGTGGTCGGTTTTGACAAGGCCGGTGTGGCGCAGACCATCATCGAAAAACCGAAAAATCCGGCATCGAATTATGCTGTCACAGGCCTCTATTTCCTTGATGCGGATGCGCCGAAACTGGCGCGGCAGGTCAAACCTTCTGCCCGTGGCGAGCTCGAGATTACCTCGCTGCTGGAAATGTATCTGGCGCAGGGATCACTGCGAGTGAACCGGATGGGCCGTGGGTATGCTTGGCTGGACACCGGCACCCATGCGAGCCTGCTGGATGCGGGAAATTTTGTGCGCACGCTGACACAACGACAGGGGCTGCAAACCGGCTGCCTTGAGGAAATCGCACATGATCAAGGCTGGATCAGCGATGAGGAATTGCTAAAGCGCGCCGAAATGTTCGAGAAGAACGACTATGGCCGCTACCTTAAGGATCTGTTGAAATAGCGGTTTATCCCTTGGCCCCTTGGCCACGGGAATAGACGTCTTCGTATCGCACGATGTCGTCTTCACCCAGATAGCTGCCGGTTTGCACTTCGATCAGTTCCATCGGGGTGTCACCGGGGTTTTCCATGCGATGAATGGCGTGCAACGGGATGTAAACAGATTCATTCTGATGCACCATTTTGACGTCCAGATTGTCGCGGTCCGGCCCCACGGTGACCTTGGCTGTGCCAACCACAACGATCCAATGTTCCGAACGGTGCTCGTGGCTTTGCAAACTAAGCGCGGCACCGGGATTCACCACAATGCGTTTCACCTGAAAGCTGTCCGACAGGATAAGGGTTTCGAAAAACCCCCAAGGTCGGTGATCTTTGGGGAAATTATCCGCTTGGGGCACGGCAGCGGCGCGCATTTGTTTGACCACATCCCCCAGCGTCGAGGTGCGGCTTCGGTCGGCAACCAGCACGGCGTCCGGCATGGCAACCGCAACGATATTTTCCAGCCCTAAACCAACCAGTTGCACCGCGCCGGATTCAGACCGCAGCAGCGTGTCCTTACATTCAACCGCATGGGCGCGCCCTTGCAAAGCAACCCCGTTCGCGTCCTTGTCTGCATGCAAGTGCACCGCGTTCCAACCGCCCATGTCAGACCAGTCACCATCATGCGCAATGACGCTGAGGTTGCTCACCTTTTCCATGATCGCAAAGTCGACCGAGATGTCTTCGCATTGCGCCCAGGCTGTGGGATCAAGACGCAGAAACCCGAGGTCGGGTTCGGCCGCGTTAACCGCAGCGGTTACATGATCCAGCATTTCAGGGGCATGCGCAGCAAAAGCATCAATCATTGTCTGGGCGGCATACATAAAGATGCCCGCGTTCCACAGATACCCGCCTGCACCCAGCATCCGTTGTGCTTCGGCAAGCTGGGGCTTTTCAACGAAACGCTTCAAGGGCATCGCGCCATGTACCGTGCCTGTGCCCAGCTCAAGATAGCCATAACCGGTTTCGGGTTTGTCAGGCGTGATGCCAAAGGTCACGATCTGGCCCGCTTGCGCGGCTTCAACACCGCGGCGCACATTGTCGCAGAACACGTCGGCCTGCGTGATATAGTGATCCGACGGGGCGGCCAGCATCAGCTGCGCGGGATCTTTCTGTGCTGCGACCAAGGCCGCTGCCAGAAGTGCTGGTGCGGTATTGCGGGCCTCTGGTTCGATCAGCACGGCGTTGGGCGTGATGCCGGTATCATGCAATTGCTGGGTCGCGATGAACCGGAAATCAGAGTTGGTGACGACAATCGGTTCGGCAAATCCTGTGCCGGACAGGCGTTTGCTGGATTGCTGAAACAGACTGCCTTCGCCAATCAAGTCAATAAACTGTTTGGGAAAACTCTTGCGAGAGACCGGCCAAAGACGTGTCCCTGATCCGCCACAGAGGATCACCGGGGTAATGTCATTGGTTGTCATCGCTCGTCCTTTTCGTTGCCGCAGCCGTTAACGCCATCTGTTAAAGTGGCGTGCCCCTGAGTTGCAAGAGACAATAGACCAGTCCACCAAGAGTATGAGTGGCTTTTCGCCAAGTCACGAATTTTGTTGGGGTTTGGCGGGGAAATACACGGCATACTGGCAATCTTGGTGGAATAACGGGTCCGCAGGAAACTGTAGCGTTGCAAGGCACCGTTCTTGTTAAGGATTGCATTCTGGACCGCCCCACCGCGTCTCTTGCGTTCAGGGGGCTGGCAAATTGCGAATGTTTTGCTGACCTCCCCTTGACCTTCCAGTAACTGGAACCCCTATCTAGATCCTGAGAGTTAAAAAATAGGGGCGATGGATTTGGGACAGAGTTTGGTTTTGCCGATCCGTAACATGACCTGCGGCAGTTGTGCTGCACGGGTGACCCGGGCGATTGAAAGCGTCGCGGGGGTGCAAAATGTCACGGTTAACCTTGCCGATGAAACAGCGCAGTTCTCGTCGTCAAACGAGCATACTGTTAACGACACACTGCTGGCATTGGACGTGGCAGGGTATCCGGCAGAGACTGAAGAGCTTCGATTGATGGTCAGCGGCATGTCTTGCGCGTCTTGTGTCGGGCGGTTGCAAAACACGTTGGGTGCGGCGCGCGGCGTGGTACAGGCACAGGTCAATCTGGCGGATGAGTCCGCGACGGTGCGTTTTGTGCCAACCTTGCTCACCGCGCAGGAACTGGCCGATATTTCTACCGCTGCGGGGTATCCTGCTACGTTAGCCACACAAGACACGACTGTTGATCGGGGCGCGCGAAAAGAGGCCGAGGCCGATCACCACCGCCGCATGATGTGGATCGCTGCCGCGATGTCGATACCGGTTTTTGTGCTGGAAATGGGCGGGCATTTGTTTCCTGCTCTGCATCACCTTATCGGGCGCACAATTGGATTGGAAAACAGCTGGATGATCCAGTTTGTGCTGACCAGCGCAGTCTTGTTTGGTCCGGGCCGGCAGTTTTTCACCAATGGACTGCCCGCGCTTTGGCGGTTCGCGCCGAACATGAACAGCCTTGTTGCGCTGGGCGCTGGGGCGGCTTGGATATTCTCGACCGTTGCCCTGTTTGCACCTTCGGTTTTGCCGCAAGGGACGCGCGCGGTCTATTTTGAAGCGGCTGCGGTAATTGTTACGCTGATCCTTTTGGGCCGTTGGTTTGAAGCGCGTGCAAAGGGCCGAACAGGTGCGGCGATTCAATCCCTGATCGGCCTGCAACCGCGTAGTGCGCGGGTCGCACGTGGCAAAGACTGGATAGAGGTGCCTGTTGCCGATCTTTCCGTGGGCGACCGGTTTTTGCTCAAACCCGGCGAACGCGTTCCGACCGACGCTACTGTGATCGACGGCACCGGCACGATTGACGAAAGCATGTTGACCGGCGAGCCGATGCAGGTGACGAAATCATCGGGCGACGCGCTGACGGGCGGCACGGTGAACGGTCATGGCAGCCTGACCTGCGAAGTGCTGCGCGTTGGTCATGATACGACGTTGGCGCAAATTATTCGGATGGTTCAACAAGCCCAAGGCGCGCGTTTGCCCATTCAGGCGCTGGTGGACCGTGTGACGCTTTGGTTTGTGCCCGCGGTGATGGGGGTCGCGCTGTTGACCGTTGGCGTCTGGTTGTTTTTCGGGCCTGATCCGGCGCTGTCTTATGCGCTGGTGGCGGGGGTATCTGTGCTGATCATCGCGTGCCCCTGCGCGATGGGGCTGGCGACGCCGACCTCGATTATGGTGGGCAGCGGGCGCGCGGCAGAACTTGGGGTGTTGTTCCGTCAAGGGGACGCTTTGCAGTCGTTGTGTGATGTGAAACTTGTGGCATTTGACAAGACCGGCACCTTGACCCAAGGCAAACCTATGCTGACAGAATTGGTCAGCATAGACCCTAAAAAAGCGGACAAAATGCTTGCACAAATCGCAGCACTTGAATCCCGTTCGGAACATCCGCTTGCTCAGGCAATTTTACAGGCCGCTGCCGATAAAGAGATGGACTTACAAGAAGTTACGCAAGTGCAGGTCACTTCTGGTCAGGGCATCAGTGGCATGATCGAAGGACAGCGTATTGCAGTGGGGAACACCCGATTGATGCAGGAACTGGGGGTCTCGACGCAGGTATTGGATGCGCGTGCGTCCGAGCTGAAACGCGAGGGCCACACCGTCTTTTTCGCGGCACTCGATGACGAGGTTTCAGCCTTGGTTGCGGTATCTGATCCGCTGCGGCCCACCAGTAAATCAGCCATCGCAGCGCTCAAGGCCCGAGGGATCGTGGTGGCGATGATATCCGGCGATGGCGAAAGCACCGCGCGTGCGGTGGCGCAAAGCCTTGGCATCGA
>JBARCL010000144.1:0-3137 GCA_049794055.1 Sulfitobacter sp.
TCTTCTTCGACAAAGCCGTGCAGGGTCACGTGGCGCCCGATCCCCAACTCATCAACACGGTTGCGCAGATATGTCTGGTCCCAGACCTTGCCCATCACATCAAGATGAAAGTCGATCTCGCCGACCAAAGGGGCCAGCGCTTCGAATACATTCTGAAGCCGGCGGTTCGGGCCGGTATAGCCAAATTGCACCAGCCGCATCGGGCCGATGCCGGAACGGATCACCTCGGGGGGCTGCGGCGAAGGGCGGAACGGCAGGTCTAGCAGGTAGGTTGGCACAGTGTCTGTGGCATCCACTGCATCACGAGCCACCGGCGTATGGGTCAGCACAGAGACCGCATGGCGCAATGTCAGCTCGAACCCCGCAAAGCGGTGTGCTAGATCGCCCTCAGACATCTCGCCTTTATAAACCGCATGCACCCCGTCCAGGCCCGCCTGACCATGCCAGCGCGCCATCTCTGTCTCATAGGTGTCACGCGGAAAAAAACCGCGCTCCATCGCATCAAACAGACATTCCTGAATCGCCATGTCATGCAGCACCACGATAGACGGAATCCGCTGGATCATCCGCAGGAACCCAGAATGAAACGGCCAGGCGTTGCCGATGTTCACAAATACCGCTTCCGGTCCCTGCCCCGGCGTGCCATCCGCCCTGCCTGCCAGCGCAAAATCACGCGGCGTGACGCGGTCGGGATCAAGACGGCGCACAGGCGCAAAGTCATAGAGTTCGCGGTCCCAGTCGGGCGCATCGGTCCAGAGCGTCAGGTCACAGGCCTGCGCCAGTTCCGGCAGGATGCGGCGGGTGTAATGGGCAATATCGGTCTGCGCATGGGGCAGCGGCGAGACCCAATGCACGCGGGGTTTGCGGGAGGGGCTCATGGCGCGCCTTGGGGTAGTGGTGTGGTGTCGACCAGGCGCAGGAAAGCCGCCTCAGAACAGGGTAGCGTCAGCGGCGCGGCGCGGCCGCGCCCTGAAAACACGCCAACACCGGATTGATAAAGGTGCAGACGCAGGGAGCCCGTCGCCGCCTCGGATTTGGGATCAAGACGCAGGGTGATCTGGCTGCTCTCAGTCGGGGCCAACGGACCGTTCAACGGCTGCATCAGATGTTGGTGGCGCAACTCCCCTGCCCCGTTGGTCCATTCGGCCAGCATACAGGTGGCGCGATCCCCCGCCGTGGGCCAGAAACTGGGCGAAGTATTGGTGACGGTGAGGCGGGTAAGGCCGGTCGCCTCTTCGCGCTCAGTGACGGACAGCTGCCCGTGCATCCGCGTTGGATCACCATGATATAGGTTTTCAGGCACGCCTTTTGGCCCCCCTACCTTGCGGGCAAGGTATTGGATATTCTCGCCGCGCATGGACAGATCATCTCCACGGGCGACCAGTATTTGCGCCATTTCCGGTTCGATATGGCGGTCATAGACGTCGAAGGTTTGCAGGCGCACGGTTTCAAATCCGGCTGCTGTGCCGATCGTGGCCAGCTCCTGTGGGGCGTATTCGCGGTTGTGGCGGCCATAGACCCCGCCTGAGGGCACAAAGATGCCAAAGGAATAGGGCGCGATGCCATTCAGGGATTTCCACACGCCACGGTGGCTGACCACATTGGGGGTGGTGATCAGGATGTGACCGCCGGGTTTGAGAACGCGGGCGGCTTCGGTATAGAAAAAATACGGATCCAGCGCGAGGTGTTCAAGGATTTCCATCCCCGTCACCAGATCGAAAGAGTTGTCTGGATAGGGCCAGGGATCACGCTCGCCATTGGCAACCTTGAGGGTGATGTCAAAGCTGGGATGCGCATCGCTGCGGGCTTTTACGCTTTGGCGATAGGGATCAGGCCCTTCCCAAAGTCCATGCATCTCGATGCCTTTGAACTGGTTGGCGAGCAGCGCCTGAAACACCAGCGGGGGAAAGACGCCAACATCAAGGGCGGATGTGATTTCCAGCCCCTCAAGCTGGCGCAGCGTGGACATGAAGCGGGTCCAATGGGTGCCAAGGTAGCCTGCAAGCCCTGCATCAATCGGCGGTTCCTGACGGCCCAATGCGGCGGGCAGTTCGTCAAAGGCATAGGCCTCAAGCACCTCTTCGATATTGGCGAAGGGCAGATTGGCGGGAGCCTCTGGCGGGGCAATAATGCTGCGCAGAATATCCAGCGCAGTTTCCGGTGCGGGTGGGGATGCGGGTTCGGGGGCCAATGGCGGTGCCGCATCAGGCATCACCGGCGCATGGGTCTGACCGGTCAGGGTCTCGACCACATGGTCCCAAGAGATATTCTGCGCGGTGTAGCGCGCCAGCCCCGCCTGCCCCATGCGTTCCGCGGCGCTGGCATCCCCGGAGAGGTGCTCAAAGGCCGCGCCAAGGGCTGCGGCATCGGGCGCGGTGATCAGCCCTTCTGCATCATGGGTGATGAACTCCAGCGGGCCGCCTGCATCCATTACGGTGATCACAGGCTTGGCCGAGAGCATGGCCTCAAGCGTGATATAGCCATAATCCTCGTCACTGGGGACAAAGACCACGCCTCGTGCACCGGCGTAATGGCGGATCAGGGTGGCGTCATCAACTGCGCCCAGCCATGTGATACGCGAGGCGATCCCCATCTCCTCGGCCATGTGGGCGAGATGGTTCTGGTATCCTGGGTTTTCTGCGGTGCCTGCGATCACCAAACGTGTGGCAGGGGCATGGGCGAGGGCTTGGAGGGTGAGTTCCAAACGTTTTGACGGATTGATCCGGCCCGGCACAAATAGGTAATCGCCGTAGTTGCCCTGCCGCAGCGTGTCCGCATTGGGTGGCGGGTGGTAAAGCGGCCGTGCTTCGATATCGAGGTGCTTTTTCAAACGCCCCGCGACATTGCCCGAGTTGGCATAGATCGGGTGATTGCTGCTGGCGAAAGCGGCGCGGTCTTCCTCGGTGATCAGCGCCCGCAGCGCCTCGCCTTGCGGGTCATCCAGCAGGTCGGAGGTGCCCAGATCCCATTGGTCATAAGCTTGGCGGTGCTGGTGCAGCACCCAGAACAGGCGGTTGGGGTGATTGGCAAGGTAAGCAGGAAACTTGAGGCCAATGGTCAGGTCAACCGGCACAGCTTCGACTTCGGAAACGTCGATCAGCTTGGCCGCCATGATATGATCGGCCAGCACCTCGCCC
>JBARCL010000145.1:0-4216 GCA_049794055.1 Sulfitobacter sp.
CAGAAATTGCATTTTGCAAAACAGCGAATTCGCCCGACGATATAGACAACTATGTTCGCGTTGGACAGGCCATGCTTGAGCATGGAAGCCGCCATTGGGGCCACCGCAGCGAAAACTAAGTTTGTCCGCACAGCAGACGGTCAAGCGTTTACATCGCAAGGTCGGCTTTCGGAAAAAGCGGTCCTCTGGCCACTCTATGGCAAAGGTCTGCTGCGCGGGACAAAGCCGCCGCTCCCAGAACCAAGACGATTGTCAGCTAAGTGCTTTTGTCGGATCGCTTGCCGCGTTCAATTTCTGTTGCCAGTGCACCCATTTTGGAAGTCCAGAAGTGGCGAAGCTGATCCAACCATGCGTCCACACCGTCAAATCCTGCAGGATCGATTTCGTAACAGCGTTTTGCACCATCTCTGCGCACTTTTGCGAAGCCGGTGTCGCGCAGGATGCGAAGATGCTGTGAGACAGCGGATTGAGTAATGCCGAACTCCGCTTCAACGACTTTGACGATTTCACCTGACGCATGTTCCTTTTGTGAAATCAGCTCCAGGGTGCGTCGGCGCACGGGGTCGGACAGCACATCAAAGGCGTTCATTTTTCTTCGCCAGTGTAGAACGCAGCGGTGCGTTCTGCGGTTTCCACAGCGATCTGCGAGTCCGCACCGGCCTTGGCATGGGCATCGCCCCATGCTTCGGCCCATTCGCGCAGTGTTGCCTTGCCCGTCGCGCTCCCGGCCCAAGCTTGTCCGGCCTCAATGATCGATGCGCCGTCGCTAGCTACATGCATGTCCAAGCCCAGCATAGCCAGTTCCCACCCGACGCCGGTCGCGCCGGGGCCGTACTGATCCCAATGCGCCTGGCTTTCGTCGTCTGTCGGATGCTCATGTTCGAGCGTCAAAAGTGCGCCTTCGTCTGACTTTTCGATTGTGACGTTGACCCAGCTCGTTTTGCCGCCGAACTCCCAAGTTAGAGCCAACAGTCTGGGCGGTTCGCAGGTGACGATATCACCGTCTGCATTCCCTTCGATTGAGAACCGCCCGCCTTGTTTAAGGTCGCCTGTGACGTTCGCGAACCAGCGCCGGACGCGCTCGTTGTCCGTCAAAGCACTCCACAGATCGGTCGTAGTTGTTGGGTAGATGCGACTTGCGCGCACGATGTGCGTCGGGCGACCATCACGTTCACCGCTACCAACCTCCCGAAAGGACGCGCCTAGTGCTTCGTCAAAATTCATCTCTTTGCCTCCAATAATATTAGGCCACGCTAATATGACCTTTCACTAATATCAAGGTAAAGGTCCCAGAAGGGTCATTCGCGGCGGCGCGCAATGATGGAGAAATGGGCTCTTTTTTCTCTTTCGCTGCACCATCAATCAATGTCCTCTGTGCAGTAAGGTCAGGATTCCTTGACGTCTGGTTCAAGATTGCATGACGCGGCTTACTGATTTGAGTCAGAAAAAATTTGGTATCGAGTCAAAGGCGCGCGACGTTCGACACTCTTGTTGTCGAACATCAGATGACTTTGACCTTTGCGTCATATTTTGACCTGATTGCTTCATTTTTCGGTCCCGTGGTTGTTGCGATTGATCTGACTTTTTCTGTGAAAATCAGTGCTGATTTGTAGGTCAGACGGCAAAGCCGCCTGCTCCTGCAAATCTGCCACGTGGCGAACGCGGATGGGGGCGAGGCAATGCTATTCGGCAGGGGGTGGTGCGGCCCGCAGCGCAGCGAGGACCCGGCCCTGTCTAATGGGATTGCCCGAGGGGGAAGGCTGCGCCTTCACCCTGACGTGACGCAGTGGCGTATCGCGCTTGCGCGAACCCCAAGGAACTAGAATATTTGATGTGGCAGGGCACTGGCCTGCCTCGATTCAAACCAGACCTTTGTTCAAAATGCAGCGAATGGGTCCAAAGAGCCCATTACGACCGATGCTGCAACATGCATAAAGGTCAGCTTTGTATGTAGCCGACCAAAGCAAGTATCGTTCATGAGAGTGGGTAGGATTTCAGCAAGTCCTTGTCCCACCAAGGGTCGGGCGCAAATTTATCGGCCAAGAAGTCAATCAGGGTTCGCACCCGTCGAGGCAACGCACGGCTGTCTGGGAAGACGATATAGGCTGCATTGTCTGACCAAGTATGATCGGCAAACAGAGGCTCCAACTTGCCGCGTTTAATTGCCTGCGAGCAAATGAACGTAGGTTCCAAGGCGATACCCACTCCTCTTTCAGCGGCGGAGCAGAGAATGTCGCCATTGTTGCAAGTCATAACACTTTGGACTTCGACGCTCCCTTTGCTGTCATCCGGGCGGATGAAATCCCACGTTGTTCGAGGGCTGCGAGAACGATAGGTCAAAGCTGGGAAGCGCATAAGGTCTTCTGGGGTCTCTGGCCGCCCAAAACGATCAAGTAATGCTGGGGCCGCCGTCGGGACATGTCGGATTCTGGTCAAGCGCTTCGCGATCATCGAGCTGTCTGTAAGGCGACCAACCCGTATGGCCAGATCAAAACCTTCCTCTATCAGATCAACACGCCTGTCACTCAATTCCAGCTCAACATGTACTTCGGGATTTAAAGCCATAAAGTCGAGCAGGATTGGAGACAGATGTTGCATGGAAAACGTGAGCGGTGCGGCAACCCTTATCCGCCCTGTAATCTGTCCACGGCTGTCCTTTAGATTAGTTTCTGCTTCTTGGAGATCGGATAGAATTTGCTTACAGCGTCTATAGAAATCCTGTCCCTCGTCGGTCAGTGCTAGCGTGCGCGTGGTGCGGTGGATGAGGGAAGTGCCCATACGTGCTTCTAAGTCTTTTAGTCTGCGGCTGACCGCCGAGAGGGCGATGCCGTCACGTTGCGCGGCCTCAGTCAACGTTCCAGCATCGACAATGCAGACAAAGGTTTCAATCTCATCCAATCGAGACATTAGTTCTCCAAAACGCAATAATCTATTCTTCGTATTGCCGATACTACATTTTTGAGCAAGTGTTATCTCTCCTCCAACGCCACAGATTGGAGAGACCCAAATGAACATCCTTCGCATTGATGCAAGTGCCCGCAGAGATGGTGCGCACACCCGAAAGCTAATGGATGCTTTCCTCGCTGAATTGGCGAGAAACGCTTCCGTTCAAACCCGAGATCTACTTGATCCAATCCCACATTTGGATGAGACATGGCTCAATGCGAACGTCACACCAGAGGACGACCGCAGCGCAGTACAATGCCAGGCCCTTGCAGTATCTGACACATTGATTGCGGAGGTCAAAGCCGCAGATACTCTAGTGATCGGGCTCCCTGTCTACAATTTTGGTGTCCCGTCTGCGTTGAAAGCTTGGATCGATCAAGTATGCCGCGCAGGCCTTACCTTTACCTATTCAGAAAATGGTCCTGTCGGATTGTTGAAAGACAAGCGCGCCATCGTTTTCTACGTTTCCGGTGGCACAATGATGGGGTCAGACATCGACTTTGCCAGCGGTTATCTCCGCCACATTCTCGGATTTATCGGCATCACCGACGTACAAATGGTCACCGCTGATCAACATATGATGGATCCCGATTCCCTTGATCGCGCACAAACTGAGACCTTAACCTTGGCAAGGTCCCTCCTTAGGACCACGGCATAAGCGGAAATTCGAACAATGGGACAGTTGATTGCGGGGCAATGGCTGACAGATCAGGACCGCGTTGGTCCGGCGTCCGCCGGGGGAGGATTACAAACATTGAGAGCACCTATCACCGCTCAGCAGAATGAGTGAAGAGCAAGGCGGCATGGGATGCAATCTAAGAAAAGCAGCCATAGGGAATACCAAAGCGAACGGCAGAAAAGTCCGCATCCTGTGAGTTCAGGCAGGGTGCGGCGAATAGCTGGTCTCGCATGCCAGGCGGCGATCACAGTCCCTTTTTTGAAATTTATGAATCAACAAACGATGGCTGAAAACCAACGAGTCCGTCCCTGCTCCCAAAGTGATAGCTGGCTTTGCCGCGCCAAGAAACCGACAAAGCCAACATTGGTGTAGCAAATTTGGTATTGCTACCGACCTATTCAGGCAGTTGAAGCTTCGCTGAGTGCGGCGCTATCCTCATAAAAATGATAGTACGTCAGCAGATTATCTTCCACCTTCGCAATCATCGCCCAATCACTCGGATAGGGTTTTCCGGTCGCGCGAACCGCGTGTTTGAAATGACCATACATCGCGACGTGACGGCCATCAGCGAAGGCATCGGACGTTTCGAAT
>JBARCL010000146.1:0-1539 GCA_049794055.1 Sulfitobacter sp.
GGTGCCGCGCATCCATTTGCCCTCTGTCGACAGGGCAAACGCCACCACAGGCGCGATATCTGACACCTCTGCGGCGCGATCCATCACGGCCATGTCCTTTTCGGCTCTCTCGCCTAATGTCTCTACAAAATCAGCAAGGATTGGCGTCGCTACGGGGCCTGGTGACACACAGTTCATATTGATACCGCGCTTGCGCCAGCGCCACCGGTTCTGCAGCGTCCAGACGATCAAAGCCTGCTTGCTTAGGAAATAGGACGTGCCGTCGTTTGCCGTCAAACCTTCTGTCTTACAAAAGTCCTGCAGGTCGCTGTCCGGAGCAAGTGCCAGTGCAGAGCGCACCTGATCCAGATTGCCCTCCCAGCCGGTTCCGGCCAGCGACGCAAGGTTTACGATGCTGGCCCCATCGGCCAGCTTGCCAATGAGTTGCTCTGTCAGTTGGCGCAGGCCGATGAAGTTAACCCGCAGTACTGTTTCCGCAGGCAAGGTCGGTGGCACACCAGCGATATTTGCCAGGCCGTCGATGCCTTTTGGCAACCGGCGAACAAGTGCCGAGATTGACTCTGGGTCTGCAAGGTTGCATTCAAAAAATGCATCGACATCCTTTGCCGGGTTCAGATCCACACCGATGATCTGGGCGCCCTGACTGCGCAAGACCCGCGTCGTTTCGGCACCGATGCCAGAGGCGGCTCCCGTGACGACATATGTACGGTTGTTATGCATGTAGCTATCTCGCTTTGTCTTGGGTCATTATCAGATCGGGTAATGCTGGTTAGGATCTTCGATGGTGATCCAGCGCAATTCGGTGAATTCAGCTATTCCGGCATTGCCACCAAACCGGCCGTAGCCCGAAGATTTGACTCCGCCAAACGGGATTTGGGCCTCGTCACTCACAGTCGGGCCATTGATATGACAAATCCCACTCTCGATACGCCGTGCAACAGCCATCGCACGTTGGATATCGCGGCCAAAAACCGCAGCAGACAAACCGTAAGGTGTATCATTGGCAATCTGGACCGCATGATCTGTGTCATCTGCGCGGATCATCGCTGTTACAGGGCCAAAGCTCTCGTCGGAATAAAGCGCCATTTCTGGGGTCACGTGATCGACAATTGTTGCCTGCATGACGGTGCCGCTTTCCGGCACGCCACCCGCAATAACCTTTGCGCCCTTCGCAACGGCATCGTCAATCAAGCGGCGCAAGTGGTCAATTGTATCAACGTCAACCACTGACCCAAGATGGACCTGGCCCCCCGGATCACCGGCCTTGAGCGACTTTGCCTTTGTGGCGAAAGCTTTCGAAAAATCATCTGCGATAGAGGAGTCTACGATCACCTTTTCTGTCGACATGCAGATCTGGCCTTGATTCATGAAGGCACCAAAACCCGCAGCCTGGACCGCACCGTTCAGATCGGCATCATCCAACACAACCAAGGGGGCCTTGCCGCCCAATTCCAGCAGGCAAGGTTTGAGGTGTTTGGCCGCGCGTTCGGCGATGATCCGGCCAACCTTTGTCGACCCGGTAAAGTTGATACGCTTGGT
>JBARCL010000147.1:0-1662 GCA_049794055.1 Sulfitobacter sp.
CCCCTGTTCCCGTTCGGCAGCCAGTCCATCAACGAGAAGCGCAAAGTCAATTTCCTGACCCTGCGTGCCAACCTTTTTGCTGTCCGCTTCCAAAGATGCCAGCTGATCTTCGAAAATCATCTTTGAATCGTACAGCAAGCGCCCAATTAGCGTTGATTTGCCGTCGTCAACCGAACCACAGGTAATGAAGCGCAACATCGTCTTGTGCTGGTGGGTCTCCAGATAGGCATCGATGTCTTCAGCTATCAGGGCATCGGTCTTGTAGATTGTTTCGGGGCTATCCATCAGAAATATCCCTCCTGCTTTTTCTTCTCCATTGAGGCGGCCTGATCATGGTCAATCGCCCGTCCCTGCCGCTCCGAAGTCGTGGTCAGCAGCATTTCCTGAATAATCTGGGGCAGGGTGGTCGCTTCGCTCTCGACAGCACCGGTCAACGGATAGCAGCCAAGTGTCCGGAAACGGATCGAGCGTTCTACCGGCTCTTCCCCCTCTTCAAACCGAAAACGATCATCATCCACCATCAGCAGCATACCATCGCGCTCTACGGTTGGACGCGGTGCCGAGAAATAGAGCGGAACAATCTCGATATTTTCCAGATGGATATATTGCCAGATGTCGAGCTCGGTCCAATTGGACAGCGGGAAGACCCGGATGGTTTCGCCCTTTGCCTTGCGCGTATTGTAAAGCTTCCAAAGCTCTGGCCTTTGGTTTTTGGGATCCCAGCGGTGATTGGCAGATCGGAAGGAGAAGATGCGTTCTTTCGCCCTGCTTTTTTCCTCGTCCCGCCGAGCGCCGCCAAAGGCAGCATCAAAGCCATAATGGTCCAGCGCCTGTTTGAGGCCCTGTGTCTTCCACATATCGGTATGGAGGCCGCCATGGTCGAACGGGTTGATACCGCGTTCCTTGGCTTCGGGATTTTGGTGCACGAGCAATTCCATGCCGGCATCTCTGGCAGATTTTTCCCGCAGCTTGTACATTTCCTGAAACTTCCAGGTGGTGTCCACATGGAGAAGGGGAAAGGGGGGAGGAGAGGGGAAAAACGCCTTCTTGGCAAGATGGAGCATGACCGCGCTGTCTTTGCCCACCGAATAAAGCATGACCGGCTTCTCGGTTTCGGCCGCAACCTCACGCATGATATGGATCGCTTCTGATTCGAGACGCTGAAGGTGGGTGAGGCTCATTGCGCGTTTGCTTTCGTTCGATATCAATTTTGAATGCCTAAAGAGCTAAAGGCAATAATCAAGAGACATCCATATAGCGAAGTTACCGCGCAAAGGCTGGCAAGATTTTCTTATTACAGATAAACATTGCTTGTCTATTATTTACGAGCGTTTCTCGGGCAGTTGCCCGATTGCCGGGTTTGAACGATTGTCCTGTTCAGACCGCAGCAGCCATATGGCTCGCTTGATTTATGGCCGCTTTCGCATCCAGTTCCTTCGCTTCATAGGCTCCGCCTACCAGTTGAGGGGCTAGACCATCTTCGATCAGACTATCATAGAGCTCCCGTAGCGGGTCCTGTCCAGCACATATAATGATCGTGTCGGCGTCCAGGACCTCCGGCATCCCGCCTTGCAGGATATGCAGCCCGGCATCATCGATTTTCACATATTCAACGCCATTCATCATGTTCACGCCGCGCCGTCCCAGGGTCAGTCGATGTGT
>JBARCL010000148.1:0-3767 GCA_049794055.1 Sulfitobacter sp.
GAGGATACGGCATTGTTGCCTGAGGCAACCGCAGGGTTGGAGGAATTCGCCCCGAACCTCACCCGTGTCGACATTGCTGGCGCGGATCATTGGCTGCATCATCAGCAGCCCGAGGCCGTGGCAAAAGCCATCCTTGAATGGGTTGATTAACTAAATAGCTCCACCCGGGTTGTGAAGAATGGCACGAAAAATGCCACCCGATGGCAGCAAGTTCAGCCCGAGTGTCATTATGGACGGGGGCACGGTGGGATAAGTCTCGCTCTAGGCATGTCCCCAATCATCGGGATCATCATTGTTGCCGGGGCTCAGCCCGATCACATCACCCTGTGTTGAGCACCCCAGCCCCAGTACCGTGCGGTTGGCATAGGAGAAATAGGCGCTAACCTGATTGATTTCGAGGATCTCGCCGTCCTCCCACCCTGCATCCCGCAGCGCTTGCACATCGCTCTGGGCCAAATCCACTGGATTAACCGTCAGTTTCTGCGCATATCGCAAAGCCTCCTGCTCTCGCCCGTCCAAAGGAGCCCCAGTAACATCACGCGCCTCAATTGCGACCCGCAACGCATCAGCCCGCGCATCATCGCGCAACAAGCGTTTAAGACCGGCAAAGTGATGATCCACGCAATAGGAGCAGGCGTTCAACGAAGATACCCAGACGCCCAGTGTTTCCAGAAACCATTTCGGTACCGTATTATCCTTGTGATGCAGGACATATTTGTAAATCGCCATATGCCCCTCCATCGTGTGGGGGCGCAGGGAATGCATCATCATGATGTTGTCGACATTGTTGTTCGGGCCGGTCACGCGCTTGTAGAGATCACGCAGCTTGCCGGTGGCGGCGTCAAAGGGGATGGTTTTGATCCAGGCCATGGCGGGTATCCTTATTGCTCTGCCCCGACAGGACCGCGAAATGCGGGCCAGCGCAACCCTTTCACCCCACAAGGAAGGCGATGAGGATGCCCAACTGACGCGCACGTCCGTAACAAAGGCATCCGGCGCCCCTGCTGACACATCAAACCTGTGGATGATCCCAGAACCATGATTGCGCCACCCTGCCCCGCCTGTCAGAATGGCGCAAACCAAAAACAGCGAGCAGCCCCATGAGCGATCTTCTGTCCGGACAGGAACCTGAAAAATATGACGCCTCTTCCATCGAGGTGCTTGAAGGACTGGAAGCCGTGCGCCTGCGCCCGGGCATGTATATCGGCGGCACCGATGAACGCGCCTTGCATCACATGGTTGCCGAGGTTCTGGACAACTCCATGGACGAAGCCGTCGCAGGTCATGCCAATCGCATCGAGGTCGAGCTGCACGCAGATTACGCGATCACGATCCGCGACAACGGCCGCGGCATTCCGGTTGATCCGCACCCCAAGTTCCCCGACAAATCCGCGCTTGAGGTGATCCTGTGTACGCTGCACGCAGGTGGTAAATTTTCGGGCAAAGCTTATCAGACCTCCGGCGGTCTGAACGGCGTTGGGTCCTCGGTCGTGAACGCGCTGTCCGACAGCATGGTCGTGCAGGTCGCCCGCAACCGCGAATTGTTCGAACAACGGTTTTCGCGCGGTGTGCCACTTGGCCCCCTCGAAAAACTCGGCGCGGCCCCCAACCGGCGCGGCACCACAGTCACCTTTCACGCCGATCCCGACATCTTTGGCGGGCACCGGTTCAAACCGTCGCGGCTGTATAAATCCGTGCAATCCAAAGCGTACCTGTTCTCTGGCGTTGAAATCCGCTGGAAATCGGAAATCGCGGACGGGGACACCCCGCAAGAAGCGACCTTCCATTTCCCTGGCGGTCTGGCCGACTACCTAAAGGAAACGCTGGGCGGGGCGATGACCTATGCCGATGCGCCCTTTGCCGGCACCGTTGATTTTCAGGAGAAATTCGGTGCGGCGGGCAAGGTCGAATGGGCAATCAACTGGACCCCGACCAAGGACGGGTTCATCCAGTCCTATTGTAACACCGTTCCCACACCCGAAGGCGGCACCCATGTGGCCGGTTTCTGGGCCGCGATCCTGAAGGGGATCAAGGCCTACGGGGAATTGTCCAACAACAAGAAGGCCGCACAGATCACCCGCGAGGACCTGACCTCGGGCGGATGTGCCCTTGTATCCTGTTTCATTGCCGACCCTGCCTTTGTGGGCCAGACCAAAGACCGCCTTTCAACCGAATCCGCCCATAAAATGACCGAAGGCGCGGTGCGCGACCACTTTGACAACTGGCTGGCGTCCGACACGAAATCCGCCGGTGCGATCCTTGATTTCCTTGTGCTACGTGCCGAAGAACGCCTGCGCCGCCGGCAGGAAAAGGAAACCGCGCGCAAATCCGCAACGAAAAAACTGCGCCTGCCCGGCAAGCTGACCGATTGCACATCCAAGGACCGTGTCGGCACCGAGTTGTTCATCGTCGAGGGTGATTCTGCTGGTGGCTCTGGCAAGGGCGCACGGGATCGCAAGACTCAGGCGCTTTTGCCGCTCAAGGGTAAGATCCTGAACGTACTGGGGGCGGCGTCAAACAAGCTGACCACCAACGCAGAAATCTCGGACCTCTGCGAGGCCTTGGGCTGTGGCATGGGTACGAAATTCAATCTCGAAGACCTGCGTTATGAAAAGATCATTATCATGACCGATGCGGATGTGGACGGCGCCCATATCGCGGCGCTGTTGATGACGTTCTTCTACACGCAGATGCGGCCGCTGATTGATGGCGGGCATCTCTATCTGGCCTGCCCGCCGCTGTTCCGCCTGACGCAGGGGGCCAAGCGACTGTATGTGGCGGATGACGCCGAGAAAAACCACTGGCTGGAAAAGGGCCTTGGCGGCAAGGGCAAGATTGACCTGCAACGCTTTAAGGGTCTGGGCGAGATGGACGCGAAGGACCTGAAAGAAACCACAATGGACCCCGCGACACGCAAGCTGATCCGCGTGTCGGTGCAGGAGGACGTGCCCGGCGAGACCAGCGATCTGGTGGAGCGGTTGATGGGGAAAAAGCCCGAGTTGCGGTTCCAGTACATTCAGGAGAACGCGAAGTTTGCGGATATGGAGGAGCTGGATGTTTGAGTGATGTAGACACATTCACGCTAAAGAAACTCCAATCAGGTGTGTTCCACAGAAATTTAATAATTCCAGCTAACTCACTCGCCAACTATTTACGCCCCTTTTGCGAACCCGCTCTATTCCACAGCGAAGGAATGGACGAATACCACTTGTCCAAAGCTGGTTCGGTGTTCAGACTAAAATACAAAGGCCGATATTTCTGTTTCGCATCTGCACATCAGGTTGAGGGTGCACATTATGACTATGATCAATTGTGCCTCCTTAATTACGACACTAACAATCTTCTGACTTCAAACAGAGTCGTATTTCCGGAGCGACCGATGGATGGATCAAGCAACTACGATTGCTTGCTATTTGATTTTTCAGAAAGTGTGACCGAGGGCCGTTTGTCAAATTTGGGTTGGTACGAACCCGATCAATTCTTCGATGGCAACCAAACACGGAAACCCTTGCTTGCCTGCGCCCTTGGCTATCCTTCATTTAGAAATGAAATCGACTATGTGGAAAATCGCTATGGAGCTTCCCCAAACATAGTTTGGGGAGAAGAAACTAGAACCGCAATGTCAGACCGGTTAGCTTTTACCCCGAACCCTCAGATAGAATTTGACCCTAGAGGCATGAGTGGCGGACCAGTTTTCGGAATAACCCAAGAAAGTAATCAGCTTTTCCTTTTCTTCGCAGGAATTTTAACGAACGCAACAAGAAGAA
>JBARCL010000149.1:0-6848 GCA_049794055.1 Sulfitobacter sp.
TTGCTTCAAGCGCAACCTTGGCCTTGAAATCGGGCGAATGGTTCTTTCGTTTCGTCATTTTGGATCACTTCTTTCACAAGTTGATCCACCTTAACTACTGGTCCGAAATCCCGCGACCACCTCTGACAGATTGTTGCGGAGTGAGAAATGATTGGCGACTTTGGTGACCGAAATGCACGGAATAGGGACATTAAGGTTGCCGACTATGCGCCTGAAAAATGGAAAGAGTTCTCGTTCGCCAGAGAGGCATTTGCTACAAAAGCCATTGAGCAGGCTGGCGGAAAAGTCGAGACCCACAGGGTGCTCATTCTAGTTGATCTTAACGGGATGTATTTGCGCCTGCATGAATGGCTAACTGACGCTGGCATGCCTGTCCGGGGTGGGCTGATCCTAAGCCGTTTTGCGTTTTTCCAAATTTACGATGCGTTCGAGAGGATCAAAAAGAGTGTTATAGATCAGTCTGACGGAGAGTTCGCGGACTTCGAGGACGTCACAGAGAGTATTCGAACTACAGAAGGTGAAGGTATTTGGGTAAATCCCAAAAAGACATATTTAAAATTTTCTCCTCAGTTTGACCTTTTTTATGCTCCAGCACCTCACAAAGATATCGAATGGAAGCTACGGAAAGAGGCTCGATCGGGCGATATTAATCTGCAACGTCTTGTCAAAATGGCGGAGAAAGGCGTGATTGAGGTCTTTGGAAAGGAGCGAGACTATAAGGCATATGATGATTTCATCGCGAAATTGAGGGCCAATCCAGAGTACTCTAGGTCAGAACAGGGCTTTTTTTGCCATAATATAGGGCCGAAAGGTCTCAGATACTTTGGGGAGAAGGAAGTTGACACCCGCATTGTAATGCGTGCAATGGACGTCCTCTATAATTATGAAGCTGACGTCAAATGCGTAGTTTCTTCCGACCAAGATTTCTTGCCGCTGAGCGAAAAGTCGTCCGAATTTGGGGTGATGTTTTACCAAGCAGATCTCGCCAAGTTCGGTTTGCAGAATAATGTAGGCCGAAAAATAAAAGAGCTGGGAGCGAAATTTTTGGCCGGCAGGATAGACCCAAGCTGGCCTTTAAAGGTGATTTGCGAAGCCGCGTCTTCCGAGGAGCATAATTCGTCCGCACTCTACGAGATAGATGAGGATGAGTTTAAATCGCTTTGTGAGATGCACAATGGAATGAACGAGTACAAAATCGCCCCGAATTTTGGATCAGACGGTAATGTTTCAGGTTTGGTTTCGTCAAAGCCAGCAAAATAGAGAATAAGCCTACAGACTGTTGAATGTCATTGAGAACTGACCCGGTATTGTCACCGAGATTTGACCCGCTCTTAGTTATGTATCGGTAGCTATGCTTTGGTCAATGTGGTGGCCTCCTTTGTGGTCTTCTTTGCAGTCTCTGAGCTGGCCTTGAAGCGGTAGCTGTCGTTGCCTGTTTCGAGGATGTGGCAGCGATGTGTGAGCCGGTCGAGGAGTGCTGTTGTCATCTTTGCGTCGCCGAAGACCTGAGCCCATTCACTGAAGCTGAGATTGGTCGTGATGATGACACTGGTGCGCTCATAGAGTTTGCTGAGAAGGTGGAACAGCAGCGCACCGCCTGACGGGCTGAACGGCAGGTAGCCGAGCTCATCAAGGATGACCAAATCGATCTTTGTGAGCATCTCAGCCATCTTGCCAGCCTTTCCGAGGGCCTTTTCTTGCTCCAACGCGTTGACCAGTTCGACAGTCGAGTAGAAGCGCACTTTGCGTCTGTGGTGCTCGATGGCTTGGACGCCGATAACCATTCCTGCAAATGGTCCCGCTCGCGCAGGTTCAGATCGGAAAAGCGCTTCTGGGACGTAACAGGTGGCCGGTTGAACAATCGGGCAGAGGTTTCACACCAACCGACACGCCGGCGAGAACGACGGATGGGCAGGTTCAAATCACCAGGCTCGATGCAACGATTTCTCTCGGTTCATGATGCCATCTACAATCACTTCAACGTCCAAAGTCACCTAATCTCCCGATCAGTTCTCCGTCAGATGCGCGCCAGAGCCACGGCTGAATGGCATCAGATCGTTGCAGCTTAAATTCGGGCTCTTTGTGATCTTCCTAGTCTGCCCAAGTTAACGTGACAAAGCCGTTTCCGGAAAAACCTGGATCGTTTGTTCGCGGTCTCTCCGTTCGGTCGAACGCGAAAAGAGATCCAAGATATCTCAAGTATTTTCCGAAACATTTTCAGTATGTTTGGTAAGTGGGGTCGCTATGTGATCTGGTTCACTGCTAGGCTCGGAAAATCCCGCTATAGTTTGCGGGGAGATGTGCGTATATGTCATGAAGCACAACGTATCAGCGCCTTTTTTGAATGCGTTTGGACAGTCTAGAATTGCTGCTCGTTTAGGGTAAGCACGACTTAAGGGCTTATGAATAATGGAAAAATTTGAAATCTGGGTATTGTCTTTAGCAGGCGATCTGGTGTCACGGGACTTTACCGGGGTCAGCGTAAGTGTCGGCAACGACACGAACCTCGCATCCGCCTTTGCGGCGACAGGGTCAAGCACGGTGGCGCTGCCATCTGTTGAGATTGCCGCTGCTCTGTCATCCGGTGTCGTAGAGGCGGCGGCAAGTACCGTGCCCGACGGGCTTCAGGCGCTTGCACTGGCTGACAGCACCCTATCGCTCTATCGCTTTACCGCAACCGCAGATGGTCTGGTCGACCGGATCTTACTGGGCACCAATCGGTTCTTTGGCACCGACGGCCCTGATCTGCTGGGAAACTTCAATATGAACCCCGCATTGATTGACGAAGAGCTCTTTGGCCTTGCCGGAAACGACAATATCAAGGGTGCCGCCGGGGCGGATCAGATCTATGGCGGTGTCGGTGATGATTTTGCGACCTACAGCGTCGACCGGAGTGCGATCACGCTGATCCTCAATGATGGCTTTGCCTTTGTCGAGGATCGGACCGGCACCGACGGCTTCGACACGATACGTGACATCGAAACGCTCGCGTTCAACAGCACTGCCAGCGACTCTTTCAGCCTGACCACATACGCGGGCCTCAACAGCCTGAGCAGCGATGAGTTGAAGAGTTTCATTGAGCTTTACATCGCCTACTTTAACCGCGCACCCGATGCGGTGGGACTGGGCTTCTGGGGCACGGCCTTTGCCAATGGCACCACGCTTCAGCAAACGGCCGCGCTCTTTATCGATCAGAATGAGACACGTGCAACCTATCCAGACACCCTGGCCAACACTGAATTTGCAACCGCTGTTTACAGCAACGTTTTGGGTCGTGTAGCGGATCAGGCGGGTTTTGATTTCTGGGTGAACGTTCTGAACACCGGCTCGGTGAGCCGCGACCAGTTCATCCTTGAAATTTTGAACGGAGCCAAGGCCGCGCCCCCTACTGATGCCGATCAAGCCTTTATCGACCAACAGGTGATCGATCAGAAGTACCTGAGCGACAAGATCGACCTAGGTGCTCATTTTGCGGTTACATACGGCATGTCGAATGTGGCAAACGCCTCCTCCGCTATGGCGTTGTTTGATGGCTCGCAGGCTAGCCTTAACGCAGCGGTGGCGGCTATCGACAATTTTTACACCGCGGCACTGGATCCAATCACAGGTGAATTCCTTATGCCATTGGTTGGTGTGATTGACAGCTTAGGACTTCCAGACGCCTTCCAAGCCGTTGATAATGTGGTTTTGCTGGTAGAGGATGATGCGGTCGAGATTGACGTTCTGGCTAACGACACCGGGAGCGGTCTGACGGTGCAAAGTTTCACCAATCCTAGCGCAGGCCTTGTCGAGTTTGTGAGTGGCCCCAGCGGGCCGCTGCGTTATACGCCCGATGACGATTACACTGGGAATGACAGCTTCTTTTACACAGCGATTGATGATCAAGGGAACATAGGCACTGCGCAGGTGACCTTGATAATCGACCCTGACGCTGACGTGGGCGATACCGTCGACACCGCCCAGGCGCTGGCGTTGGGCGACAGCGTCATGTCAGAAATAGATACTGACGGCGACTTTGACTTCTACCGCGTCGAAGTTACAGAGGGCGTCACCTATTCAATTTTTTTGCAAACAGATCTCACAAACTTTTCATTTATGATTGTCACTGATCCTAACGCCGATCCCATCGCGTTGACGGAAGGCTCATCTCTGAACTACTTGCCCGATCGCGGTCTTGATACCTTTTACATCGGTGTGTCGCGCGACAGTCAATCGCAGCAGACAAACCAGCCAGATTACACCCTCTCGTTGAACCAGATCAGCCGTTTCGACGATATTCCCGACGGAACCAACACATCGGTTCACGTCGATTTGGGGGGCGATGGTGCATGGGATCTGGCTTTTGCGACCGGATCTAATGGCGTGATCGAAGGGCCTGTGGATAGGGATTGGTATGGCATCATGATGGATAGTGATAAAGCGTACAGTATCGCAGTAGTTCCATTCGGCTTTGATCCAGTTGGGGACGTTGACGTGTTTATCAGGGATGCGACTGGCTCGACCGTTCAGAGTTCGATAACATCAGGTGGCGAGTTGATCCGGGTCGATCCTAGTATCGCCGGACTTAACCAATACTATATTGACGTTGATTATGATGAAAATTTGACGATTAATGTTATTGGGTCATACAACCTAAGTGTGACAGAGATCGTGTAGCCTGTTCGAGACGCCCCAATCCTCTTTGACCTGAGACCTAAAAATGCCTCCAATTTTGAGTAGGATCCGTCCAACAATTTGGAGACGGATAATGAAGTGATAACGGTTTAGCGAAGAGTAGATTGTTGGGATGATCAAAGAGCCGGACGCAGGTCTTCCAACCGCCGAGGTCTACCGCAGGCTTTGTCACGTTAAGTCGACGATCTTGGATGGACTGGTTAGTTGTCATGGAATGAGCAAGATACCTTACGCGCACCATCGCTTTCCGCCGGAAGTAATTCAACGGGCAGTCTGGCTCTACTTTCGCTTTCCGCTGAGCTTTCGAGACGTTGAGGAAATGTTGGCGGAACGCGGGATCGACGTCAGTTACGTAACGATCCGTCGGTGGATCGTAAGCGTTGCTTCAGCCTTTGAAGTTCCACGGTAGCAGCTGGTCAATGTCCTTTTGTTTATGGCCGTTGACGATGGCAGTGAGAACGCCGGTCAGATAGCTGTGCGGTTCGACAAGGTTGAGTTTGCATGTCTCAATGAGTGACGCGAGCATTGCCCAGTTTTGCGCACCCGCGTCGTGGCCAGCAAAAAGTGCGTTCTTTCTTTGTAGGGCAATCGGACGGATGGTGCGTTCGACGGCGTTGCTGTCCATCTCGATACGGCCGTCGGTCAGGAACAGGATCAACCCGTCCCAATATTTGGCGATGTATTTGAGGGCTTCGCCGGTCGGAGATTTACCGGATACTTGGCCGCGGGCTTGGTCCAGCCATGTTTTGAAGATTGCGATTTTGGGCGCACTTTTGGTTTGGCGAAGGGCCATGCGCTCATCCGCAGATGTGCCACGCGCCTGTGCTTCGATCCGGTAGAGTGCCGCGATCTGCTTGAGACCCTCCTCGGCGATGGGGGCGACATTGTTGTGGGTCAACTCGTACAGCTTACGACGCGCGTGTGCCCAGCAATACGCCAGCCCAATTGGTTGGTTGTCACGCAGATCAAGCACGCGGTTGTATCCGGCATAGCCGTCAACCTGCAGAACGCCGCTGAAGCCCTGCAATATCTTGGATGCGTACTTGCCGGAACGCCCCGGTGCGTAGGTAAAGACGACACCGGGTGGTTTCGGCCCGTTCCATGCGCGGTCATCGCGAGCGAGCGCCCAGAAGTACCCTTTCTTGGTCTTGCCACGTCCGGGATCGAGGACGGGAGCTGGCGTCTCGTCCATGAACAACTTCGATGAATGTTTGAGATGTGCCAACAAGGCATCGTGCACGGGCTTCAACTCATGGGCGGCCTTGCCGACCCAGAAGGCCAAGGTGGAGCGATCAATATCGACGCCTTGACGGGAATAGATTTGGGATTGGCGATACAAAGGTAAGTGATCGGCGTATTTTGAGACGATGACGCTGGCGATGGTTGCTTCGGTCGGCATGCCGCCTTCGATCAAGCGCGGCTTGGCGGGCGCTTGCACGATCCCTGCCTCACAGGACCGGCAGGCATACTTGGGGCGGCGCGTGACAATGACGCGGAACTGCACGGGCACGATATCCAGCCGTTCGCTGACATCCTCGCCAATGATGTGACGTTCCGCACCACAGCCACAGGTGATATCGGGTGCAATGATCTCTTCGATGCGCGAGAGGTGCTTTGGCAGAACGCCGCGTCCGGCCCGTGTCTTTGACGTGGCCGTGGTTTTTGGCGGATCAATCGCTTCATCTTCAGCGTGGACAACGGCCATGGCCGTTTCGATGTCTTCCAACGCGAGGTGATACTGATCAGGGTGGCCCTTCTCGGACTTCGCCCCATAGAGCGCGCGCTTGAAGTCAGCCAGCAGCTTCTCAAGGCGCAGGATGCGATCTTCCTTGCGCTCGATGATACCGTCACGCTCAGTAAGGGTCGCATTCTGGGCACTGATCTGGGCCTCTGCCGCGATCAGCAGGGCCTTCAGGGCATCAACATCATCAGGAAGATCAGCGGCAGAAGTCATGCCTTTGATCTATCAAAGTCAGGATTGATCCGCCCGTGCAAAACACTGCCCGAGTCACTCTGCCGCAGCCGGTGGGCGGGTCTCTAACGCGGTCACACGACGCCAGTCGAGACCTGCGAACAGCGCCTCAAATTGCGCAGCATCCAGTCGCAAAACACCGTCTCTGATGGCAGGCCATTTGAACGCGTTCTGCTCCAACCGTTTGTACGCCATGACCAGA
>JBARCL010000150.1:0-30870 GCA_049794055.1 Sulfitobacter sp.
CACGGCATATTGACCCCCGATGAGGCCTATGTCAGCAAAACAGAACCAATGAGATTGGCAGCCTAAATGAAACCCTGATCCATCTTAACAAGGCTGCGAACTGGTCGAAAAACTAGGACCACCTCTGTTTGAGTGATCCAAATACAAGGACCCAGCAACGGCCAGCAACTAGCCCTGTTACTACACCACCGCCGCAACCAACCGGAACTGGTCAACAAATGCAGCGGATTCAGGCGAGATCCGATAGGCTACGTGGTAAGTAGAGTTCAGTACAAATCGACAGTTTTGAAATTGACATTAGAATTCTCTTATCTCAGATTCTGATCTGTTTCTGAGATAGGAGGACAGTTACTCACGGTGTCCTGACCAAAATCATGGGGCAACTTCGCAACCGATTGTTTGTGTTTTACGAATATATCAAGTTGTTCAGAAGATAGCGATTTGCGTGGCTGAAGCTTCCTACACAGCCGCCGTAACAGAAAAGCCCGTCTGCCGATCTTCAGCAAATTCTGCTTCCAGCTCTGATAGTTGTTCGTCGGCAGCTTGGAGTATTTCCAGATCAGCCTCTGTAACGTTCTCAAGGTCAGGACTGACGAGCCTTTGTTGCACTGCGTGATCCAACTCGGCCTGTGTAAACTCCAAATCGCGAGTAGCCTGATCAACGGTTTTCGCGCTTTGCTTACGTTTGGATGTCCGCAACTTGGCCCTGTGCGGTTTAGCCCGCAACTCCTCAATCGACATCGGTTCATCTACTTTTTGGATTTCATTTTCTAAGACAACGGCCCCCCCTGCCCCGACATCCATTGATCCAGCCTCAGACTGGTCCATCTTACCCTGAATCGCATCAACTTCTGGCAACAGTTTTTCGCTGACAAGCGAACGCGCCAATGGCGGGAACGGCAATTCTCCAGTTTGAGCAGCATGGATTTTCTTGAAAAACGGGTCATCGAAATACTGGATGCGCTTGGCGCGGATCGGCATCTGCGCATCCACAACGATAACGATGTCATCCAAGGGCAAACGGCGCACTTCGTCTTCTGGCAACAGCGATGTCTCTTCTGTCCGCTCAGACATACTGCGCCCTTCAAATGGATTGCGGCCGATTGACCTCGAGCGGGTGACCACACGCTTTGTTGTTTTACCAACAGCCTTGCTCAACTCCTCGACAGTCTTTTCATCCGAGGGTGTCAGGTAAAGCTTCACACCCGCGTTCCCCTGCAACGCACGCCGTGTGTTTTCGCCGTAGATCTCATCAAGCGCTGGAATGGTTTGCGTAACGATAGCCAAATGCCCGTTGTAAGACCGCAGGGTCTCTATGCTGTCTGTGACAATCGGCATTTTTCCAAGGCGATTGAACTCATCCAACATGATCATCACCGGCCACGGCTCATCCGGTCCAGGCTCTTTGTCCTGCATGGATGATATCAAGTCAGAGAAAAACAACCGGATCAGCGGTGCCAGTGGTTTCACCATGTTGGGCGACACGACGAGATAGACGGAAAACGGCTTTGAGCGGATCGTTCTAAAGTCGAAATCAGAAACGCGCGTTGCTTTGTCGATGGCCGGATTGCTCCACTGATCAAGACCGGACGTCATCAACAAGGAGACATAGGATGTCAGTGTATCATTATTCGTAGAGGCCATACGCTCAAGGATCAGCTTAGCCGCACGGTTCTGCACTTCGTCGCGCCGCTTCATGAATTCCTTTTGCTTGTGTCCACCACTGGCAGTGATCCGATAGATTTCACCTAACGTTGGCACACCCCGCTCAAACGCCAGAAGGCCGGCCGCGACAAACAAATCTATCCCGCCTTTCAGGAGGCCCTGAACACGGTCGCTGTCAGCTTGTAAAAACAATGAGGCCAGTAACTGCAATTCCATCTGTTGGCGATCAGGATCGGCCATCTCGGCGATACGCAGCAATGGATTATACCTGTGGCTGCGGCGATCATGCCAATCTGTCGGCGCAAACCGAAACACGTCATCCCCCTGCCCTGCCCGATGACGCGCGGTTGCTTCAAAGTTTTCGCCTTTCACATCCAAGACCACCGCAGAGCCATGGAAGGTCAAAAGGTTCGGAATGACAAAGCCCGTGGTCTTACCGCGCCCCGTGGGTGCAACAATCAAAGCATGAGGAAACACCTTGGAACAAATGAGCTGCCCGTTGCCCTTTGCCTTCCCTAGTTTACCGATGACAAAACCAGTGCCGGGTTTACTGAAAAACCCGTTGCGCCGCATGTGCCCAGCTTTTTGCCACTGGGTTCGACCAAACTTGGTCAGCGCGCTCCCGGACAGCACGGCGCTGAGCAATAGCCCAGCCAAACCAAAGCCGCCCATGATCAGGTTGGCCATCCGAAAATCAGCTGGTCTCACATCTTGGAGTTCAAAGTAGTTCTGGCCGAGCCAAAGGAAGTTGATTTCCGCTTTGATCCCAAAGTCCCGAAACGTCAAAAACGCTGTGGCCACGACATATCCAATTGCCACCGCCAAGAGTGTCAGCAGCACAATTCCAATAGCGATCTTGCCCTTATCCATAGGTCTGACCTTTTTCTGTCGTCCCATGTGTATGTTTCAGACGCTGAGCATCATATTCTTCCTCCGCAATCTCGGAGACAACTTCGCGGGTGGCTTCACTGTTGGCAGTAGTCTCGTCAGATTGCAGATACGCCTTGGCAGCATAGAGACGATCAAGTCGATCATCGATGACCTCTGCAAGGGCGTCGCTGTCACCAGACCGTAATGCCTCAAGCTGATCGTCATCCAAGGCGCGCTCAATCTCGCGGCGGAATGCAACGCTGCCGCCGTTCTCGGCAAACGGTGAGTTGATCTTGTCGTTGCGTTCATGGGCAATAACGCGCCGCACCTCGGCACTGTCAGCATTGAGTTTGTCCAGACGGTCTATGGCGTCTCGGCGAATTTCGTCATGTGCATTGAGTTCATGTGAAGCCGCATAGGTAGTGGCCAAGCCATCCGCCAAATGATCAGGCATGTCAGGGTACCGCGCCTTGAAATCCGCGGCGATGGCTTCTTCTAAATTGAGCCGTCCATCTGAACGCCCCATAATCGCCTGGACTTCACGGTCAATCTGGTCTGCCCGTTGCGGGTCGATGATCTTGACAGCCCGTCCATCGCCATCTTCAACGTAAACTTGCGATGGCGATGCTAGCAGCTCTGGATGTTTTGCCATGAACTCTTCTTGCTCAGGCTGTTGAATATCGCGGAAATAGTCCTCTTCGCTACCCACGTCAGTTTCGACCACGCCATCTTCGCGAAGCACACCCGCGCGTTCCAATACCTGTCCCAGCTGAACATGTGCCTCATCCAATCGATCAACAGCAACCTTCAGATCTGCGTTTCGCTCCAGATTGAGGCCCTCTCTTTCGGCGATTTTGGTCAAATCATCCGCCAACCATCGCTGCTCGAGCCATGCATTACTTGCCCCTTGCTCAACCCTCGAGGTCACCGACGACACTGAGATACCAGTACCGCGTAATGCAGTTTCAATTCGGGCGCGGGTTTCCGGATCTGACATGGCAGCGACTGCGGCCTTGTCGATATTCGTCTCAGAATAGATCCCTGTCTCAGAAGCTACATCGTTTAGGGTGAAGGAGCGCACACCAACGGGCTGCATATGAGCCACGTTGCGGTAAATTGCATCAAGCTGCTTTTCGTACTTTGCTTTAAGAGTGTCGGGCGCGTCACGCACAAAGTGTTCAACCCGCTCTGCACGCTCGGCAAACCGCCCTTTCAGATCATCAAAAGAGTCCTGCGTATCCATGTAAACCTCTCCATTCTGTTCAAGGTGACCGCCGTGCGCCAACAACTCAGCAGCGCGAAACAAAGCGTTTGAAATATCGTGCCGGTTCTCGGCGGAAGCCTCTGCCGCCAAGGAGCGATAGGTCCGGGCGGTGCTGGCAATATCTGCGAGGGCCTGGTCCAAGTCTGACCCAACCCGTTCACGCGTGATCGGTGATCGGCCTTCAGACTTCGCGGCATAGATATCCTTGACGCGTGGGGCATACGTCACATCGCCACGATCAATGCGCCGTGTGGCTTCAAGCCGCACACCGACTTTCTCCGCCTCCTCAACCATTGCGATGCGAAAATCGTCGTAGTTAAAGTGATGATCCCGCCCGAGATAGAAGTATTCACCTTCTTGAGAACGACGGTTCAACACAACATGTGCATGCGGATGGGCCCGGTCTTCATGCACCGCAATCAGATAGTCGAAGTTCCGCGCATCATTTGCAAAGAACCTTTCGCAAACCCCGGCCGCGATATCGCGGACGTCTTCGCCTTTAGTTCCAACCGGAAAAGACATCAGCATATGTGTCGTATGGCCCATCTTGGGCCGGAACCCTTCATCCCACCGCGCACTGAACCGGTCGGTTACGCTCCTTATTTCAGAAGTGTCGAGTTGGATCTTGCCGTCGAAAACGCCCCTGCTGTCGACGATGTGCGACGATTTCGTGGCAAGATACTCCAGCTGGTTTGATAGCTGGGCCTTGGTGTGACACCCACCCGATTTGATCGCCTTGAACACCGCAGCACGATGACCTTTTGCAGCACGAACCATTTGAGAGCGCTTTGCGCCCAATCCTTGCATGGATCCGCGCACCTTGCTCCAACCTTCGCGAAAGATCTCACCCGTAACAGCGGTTACCGCATCATTCCTCTGCATTGGCCAACTCCTTCAGCGCATCAGTTGCAACCAATCGGACGCCATCTGTACGGCGACGGGTCAACAGATCGACTTGATCGGCAAAGTCGAGAACAAAGCCTGCGAGGCTGCGTATCTGGGCAAGACTTGCGCGACCGAACATGGGGCGCATGCCCTTGTTGTTGGCCTCGTTCATCCGCTTTGCGATCTGGGTGACATTGTTGCCAACGCGATTGAGCGCGGCGCGAAACCCGCGCAGTTCATCCGCGAGAATTTCATCGGGTTGGAACACACCGTTTGCGGATTGGATCAATCGCCGCAGCGCATCGGAGCGGTACTTGATCCCATGGCGTGACAGGAGCGCATCAAAGTGGTGCAACTCGTCTGGCGTAAGTGTGACGCTCACAGTTTCGGTTCGAATGCCGCTATCGCGCTTACGGTGCTTGTCGCGATGGATCGTGTATTGGACGGTTCGTGCCGTCACATCGTAGCGCTTTGCCAACACCGCAGACGAAACTCCTTTGAGAGTTTCACGGACGATTTCCAATCGCTCCAGATCAGATAAGCGGCGTCGAGACGGCATGCGAACAAAGACTCCCTATTTCCTGCCAACTTCATACAGCCAGTTTAGTTACAACGCAACTATAATATTGTGTTGTAACCTATACGATTGATAGATCGAATAGCTGAGCTGTATTCCGCTACTTTCGCCGCCCCACAGGCGGCCCTTAGGATCGAGCCTCGGCACGAGTCAATTTCATTCCCCGGCGCGAGGTGCAAATTAGACGCCCCTGAGGCCATGTATGCTCAATTCGCGACACTCACCGCCGCCGGTCCGATATGACCCTTTAAATCGCCGCTCAGCGCCTCTGGTTGGCAATATTGACCTCACCTCTCCGTGTCTGCTGCCGAGACAGGTCCAAATTTCACCGAAAATGCACGCGACACGCGGCACGCGATGTACGAACGCCGCCCTGGATTGAAACGCCCAAAGTGGACAGCATGCCGCTTCGGCTAACCGAGCAATAGACCTTTTGCGTCACGCGACACGCGGCACGCTTCAAGCAACACGCAACAACTATCACGCGAAACGGATCACGGACACGCGATATTGTGCACGCAACACGCGTCACGCATTTTATATCACGCGGTAATTGACACGCAGCACGCTGTACGCGATATGTTGCACGCAAAACAATAAACGCGACGCGCTGTTTCAGACACGCGATACGCGACACGCAATGAGGTAGAGCAATGCCAAACGACAAGATGAAGGTCATCACGGTCATGAGCCGGAAAGGCGGGGCCGGAAAAACCACCCTCCTCCAAGCGCTCTTAAGTGCGGCCATCAAAGACGGAAAACGGTGCCTCGCGCTTGACGCCGATCCACAACAAGCCCTGACACGGTGGTTTGACCGCGCCAAAATAAACAATCCGCTTGTGCGATGCGCCCAACTCGAAGTCTCTTCTGACCTCGAAAAATGGACGGATGAAGCCTGGGAGAAAGGTGAGACCGATATTGTGTTTGTCGACACCCAAGGTGCGGCTGGGGCATGGGCCGACGATCTCGCCGCATTCAGTGATGTGCTCATCGTACCAATGAAGCTCGGCGATACCGATCTCACGATCACGACTGACACCTTCAATTGGTACTGCGGCCTAAGAGAGCGGACGGACGACCCCGAAAACCTTCCATCTTTCAAGGTCGTGTTTGCGGATGTTCCGAACAAGCTCACCGCCTCTCAAAAATACATTGAAGAGGTCGCGTTGACGCGTTTTCCGATCATGGAAGATTACTTCATGCACCGTAACCAACACATCGACGCAGACCGATCCGGATTCTTGCATGATTTGGCGGATTTCCGACGCGCCCACAAATATGGATTATTCCGCAGCCACGCAAAGCTCTTCGACGAAGCCGTCGAGGAAGCCACGGCCATCCTGACCGAAGCCATGGGAGACGCATAATGGCACGACGCAAGAAGCCACAAATCAAAGGCACAGATCCTTCATATGATCACAGCTTTGAACGGTTCCGCCCCGTGCCAAACGACATGCCCCCTGATGTCGTGGTCCCAGGCGTCGCAACAGAGAGAGCCGTTGTTGAAACTCCAAAACCCCAGCCAAAGCCAGCCAGTGTGGATGCCAAAAAGACCACAACATCCGCACCGGAACCGAAAAAGGCCGTGCAGGTCAAACCGAGCACAAAAAAACGGCAAACCCCATCAAAGCCAAAGGCCCCAGCAGTCCAAAAACAAAATACCGAAGCTGATGTCTCACGGGGTTCTGATGACCCACTCAGAACGGGCGAACGCCAAACAACGCTCGATGCCGCCGTAAAGGTCACGCAGGCAAAAAAAATGGCCGTCTTGGAAGAGAAGGGCCTCAAGATGAAAGACATCGTCACCTTGGCGGGACGCCGCGCAACGGAACGGTTTGTCCTTTCACCCAACTTTGTTCCAAAGCCAGAAGCCGAAAGGCTGCCGATGAAACAGGGCTATCACACCTCCAAACGATTGCCCGGCCCCATCTTGGACGCCATGCGCAAAGAGCAAGACCCCCTTGGCATCAGTTCGGACCCCGCAATGGTCAGAGGGCAATTCGAGCTTTTGTTCTGGTCCTGTCTTGATGACGTTATCGAAGAGCTCAAAGCCAAATATTAAGCGCAGGCGCGGAAGCCCGCGCCCCGATATTTCCAAGAGGGGGAAGGAGTTTCGACTTCCTTCCCCCTGAAACAAAATAGACAAGACCGTGTTGTCGGCTGCGCCTCCGCCCGCACCACCCTTGTCGATTTGGTTTCACCCCCATCCTCTCAAGCTCCGCGCATACTCAGGGATAAGCCACAGCTTATCCTGCTTCGATTGAGAAATCGGGCAGGGAAAACCCCGTTTTCAGCGCCGACCAAGGAAAGACCATGCCACGCAAACAAAGACGAGAAGCGCATGCAATAACGCGCATCCTGGACCGCAAAACTCGCGTGGTGGTTGGTTGGCTGTACCAATGGAACACGGGCGAGCGCCCTCCAAAATGGAAAAATGGGGTTCAATCGGATGTAGTCTACGAGGACAAAACACAGAGACCGCCCGAACCTTGAAAGCCCAAAGGGCATCCGCGCGAAGCGCCGGGCGGGGCAGGGGGTGCGCACCGCGCGCCCCTTGCCGCGTCACCACTATCCAACCGAGACACGCGCCCCCGATCACAAGAGGGCGCATATTTATCAATCCGCCTTGCGGCTATGCGGCCTCATCATCCCGCATTCTATCGGCCCCACCTGCACCCATGATGAAATCAACGGCTTTTTGCGCTTCAGACGCGGCTTTGAAGATCAAACCCTTGTCATTCTTCAAAGCTTCGAGCCAATTTTCTACGTAGGCAGCGCTTTGATCAAAATCAGGTTCAACGCCAAGTTTGACACCAAGGATACATGCACCAATCTCGGCCACCAACTCTTCGAACGCATAAGCGCTGCGGTCATTATATTTTGCAATCCGGTCCAACCGCTTGGAGCCGCCCGTCCAATGCGTCAACTCATGCCCCAAAACTCCGTAGTAGCGCGCCGCCTCAAAGAATGTTGCAATGGGCGGCATGTGAACTTGATCTGTGGACGGGCGATAGTAAGCGCGTGGCTCGGACGTGGTAACGATATCGGCTCCTGTTTCAGCGAAAAATGCCTCTAACTCTGGGTCGGCCCGCGTCCCAAGATCACGCGCAGGTTCGGGCAAGATATAAAACGCATATGGTAGCCCCTCGATCTGGTCGGCATTGAACACATTGTTACATTTAGCGAACGGGATGCGCGACTTGCCCTCAGCGCCCTCTGTGACGTGTTCAGTCTGCGAGTCATCTTTTTCAAACGTGCCATAGAAAACAGAACGGGCACATTTCGATCCCTTTATGACGCTGCCGCCAAGATCAATGGCTTGCTTGAACGTCATCCAACGCTCCGATGTAAATCCGCTGACTTCTGCCGATGCCCAAAGCATCAGGATATTAACGCCGCGATAGGATTCGCCGTTGTGTCGCAATGGCAAGGCCGCAGCTCCTCCTCCCCCCGTCCAAGGCTTGCGCCAAGGCGGTGTGCCTGCTTCCATCTGTGAGATGATCGTATCGGTGACGTGCTGGTGAATATCAATCTTTGGCATAACACTTGCTCCTGTGCGGTGAAGTCGGGGCGCTGCCCCTGTTGGTGACTGGTTTTGAGCGCAGCCCTAAAAGGGCGTCCGTCTCTAAAACCTGTCCCGCTGGCGAAGTGCGGAGGGGGTGCAAAACCACCTGAAATCGACAAGGCTGGTGCGGCCCGCAGCGATGAGCGAGGACACGGCTTGTCTATTTTGGGTTGTCTTGCGGGGGAGGCAGAGCCTTCCCAAAACGCAGCGTAGTGGCGTTCGGCTTGTCCGAACCCCAAGCCATAAAAAAAGTAGGTTGGGGTTCGTCGTCACATGACTTTGACCTTTGCGTCAAAAGCTGACCTTATTCTCGAAATCCTTGGTCGACCCTTTTTGGGGCTCGTCCCCAAGAATGACAGAAGGTTCGAAAATTTGGCACGTAGACCCGGAAAAACACTGGAAAAATGGGAAGTAGCAATCGTTAAAGCGATGCTACAAAAGAATTACGTCCCGCAGGACGTTCACGCCTATTTTTCGAGGCCGACGCGGTCTGTTAACCAAGCTCGAATATCCCAAATCAAAGATGGGAAAATGCATGTAGCCGTCAAACCTGCAAGCGATGTTGAACTCGACACTTTCCTGAATGCATGGCCGGATATTGACCCAATTACGGGGCTTCACATCAAAGGCGACGAGTTATTGATCAAGGCTCGCGAAGCTATGATTGCTGCTGTTCACACCTTCAACAGTGCGGGTCTGTTTTTTAGGGCAGAGCTGTTCATTGTCACAAGCGTCATCGCTTGGACGTATCTGATGCACTCCTACTACAAGCGGGAGGGCGTCGATTACAGATACAAGAAAGCAGGCGTCGTTCAGAAAACAAAGCATGGTGCCGACAAGTATTGGGAACTGGGCCAATGCCTAGCTTACGGTGGTAGCCCAATAGAAAAGGGTGTCGTTGATAATCTCAGCTTCCTCACTGAAATTCGGAATGAGATTGAACACCAATCGACTGCGCGAATTGACGATGCTTTGAGCGCCAAACTGCAAGCGTGCTGCATCAACTTCAACGATACGATCAAGACCCTGTTCGGCAAAGAGTTTGCGTTGGAAAAGCGGCTGCCGATTGCGCTTCAATTCGTTACCTTTGATGGAGGACAGAGAGCAAATTTGGTCGGGCAAGACCTACCGACCAACTTGGCGACGGCAATGGATAACTTTCACAATGGACTAAGTGAAGCAGAACAGGCCGACCCCAAGTTTCGCTACCGAGTAGCCTTCGTACCAAAGGTAGCTGGCAAGGCGTCCAACTCAGATTTGGCTGTTGAGTTTGTAAAGCCTGGCACGCCGGAAGCGGAGAGTGTTGAGAGAGTTCTTCTCAAGGAAACAGAGCGTCCGAAATATCTACCGACAGCGATCGTCGCTAAAGTAAAGGCCGCAGGCTTTGCTCAGTTTGAGATTTACGATCATACGCAACTGGTGGACCAGCTCAACGCACGAAATGCGGGGAAAGGCTACGGCGTAGATGTTGCTGGAAAGTGGTATTGGTATGAGGGCTGGTTTGAGAAAGTAATAGAAAAGCTCGAAGAGGGATGGACCCGGTGACAAATAGTCTCTTAGCGGGGTCGTTTGCAGGATGGGGCGAAAGAGAAAAAAGAGCCCTAAGTTCCAATATGAAACTGCGCCAAGCTAATCTGGATCGCCTGTCGACCTTGTGTCATGCTTCAAGCCTAACCAGCACGAAACGGAGCGTATTTTGCAGGAAATCACCCAGAAGCTTTGGGACAAGCAAAACCAACATCCCGACGACAGATTTCGGCTCTTTCGCGCTGTCGGAAAGATCATTGTGCCGAAAGCAGTGCTCTATGCCGGTAGCTACGTGGATGTCGCACCGTCGTTTATCTTTCCAAATGTCACTTATGTTGACATGGATCGACGTGCCAAACGCTTTTTTGAGGACGACGTTGGCGTCAAGGAAATAGTTGCAGCTAAGGATACTGCCGCGCCCAATGTGCAGTTTTCATTCATTCATTCCGACTACGCAAAGCTCTCTTTACCTGAGCAATCTTTTGATCTGCTGATTTCACTCTATGCGGGGTTCATTTCGGAGTACTGCACCAAGTTTCTCAAAGTAGGCGGCCATCTACTTGTAAATCCGAGCCACGGTGACGCTGCGCTCGCGTCCCTTGACGAACGCTACCAGCTTGCTGGTGCTGTTGTTTCGAAGTCAGGTGACTACCGTGTCGTGCAGACCAACTTGGCCGACTATTTGCAGCCCAAGAAGACCGTCGAGATCACCCGAGAGTTGTTGTTTTCAACCAATCGCGGAGTCGCCTACACGCACCCAGCTTTTGCATACCTCTTTAAACGGGTGGTCTGAAAGACGTTTGGCAACAAAGTCCGCTGTGCCGCCGTTAGTCCAAGGGTCGATGTAGGTCCGGTCTGGGTCAAGAATGCTTGACGTTTGGGCAAAGATTCGCCCGAAGTTTTGCCAATCCAGCGGCACCGTTGCGACAACACAGTCTTGGATACAGACTACCTGAACTGGCAGGAGTTCACGCAATGCGATCTATCGAACCAAGTATTTTTGGAGCCATTCTTGACGCTGTAGCAAAAGCTCAAGACCCTGAAGAATATATTGCTGCAGTCCTAGCTGTTTACAAACAAGCCTATGGAACGAACGGAATGAGAAGCTCTGATGAATCGCACGTCAGAGACATCTTCCACCGGTTAAATGCATTTCAGGCACTCAGAAGCGATCCGGATTTTTTCTCTATGTTTGAGGCGAGCTCTGACATGATCTTTGGAGACTTGGTCACCGTCATTGTTGATGTTGATGTTGATGTTGACTACGCACTGGATGACAAAGGGATGGCAAGCTTTGACCGTACCGAAGTCTCGCAGTCCTTTTTGGCCCTTCAATCAGGAAAGAGCCACTAAGCTAAGCGCCTGCTATGCCGCACTGCGTTCCATCGACTTCTTGACGGACAGCGAGATGTTGTCGAAATCCTCAGCTGCCATCGTGATCCCGTATTCGGTCCCGCCATCCTGTTTTTCCCACTGGGATTGGCGGATGGTGCCGCGCACATGCACAACATCACCAGGGTGAACGTTTTCCTTCGCCCACTTAATGACGTTGTCGTTGAAGATCGTCACCTCGTTCCAAAATGGATTTGATTGAAAATCACCGCGATCATCTTTGCGGCCATACTCTGAGGCGACACTGACCCGGAGGGTTTTACCGACCTCTTTGGTCTTGCCCACGCGTCCGATCAATTGGAATTCTGCAAAGGTTCTCATGCTTCAGTCTCCTGGCTGGAAGGGATGACGCCCAAAGTTCACGTATCAAAGGACGCTAATCAATATTATAATATTGATAACTAAATTACTGTCAAGTCATGCGAACGTCTCTGCCCGCCAACCCTGAAATTGGCCGC
Source organism: Sulfitobacter sp. (assembly GCA_049794055.1). GTDB lineage: Bacteria > Pseudomonadota > Alphaproteobacteria > Rhodobacterales > Rhodobacteraceae > Sulfitobacter. The sequence continues at coordinate 12,204 of JBARCL010000150.1, forward strand.
AAAGCGAATGCCTGTCTGCTTGCTTTCTGTTTGCTTTGAAAACGCGTGGCCCACCTTTGGGCCGCCCCTACTCACGTGAAATACAACCAACCTTGAAGAGAAGAGGGGCGGCATGTCTGCCGCCCCGAGGTTTGTGTCTGTTATTCGGTGACGTTGCCGTCGTCGCCATCGGGTTTGGGTGGGAAGGCTACCAACTCGGTGACCGCAACGGGGAAGTCGAGCTTGATGGAGAGAAAGGGTTCTCCGCTGTCGTTGCGGGTGTTCTCGAAGACGGCGCCAACACGACGGAAGCTGGTTTGATCTTTGCCATCTTTTTGGTAGGTGACGGGAACGGTGAGGGTGTAGATTTTGTTAGACATTTTCGATCTCCTTGTTTCGATGTGGGTGTCCCAGCGGATCGATTAAGGGCGTCGCGCAAGTGGAAATGCGGAGGGTCCGCGCCAACGGGGTGGAAACCGTATTTCTGCTTGCCGGAGCGCAGCGCAGGGCACGCGGCGGCCGAGATCCGTAACCCATTCATCGCAATAGAAACAAGGCAGATCGAACAGGCCCAATCAAAACGCCTCACGCGCGCCCAGTCACTCCAGATCAAAATTGGCGACAGACATGCCAGTGCTGTGTTGGAATTGCTCAAGGGCCCCTCACAAGACACGCACAACACATACCTTCAAGCAACGCCTGACTATGCGGTCGATGTACGGGCCAGTTCTCCCAAACCTATAGCAGACCGGCCCTCCACCCACTGACATATGTCTCGAAGGCAAATTACTGTCCCTTGGCTTTTGAAACGGTTGGCTGTGATCCAAACGGCAGAGACGCGCGGTAGCTTTGCACAAAGGATCGTGACCCGAATGGGCGAAGACCGTATGCGGGCTTCGGGCGCAGCCAAGAGCCTGGTCAGCCAACTGTGGCTGATGGGCCAGTCATACACAGCGCGATCTAAAGAACCAAGTCGTCCCCGTAGAGATCAAGCACCCAATCAGGAAGCTGCGGTAAGGCAAAGGTGAGGGTTCCCTTTGTGAAGGACACCGCCCGCACCGGGGGGTGGTTCAATTGGGAATTGTCAAAGACATGACCGATATCGCTGGCCAGAATGGCTTGGCGGATGAGGGGGCCGGAGCGGTCAAAACGGTTTCTGATTTTCTCTTCAGGTACGGGATGACCACCCTCAATGACCCGTTCACCGACGCGAGCGACGGATAGGTCCGAATGGTTTACAGAGATATGAAACGTCATAACGCGATACCCAAGGGCTTTTGCTTGGGTCATCAGATCAAGTTTCGAGGGATGGGAGAACACGGTTTCCGTGGCAAAGCTCTTACGATCCGCCATCAAGGTCGCGCGGCGGTCAGAAGCGATCTGTGCCGCCTCATACGCAGCGTTCACATTGCCGTCCTTAAGTTCATCGCGCTGTATGATGTCGGCGTTGATGAAGGGCACGGCAAATTTCGGCGCGATCCGAGTTTCGTAAAGCGTGGATTTGCCGGATCCGTTTGGACCTGCCAGCATCACGAGCGTTGGACGCGGGGCAGGGGCCACGCTCAGGCTGCGGCCTCAGGGTAGACCAATTCGCCTTTGTCATTCAGCCCAACACCACGCCCAAGCTGACGACGCTGCGCAAAAAACGCCTCTTCTTGATCAGACGGCGCAGCCATATCTTCACCAAACTGCGCAAACCAGACTTCTTGCTCTTCAGCACTCAGCTCATCGGGAGAGAGCTCGCCTACGAGAGCGGCGTTGATGTGCTGATAGTCAAACGCGCTCGATTGCTCGATGGCGCGACCGATGTTGATCCAATGAGTGATTTGCCCCGCAACGGACCGGCTCTGCAAACCGGACTCACGGCGCACGACTGACATAACATCATCGGACAGCTTGATAGATTGGGCCATAACACCTCCATCCTTAAAAAGGTAGCAAAATGCTACCTGCATCACATATATGGCGATAAATCTGTAAATGTCCAGTTAATAGGCTGTCCTAGCCTCTGTCTTCCCTTGTGTGCGATAGCACTTCGGCGCGAACAGCGCCGGGCCTGATAGAGCAGGGGAGAACCTTCCCCGATCCATCAGGTCAACAAAAAAGGCCCCGCGTGAGCGGAGCCAGTTGATCCTCACCACAAGGATAAAAGGGCAGGGCGCGAAACGCGCCCTGCCAAAGTGTCTAGGACATGCCTTCTGGCACCCATGCGGCAATCCGTGCGATCTGCGCCTTTGTCAGCCCTTGCGCCTCTTGTGCCTCCTCATCTCGAAAGAGCGCGGTCATTTTCTCGGCCTTCTCCGATTTTTTTAGCTTGGCGAAGGTTGTAACAGTTGGATGGTCCTCTTTGAGGTCCAACAGATCGCGCCATTGCTGGATCAAGTAAGGGCCGCCAACACGGCCAAAGAAGTTCTCAGCGTTTGGGGTAAAGTTGTCGCGGATATTGGTCTCAACAGCCTTGTCGATCACTTCCGCCAGTTCGGCGTCAACCGTGAGCAGGGATGCGAGATGGCGGATGATTTCTTCCATGATGAACTCTGGCCCTTTGGCTTTGTATGCGCGAAACACGCGGGCCATGTCGCTGCCGTACTTGGCGCTCGGTGTTGGTTTGGTCAGTCGCTCATCTAAAGTGTAGCCCGACATTTCTGTGCTTGGGACGTTTGGCACGTCATCCTTGCGCAAGCCAAAGGCAGATGTGTAGCCAGACTTGCCTGACAATTGGAACGCAAAGAGCGCCAACAAGAGGTCAGGATCGCGCAGGGCCGCATCTTGACGTGCCCCTGTTGCGATGCGCCCCAAGTCCATCGCCAGTTTTTGCGAGATTGGCGACTTGGTGCCTGTGCTGCCCACGTGGTTGGATTTTTCCAGAACACCTGCGTCAATGGCTGCCTTTTTGTCTTTGCCTTTCACAAGGCCAGCCTCAACCTGCGTCGCGCCGTGACTGTCGATGTAGACCAACACGCCTGCATGGGCTTTTTGATCCTTGGTAAACGACCCATCAAGGATCGCTTGCAAGGCGGCAAGCTGGGTATAGCCTTCGTCGTTCAACACGTCTTGTTCGGCCTGCTCTGACAGCGTGTCATAGTCTTCGCTTTGATCGTCAGACAACGTTCCGCCCTCGGCATAGATGCGTGACAGTTTCATCTCGTCGATCTGATACCAACCGATATAGCTGTCCCCGATAGCTTCGGCCCATTTCCAGCCCTCGGCTTGCAAGGTCGCGGCTGCTTCCTCCAGCTTCTTGCCAAACAACGCGTCAAGAATGGCGGGATCATCGATCAGAACCTCCTCTGCAAACAGATCACTGCCTGTGCGACCCCCTGCGGCCTTGTAGGCCTCTATGCCCACAAACACGGCGCGGCGGTCACTGTCTTTTACAGCGTCGGGTTTGAGCATCTTCTTGATGCGGTGTTCACTTTCGCCTTGGCCTCGCACATTTTCCAAGATTTCCAAGGTCAGCTTTTCATCATCACTGATGGTGAAGGCGGTCGCATTCGAAAGGCTAATCTCGCCTTTGCGCAAGGCGTCAATCACGGGTTCTGGCAGGTTGGCCAAGGCAAGGCGGCGGTAGACACGCGCCTCGGTTGCCCCAAACGCCATTGCGATATCTGCCACTGTGGCCCCGCGTTTTTCCATCGCGCCAAAATCGCGGATTTCATCGGCGGGATGCAGCGCTTCGCGCTGTGCGTTTTCGCTGGTGGCCCAGACTTGAGCGGTTTCGAGATCAGGGGCCATTTTGACGCTGATCGTTTGAAAACGCGGATCATCTTGCAAGAGGGCGAGAGCGCGGTAGCGGCGTCCGCCAACAACCACACCGATACCGTCTTTCTCCGCAAAACCTGCGATGTTCTGGATCAGGCCATAGGCGCTGATGTTGTCAGCCAAAGTCAGAATGCTGGCCTCGCTAACGATACTGCGCGGGTTCAGATCAGAGAGGTGCAGGTCCGCAAACGGAACGTCTTGGACATGTGGCGTGATTTGAGATTGATCATTCATTGGGTCATTCCTTTTGTTGGTGGTGAGATTGGAAGAGATGCCCCACCCAGCGGACTGGGTGAGGCGAGGGTCGAATTTTAATATTCGGAGGCGTGGAGGACGGTCAGAACGCGCCGCGTGGCGTCCACATTGGCGGGATCGTCGCTGCCCATGTTATAGGCCAGATCGTAGAGGTCGATTTTCCAGAAGATGCTGTACGTTTCGCCAGCATTTTCAAATTCAAAAGCCCCGAATGTGTGATCGCCGTAGGGATCATTGTCCTCGGTAAACTCTGAGAACTGTTGCACCTGCTGCATGATGATCGCGATGGCAGCTTGGGGCAGGTCCGCCACCCCGCGCGTGATGACAATTTGGCCGGGAACGGTGAAATCCGCGCCCCACGTTCTGCGGAACCGATCGTTCTGCTCCGCGATTGCGAGGGTTGTTGCGGTGACTGTGTCTTGTTCTGTCATGACAATCACCACCAGCACGAGTAGACAACGGTTTGACCGTTGGTGAGTGCATCTTTGGCCCATGCACAAAACGCGAGGTCTTGCTCGGCGTTCTCATCGGCGGCTTCATCTTGAAATTGATGCCCAAAGAAAAACCCGCCCTCGGATTCTGGCAAGGCCTTCTGTCTGACAAGTGTCTCTAAGGCTGCGATGTCAGCAGCCTCCAACACCAGTTCTGCGCAATTCAACTTGTCAGCGGATTGGCCTGTTTTGGTGGTAAAGAGCGTCTCTGCCCAAGCCTGAAGCTTGGAATGTTTGCGCCATACGAAATCGGCAGCGCGATCATCATCCGCGCCGTCGCCATGTTTGATATAGGCATATTGGTCGAGACCCATGTGCTTACTCCTTTGTGGTGTGGACGGGGTCTTTGCCCCTTGATTGTCTGGTTGTGAGAAAAGCCCCTTGAGGGCGTCGCTCTAAAACCTGACCCACTGGCGAAGTGCCGGAGTGAGCAAACGCCACTTAAATCGACAGGGAGTGGTGCGGCCCGCAGGCGCCAGACGAGGACACGGCCCTGACTATTTTGGTTGCGTGCGCGAGAACCCAGCGGGTTCTAAAGCAATGTTCCGCCGTGGCGTATCGCGCTTGCGCGAACCCCAAGGAACCAGGAAACCGGATCGGGCGAGATCCGATGGACCAGATTGATCGTGACCCGGAGGGCAGATCCAGCCATCGCAGATGTGAGATGAGCAAAAGAAGGAAAGGGGTTCTGGAAGAAACGCGGCTCTGACTATTTGATCAGTCGCATGCTTGATGGAAGGTTCTGGATTGGGATGGGTTTCGCGGCCCTATCTAGAGCAACGGTGGCCCGTCAGGTGGACGGGGCAGGGCCAGAACCTGAAGTGTATCTACATCCGTGATATCTCTTAGACCTATTGGTGTCAGAAGGACCGTTTTTGGGATATCGGGAACATCTGTTTGAAACGCCTGCTTTTTCTTATTCTAAGCATTCTGAGGTATCTACATGCGCTATATGTAGATACTTGGCGTTCTCGCTTGGTTATTTCTGTTAGAAATATAGTTATGTTCGTTTAAGAGTTATGATGAGCAGTTCTCGCCTATAAATCAGTACCTTAAACTGGAATTCTGTTCCTGATGTACCGATCATCCGTTCTTGATGTACCGAGCTTCTGTTCCTGATGTACCGAACCGCTTGTTCCTGATGTACCGAGGAAATGTTCCTGATGTACCGACTCAGTACAGTGGGTTGGCTTCAACATAGGTTTTTGCGAACGCCGTGAAGGCTGAATTGGCATTTTTGACGGGCTGGTCCTTTGAGACGGCCCATTCTTTCCAAGTTTCAAGGATATATCCAACGTCATACTCGGGATGCTTGTGCTTCACTTTGACCATTGTCGCGTGAGAAACGTTCAAATCCATATGATTCGGTACAACGGGAACATCTACAACATCAAATTTGGGCCGAAACCTCACAAGAGCCTGTTTTCCCTTGGTTTTAAAAGGGGTAGACACTTGAGAAGGTTCAACGATCTCCATGTGATAGTCAGGGATCGTGTCCAGTTCCGAGATTTCATTGATGCGAAACTTGAATTTGCGCTCGGTATCGATGGAGCCGCACTTTTCAGCGAGACGTTTGACGCCGATATACCATTCTGGCTGGCGTCCGACGTGTTTGCGCGCAAGTTCGTAGAGACGGCGCTCAAGGCCCTTTGAGAGGCGGAAGTAGTCTCTGTTGATGGTCAGAACACGCCGATCTTTGACGATAGCATTAAACATCCAGCGGTTCATGGTGACTTCGACAGCCCCCATGACGCGATCGCCGTTGCGATTCGTGCGCTCGACAACACGCCAGTCTTCAATCCAGCCAAAGCCACGACGCTCGCGCTCACCGCCGGCTTCAACGTTTGTCAGAATGTTTGTGGAGCGTAGGCGCAAGAGAGCGTCCAAGAACAGCTCATAGGCGCGTTTTCCTGTCCCGCGACCGGTGATCTTGAGAAAGTCATGGGCCGAAAACTGGATTGTACGGTCTGCATCTGTGCCGTGTTCGATTCGCTCATTTACCAATGATGTCAGATAGATAAGGATATCTTTATCCCAGATGGTGGCTATGCCCTTTGGACCTGGTTGGATCTCGATCCGTACAGTCCCGTCATCAAAGATAAACGGGGTGGTCCGCGGTCGTTTTTGCAGGGAGAAGAACGGAAACTCCATCAGAGCACGCTCATCTTTGATAGGCGCGTCAGCGAGCTGGTCCAAGAAGAAGTCTACCTGTTTATCTGACAAAGTTGTTCCCGATGTACCGAATCTAAGTTGTTCCCGTTATACCGAGGTTTGTGTTCCCGATATACCGAAAAAAACCCGAGGGACTTCAGGCGGCATTTTGTATGTGATTCCTGATGTCGATATCAGGATATAACCGCAATATTATAATATTGTAAATGCAATGCAAGACATGTTGTCAGCCGCGTTCTAGTTTCGGCGATATTCCGCAACAAGTTGATCAGCGAAGGCGCACGGCCAACTGGGAGAGCTTCAGATGTGGCTTACTCTTTCGAGAGCTTGATGCTCTTCGGTGTGAACACCTCATGTATTCTCTCCATCACGGCGTCACGGATATCTGGGAGTTCCATAAACAATTCATGCTTTGAGTCATGAAGCAACACGCAACTGCCGTTTTGCCACCCTTCCATGCGATCTTGGACTGCGCTAATGTTGATGTCTTTGTCTTTATCAGCGCAAAAGGCGACGCATGGAATATCCGGTGATTTCAACTTTGAAAGGCTTCTGCATTCTTTGAGAGCTTCAAAGAGCCAGCCCATGCTAGGCCCTGCTGTTGGCAAGTTGGGGAGCGCCTGAGCCTGATTGATCCAATACTGATACATATCAGGGTTATGGGTCATCTTATTGGCCTCAAACGGTGAGCTGAGAACGTAGGTCTTGCGTTGGACCCCAGGAACATAGATGTCGCCTTTGCCTAAGGCACGAGCCAACCAGGAAAGCGGCCATGCTGCGGTTCGTTCCAATGGGGACATTTTGATGTCCCACATGGGGGAGGTAAAGGCACAAGCGGCGACAGGGAGGCCTTCCATCACTGCTCGCAAGCCGATACAGGCTCCCATTGAGTGTCCGATCAAGTACCACGGCTTTGGCAATGCAAGCTGCTCCGCGGCGTTCATCATTGCTGCAACATCTTTTTGATAGTCTGAAAACCGGCCCACGTGTCCGATCATTGGATCTTCAGCAATTCTGTCGGAAAGGCCATGTCCACGCCAATCGATCGCGAATGTGGCATAACCGAATTTTTCCAGCTGTACCGCGATGCGGCCATAGTTTTCGATGTATTCGCTACGACCTGGGAACAGCAAAACGGTGCCTTTGGAGCACATCTTCGGTTTCCATAGTCCAACCCGAAGCCGCACGCCGTCGTCTGTGTGCACCCAATATCCGATACCATTATCCGGGCCTTCTGCCACTTTTGAATGAAACACCGCTTCACTCATCAACCCGGAGCTCCGATGCTCCTCATCTGAAACAATGTCGTTCATATATCTATCCCTTTCAATTGACATCAATCAGCTGTGCTTGCTTGCTGGGTGGCAACTAAGCTCACCGAAAAAGGCAGTATGTGGCTACCAACACACTGCCGGCTAAGAGGATTGAAAATCCCAGAAATTGCCCGATGAGTAAGAAGCTCACAACGAGCAGAGCGACGACACTAACCATCATGATCCATGGAACCATAGTCTGACGAAGCTGGGTATGGGCCTGCTGGTCTTCATCTGAGACTTTGATAGCGACCGAAGTTGAAGGCAAATCCAATACCCAATATATCTGCTTAAGACTTGCGAGAAATACGAAACAGGTGATCATTACGAGAAGAAGGCTGGTAAAAGATGGTAGTGCACTGACGTCAGCCCAACCGGCTAATACTTCACCCGCGCCAAAGGCGGACAGAGCATCATTGAGCAGCCAGCCTACGATATTCGCCCCGTCAGATAACAAGTAGGCGGTGTTCAATCGGATACATACCGCGATCAAAATTCCGAAAACGGTACAGCGATAAATGGCCCATAATATTTCTGAACCCACTTCAATGGCCTTGAGTCTTTGTGACTCGTCAGATCGACAAGCCACCGCTTGGTAAACATCGCAAAAATCACTCGCCACTATGAACAGCAACAGCAGGCCTACTAAGTAAAACCAGTAAATCATACCGGAATATAGGAATGCGAGTATCGATAGTGCGAGGGCTTCTGGAATGGAGATAACATCAGGTCGCACTGTGGCCACGAGCATCCAATCAACCAACGCGTTCTCGCGGGCACCTTGCATCAAAGGGCTTAGGTAAGCGGTCACCCATTGAAGGGTGCATACGATCAACAAACAAACCAGAAAGATGACCCAAAAGGCGATGGAAAACGAGTCTACCTTGTGCTCCCAACCGTTGGCATCGAGTGTCTTCGCACGCCTCATTCTGAGGGCTGATGTGCGCTCAACTTTCCAAAATTTCAGCGTCTGCGTTACGACTATTAGGTACAGCGGTAGCAAGACTAACCCTTCAAAGGTCCAGCCGGGTGACCAGAGAAAACCAACCTGCTTATCTAGGCCGACTATGGGACTGTAAGTGACATCATGAACGCCCAAAAGATAAGTCAGAAAGCCCAGTGTCACGATACAAGCGAAAACCAAGATTGGTAGATCCAAGAGAGATCGACGGCTGAAGAGCGCTTCCGATGTTCTCACCAAGTTAAACTGCTTCTTGGCCCGCGTGGCACTACTTTCGGCCGTTCGTGGCGATGTCACCTCGCTAGAAGTGCGCAAGTCGTTATGCCTAAATTTGTTCTTCTCTTGTCTTTTTGCCGTTAGCCGCGATTGCGATGCGCTAAGCTCCCTCTGCCAATCGCTGGTTGCTTCCGGGTCGTCGCAACCAAAGACCCGTGCAAGCCAGCGGATGTTGTCGGTACCAATCCCTTTTTCGTTGGATTGAAACCAAAGCTGTACGGTTCGCAGATCGATACCGGAACCGTTGGCATCAATCCGCGTAATAGCCTCCGCAAGAAGATCAGCCGTCCAAGGACCTTGGGGGAAACCCTCCTTGTCTACCGGCCGGCCCGCACCAGCCGAGGCTAGCCTCTTGAACAATTCCTTAAAGTCATCGTTGTTCTTCTGCGCGGCTAGGAAATATTTTCCATTTTTTATCAATTGAATAGATGCTTTCGTTGCGTTCCATTTCGTTAGGCTTCATTCCGTATCGTGCCTTCTTCTGCGCCCTAATTTCAACTACAGCGTGCAGGTGGCTCGAAAACGAGCGGTATTCTTCCCAGACCTGCGAAATAAATGGTTCCTAGGAGGATATCAGTGTGGAGAATAGTGCGATCAAAAGCTTGTCCGTCGTCGAAACGGGTGAAGTCAGTACGAGACTAGAAGCAGGAGTCATAGCAACCATCTTGGATCGGCAAACTCAGGAAGTCGTCGGATGGCTGTATGAATGGAACACCGGCGAGCGAGTCCCAAAGTGGAAAGACGGCAAACGCACAGATGTCATTTGCGAGTGATATTGTGCCGTTTGATCGTGGAAGTCTTTTTTGGCGGGGCAGGGGTCTACTTGGGGCGAGTTGATACGTAACGCGCGTCCAGACTCAGCTAGAAAACCGATCATGTAGCATATGTTAAGACAGTCATATACTTGGAACTTAGGGTGGTAGGGTACTCTTTGACATTATCTTGCCAAGGAGGGGCAATTTCGCCTAGTCAGGCAAGGACTCGACGATGGCGTCGTCATAAATTGTTTGCCAGCTTGTTTTCACGTCCTGAACGCCGGGATTTTTCTTTACCGCTTAGCCGGAGAAGAGGGATCAGTATCGGCCCTTTCTGCTCTTGCTCGGCTTTCGAATCGTAGGGGCGCTCTATGGCACAAACACCTAATCTAAATGACGTTGATGAAAACATGGCTGTTCATGCCGCTTTGGTGAGGGCTTTCGATGTTTTGGATGATACCGATATCATCACCCGCCGCCCGTCCCTAAAGATTTTGGCTCAAGATATTGCCGATCTCGCTGATCGAACGAAGGTGCTATCAGTTAGGTATCATAAAGAGGCCAAATAGGCCTACTAGCCATAAGCGCCCATTTTAGTTTCTATCTCTGCGCTCGGTTGGTTGTCAAAATTCTTGAACCAGATTGAGCCCACCAGTTTTGAAAGTGATCAAATGACGAAATCAACAGTTCTTATTACATCTGCAACAGGCCGAATTGGCAAAGAGCTTGTGGCGCGTCTTGGCGCTGATGCAAAGCTCCACGTGCGCGCGTGTTATTTTAGTGAAGCCAAGGCTGAAGGACTATTGGCTTTAGGAGCGGATGAGGTGGTTAAGTTTGATCTTTCCGATCCAGCCACTTGGGAGAAAGCGCTGGAGGGTGTAAGCGCTGTTTACTCCGCATCATTAGATCCGATGCTCGAGGGGCATCTTGCATTTTGCAAAGAACTCGGTCGGCGAAAAGATCACATCAAACACGTGGTGCGGGTCAGTTGCATGGGGGCGGATACGAACACTGCATCCTACATCGCGGATCAACATGCATCCCGAGAAGGTGCAGGCATTCCATTGATGCTACAGCATTACTGGTGGGGTGAAAAAGCGCTGATAGATGAGGGGCTGAACGTCACGGCTTTGCGTAGCAATTTTTTCATGAACCACTTATTGAAAACGGATTGCGAAAATATCGACCGCGAGGGTTGGTTCTCAAACCCTTTAGGCGATATGCGGAATTCCTTTGTTGCCACGCGCGACATTGCGCAAGCTGCTGCCGTTGTGTTGACTGAGGGGCCGGAACGCCACGCGAATAAGTTCTATGATCTCACGGGACCAGCCCCACAATCCATGACAGAGATTGCAAATGATCTGGGCCGTGCGATGGGCAAGGCAATCAAATATCGTGCTCAGTCCATGGTCGACTTTGAGGCTGATTTTGGCGCGACACGCGCGGAATTCTTCGAGTATCTGACAAACGGTTTCTATACACGGTGTAGTCCGGATTTTTATAATCTGACGGGACATAAGCCGACATCTTATTATGACTATCTGACCACGAAAGGGGCCAGTGGCGAAACTGGTTTGGAAGAGCTATGGCAGGGCAACCTATGGAAAAAAGGTGAGGATGCGATGAAAGATGCGGCTAAAGCTTAAGCATCTTTAGGAGGGGCTGACACATGCATCTAAGCGGTATCGCCCGATATCCGATAAAGGGATTTTCGGGTGAAGATCTAACCAGCACCGCGCTTACGCGTGACCATGGCGTACCCGGAGATCGCAGGTTTGCGTTCGGCGTTGACGCTTCTAGAGATGATGGAACGTGGTATTCGTCGCGAAACTATCTGATCAATTCGCGCAAAGACAATCTTCTGAAGTTTGCATTTCGCCGTACTCAAGGTGGGTGGGAAATCACTTCGCCTTCAGGGCAGGAGTTGAATTTTGACCCAGACGACGCGGACAGTATTAAGTACCTAAATGGGCAGTTGGACCGGTTTTTTGACTGTGTTGAGACCGACGGGAAAACACCTTGTCTTATCGACCGGAACCCGGATCGAGGACCCAAGGGGCACTGGGACTTCCCCGACACAGAATTACTGATTGTGAACCTTGCCACGGTTCGCGAACTTGAGCGTCACTGGGGTATCAAAATTGACCCACGTCGATTTCGGGCAAACCTGCTGATCGACGGGCTGCCTGCATGGGCAGAGTTTGGATTGTACGGCGCTGAATTTGGACTTGGAGCCGCGAAGCTATCGATCCTTAGACCGGCCCGCCGTTGTCCTGCAATTTCAGTCGATCCCACAACGGGGGAACGAGATTTAGCGCTGCAAAATGATCTTGTGGATGACTTCGGCCATGGATTTTTTGGTGTTTACGCGCGGGTCACTCAATCTGGCGATATCGTCGTTGGCGATGACTTGCAGCGCACCAACGGATCGGCATTGGCAATAAGCGAGATGACGTGTGAAATTGCACCGAGCATCACTCTTTGGCCGAAGGCCGCGTTGGTGGAGTCGACAGACGTACCAGATACCTTTGAATTTACGTCAATAGGGTCACTTGCATTGGCAGAGGCTGGCACGTTTGGCCGCATGAAAGTTCATCTTAAGCCAGACGTGACATTGAACGCAGAGATTGTTCATGCTTCTTCGGAATGCCTAACATTGCGCATAGCGCGGGGCGCTGCGTTCAATGCGTCAAGTAACGTTGTGCTTTTGTCCGGGCCATTCACGATCCGCGATGTGTAGTTTACCCTAAATGCACGCTAGCTATGAAACGCAACCGCAATATCAGCAGCTAGGCGCGCATTGTTTTTGACCAGCGCAATGTTGGCTTTAAGGCTCTCACCGTTCGAGAGGTCGAAAATGCGCTGTAGCAAGAAGGGGGTGACCTGTTTGCCGCTCACACCTTGTGCTGTCATTTCGGCCTGTGCAGTTGAGATATATCCGTTCATGATCTCGGCAGGAATTTCGTCGTCAACTGGTATCGGGTTAGCAACCAAGAGCCCGGCTTCCAACTCCAGCTCATCTCGTACTTTTTGAAACGCTGCGATCTCCTCTGCGCTGTCTAAGCGTAGCGGGATATCCAAGTCCGAGCCACTGGTCCAGAAGGCTGGCAGTGTGTCGGTGCAGAACCCTACGACTGAGACGCCTTCGGTTTCCAGAACTTCGAGCGTCTTGGGCACATCCAAGATGGCCTTGGCACCCGCGGCTACAACGATGACGTCTGTCTTGCCCAGCTCGGTCAAGTCCGCCGAAATATCAAATGTAGTTTCAGCACCAGCATGAACACCGCCAATTCCTCCGGTAGCGAAGACCCGGATACCTGCCATGCGGGCGACGATCATTGTCGCGGCCACTGTCGTGCCTGCTGTTTTCCGTTGAGAAATCGCGAATGCGATATCCGCTCTGGAAATTTTCAAAGCGTCTTTGACCTGTGCCAATTGATCGAGTTCTTCTTTGCTTAGGCCAATCTTCAGCCGCCCATCAATCACGGCGATTGTTGCGGGAACAGCGCCACGCGCACGGATTTCATCTTCAACACTGCGTGCCATTTCGACATTCTCGGGAAACGGCATGCCATGTGTAATGATGGTGCTCTCAAGGGCGACAATAGGTTTTTTCTGGTCGAGTGCGTCCAAAACGTCTTCTTGGATGTCGACAAAGCCGGGGAGTTTTTTCATTGGTCTCTTTCGCAATCAACATTGCACTCAAATGCGCTGTGGAAGTCTCATCGGCGATTTTGGCGCACAAATCTAGCCCAAGTTTCCACAATATTCACTTGAATGAAGCCCATCTATAACAAGTTTCGATGGCTCAATTTTTTTGCAAGTTCTGGTTCGTTACGAATTACAAAACCCTTGCCAGAAATTTGATTCTGCGCGATATTGCCCAAAGGGTCGGCGATGGCGTCGCCAGCACTTTGTGCAAGACCTTTTCTCCCTTCCTGAACGCCGGGATCTTACTTTACCGTTTTCGCGGTGAGGGGGGGCTCGGTTCCTCCTTCTTATGCGGGCGGTTTGCGCCTTTGAAGGAGCCTATCATGGACCGTCCACAGAATTACCGCTTTCACCAGGGGGACCGTATTCTCCCTTTTTCATCCGCTGAATATGACGCACGTCTAACCAATCTGCGCGCTGATATGGCCGCTGCTGGTGTTGATGCTTGCGTTTTCACATCGATGCATAACGTCGCCTATTATTCAGGATTCCTGTATTGTGCATTTGGGCGTCCCTATGCGCTGGTCGTCACACCAACGGAAAGCGTGACAATGAGTGCAGGCATTGATGCCGCACAGCCATGGCGTCGTGGTCACGGTGATAACATCACCTACACGGATTGGCAGCGAAACAACTACTGGCGCACAATTGAGTCAGTGACGGGCACGGGCAAGACAATCGGCTTTGAGGGCGATCATCTGAGCATTGCGCAAATGGGTTTGCTGAACGAGTTCCTGAAGCCTGCGTCCACGGTCGACGTTGCACCTGCTACTATGCGCCAGCGGATGCATAAATCTGCGGCCGAATTGGACCTGATCCGCGCAGGTGCAAATGTTGCGGATGTGGGCGGTTATGCGATCAAAGAGGCTGTCAAAGTTGGCGCACGCGAGATCGATGTGGCAATGGCAGGCCGCGATGCGATGGAGCTGGAAATTGCCAAACGCTTTCCCGATTCCGAAATTCGCGACAGCTGGGTCTGGTTCCAGTCGGGTATCAACACCGACGGCGCCCATAACCCCGTTACGACGCGCAAACTTGAGCGAGGCGACATCCTCAGCCTAAATACTTTCCCAATGATCTCGGGGTATTACACGGCACTCGAGCGGACGATGTTTGTAGGTGAGGTCGACCCTGCCAGCCTGAAGATTTGGGAAGCAAACGTTGCAGCCCATGAATACGGGATGAGCCTGCTGGTGCCCGGTGCGAAATGCTCCGATATCACCCACAAGATCAACGACTTCTTTGCGGAGCGTCAGTTGCTGCAATACCGAACTTTCGGCTATGGCCACTCGTTTGGCGTCTTGTCGCATTACTATGGCCGCGAAGCAGGGCTGGAATTGCGCGAGGACATCGACACGGTACTTGAGCCTGGCATGGTGATCTCAATGGAACCGATGCTGACCATCCCTGACGGCGAACCCGGAGGCGGTGGCTACCGTGAGCACGATATCCTGATCATCAACGAGGACGGCAATGAGAATATTACGGGCTACCCTTACGGTCCCGACTTCAACGTCGTAGGCTAGGGCCTATGCCCGATCCCCGTCTGTCAGCTCTGCCCACGCCGTGCCTTTTGGTGGATGAGGCCAAGATGAAACGCAACATTGATCGTTTGTCCGCGCGGGCAACGGCCCTTGGGGTTTCACTACGCCCTCATCTCAAAACGACAAAAAGCGTGGATGCGGCGCGTTATGTGCTGACAAACGGGAACGGGCCAGCCACCGTGTCCACTCTTGCAGAGGCTGAAGCCTTTGCGAAGGTTGGTATTACCGATATCATATATGCGGTCGGGATCACCGCATCCAAACTTGACCGCGTGATCGCCTTGCACCGATCAGGGTGCAACCTGATTGTCCTGCTGGATAACGTAGAACAAGCGCAAGCAGTAGCAAGCGCGTCACGCCGCGCAGGGATTGCGATCCCTGCGTTGATCGAGATTGACTGCGACGGTCACCGCAGTGGGCTGACCTTTGATGATCCGGCTTTGATGGATGTTGGGCGGATTCTGACGCAAGGTGGTGCCGAGTTGCTTGGTGTCTTATGTCACGCGGGCGGCAGCTACGGCGCTGTTGGTGTTACAGCGCAGGCCAAATGTGCAGAGCAGGAACGGCTTGCAGTGGTGAATGCAGCCGAGGCGTTGCGCGGGGCTGGGCTGCAATGTCCTGTGGTGAGTGTTGGTTCGACCCCAACGGCACATGCCGCACAGGATCTTACGGGTGTCACCGAAATGCGCGCAGGTGTTTACGTCTTTTTTGATTTGGTTATGGCGGGCATAGAGGTCTGCTGCATCGATGATATTGCGCTAAGCGTCTTGACGACCGTCATCGGGCACCAATCCACGCGAGGCTGGATCATCTGTGATGCGGGATGGATGGCAATGTCACGTGATCGCGGCACGGCTGCTCAAGATGTTGATCAAGGGTATGGCATTGTTTGCGATAGCGCAGGCGTTCCGATCCCAGGATTAATCATGGTGCAGGCCAATCAGGAACATGGCGTCATCGCGCGTCGACCCGATTTCAAAGGCGCGGTGCCTGCAATACCTGTGGGCACGCAACTTCGTATTTTACCCAACCATGCTTGCGCCACCGCTGCGCAGCACAGTGGCTACAATGTTATTCCTGAAACGCCTGAGGCGACGTTAATGAACTGGCCACGCTTTGGCGGATGGTAAAGTCCATCCCTGATGGGGTGGCTTACAGAGATTCGGATTTTCTGCGGCCGCGATGTCCGTAAGGGGTTTCCCCATACCTTGTTTTGAAATGACGGGAGAAAACGTTGTCAGAGTTGAAGCCCGCGGCCATTGAGACTTCCATCACGCTCATGTTCGTTTCCATAAGCAGCGTCCTTGCCCGGTCCAACCGAATGTTGCGATAGGTCTGAGCAGGGGCTTCATCCAGCAACTGCTTAAACTGGCGTTCAATCTGACGGCGCGAGATGCCGGCATGTTGCGCCAACTCGTCCAAAGTCAGCGGCGTCTCGATGTTATCATACATCGCACGCAGTACCGCTAAAACGCGCGGGTTTCGCGAACTGATGGCTTTTGCGATTGAGGAACGTTGTTCGCTGCGCGTCGTGATGTCTGGTCCATTCAAACACATGTCAGAGACTGCGATAGCAAACTCTTCGCCATAGTCCTGCGCGATGATTGAGATCATCATTTCAGTCGCAGCGACACCCCCGCCGCAGGTTAGCAGATCACCGTCCTGCTCAAAGCGTTGTGGCGTTGGTGTCAAATCAGGAAAGGCCTCAGCAAAGCCGGGTTGATTTTCCCAGTGCAGGGTGAATTTCTTGCCTTTCAACAAACCTGCGCGTGCGAGTGTCGCGGCACCTGTGCAGACACCGCCAAGCTTTCCTCCAAAGCGAGCATGACGGCGCACTTGTCCAAGAATAGTATCAGACGCGACTTTGGTGCCGTTATTCCCAGAACACACAAAGAGGTATGTGTCTGGTTTCAGATCGTCGAGGCTGGCATGTACGCCGATGTCGATTCCTGAGGAGGATGAAACAGCGGTGCCATCTTGGGAAAAGATGAGCCATCCATAAAGCGGTTTTTGCGCGAGTTGGTTAGCAATGCGCAATGGATCAAGAGCTGCGCTAAAGGCGAGTAAGGTAAATTCAGGAAGAAGCAGAAACCCGAACCAACGGGTATCGGCGGGGTCTTGCACTGGAAAGCTGAACGCGCCCGCAGGCACGAGGTCAGGCCGTAATTGTGGTGATGCTGCTTCTTTGGCCATGCCGTTTTCAGATCAGCTCGCAGCGTCTAGCAACATCGGGAACCAGTCTGTCCGCAATCGCTCGCCTGCTGTCATATCGTGGCCGGGGAAGGGCGGAGATGTGGGACCGGGGCGTTCGACGTAACGCGCGTCATCACCTAACAAACGCAAGGAAAACGCGCGGCGGCGGGTGCCTGCCTCGTTGCCGCGCGCGCCGTGCAGCGTTTTGTAGTTGAAGGCCACTGCATCGCCCGGTTCCATTTCGTATTCACGCACATCCATGCCTTCGGCATCCGGGTCAGGCACTTGCATGTAATCGTCATCATTTGGATAAAAGCTGGTCTCGGCCAGCCAACGCGTTGGCAGAACCGGTTTTTCCCAGCGATGTGATCCTGCGACGCAGCGAAGCGAGGCTTGGCGTACCGGATCAAGCGGAGACCAGAAGCTGACTGTTTGTTCGCCTTCAACGAAGTAATAGGGGCTGTCTTGGTGCCATGGGGTTGGTTTGGATGTGCCCGGCTCTTTTACTAGCACATGATCATGGAACATCTGCACGGTCTTTGAACCCATCAATTCAGCTGCAACGGCTGCTGCGGGGGATGCTTTGATAGCGGCTTGGAATTCGGGAATGCGGGTCCAGTTGCAATAGTCGTCAAAGAACCGGCCGCCTTCGCCCTCCTTGAGATTTTCGGCGGCATAGGGGCCTGGTTCGGCCATGTTGCGGGCCACACCTGCGCGCAGTTCTTCGACCTGATCCTTAAACAGACCTTTAACAAGGACAACGCCGTCGCGCTGATAATCGTCGATATGCTTTTGGGTGATAAGGGGATGCGTCATTAGAAATTGCCTTTCTATATTTCGAATATATGTTTTCGAAGAGCTTTAGAGGAAAACGTTAGTTACTTCACCGTCGATTAACGGATCATTTTGACTGCAGCATCGCAAGGGTCTTTTAGAGGGCACCTAGGAATGTATCGTTCTCAGCAGCGCTGCCCATCGTAACACGGGCCCAATGTTCAAATGGGGCTTCTTGCCATGCTTTGATCAAGACACCTTTGTGGCGTAATTTTTCCGCGAGCTTTTGGGCTGGGCCCCCTGTATCGAAGAACACAAAATTGGTTTGCGTTGGTGCGCATTGAAACCCCTTTGATTGTCCGTCGTCATATAAAATGGGACATCAGAGCGGCTTGAGCATTGGAGGCTCTGGCTCGTTTGTGTGATTGATTATGCTGCTTGTTTTTGATGTTGCAAGCGGCGTTGTTGGATTGTCCGTTTC
>JBARCL010000151.1:0-4475 GCA_049794055.1 Sulfitobacter sp.
GTCTCAATCTCGGGCTCAAGCGTGGGTTCCAGTGCCTCGACCTTGGCCAGATCAATCCGGTAAACGACGGTGAAGCCATTCTTGCAAGTCCGTGCGCCAGTCTCCACAAGGATGCCTTCCTTCAAGAACGCGCGCATGGCTCGCTTGACTGTGGTCTCCCCCAGCTCGGTGTGCCGCTGAATCGTTCCCTTGGAACACCAGATGCCTGAGCCATCGTCGCTCGCCTTGTCAGCCAGAAACATGATGATCTGCTTGCGCGTGGCGCTGCCGAACTTCCGTTCCGCGCATGTGTTTGCCACCCGCCAGCTCATTGGAAGGCCCCAAAGTGCGCAAAGGCGTGGGAAATTTGTACAGGTTTTGTACGAGATTTCCGCCGTTTCAGCAGAATTCGGCGCGAAAGCTCACGGGACTTTCTGCACGCTCTTGCACAAAGCCCTGTAAATAAGCCATATTTTTCAGGTGTTTTTGGCGACCCCGGCAGGATTCGAACCTGCAACCTGCCCCTTAGGAGGGGGCTGCTCTATCCAGTTGAGCCACGGGACCACGCAAGCCAGTGTCTAACCCAGCATGAACCGCTTGTCATCGGCACAATGCAGCTTTGCACCACGCTTGATCGTATGTGCCACTTCACGTTAACTGGTAGCTGAACAATCAAGGTGTCCAAATTGACCACTCCTGCCAAACGCCCCCTCACCCTTCGTGATGTATCTGATGCCTGCGGGGTGTCGGAAATGACCGTAAGCCGTGTGCTGCGCAACCGCGGGGATGTCTCGGATACGACCCGCAGTAAGGTTTTAGCCGCGGCGAAAGAGCTGGGTTATGTGCCCAACCAGATCGCCGGATCGCTGGCCTCGCAGCGGGTCAATCTGGTGGCTGTGATCATTCCGTCCCTGTCGAATATGGTGTTTCCCGAGGTGTTGAACGGGGTGAACCAAATTCTTGAGGATACGCCTTTGCAGCCGGTGGTTGGCGTGACAGATTACATGCCCGAAAAAGAAGAGCGGGTGCTTTACGAGATGCTGTCGTGGCGGCCGTCCGGTGTGATTATCGCGGGGCTGGAGCATTCGGATGCGACCCGCGCGATGTTGTCTAATGCGGGCATTCCCGTGGTCGAAATTATGGACACCGATGGCAAACCTGTAGATGCGATGGTGGGGATTTCACACCGCCGCGCGGGGCGCGAGATGGCCAATGCGATCCTGAAAGAAGGCTACGAACACATCGGGTTTATGGGCACCAAGATGCCGCTGGACCACCGTGCACGAAAACGGTTCGAGGGCTTTACCGAGGCGCTGGCCAAGGCTGGTGTCGAGATCGAGGACCGTGCGTTTTACTCTGGCGGTTCGGCACTGGCCAAGGGGCGCGAGATGACGCAAGAGATGCTGGAACGCTCGCCGGATCTGGATTTTCTCTATTATTCCAACGACATGATTGGGGCAGGCGGGTTGTTGCACCTGATTGACCAAGGGATAGATATCCCCGGTCAGATTGGGCTTGCCGGTTTCAATAACGTCGAATTGTTGCAGGGGTTGCCGCGGCAGTTGGCGACGATGGATGCCTGCCGGATCGAAATCGGGCAGGCGGCGGCGCGGATCATTCTGAACCAGACGCTGGATGAGCCGGACGCGGATGTGCCGCATAACGTGACCCTGACGCCGACGTTGTCTTTCGGGGATACGCTGCGCCGCCGCCGTCGCTAGGATGCTGCGGCTTGACAATCCGCAAGCACGGCGGGTGTTTCTGGACCGGCACAGGCTGGCCGAGGTGCCGCAAGGCGGTGCGTCAGGCGATGATCTGCTGTCGCTGATCGACAGCCTCGGGTTTGTGCAATTGGACAGCATCAACACGGTCGCGCGGGCGCATGATCTGATCCTTTTTGCGCGCAGGCCGCGCTATCGTCCGGCTGCTTTGAAGACCCTCTATGAAAAGCAACGGGCCTTGTTTGAACATTGGACCCATGATGCGGCGGTGATCCCGATGGCGTTTTATCCGCAGTGGCATTTGCGTCGCCAGCGGGATGCCAAGCGGCTGCGGGGGCATTGGAAAAAAGACCGTCGCGCAGGGTTCGAGGCGCAGTTTCAGATTATTCTGGACCAGATTAAATCCGAAGGACCGGTGTGTTCCGGCGATGTCGGCAAGGGCGAGGCACGCGGTTCGGGAGGCTGGTGGGACTGGCACCCGTCCAAGACCGCGCTCGAGTATTTGTGGCGCTCGGGTGCGTTGTGTGTGGTCGGGCGGGACGGGTTTAAGAAGCGGTACGATTTGACCGAACGGGTGTTGGAAAAGCACCTGTGCGAAGACGCGCATGCGCCGGACGAGGCCGAGACAATCGAATGGTGTTGTGCGCAGGCGATGGCGCGACTGGGCTTTGCGACACATGGCGAACTGGCGGCGTTCTGGGCGCATATCACACCGGCAGAGGCGCGCCAGTGGTGTCAGAGCGAGTTGGCAGCAGGACGGTTGGAGCAGGTGGAGATTACCGGCGCGGATGGCAGTGTGAAACAGGTTTTTGCGCGGCCCGGATTGGATGGGGATGCCGCGCTAGACGTCGTGCCCACAAACCGGCTGCGCATCCTCAGCCCGTTTGATCCAGCACTTCGGGACCGAAAGCGGGCCGAACGTCTGTTCGGGTTTAATTACCGGATCGAGGTCTTCGTACCAGAGCCGCAGCGCACCTTTGGCTATTATGTCTTTCCCATCCTGCAAGGCGACCAGATTGTCGGGCGCATTGATATGAAAGCGTTTCGTGACCAAAATGTCTTGCGGGTCAAGGCGCTGTGGTCCGAGGGTCGGGTCCGCTGGGGCAAGGCGCGCCAAGCTGCGCTTGAGGCAGAGCTGGAGCGGATCAAACGGTTGGCCGGTGTGGATCAGGTGGTGTTCGAGGATGGCTGGATGCGCGGTTCAGCGCTGCATCATCTCTGACAAATCATTCGCCGCAGTGCGCAGGCGGTCCAGATGGGTTTCAAGGTCCGATACACTGACCCGCTGGTCAGGGGCGTGCAAGGAAATGGTCGACATCAGCCGACCCAGATCGTCGCGGATCGGTACGGCAACGGCGACCATCCCGTCCATGAATTCTTCGTTGTCGGTTGAATAGCCGCGTTCCCGTATGGCCGCGATTTCAGCCGTCAATGCATCAGCGGTCGTCAGGGTCTTCGCGGTATGCGCGTCCAGCGATGCCGAGGACAGGAATTTGGCTAGATGCCGCGCTGACAGCGATGACAGGTACATCTTGCCGCTGGCAGTGCAGTGGAAAGGGACGGTTGTTCCGATGGGCAGTTGGATGCGCAAGGGCCATTTGGTTTCGACCCGGTCGATATAAAGCATGCCTTCACGGTCTGCCGTGGCAATGTTGCAGGTTTCGCCGACGTCATCGGTCAACGCGTTCAACACGGCAAGGCGGGCAACGCGGATGCGCGACGAGGACAGGACATTGGCCGATAGTTTGCGCAACCGCTGGCCTGCGGAATAGGACCGCCCGTCGATATCGCGTTGCAGGAAACCTTCTTCTTCCAGCCGGTGAAACAGCCGGTGCACCGTTGGCTTGGGCAATCCCAAGACTTCATTCGTGGCAGTGGGGGTTACGGGAACACCGACGCGCGCGACTTCTTCCAGCAACAAGAGCAACCGCAGATTGGTTGGTATCGCTTTGTCAGGGTCTGGCGCGTCGGGCATTGTTAAAGTCTCACTTCATCACTGGCCTGTCGCTGGGCAAGGGCCTTTATCCGCCTCCACCTGACAGAATTTCAAAGATTCCGCCACCCGGCAGCAGTGTCTTTGACAGCGATGGCATCAAAGCGACACAGAACCACACGGAAATCAGCGCCACAAGATACATCGTGGCGTAGCGCAGCAAGCGGAAATACGGCACGCCCGTAACCCCCGATGCCACGTATAGGTTCAACCCGTAGGGCGGCGTGATAAAGCCGTTCGAGGCGCCGACAAGAAAGATCACCGCAAAGTGGATCGGATCGATGCCCACGGAAACCGCAATCGGGGCAAGGATCGGGGCAAGAATGATCGTGACGGGCAGGGATTCAAGGATCATGCCCGTGACAAAGACAATCGCCATCGAGGTGAACAGCACAGCGTAATAGCCACCCATTCCAGTCACGAAATCCCCGATGTACTCCTTGGCCCCCAGCGAGGACAGAACCTGTTGCATGGCAACCGACACTGCAATCAGCGGCACCAGAATGCCGGTGATCTGCGCCGAGCGCGAGACAACTGCGGGCAGTTTTGGCAGAGTGAAGCCTTCGACGACGATCATCGACAACAGGGATTTATCATTCACGGGTTGATCCGGATCGCTGCCCATCAATTTGTTGATCGGATAGCAGATCAAACCGACGATGATGCAGAAACCGACAGTCACGCCCGCCGCTTCGGTGGGGGAAAACTTGCCGGTGTAGATGCCCCAAAGCACCAGACCGATGGCAAAGAAACCCAGCCACGCGCCGACGGCTGTCTTGAAC
>JBARCL010000152.1:0-5103 GCA_049794055.1 Sulfitobacter sp.
GATATTCCGCCGCTACTGAGGAAAACCCGAACTGAGCGGGCGGCGCACGAACGGGTCGCGGCATGTAGGCAGTACCGCTCCGACGGCGCTCGAAGTCCAGTCAATTATGCAGGAAAATCAACACAAAGGGCGGATTCCGGTCATTCGCTGCAGGTGCATGCTCATAGTCAGGCACTGCCAAAGCGGCCATTCAGCTACAATCAAGTGCATCTCTGTGGGCCTTGGTGGAAGCGGTCAGAGCTTAAGGTGAACCGGAGTTTGAGGATGAGCTTCAGACTTTAGTAGTTGGCTGGTCTTATTGTCGTGGGTGCACCAGAGCTCCGCGGCGCAAAAAAAGACAAAAAACCCACCTATAAACGACAAATCAGCACATTTATGTTGTAAGTGTATTTATAATGACCATATTAAGTGCAGAAAGGGTGGTTTTAAGATGCTGTTCAAGATCGAAATCGAGAACTTTTTTTCCATTGGAGAACGCCAGGTCATCGATCTTCGCGCACGAAAATCAGTCGATGATGCATTGGGTAGGTTATCGCCGATATATATAGGGGCTGAAGACAGGGCACCCAATGTTGTTGCGCTGTTTGGCCCAAATGCAGCGGGCAAATCGAACATCCTGAGGTCCATCTCCTTTGGTGCGTGGTTTGCCTCCAAAAGCTTCGATCACAGGTCCGACCTCAACCTTCCGTATGAAAAGTTTGGCGACAATGAACGGATCAAGAAGCCTACAAGGCTCTCCTTTTCGTTTGCGGGACCAGTTGATCCGCATTCTTGGTCAACTGAAACCGATTACTGCCCATACACTTACGAATTCACGCTCTCAGCCAGAGGGAACGACGCTGGCGACAAAGTTCTTGGCGAAAAGATGAGCTATCAACCACGCGGGAAAGGTAAGTCGAGGACGTTGTTCGAGAGAGACGAAACGGGCGGGATCAGAGCGGAAAAAGGTTTCCTGACGTCCGGCACGGAGAAAGCGCTGAAGGAAGTTCTAAGGCCGAGGGCCAGTGTTATTGCGACGTTAGCTCAGTTGAATCATGAAATCGCGACGTCGTTCGTGGCATCTGTCTCGTCTATCGTATCAAATATCTTCATAGACCGGATCGAAGATGATGAGCGTGCGATGACGCAGTGGTATAGAGGTAATCCCGCAGCGCTAGAAGAGCTCCAAAGGATTGCGCGTCGGATTGATCTTGGGATCGAGGAGATTGGGATTGACACGACAGCCAGCGAACCGCTGATGTTGTTTCAGCATTCGGGTCTGGATCAGATAATTTCCTTAAACCGTGAAAGCCATGGGACACGTCAGTTCATTAAGATCTTGCCCTATATCCTGATGGCCCTAGATCGCGGCGGAATTGCTGTAATCGATGAACTAGACACAACAATCCATCCCCTCATCCTCCCGGAAATTTTGCGTTGGTTTGGAGACCAAAAGCGCAATCCGTTTGGGGCACAATTGTGGACAACCTGTCATTCTGCGAGCCTGCTGTCCGAACTGACGAAAGAAGAAGTCTTGTTTTGTGAAAAGGACGCTGGAGGCAACACAGCTGTGTTCAGCCTCGCAGATGTAGAGCGTGTGCGCCGAAACGAGAACTTCTTTGGCAAATACATGGGCGGTGAATACGGTGCCGTTCCGGTGCTCGGGTAATGGCACGAAGGCAAAGAGTCCCACGACGAAAGCGATATTTTGTTGGATGTGAAGGAGAGAGTGAGCAGGGTTATGTTGCGTTACTTCAACGCTTTGCCGAGGAGCGCGGTGCTTCAGTTCATGCTGATGCAAAAGTAATCCCGCGCGCAGGTGATCCGTTGGCGCTAGTGAGCCGCGCCATCGAAATGGCGGCACAGGGGGAGCGAGGCTCCAAGCCAGCATACAGCATGCGGTTCCTGCTTCTAGACACTGATCTCATTGGGCAGAATCCGGAGCGAGACGCGAAAATTCCTGGCTTGGTTGATCGCCACGGCTTCGCCTTAGTGAGACAGAACTGTTGTTTCGAAGCGAGCTTGCTACGTCACATTGACGGGCATGAGAATGATGATCCACCAAGCGCTGCGATCGCGCTCGCACGACTGCAACAAGCTTGGCCAAACTACAAAAAGGGCCTGCCTGCGCAAGTGCTAGAGAAGCGGATATCTTTGCAATGCGTGCAACGAGCCGTTCAGACCCCGCGCAATGCTGACTTTCGAGCGTTGATCGATGCTTTGGGGTTGTCACCGGACTAAACACTTCGTCTGCGCTGAGCCCGCTGAGAACGATAGTGACCTTATGCTCATGTAGCCAATGTCGGCAATAGGGGTTGCACCCACGGTATCTTGAATGGCTAACCATGGTCCGGAAAGGGCCGCCCCAAAAAACGGCCCCTTTTTGTTAGATTTCGATGGCTTCTGCGATGGCCAAAGCATCTTCAAGGGGTCCATTGCGGCAGAGTGTGGAATCCTACGCTAAGCAAATAATGAGAGCCAATGCCGGACGGGGCGAAATGACACTCTAAGCGAATTCGTGCTGCGTACGCTCACAGCACCAGCATGCGGCAGGGGCAGAAAATCGGCGCCGCAGTGCAGCGAGGAAACCGGCCGTTCATCGACTGTGCAGCAATTTGCAGACAACCAATTTACGAGTCGAGGACCTTCCAGACCTTCGCTGTGGCAGTGCCAATGACCGCTTTTGCGAACCGTTCAACAAACGGTCGTTTTTGGAACTATCCTACAAATAGCACGAAAACCAATTTTATTGTGCTGGTGACGCTCGGTTGACTTACAATCTTGTCCAATATTAACTTCCATTATGCCCAAAACACCCTTTGACCCACAGGAATTGCTAGTCCTTCCAATCGTTGCAAACCTCGCGACCGTTTCAAAAGAGGGAGCACCATGTAACGCCCCAGTTTGGTTTGTCTGGGAAGATGATGCCATTTGGCTGCTTGGTTCAACCGATTCAAGTTCAGTCAAACGTATCGAAAACAACCCAAAATGCGCTATCGAGTTAGTCCACTTCGAAAATGAAAAAGGAGTGATGTTGCATCTAGGATTGAGGGGAACCGCAAGTATTGAGCCTATGTCGTCTGCTAGATTTCGCAGGCTACTGACAAAGTATCTTGGCGACGAAAAAAACTGGAATACTTGGTTTATTGATAATATTGCGATGATTGAGCACCCAGATGGACGTTTGATAAAGCTAGAACCTGAGAGCGTTTTCACCAACAACGCATCATTTTTCAAATCAGGACCAGATTTAGCTTGGCCGAAAGTCTCAGGTAAAACTTGAATTGCCATACGCCAAAAACCCTCCTTTTTGGCATGCTTGAAAAGTTGTTTGATTTCCGCTGCCACAAACCCCGTTCAAAACCCAAACAGTTATTGAAGGTTTGTGGTGCTCTCATGATAGCGGACATACATCCATTGTGCAGCATCGGTGACTAATGGGATGTACCGGCTGCTTCACCCAGCAGGTTAGGCTTGGCCTATACTGCAAATAGGAGAAGTAGCATGGCGAAGAATGGTTTTGATGAGCTGATGTCGATCGGCGTCGATATCGGCAAAGACGTGTTCCACTTGGTTGGTTTCAACAAAGAGGGCCAGCTTGTGTTGCGCAAGAAGGTCAAGCGCATGGCGTTGGTCGCGACGTTTGAGGAACTGCCGCGCTGTATTGTTGGCATGGAAGCTTGCATGAGCGCACATTTTGTTAGCCGAACACTGCGCAAGTTGGGGTTCGAGCCTCGGATCATCCCTGCGATTTACGTTCAGCCGTTCAACAAAGGACAGAAGAACGATTACAATGATGCGGAGGCGATTGCCGAAGCTGCACTGCGCCCCAATCTTAAAACGGTTACCGAGAAGACGCAGGAGCAATTGGACCTGCAGGCATTGCATCGCGTGCGTTCCCGGCTCGTATCGCGGCGGACGGCGACGATGAACCAGATCCGGGCATTCTTGATTGAACAAGGGATCACTGTTCGCAAAAGCGTGGCGGCATTACGCGCCTCGCTCCAAGCCATTCTAGACAACCGCGATGATGAGATGTCGTTGCGGATGCGCAAGCTAATCCTCGGCCTTCAGCAGGACTGGATCTGGACAGACAAGCGGATCGAGATGACCACGTCCGAGATTGAAGGGGTCAGCAAACGCGAGGCCAGCTGTCAGCGTCTGATGACCATTCCGGGTATAGGCCCGATTATCTCAACCGCAGTTGTCGCAGCTGTCGGTAACGGCGAGGCTTTTGATCGTGGGCGCGACTTTGCTGCATGGCTGGGGCTCGTTCCACGTCAACACAGCACGGGTGGGCGGACCATTCTGGGTCGTATCACAAAGCGTGGCAGTCGGTATCTGCGCATGCTGTTTGTGCAGGCCGCTCAGGTCATCATGATGCGGCCAAAGAACTGGCATAAGTTTAGTTTTGGAGCATGGCTGGAAGCGGCCTCAACGCGCATGCAACACAATAAGCTGGGCGTGGCACTTGCCAACAAACTCGCAAGGATCGCTTGGAGCGTTCTGAACTCCGGCAAAGATTTTGATTGGAAAGAAAAGGAATTAGCGACTGCGATTTGATCACAGCCGCACACGATGTTCGTAAACCTCAATTGTATGGAACGGAATAAGGCGCACCCAAAGTCTGAGAGCCCAGATGGTCATTATAGATCAGGTCACTAATGAGACAGCGGCGCGTGCGTACTCCCAACAGGGCCACGGCAAAATACTCAAGCCGATCCAAAGGCCGGATACATATCAGCGACTTCCTGAAGACGTGCAATTGAACACTTGCGAACAGCAGCCGGTACATACATTGGGCTCTCTGCGGCCCAATGCGCTTGCAGAAATCCGATCAAAGATGCGCATCTGATAGCGGTCATTCAGCTCAGTGTACGACGACTGGGCGTAGTTCATCATCCGTGTCGAGACTGAATGTCCTCTGCCAAAGCGGCGTTTTTGTGTAAATCGTCCGGTCCGAAGGTGAATGTCGTCCGTCGAGTTCAGCCGCCTCCAGGTAGCCAAGCCAGCTTAGCGGTTTCAGGACGTGCCACACTAGAAACGAACAATGATCCCAAAACTCTCGGTCTCCCGCACCAGAGCACTCAACCCCATAAAAGGTCCTTAGCAGTTCCGCTTCGC